>JAZNGU010000037.1:0-67909 GCA_045576615.1 Acutalibacteraceae bacterium | reverse complement strand
CGTTTTGAGTCAGTTTTAATACAACTTTTACAGAATAGGTTCAACTCTATTGTTCAAGTTTTTTCAATTGAAATTTATAATGAATCACAAGGGAATGCAGCAGGGCAAGCTACATTTTTGGAACTAGGTGGAACTTACTATATAATTGTTGGATACACCTTGATGATTGATAATAATTTGGAATATACAACAGCAGTATTTAAAGCCGAAAGTGATATTTCTGAAATAAGGCGATTTGAAACTGACAAACCCAGATTTAATGATTATCATTTTTATCCACTTTCATTATCACCATTGTTTTCTTCAATATACGCAAAAATGTTAAATGTTGTGTTTGTAATTAGTGAAGTAACAGTTGTGTATTTTGTTTTAGTTAAACGACGAAAAAGGCGGACCAATCAGGATGGGTAAGACAGGGGACGGTTCTATGATTGAGCCGTGATAAGACAGGGGACGGTTCTGTGTCCTGTTCTTGAAATACTTTTGAAATCAAGGTTTTTGTTTTAACATTTTAATAGGGATAGGGGATTGTTTTATACAAAACGATTAAGACATAGAACCGTCCCCTGTCCTTCCTTCTATTTTTGGACAAAGTAAAAAGGAACGGCGGTTGCCGTTCCTTGATTTTTTACCATTAACCCTTAACTTTGCCGCCTTTCATTTTAATAAGCTCTCTGTAGCTTATTAATTCAACGCCGTGGTCTTTAAGGTATTTATGTACATAAGGGTCTTTCATAAGCTGGTATTCCCAGACTCTGTCTTTCCATCTGCCTGTAATACCTTTAAGCTCATCATTTTCAACAGAGGGATGAACGAAAGTTTCTGTAACTCCGCCCTCGGGAATATCTGTCCAGATTTTGAGAATAGTGTCACGATAAACTTCGTAGCTAACTCTCATATCGTCGTTCCAATCGGGGAAGAGGAGGTAATCGGGAATAATAACATCATATTTTTTACCCCAATGCTTTGAAAGAAGGGTAACTGCCGCATAAGCAATGTATGGAGTGCCGTTGGGGCAGATTCTTTTATCAGCTTTTGTATAAAGGCGATAAGCGTAACCATAGCTACCACATATTTTAAGAGCAAGTTTTGAAAGACCTAATCTGCCTGTGTAGTGACCGTAAAGAGAACCCATATGGTTGTCCACATGGCTGGGTTTCATACCCATCTTATGAGCAAGGTCAATCTGTGCACGAACTTCTTTTTCAATGTCCTCATAAGAAGCGTTTTTTTCAACCTGATCACTTTCGTGCCACATAAAACCTTCTTCATCAATAAGGGTTTTGCCGTCTGTTAAAGGTTTCCAACGATATTTACCCCACTCGCTTGTAAGTGTGGTATGAATACCGATAGCATATTCGGGATGGTCAATAGAAAATTGAACGGCATGTTCTGCACCGGGGCAGGGCATCATAATAGTTGCGGATTTCAACCATCCGCCTTGAAAAAGTTCTTCTACTGCTTCATTAGCAGCAGTGCACATTCCATAGTCATCTGCATTAACAATAAGATATTTTGCCATAGTTTCGCCTTCTTAATATAAATATGTATTATATCTTTTCATACACATTGATTTTAACATTTTTTATGAAAAAATCAAGAGATTTTATAAATAAATTGCACAAATATTTTTGTGTTTTTTTGTAAAAAATTCTTTACTTTGAAAAATTGTGTGTTAAAATAAATATATATGTACAGAAAAGGTGATTTTATGAGTGATATCAAGTTAGGTGTTCAGTTATTTACTTTGCGAGACAAGTGTCAGAATGCTGAAGATTTTGAGACTACACTTAAATTCCTTCAAAGCATTGGTTGTGATGTTATTCAGATTTCTGCAATTGGTGACATTCACCCTGAAATTGTTGCGGAGCTGGTTGATAAATACAAAATGGATGTTTGTGTAACTCACAAGCCTTATGACAGAATGAAAAATGATTTAGATGCACTAATTCACGAGCATAACCTTATTCATTGTGATAATATTGGTATCGGTGCAATGCCCGGTAACATTCACGAATCTTTTGAGGGTGTCAGCGGATTTATTCAGAAATGCAATGAAATCGGTGCAAAAATGAAAGCGCAGGGTAAACAGCTTTGTTATCATAACCACGCTTTTGAATTTGAAGTATATGACGGTAAGCGTACTTTTGAGAGACTTATTGAAGAAACAACGGCTGATACTCTTCATTTTATTCCTGATACATATTGGATGCAGGTCGGCGGTGTTAATCCTGCTGAATATCTTAAAAAACTCAAGGGTAGAGTTGAAGTTTGTCACTTTAAAGATATGAGAATTGTAAATAATGTCCAAAGATTTGCTGAGTGTGGCACGGGTAATCTTGATTTAGGTGCCTGCTATCGTGCTTGCAAGGAAATTGGTGTTCAATATATTGTTATTGAACAGGATTTGTGCTATGATATGGATGTTTTCGAATCCGTTAAAATCGGTTTTGAAGGTCTCAAACGCATAGCAAAAGAAAATTCATAATCGGAGGTTTAATATGGGCTCTATAATAAAAAAAATACTTTTTGTGATTGTTTTCGTTTTATTAACATTATTTTTACCTGCCGTTTTGTTACTTTTATTTATTGATTCTTCTCAGAATTTCTCCGCTTATGTTATTGCTTACGGTATTATTATTTTCGCTGTTCTCGGTTATGTTGTTGCAAGTGTTCGCGGTATGGAGAAAAAACTTGAAAATACAATGGATGAAATTAAAATGCAGAATGCAGCTATTGCATATAAACTTACAAACGTTGACAATGAAATTGTTAATGTACCGGTTGAACAGCCTGTTCCCGCTGAAAATGAAAACAAGGTTGTTAACACTGCAAATATTCCTTTGAACCCTGCAGAACCGTTGGTAATGCCAAACGTAAAAAAAACAGAAAAAATTGCCGATGACGGCTTTGATGATTTTAAATAAGAATTATATAAATTTTGAGAGTATTCGAAAAACTTGGTTTTCGAATACTCTCATTTTTAATTTATAATTAATGTTAAATTGCTCATTGGGTACGAACAGCATGGGTGAATGATTCCGTGACCCGAATCGGCAAGTCTTCGTGAATCAATGCCGTTTGGTATAAAAACATTACCTTTTGTCAGCCTTGCACGGCAGAATCCACATTCACCGGAACGGCAAGATGCAGGTGCTTTAATTCCTTCTCTCTCCAAAGCCACAAGAAGAGTTTCTTCAGTTGCACAAGGAATTGTTGCAATAAGTTCACCGCCCTGAATAACTTTACAGAAATAGGATTTACCAATTTCGTCTTTTGGGAAATCAGGCAAACTTGCAGGATTAACAATCTGACCGCTAAGACCAAATCTTATATATTTTTTCTCAAGCTTCAGTTCAGCAATCTGTGGAGTTATTCTGTTATAAAGCGCTGTTGTACCGCAAACAAATATACTGAATTTTGCAGCGGGTGCATATTTTTCAATCAGTGTTTTGGTAACAAAACCGCGTTCGCATTTTTCTGCCCGTTCGTCACTGAAGACATATATAACACGGAATTTATCCGTCGTTTCTGAAAGCTCTGTCAAGCGCTCTGTCATTATAGTCTCATTCTTTTTTCGTGCAGAGTAAAGAAGTGTCAGGTCTATATCAAGAGTTCCGTCAGAAATAGCTTCAGCCATTGATAAGAATGAGGAAATTCCGTTACTGTCACAAACCCCAACAATATTTTTAGAATCCCTGAGCTTTTGATAAAAGAAATTACCTTGGGGAGCAGAAGCCACAAGCTCAGTGCCTTTTTTCCAATTATTAAAGATATAAGCGGAAGCAAATCCGTGGGGTATTTTCTTTACAATAATAACATATTCGTCATCAACAGAACGCAAGGGAGAAGAACATATTGTATATGGTCTTGTAACTACTGCAGAGCCGATATTCAAGGTTATACTTAAATATTGTCCCGGTCTGAAATAGGCAAGTTTTGCAGTTCCGTGAGCTGCATCGGGCTCAAGCACATAAGCACGAACATCTCTTGAAATTTCTGCAACCTGCTTTACTTTTAAGTACTGTGTTGTAGGATGAAGAAAGTTCGCAGTAGAGTTTACTGCAAAGTTAGCGTTTACAGGGGTTTCGGGTGCTTCCTCCATAACACCTTTTCTGTATGACGGAATACTGATAAAATTCTTTATATCTCTTAAAGAGGATTCAACCTTGATTTTATTTTTCATCGGCTTTTTCCTCCTTATTACCTTCATTTATATCTTCGAAAGTTGCAAATGCCGCATTTCTACCGGATGCAATTGACGTACTCATACCTGAAAGTTGAGCACCCCAACCACCACAAAAACGAAGCCCTTTTGTGTCGCAGTCGCTTGCTTCAGTCATAATTCTCGGTATAATACCATCCCAATCGTCACCAAAGTAGCCGTATACAGTGCCTTGTGGTGTGTAAGTGTAACGAGCGAATGTAACAGGCGTTGCAACTTCAAGTTCTTCAATATTATTATGGATTATTATACCTGTTGCACTTTCAAAGTTTGCTATCAATCGCGCGGCTAACAAATCTTTTTCATCAAAATAGTTCTCGGGATTGATGTTTGCCCAACAGTTATCACTGTAAAGGGTTGTTAAACAAAGGATAGTTGTGCCGGCAGGTGAGCAAGTGGGATCTGCGATATTCAGGCAAACCGCCGCTTGAGCGTTGTTTGTATCAATGCTTTTCATTAACTGAAACTGATTAACAGAATTTGCAGTATCAGTAATAAAATATGAATGTTCAGTAATTCCCAAATCCTTTGGTGAACGGTTTAATCCAAGATATACACAAGCACCGCGCATACCAAAAGAACGTGCGTTTGTGCGTTTTAATGCACTTTCGGGAACGTCCTTTGCTTTCATCATTTTTCCGTATGCAGTGGTGGGTGAGCAGTTTGCAATTATGTGGTTACACATAATCTTGTCGCCGCTTTTTAGAATAACACCCGAAGCTTGTCCGTCTTTAAATAGTATCCTTGAGACGTGAGAGTTATAGCGTATTTCACCGCCATTATCTTCAATTGCCCCTGCCAGAGCCATACTCATTTCATGACTTCTCATTTTTGGGGTAACCGCACCAAACGTGAGGTACATATATACCATAGAGATGTAGTGAATAAAGCTTAATCTTTCGCAATCAATCCCAAGATAAAGCCAATAAGCAGTGAAAATTTCCTGTGCTTTTTTAGGTACTTTTAAAGTATCCAAAACCTTGTTAACAGAGTAGGGGGCAGTTCTGATAAAATTGCCGTGTTCTTTTAAAACCTTTCTTAAAACAGAAAGACTTTTTTTGAACTCAAAGCCTGCAAAAAATTCACTGGATTTAACAATTTCTTCTGCTAAATTGAAAAGCCTGGTCATTGATGGTTTACTACCGGGAACATATTTTTCCATAGCCTCAATGTAGTTTTCAACTCCAAAGGGCATAATAACATCAATGACAGAGCCATCTGAAGATTTTGTTATAAGCCTGTAAGCTTCAGGTATTTCAGCCCATTTGATTTTTTCACTGATTCCAAGATAATCAAAAATTTGCCTTACTTCACCAAGCCCTGCAGATTGTGAAAAACCGCAGAGTTGATGTAACGAAACGTCAAATTCAAAACGGCCGCGTACAAAGCTTGAAGCGAATCCGCCGGGGGTATTGTGGCGTTCAAGTAAAAGGACTTTTTTGCCCTCTTTTGCAGCACAAGCAGCGGCGGTTAAACCGCCCCAACCTGCACCAATAACTATAATATCATAGTTTTTTTCTGACATTGTCATTCAATCTCCGAAAGTTTTACTGGTCTGCCTTCATTAGCTGATTTTTCAGCAGCAAGAGCAATCTTAACTGACTGAAGACCTGCATGGATACCAACAGGTGTTTCCTTATCGTTTATACAGCAGTCAACAAACTGTCTGACTTCTTCTGAGAAAGAGCCCATGTATCTTTCAAGGAAGAAATAGAGGGGTTTTTCGCCTGTAACACCGTTAGCATCCGAAACAACTGCAGTTGAAAGTGTATCGTTTGTAGTTGCAACCATACCCTTTGAACCGAAAAGCTCAGCTCTTTGGTCATAGCCGTACATAGCCTGACGTGAGTTATCAATAACTGCAAGAGCACCGTTTTTCATTTTCATTGAAATTATTGCTGTATCAAAGTCGCCATATTCACGGATACCGGGGTTAATAAGAGCGTCAGCATATACATAAAGCTCTTCAACATCACTGTTAGTAAGGAAGCAAGCCATATCAAAATCGTGAATTGTCATATCAAGAAAGATACTTGCTGCACAGTAACCAACAGGTGGTGCTTGTGGGTCACGAGATGTGATTTTAAGGATTTGAGCATCACCGATTCTGCCTTCGTCAAAAGCTTTTCTGATTGCGGCAAAGTTATGGTCAAAACGACGGTTAAAGCCAACCTGGAACTTAACTTCGGGATGAGCCTTAAGAGCTTCAGCAATTTCAAGAATTTTGTCAACTGTGTTTGCAAGTGGTTTTTCGCAGAATACATGTTTACCTGCATTGATTGCTTCAATTGAAATAGGCGCATGAGTATCTGTTGAAGAGCAAACAAGAACAGCGTCTATTGTTTCATCTTCAATAATTTTTTTGTAATCTGTGTAGATTTTTTCAACACCGAAGCCTTCACAGAATGCTTTTGTTTCATCATTCATAAAGGGGTCTGCAATTGCTGTTACAACTGCATTTTTTACATGATATGAAATTGATTCAAGATGAACCTTGCCGATGCGTCCTGCACCGATAATACCGATATTAAGCATAGTTATTATGTCCTTTCGTTTGTGTTTTATCAGATTGTGCCATCCCAGGTTGATACTTCTGTTTTTTTGATTTCATCTTCATCAAACCAACGGGTAGTTACACATTTGCTTTCTGTAAAGAATCTGTAAGCATCTTTTCCAAGGCAATGAAGGTCGCCAAAGAATGAATCTTTATGACCTGAGAAGGGGAAGAAACCAATCGGAACAGGAATACCAACATTCACACCAACCATACCACCATGGGTGTGACGGGCAAATTCTCTTGCATAATGACCGTTCTGGGTGAAGATTACGGAGCCGTTAGCATAGGGGTTAGCGTTCATAACTGCAATTCCCTCATGGAAGTCTTTAACTCTTTTAACGCAAAGAACAGGACCGAAAACTTCATCTCTGCCGATTGTCATATCTTCTGTAACGTTATCAAAAATTGTGGGTCCGACGAAGTAGCCATTTTTGATTTCTTCGGGAAGTTCGGGATTCCTTCCGTCAAGAACAAGTGTTGCACCTTCTTTAACACCTTTTTCGATGTCTGCAACAACCTCGTCGTAGTGTTTTTTGTATGTAAGCGGTCCAAGTTTGGATGTTTTATCAACAGATTTGCCAACTTTGATATTCAATGCCTGTTTTTTAAGCTCAGCAACAAATTTATCAGCAATTGATTCCTGAACAACACAGCAGGAGAGAGCCATACAACGCTGACCGGCGCAACCGTAAGCAGAATTGATAATACCTGCAACTGTTCTTTCGATAGGAGCATCCTCGAGAACAAGAGCGTGATTCTTAGCCTGGCAAAGAGCCTGAACACGTTTACCGGCTTTAGCTGCTCGTTCATAGATGATCTTACCAACAGGAGTTGAACCAACAAAGGTGATACCCTTAATGTCCGGATGGTCAAGAAGAGTGTTGATTTCGTTTCTTGAGCATGTAACAACGTTAACAACGCCGTCAGGCATACCTGCTTCTTTATAAAGTTCAGCAATTCTTAATGCAGTCTTAGGAGTAAGGGAGGCAGCTTTAAGTACGATTGTGTTACCGCAAGCAACACAGGTGGGAACCATCCAACCAAAAGGAATCATAGCGGGGAAATTAACAGGAACAATACCTGCAAACACACCCATTGATTCGCGATAAAGGGTTGTGTCAAAGCCGGATGAAGCATCCATAAGGCTTTCGCCCATCATAAGAGATGGAACTTGAGTTGCAAGCTCTGTTCCTTCTTTTGCTTTAAGAACATCGCCTTCAGCTTCACTCCATACCTTGCCGTTTTCTTCGGCAACAAGGGTTGTAAGCTCTTCCATATGTTTGATGAGAAGGTCACGTACATTGTAAAGAATCTGAGCTCTTTTTATAGCGGGTGTTGCACTCCAACCGGGGTAGGCTGCTTTAGCGGCTTCAACTGCTTCAAGAACCTCATCGTTAGTGCAACAAGGTGCATGACCTGTAATTTCACCTGTACTTGGGTTGAAAAGGTCATACCAAACATCAGTTTTTGACTCTTTAAACTGACCATTACAAAAATATTTGATTTTTTCAGCCATCTTAGATTACCTCTCTAATATTATAAACCTGCTTTTTCAGCAATGTATTTTCTTGCTTTGAGTGCATATTCAAAGGGGTTTGCAATAGCGGGGTCTTGCTCTGCTTCAACAAGAACATAACCCTCGTAATTGTTTTCTGCAAGAACCTCGAATATGGGGGCAAAGTCAATCACGCCATCTCCGGGAACTGTAAATGTACCTTTACGAACGCCCTGAAGGAAGCTTTCACCTTTAGCTTTAACATCTGCAATAACGTCAGGACGAATGTCTTTAAGGTGAACATGTTTGATGCGGTTGATGTATTTTTTGAGAATATACATATAATCTTCACCGCAATATGCAAGATGACCTGAGTCAAAGAGAAGATTGAAAAGTTCAGGATCTGTATTTTCCATCATTCTGTCAATTTCTGCAGCTGTCTGAACAACTGTACCCATATGATGATGGAATGTGAGAGTTATTCCCATATCTTTTGCAACTTTACCAAGTTTATTGAGACCTGTGCAAAGCATATCCCATTCTTCGTCGTTCATAACATATTTGTCGTCGAAGATAGAAAGGTCGGTGCCTTGTATTGAGTGACCTTGTTCGGAAACACCAACAACCTTTGCGCCCATTTCTTTGAGGAAAGTGATGTGCTTAATGAATTCTTTTTCTGTTTCCTCATAAGGTTTTGTGGTGAGAAATGTTGAGAACCATGCATTGCAAATCTGCATTCCGCGAAGGTCAAGAGCTTTTTTGAGAACAGCGGTATCTTTGGGGTATTTGTTACCAACTTCGCAACCTGTAAAGCCTGCAAGAGCCATTTCGGAAATGCACTGTTCAAATGTGTTTTCTGCTCCAAGGTCCGGCATATCGTCGTTTGTCCACGCGATAGGAGCAATACCGAGTTTTACTTTGTTTTTATCAAGCATCAGAACTTCCTCGCTTTTCTAAGATTTTCGTCTTTATTTTTGAAAGCAGTGTTAACTGCTTCTTTTGATGATGTGGATGCGATACCAACGTGCCACCAAGCACCGTAACCATCGGTCATAGACTTGGGAAGAACTTTGATATCAATAAGAGTTGAAACAGATTGTTTCTTAGAGTCAATAAGTGCTTCTTCAAGTTCTTCAAGTGTTTTTGCGGTGTATGTTTTGACACCGTAACCTGCTGCACTCATAGCAAAGTCAATAGGAATAAGCTCACCGAGAAGATTTCCGTTGTCGTCACGTTTACGGAATTCGGTTGCAAGGTTTCCAATACCATTTGACATCTGCAGATTATTAATACAACCAAAACCCGAATTATCAAACAGAAGAACGTTGATTTTTTTATTTTCCTGAATTGAAGTAACAAGTTCGCTGTGGAGCATTAAATAGCTACCATCACCACAGAAAGCATAAACTTCCTTGTCAGGTTCAGCCATTTTTGAACCCAGAGCACCGGCAATTTCATAACCCATACAAGAATAACCATATTCCATATTGTAGGAATTGGGAGCATCAGTTGTCCACATTCTCTGCATACAACCCGGGAGTGAACCTGCTGCAGCAACCGCAATTGCATCATCGTCAATAACTTTTCTGATGAGTGCAAGAGCAGAGGTTTGTGTAATTGTACCACCGATTTTTTCAACAAACTCAGGGATTGTTTCTTCGTATCTTGCTTTGATAATCGGTTCAAAATCTTCTGAATATGTATATGCAGAAAGCTTTTCCAATTCTTCTGCCCAGTCTTTTTTAGCATCAGCAATCTCCGTAGTATATGTAGTCTTATAGTCACCGATTGCTTTATCAAGGGCTTCAATACCAAGTTTTGCGTCACAAACTGCTTTAACGGAAGAGAGTTTGTAAGCATCAAATCTGTCGGTATTGATTGTTATAAACTTTGCATCTGCTTTAAAGAGTGATTTAGAAGCAGTTGTAAAATCGGAGAAACGAGTTCCGATACCAAGAATAACATCAGCTTCTTTTGCAATAACATTGGCAGAAAGGTTTCCGGTAACACCAACACCACCCAAATTGAGAGAATGTGATGAAAGAACAGCGGATTTGCCGTTCTGAGTTTCCGCAAAAGGAATATTATGTTTTTCGCAAAATGCTTCAACAGTTCTTCCTGCTTCTGAGTATCTTACACCGCCACCTGCGATAACAAGTGGTTTCTTTGCAGATTTAAGAATTGATGCAATATCAGCTATTTCATCTTCTGCAGGAGCAATTCTTGTTATTTTATGTACTCTTTTTTCAAAGAAATAGTCAGGGTAATCATAGCTTTCACCCTCAACATCCTGACAAAGTGCTATACAGACTGCACCGGTGTTTGCGGTATCTGTAAGAACGCGCATAGCATTTGTCATAGCACTCATTAACTGTTCAGGACGAACAATTCTGTCCCAATATCTGCAAACGGGTTTGTATGCATCATTAGTTGTTACAGAAAGTGAGTAGGGTTGCTCAAACTGTTGTAAAACCGGGTCGGGCTGACGGCATGCAAATGTATCAGCAGGGAACAGCAAGAGGGGAATGTTATTTACTGTTGCAGTTGCCGCTGCAGTAATCATATTAGCCGCTCCCGGACCGATAGAAGAAGAACAAGCAATTATTTTTCTTCTGTTGTGTTGTTTTGCAAAACTTGCTGCAACGTGAGCCATACCTTGCTCATTTTTTCCCTGATACACTTTAAGAGAACCGGGGTTTTCATCAAGAGCCTGACCAAGACCGCATACAATTCCATGACCGAAAACAGTAAAAATACCGTCAACGAATTTTGTTTGCTTACCATCAAAGGAAACATATTGGTTATCGAGGAATTTAACAAGGGCTTGACCCATAGTCATAATTGCCATTTATATCACTCCTTAAGGAATAATTTCAAAATTATTTTCAGTTTATTTTGTGAGCCATTGATGCTCTTCGGAAACAAATCTTGTTGTTTTGAGCCAGGGGTCATCGGGAAGATGGCGAACCATCCATATGTAGCACATTTCATATCCGGGAGCAACAACTTGTTCGTGGTCTTTGCCATCGGGTATGTAAACTGCACTACCTTGAACACTTTTATAGACATCATCGCCTACAAAGGCCGCACCGAAGCCTTGTGGTTTGTCAAACTGATAGTAATAAACCTCGGGTTGAGGATGGTGGTGAGGAGGATAACTTGACCAACGTCCAGGTTGGTTGTATACCTCACCGAGAACCATATTGGAATACGGAGCGTTGTCGTGGTCAAAAACCGTTGAAACAATTCTGTAACCTGCACCGTCCCATTGGTCTTTACCGAAATGCTGATAAAGAATCATATCGGGGGTGTAGAAAACAGGTGTGAAAATAATATCGTTATCAGTCTGCTGAATAAGAATTTCAGTTTCTTTATTCGCTTTAATTGAAACGTTGGTGCATTTCGGAACGTGCAAACAGAAAGATGCTTTTACAAAAGGATTTTCTCTTACCATATTCTTTGTTTCACCGTCCCAAGTGATTTCAACGTCACCATAAAGGATGAGAAACGCAGTCTCACAATCTTCATCATAAAGTGAAAAAGTTTCATTTTCGTAAAACCTTTTTACTTTTATATTCATAAGCATATCAGAATGTTTGCCATTCATTTCGCAAACTGTTTTAATACCATTTTCATTAAAAGATAATTGTTCAAACATAATTAATTCACCTTGTCATCAGTTAAAACTCCACTTGAGCTTATTGGTATTACTTCGCCTAAGTAAGTGGGTTCCGGTTTAAAAAAACACCATATAAAATCCTTGCATCTTGCAAGTGATTCTCTGAAGTTATTATAGGTTCTTACAGGGAGTGAAAAGTTATACTGCCCATCTGCAGGAACACCATATGCATCAAGACCTAATTTTCTTGCGTTGTAGACCGCTCTGTATAAATGATATTTTTGTGTAACGATTATAACCTTCTTAACCTGAAACACTTCTTTAGCGCGGTACATTGATTCGTACGTTGAAAAACCTGCATGGTCCATAAAAACTTCTTCTGCAACGGCACCTTTTTTTACTGCAAAGTTTTTCATAACGTTAACTTCGTCGTATTCAGTTCTGCCGTGGTCACCGCTCATAAGAATTCTTTTGGTACAACCGGTACTATAAATCTCAACACCTTTATTCAATCTTTCTTCGAGTAAATGTGAGGGTCCGTCACCCCATACACCTGCACCGAGAACAAGAACACAATCAAAATTCTCTTGTGATGCTTCATCGACTGTTAAAAAGTATCTTGAAGAAAACTCATAAATGTAAGTGTTTATCAGAACCGGAATTTGCACAATTATAAAACTTACAAGTAAAAGTAAGGTTATATAATTTTTGAGTTTATTGATTAATTTCTTAACCACGAGCAATCATCTCACCATACTCTTCTTTTTCTTTCTTTATAAATTCTTTCACTGCATCAACAGAGGGCATATCTTGTGAACATGCGTGACTTGCAACAAGCATAGCAGCGGAAGCAGAACCAAATTCAAGGGCATCAATAATTTCCCAACCCTCAAAAAGACCATAAAGGAAAGCAGATGCGTAACCATCACCGCCACCAAATGATTTGAGGAGCTTAACCGGGAATGGTTTGATGTTATAGCTTTCGCCATCGTTCGTATAAGCTGTTGAACCTTCTTTGCCGTGCTTGATAATAACAATTTTGGCACTTTGAGAATGCCAGTATGAAGCACTTGTTTTATCCGTACCGTCAAGACCTATGAGTTTTTCAGTTAAATCAAATTCTTCTCTTGAACCAAGAATAATATCTGCTTTTGAAGCAAGAGTTGAATAATAAATTGCTATTTCATCGCTGTTTTTCCAGTTGTATGCGCGATAGTCAATATCAAAAATAACGGGAATGTTATTCTTTTTAGCGAGAACGGTTGCTTTAAGTGCAGCTTCTCTTGAAGGGCTTTCGCACAGAGCAGTACCTGAAATAAGAAGTGCTTTTGATTTTTTTATGTAATCTTCATCTATATCTTCAACGGAAAGTTTAAGGTCTGCAGCGTCATTACGATACATAAGAATTGAGCTTTCTGTTTCGGATAATATTTCTGTAAATGTAAGACCGATTTTTTCACCGTTTGTGCAACGGGTGATATGGGAACAATCAATACCTTCATTTTTGAAGAAATTTTCAACGAATGTTCCTAACTCATCGTCGGAAATTTTAGCAAAGAAACCGCATTTTTTACCGAGTCTTGAAAGACCGACTGCGATATTAGCAGGGGATCCACCAAGATATTTTTTGAATGTTGTACTTTGAGAAAGCGGGCAATAGTAATCTGTTGGGTTAAAGTCAACCGCAACACGACCCAAAAGTATTAAATCAAACTCTTTGTTGTTGTCAAATTCGATGTATTTCATAATAAGTTCTCCTTATTCTAAAATTTCCAAATTAAAAATTCTGATGTGTTTCTTGACATTTTCGTAAACTGCATCGCCATGTTCTAAGTTTATACAAAATAATTTTACAACAATTATTTTTTTAAATCAATATAATATTATAAAATTATAATATTATTTTTCAAATATATAAAAACACCGACAGCCGCTCAATTTCGTGAACGGCTGTCGGTGTTTGCGTAAGTTATTGGCGTATTAACTTGCCTTTATATTACCACTCCTGAAGAAAAAAATCAAGAAAATTTCATTGGTTAAAATAAACAAAATTGAAGGTTGAAAATTATGCAAACCTTTTTAAGTGGTGTTAATTGAATTTTACTTATAGTTGTGATAATATCATTTTAAATAATAGTTAAGGTGGTAGTTCAGTGGGGTATTTATTTTTTGTTATAGGTATTGTGGCAACTATAATTTTCCTTATAAAGAGAACGGTAAACGTAACAATTGATGTTGTTGCAATTAAGTCTATAGCAAGTATGGGTTTTATTCTATCAGCATTGTTCTTTTTTATTGACAATGAAGCTTGTTCTGATTTTTTAGGTGCTTTTACAGTTGGTGGTGCATGCTTTGGAATGTTAGGTGATATTGTTCTTGATTTGAAGTATTCAAGATTAAACGATGCTGACAGATGTACAAATTTAGGCTTCTGGAGCTTTTTAATCGGTCATATTTTCTATAGCATTGCAATGGTTTCGGTTTACGGAATTGAGTTAACTAACATAATCTGTGTTGCGATTGGTATAATTGCAGGAATTGTTATTGCTTTGGTTTCAGAAAAAGTTATGAAGCTTGAGTATGGTAAATTCAAAAAAATTACTATTCTTTATACAGCAGTATTATGTATGACTTTAGGTTTTGCAGGTGGTTATACTATTACCGAAAACTATACATTACATAGTGTTCTCCTTAATATCGGTTTTGCTTTGTTTGTGCTTTCTGATGCGTTTCTTGCCGGTATTTATTTCAGTAAGAATGAAAAGGATAGAACAAACAGAATCACTATTATTCTTAATCACGCAACCTATTATGCGGCACAATATGTTATTGCACTTTCATTAGCATTTTACAGAGGTTAATTATGAAAACAGAGAGATTATATAATTCGGACAGTTATATTAAAGATTTTAGTGCCCTTGTTGTTTCTTGTGAAAAAAATGAAAAGGGTTATAGGATTGTACTTGATAAAACCGCTTTTTTCCCTGAGGGAGGCGGTCAGAAAGCAGATACCGGCTTTATCGGCGACGCTGAAGTTAAGGATGTTCAGGAATCTGGTGAAGTAATTTATCATTTTGTTGATAAAGAACTTAACGTGGCAAGTGAATACACTTGTAAAATTAATTGGGAACAGAGATTTCTGCGTATGCAGAGCCATAGCGGTGAGCATATAGTTTCAGGTGTTGTTCATTCTTTATATGGTTATGATAACGTTGGTTTTCATATGGAAGAAGATTATGTAACCGTTGATTTCAGCGGTGAGCTTACTCGTGAACAGCTTGATGAAGTAGAAGAAAAAACCAACAGGTATATATATGATAATATTGAAATTGAATGCTTCTTCCCAAGTGAATATGAAATTGAAAACCTTGATTATCGCAGTAAGCTTGATTTAAAAGATGGAGTTCGTCTTGTCAGAATAGGTGAGGCTGACCTTTGCGCCTGTTGTGCACCCCATGTTAAAAGAACAGGGGAGATTGGTGTTGTTAAAATTCTTGATTTTATGCGCCACAGAGGTGGTGTCAGAATTGTTATGAAATCCGGCTTAAAAGCTCTTTTTGATTACAGAGAAAAATACACTAGTGTTTATGATGTTTCAGTTATGCTTTCTTCAAAGCAACATGAAATTGCATCTTTTGTTGAGAAAAAAATTAAAGAAAATGAAAAAATTCAGAGAGAGTTCGTATCATTTAAAATGCAGATTGCAGAAAATGATAAAGAAAATCTTTTATTTATTGGCGATACAGCTCTTTTTATTACATCGTTTTATGATTCAGATATGATGCGTGAACTTGCAAACTTTGGAATGACCAAAAAAGAAATTTGTGTTATTCTTTCGGGCAATGAAGACACCGGTTTTTCTTATGTTGCCGGTAGTCTTAGTTTTGATTTAATGAAGTTTGCTAAGCATTTCAATTCTGCTCTAAACGGTAGAGGCGGTGGCAGAGGTACAATGATTCAAGGTAGGGTTACCGCTGCCAAACAAGATATTTTAAATTATTTTAATGCGCTTAATCTGAGTGATATTTAATTTTACGGAGAAATTTATTTATGATTTTTTATGAATATTTAACCGTTTTTAAGAATAAAACAGATTCTTTTTTCAAAAGTGAAGCACAATGCTATAATTCGGGTGAAAGTTCACAGCTTTTGCTTTACAATAATATTGAAAAAGATACTTTTTATGAGCTTCTTACGCAGTTTGATGATAAAAAACTATTTGATAATAAAATAGAAAATAATGAGTTTTTCTTTTGCGTTGACAATGGTGTGTTGCTTTCTTTTGCTTATTATTCTTGCAACAATTCAATAAGAATATCACTAGATGCAAAAACTGCACTTCCTCAATATGAAAAAGAGAGCTTCAAAGATAAAGGTGAAACAACCCTATGGCAATTCGAGGTTGACCACACCTTGATTGACTGTGGTATGTGTTATATCTTACGTTCTTGTGATGGTTCGTTTTTTGTTATTGATAGTGCACATACATATTCGATCAAAGATTGCGACAGAATATATGATTTTCTTCGTGAGCGTACATCGAATGGTGAAAAAATACGTATAAAAGGTTGGTTTTTAAGCCACGGACATGAAGACCACATCGCTCAATTTATGAATTATGTGCGTTATTATACTCATGATACAATTATTGAGAAAGTCTATCATAATTTTGTACCAAACGATCATCGGGATGGAACATATTGGACTCCGTCAAACCTGAATTATGTAACTGCTTTTTATGATTTGATGGCAAAACACCCTGAAATCCCTGTTTGCAGATTACACACCGGTATGTATTTTTATGCAAATAATATTCGTTTTGATGTTCTTTGTTCTCATGAAGATGTTTTCCCCGACAGTAACGAAAACTACAACGATTCATCTGTAGTTATAATGGCAGAAGCAGAAGGCACAAAAATTTTATTTCCAGGTGATGCTGGTCTTGAAGAAAGTCGGGTTCTTGAGGAAAGGTACCCAACTTTTTTAAAATCAGATATTGTTCAACAGGCTCACCATGGGCATTTAGGAACAACACCTGAATTTTATGAACTTGTTAATGCGGAAATTGCACTTTTTCCTGTAACACAGATTAAGTTTGATGAGGAGTTACCTAACTATCTTGCTAACAGAAAATCGATTCAAATTGCAAAATATTATTTTATTGCTTCAAATGGTACCGTTGAAATACCCTTGCCTTATAAATCAGGTGTGTTCAGAGTTTTTCCCGATGAAACTTTTGAAAGCTTTTCAGGTGTTTTCAATCTTTGGTGTTATGAGTATACCGCTGAAAGAAAAGAAAAACTTTATAAGGAGTACCTTGAGCGTGGTGGTAAGCCGATTGAAGAATATAAGAATGGGTTTTAAATATGCTTTTTGATTATACTTTAATTCGTTCAAAACGAAAAAGCGTAGCAATTCAGGTTGATACAGATTGCAACATAACTGTCAGAGCCCCGTTAAATCTCTCTCAAAAAGAAATAGACAGAATACTTATTGATAAGAAACCGTGGCTTGAAAAAACTATAATTTTACAAAGAGAAAAAAGTAAACAAATTAAAGAATATTCTGATGATGAGGTAGAAGCTTTACGCAAAAAAGCAAAGGAAGTTTTACCTCGAAAAGTGGAATATTATGCAAATATTATGCAAGTTCAACCTGCATCTGTGAAAATTAATTCTGCAAAAAAAAGATATGGGTCATGTTCGGGAACAAATAACCTTAACTTCTCATTGTTCCTGATGGATAAAAATGAGAGATATATTGATTATGTTGTTGTACATGAGTTAGCTCATATCAAGCATCACAACCACAGTAAAGAGTTTTACAAATATATTGAAAAATTTTTACCCGATTATAAAGAACGAATGAAGCTTTGAGGTGCTTTTATGGAAAAATCAGTTTTATATTATTTACTTAACGGAATCGTAAAAGGTCATGGAAAAATGGCATTAAAATCAAAAAAAGCTCAGCCTTTAGAACCTGTTGAAGTGGATTTTATTGATACTCCGAAATCTGATAATTTCACAGTAGGTTTTCACAGAGAGGTTATTTTACCTGATGATATTGACAAGAAAAAATATTACATCGCAGGTTATGGCGAAAACAACCCTGCAAGAGGCGTAATTGACCCGCAATATGCCCATGCTGTATGGATTGATGATAACAGCGGCAGAGGCGGTGTATTGTTAATTTCTCTTGATATTGTTGGTCTTCTTAATAAAGATGTTAATAAAATCCGTGAACTGTTAAAAGGTTTTTCTGCACATACTTGTTGCAGATATATTGGTGTTATGTCTACTCATAACCACGCAGGTATTGATACAATGGGTATCTGGGGGCGTTTACCTTTCAGCGGTAAAGATGAAAAGTTTATGAATATTCTTTTTGAAGCTGTTGTTAAATGTGCTTTTGAAGCCTATGAAAACCGAAAAAATGGTGATTTATATCTTGGAGAAATTGATGTTCCTGATATGCAGGAAGATATAAGAACGCCTATTGTATATTCAAAAACTTTAACTCGTTTCCGTTTTGTTCCCGATGATGCTTCAAAGGAGATTTGGTTGCTTAATTTTGCTTCTCATTCTGAATCACTTCAAGGTTGTAATCACCTTGTCAGTGCGGATTTTCCTTGTTATTTAAGAGAGAAAATAAGAAATACAACAGGTGCAGAAACATTTTATACTGTTGGTGCCATCGGTGGTATGATAAGTATGGACATTCCTGATGAGAAAATACTTCGCGATGAACACCGTCTTATTGAATCAACACGTAACATCGGATATAAACTTGCAGAATATGCGATTTCCATTGATAATGATAAAAAACTTCAACCTATTATAAATTTTGCAAGAAAAGAGTTTTATGCAGATGTAGAAAATCCTGTTTTAACTATTGCTTGTGATATTGGTATTTTAACTGCTGATAAATTTACAAAAGATGATGCACTTAATTATTGGTGTCTGAAATCTGAGATTACATATTTTGAAATTGGTGGTAAGAAGATTTTACTTTTACCCGGTGAGCTATTTCCCGAACTTGTTTTTGGTGGCGCATTAAATGCGGAAGAGTCTGCTACGGGTAAAGGTCCCGAAATTAATCCAAAACTATTGTGTGATATAGTAGAAGATGAAAAAATACTCGTTTTTGGCTTGGCAAATGATGAGTTGGGGTATATTTTGCCACCCAATGATTTCTTGCTTAATGAAAAATCACCATATATTGAAAATGGTAGAGACATGCATGACAGAAGGCATTATGAAGAAACGAACTCAATGGGACCTAAAACTGCACGGGTAATCGCAGATACAGTTGAAGATATTATAAATTCAATTAAAAAATAAAGATATTAATCCCTCACATCATCAAAAAATGGTGTGAGGGATTAATTATTTATACTTTTCACATTCTGCTACGGCCAATTTGTCGCATCGTTCGTTTTCAGGGTGTTCGTTGTGACCTTTAACCCATTTGAAAGTAACAGGGTGTTTATCCAATAAGTCTAACAATTGACCCCATAAATCAGGATTTAATGCAGGTTTCTTATCTGCTTTTCTCCATCCGTTTTTCTTCCATGAATAAACCCAACCTTGAGTAACGGCATCATAAACATATTTTGAATCTGTTGTTACTGTAACTTCGCAAGGGTATTTTAATGCATTAAGAGCTGAGATAACAGCAGTTAGTTCCATTCTGTTGTTCGTGGTTTCGCTTTCGCCACCGCTTAATTCTTTTTCAATACCATTGCACCTTAATATTGCACCCCAACCACCCGGACCGGGATTGCCACTACAAGCACCATCTGTAAAAATATCAACTTTTTTCATATACAATCCTTTTTGATTTTTATTATTGCCATATTAACACGAATTTAAAAATATTAAAAGTATTTTTACTTAATTTTTATAATTTGTGTGGTTATAATTTTAATGGGGGTTGTAAAATGTATCTTGTTTCTATTGATTTTTCAAAAAATAATTTATTAACCGAACAGTTAAATGTTCGGTCTTTTTATGGTTTACAGGTTATGAATTGTTATTTGACTGAACTGCAATTAAAAAACTTTTCTGATATACAGATAGATGTTGCATATATTACAGATTGTGAAAACAAATTTGATTATCAACTTTTTGATGTTGTTAATATTGAAACATCACATTTCAAAAAACTTCTGTTTTCGTTGAAAGCAGATGATAATATAATACTTTTTCGTAATGATGTATATTTTGAAGTCGATTTGTCAAATTCAATTAATAATTTGAAAAGTCATAAAGTTATTTGTCTGCAAGATGAAAAAGGATTTTGTTTTGCAGTGAGTTGTACGGTTAAAACATTGATTAATCTACACAATAAAGGCATTGATTTTAGTGAGTTATTTTTAAATTATAAAAAGTTTGCAGATGATTTTCTGACTTTTAACAGTTATATAAAAATTTTGAATAATGTAAACTCATATAAGTGCGTGTTGTTTGATATTTTGAATAGAAAAACAAGTTTTCATCCACCTTATATAGCTGAAGGTGTTTTTACAGAAGGACGTTTTCCAAAAGGTGACTTTTCGATTGTTCCACCGGTTTATTTGGGCGAAAACATTCAGATAGAAAGTGGCTCAGTGATTGGTCCTAACACGATAATTTATAACAATACACTTATTTCAAAAGAAAGTTCAATTAAAAATAGTGTTTTGTTTGAAAATGTATTTATTTCTTCAAATTGCTTTGTTGATGGAAGTGTTTGTTGTGAAAATTCTTCCGTAAAAAGAAATTCAGCAGTATTTTCAGGTTCGGTTATTGGTGCAAATTCTTTAGTTGGTGAAGATATAACAATTGAAAATAATTCTATAATCAGAAAAAACGTACGCTATGATAAATTTATTAAATCTCCGTTCAATAATAAACCGATTTCAAATTTTAAGGATAAATTTCAAGGGTTGCGCCCTGATAAAGCAACACTTTTAGGGTCTGCCGTTGCAACGGTTTTTAATAAGCCAAAAGTTTTGGTTGCCGGTGATGGTTCGTTTAATTCGCTTTCAATTAAACTTGCTTTTTTAAGTGGTTTTATTGCTTCCGGTGGAGAGTGTTTTGATGTTGGTACCACATTTCAATCCCACATTTTTTTCTGCTCATCTTTTTGTGAATGTGATTATGCCGTATACTTTACCGGAAACAGTTCAGGAACAAATGTCGAAATATTTAATTCTGACAACAAGCCATTGAATAATGCAGAGTGTGTTAATTTATTTGATTATTGTAATAAAGGTAAGTTTGTTTTTGTTAATGTTGATGGTTTTAAAACTATCAGACAATTACATGGTATGAAAAGAGTGTATATCCGCGAAGTTACCGCTTTGTTTGATAGAGAATTGGATTTTAATATAATAGTTGATTGCAAAAACCCGTTATTATATGAAACTTTGAATGAATTATTTAAAAAAATAGGGATAAAAGATAAATCTTCAAAAAAAGTTTATGTTAGCATGAATGATTCAGGCACGAGTGTCAGTATAAAATATAAGGAGAAAGTATACACTCAAAGGGATTTGAGAAGAGTGGTGTTTTTCTATCTGAAATCAAAAAAAAATTGTGTTTCATCTGAAACAGATATGTATCAAAATATCTGGAAATCAGATTCGGTTTACCTTCTTTTTGTTTTGTTAAATATTATTAATATTTCGGAACAAAATATTGAAGAGATAATATCAGATTTACCCGATTTCTATATTAACAAAAGATATGTTAAATGCTCGCTTAAAAAAGGGGAAAGAGCTAAATTTTTAAGTGGAATCAGTGAAAGTTTTTATAAAAATGACAGATATAATATAGCTCTTAAAAACGGATTAGTAAAAATTGAGGATTTGCCCGGTTCTGACCACTTGAAAATACTTTGTGCCTCCGAGAATTATTCTTTTTCAAATGAATTGTGTGCGTTTTTTGAGGATTTTTTAGGAGGGTTGAATACTTGACATTAATAGTAAATAATAGTATTATAGTAAATTAGTAAAATAGGTTATTATGCCGTCTTGTTTCTGACGGTTTTACATATTTCATAAATCTTAAAAACAGGAGATTTTTATGCAAAAAGATAATAAGAAGAAAAGTCAATCTTCTGAAGCTTTCGTGCAGAACGAGAAAAGTCATACAAAAAAACTTAATAATCAAAGTTCAAAAAAGAATAAGAACAAAACTGCACCCAAAGATGCTTCAAAAAAGAAAAGTAATACTTCAACAAATAATACTAAAAAAAGCAGTGCGAAACAGAATACAAAAAATACTGCACGTTACTCAAAAATAACACCACCTAAAAGAACAGAACCTGTTAAAGTGTCATTTTTGGGTGGTATCAACGAAGTGGGTAAGAATATGACCTGCTATGAATATGGAAAGTCAATGATTATTGTTGACTGCGGACTCGCTTTTCCTGAATCCGACCAATTAGGTGTTGATTTTGTTATTCCTGATTTTACCTATGTTGAGAGAAATATTGATAAAGTCAAGGGTATCATCATAACACACGGTCATGAAGACCATATCGGTGCTTTGAGTTATCTTTTAAAGAAGGTTAATATACCGGTTTATGCAACACTTCTTACTGCCGGTCTTATTAACGGAAAACTCAGCGAGCATAAACTTCAGCACGAAGTTAATATTCATATTGTCAAAGCAGGCGATTCAGTAAAACTCGGTGATTTTGATGTTGAATTTATCAAGGTTAACCATTCTATTCCTGATGCAGTTGCTTTAGCTATTAAATCTGAAGCCGGAACAATTATTCAGACCGGTGACTTTAAAATTGATACTTGCCCAATTGATGGTAGTAGAATTGACCTTTCAAGATTTGCTGAGTTGGGTAATGAAGGTGTTCTTGCGCTTTTGTCTGATTCGACCAATGCTGAACAACCCGGGTATTCTCAGAGTGAAAGTAAGGTTGGTGAAACTTTTCGCAGTCTGTTCAATCAGGCAGGGAACAGAAGAATAATAATCGCTACCTTTGCCTCTAATCTTCATCGTGTGCAACAAATAATTGATATAGCTACTCAGACTGACCGTAAGGTAGCCCTTTCCGGACGTAGTCTTGAAAATGTTGTAGCAATTGCTTCTGAGCTTGGTTATATAAATATTCCTGATGGTACTCTCATTAGCATTGACGAGATTAAACGTTATTCCGATGACAGACTTGTTATTGTTACAACAGGTAGTCAGGGCGAACCTATGTCAGCTCTCTCAAGAATGGCTCAGGGCGGCCACCGAAAAGTCAGTGTTGGTTTTAATGATTGTGTCATCATTTCAGCACGACCGATTCCAGGTAATGAAAAAACAGTTTATAGAGTTATAAATGACTTGTTAAAACTTGGTGCGCAAGTGATATATGAAAAAATGTATGATGTGCATGTTTCCGGTCATGCATGCCAGGAAGAACTCAAAATAATGCTTTCATTGGTTAAACCCAAATATTTCATCCCTGTTCACGGAGAACAAAAACATCTTCGTTATCACGCCAGACTTGCTGAAAGTGTAGGAATTGACGGTAACAATATTGTTATTGCAGATAATGGTTATGAAATTTCAATTTCTGACAAAAATATTGCGGTATCAGGTACTGTAGCAAATGGTAAAGTTTATGTTGATGGTTATGGTGTTGGTGACGTTGGCGCAAGGGTTATGAAAGAGCGTCTGCATTTAGGTCAGGATGGTATCATAATTATCGCTGCAACAATTGATGGTGCTTCCGGTGAATTGTTAAGCGGACCTGAAGTCGTTTCAAAAGGTTTTGTTTATGTCAAGGAAGCGGAACTTCTTATGAACGAAGCCGTAAAAGTTTCTATGAAAGTTATTGATAGTTTCCCGCCATATAGTTTTGACATTAATGCAATGAACACAAAATTACGTGATGAAATTTCACGGCTTATGTATGAAAGAACAAAGCGAAGTCCGATGATTTTGCCCATTTTATTAGAGGTTTAAAATATGAAGTTTTTAGCTTTATTTTATCAAAATCCCGCCGGTTATTTAACTTCGTTAATTTTATTGGTGTTTTCTGTAATCAGTTTTGCTATTAACAATAACACAGCGTTTATTTTCCTTGTTTCATTTGTTTTTGTTCTTGCAGCAAATCTTTTGTATTCTGCGCTTTCATTTAAATCAACAAGGAAATATATACAGCAGGTCAATAAATCTCTCTCTGAGGAACAAATTGATACTGTAGACAATTTCCCGTTGCCTTGTGCAATGTGTGACACCAAAGGGAATCTTGTCTGGTATAATAAGGAGTTTGGCGAAAATATACTGGAAGATAATCAAAAAGTAAGTATTCGCGACTTTTTCAATAATTTTAAATACTCGGATTATGTGAATCTGAAAATCGCAGATGCAGAGTTTAACGAAAGAAAATTTACCGCATTTATCACGAAGGTTAAAAGCAAATCTAACCCAATGCTTTGCTTTTATTTCTTCGATGATACATATTTGAAGCAGACGGAAATTGAATTTAATTTGTCAAGACCCTTTGTTATGTCAATTTTTATTGATAACATAGACCAGCTTTCTCGTCAATTGACTGACAGTAAATTTGCTCAGGTTCTGAACGCTATTGAGAGCAAAATTCAGGATTGGTTAAAAGATGAAAAATTAATCTTTAAAAGAACAGGTACGGGTAAATATTTAGTAATTGGCGAAAAGAGAGATCTTGATATAATCTGTGAAAAGAAATTTAATGTTTTGAAAGAAGTAAGAGAATATAAGCATAATAACGAGTTTGTTAATTCTACACTTTCAATTGGCGTTGGGACAGGTTCTGATTTGTCCGAATGTGAAGTCAGAGCAAGGAAAGCTCTTGAAATGTCATTAGGCAGAGGTGGAGACCAGGCTGCAGTTTATACTGAAAATGGCTATGTTTATTTTGGGGGTATGTCAAATCTTGCCAACGACAATTCACGAGTTTCACCTCGTCAGACAGCAGCAAAGATTTCCACATTGATAAAGAAATATAAAAAAGTTATTATTGTTGGTCATAAGTTTTCTGATTACGATGCTATCGGATCTGCAATGGGCGTGCATTTTTTTGCTCAAGCGAACGGATTACAGTCTTTTGTAGTTGTTGATGAAAAAACAACCTTATCACAAGGTCTGATAAAATTATCAGTTAAAAATGGTTTTGATGGTTTTATTTCAATTTCTGAAGCTCTTGAAAAATGTGATGAAGATACTGTTTTGTTTGTTGTTGATACTCATAGATTATTTTTAATTGACGAACCGGAGCTTTATTCAAAATCAGGGGCGAAAGTTATTATTGACCATCACAGACGTTCTGATGATTTTATTAATGATGCTGATATTTTTTATCATTTACCATCTCCGTCATCAACTTGTGAAATGGTGGCTGAGCTTATTGAATATTCCACAATTCAGGAAAAACTCCCTCCGGTAATTGCAACGGCACTTCTTTCGGGTATTGTTCTTGATACCAAAGATTATGTTTTAAGAACATCCGGAAGAACCTTTGAAGCGGCAGCTTTCTTAAAAGAAAATAAAGCTGATACAGTCGCCGTGAAAAAATTGTTCTCTGTTAGTGCAGAAATGAATTTAATTAAAAATCAAATCTTGGACACTGCCGAAATATATGAGAATTGTATGATTTCTGCTACTCAAAGCGTTTCAGATAATATAAGAATAATTACCGCTAAAGCTGCAGATGAAATGCTTGGTGTTGATGGAGTTAGAGCTTCTTTTGTTCTTTCGTATATTGGTAATGATATTGTCCAGATTTCTGCTCGTTCTCTCGGAGAAGAGAATGTTCAGTTGATTATGGAAAATCTTGGAGGCGGTGGCCACAGTACAATGGCAGCGGCTCAAATCAAAAATGCAGATATTGAAACTGCCAGATCTATGCTTTTAAGAGCAATTGACAGTTATTATTTAGCAAAATAATCTTTCTTTGGAGGTATAAATAAATGGAAGTTATATTGAAAAGTGACGTAAAAGGTCTTGGAAAAAAAAGTGAAAAGGTTAATGTTTCTGATGGCTATGCAAGAAACTTTTTATTTCCGAGAGGTCTTGCGGCAGAAGCAAATGCTCAAACACTTTCTGAAATGAAAAATAAGCAGTCATCCGAGCAGTTCAAAGCTGATGAGGAGCTTAAAGCTGCTAAATCAAGTGCTGAAAAAATTAATAACAATACAGTGATTCTCAAAGCAAAAGGTGGTGCAAACGGCAAACTTTTTGGCTCTGTAACAGCTAAAGAAATTGCAGTTGTTGTTTCAAAACAGTTTAATGTAACTGTAGATAAAAGAAAAATCACTGTTGACGATATTAAAGCATTTGGAACATACAATGCACAGGTTCGTCTTCATCCTAAGGTTATTGCATCCTTTAAAGTGCAGGTAGTTGAAGAATAAAATCTTCGGAGAGGATTAAAAGAAATGGCTGAAAAAAATAAATTGCCGACTTTTGATGGCGTTGATTTGCCCTACAGTCTTGAAACCGAACAAGCAGTTATAGGTTCAATACTTATAAATCCTGAATGTGTTACTGTTGTTTTTTCTCATGTCAAGCCTGATTATTTTTACATTGAACAACACCGTGCCATTATGGATGCCATAATGATTCTTGATACATTAGGTTCACGTATAGATGCGTTGACTGTTCTTGATAAATTGAGCAGTAATGCGAATTTTGATGTTGAGAGCGGTAAAAATTACCTTTTCCAAATAGCACAGATGGTGCCCAGTGCTGCGAATGTTGAGAATTACTGTAAAATTGTCAGAGAGAAGTATTTCCTTCGCTCATTAATTAAAATATCACAAGAAACAATTGATTCTGCGGTTGATGGTAGTGCTGAAGCAGATAAAATTCTTGATTCTGCAGAGCAGAAAATTTACGATATCAGAAAAGGTAGAGCCGCAGGTTCTCTCCAAAGATTGAGTGAGGTAATTTCTGCGGAAGTGTACCCGAATCTTGTGAAAATCTCTTCTGAAAATGCAGATGAGTTTAAAGGGATTCCGACAGGTTTTTCAAAGCTTGATGAAATTACATCGGGTCTCAATCGTTCTGACCTTGTACTTATTGGTGCTCGTCCTGCTATGGGTAAAACAAGTTTTGCACTTAATATTGCCCGTAATGTAGCAATGACAGGAAAAAAAGTTATTTTCTTCTCTTTGGAAATGTCAAATGAACAGCTTGCAGCACGTGTGCTCTCCACAGAAGCTCGTGTTGAAAGCAATAAACTGCGTTCGGGTAATATATCAAATGACGAATGGATGCGTCTGGCTGAAGCAACTGACAGATTAACAAGGTGTAATCTTTATTTTGATGATACATCTACAATTACAGTTCCTGATATTAAATCAAAAATCAAAAGAACAAAAGATGTCGATTGTATCATTATAGATTATTTAGGTCTTATGCAGTCGGCTACAAAAAAGGAAAATCGTGTTCAGGAAATTACCGAGATTACCCGTAGTTTAAAAATGCTTGCAAAGGATTTGAAAATTCCGGTTGTTTGTTGCGCACAGCTTTCCCGTGGACCTGAAAAAAACGGTAAATCTTCAAACAGACCAATGCTTTCTGACCTTCGTGATTCCGGTTCAATTGAGCAGGATGCTGATATTGTTATGATGCTTTATCGTGAGGGTTATTATAAAAACAGTGCACAGAATGCTGATGAAATTGATATGACCCAAGCGGATGTTGATGTTGCAAAAAACCGTCATGGTCCTACCGATAGAATAAAACTGCATTGGGATGGTCAGTTTACATTGTTCTCTACCTTGGAGTACAGAGATGAGTAATTTTTCAAACATTGTTAAAGAAAAGTTTTTAAATGCTGTAACAACATATAATATGTTTGATAATACCAAAGAAATTGTTGTTGGCTTTTCGGGCGGAGCAGATTCCGTTTGTTTATTGCATGTTCTTAATACTTATAAAAATGTTTTTGGCTATTCACTAAAAGCGGTTCACGTTAATCATGGAATACGCGGAAAAGAAGCCGAAGACGATGAAAAATTCGCCAAGGAATTTTGTTCCGGGTTTGATATTCCATTCTTTGCGGTGCATTTTGATTGCATCACCGAGGCGCAGAATAATAAAGAAAGCGTTGAAGAGTGTGGCAGGCGAATAAGATACAAAAGTTTTAACAGTTTGTGTTCAAAACAGTCTAAGATTGCAACTGCTCATAATGCAAATGATAATGCCGAAACAATTGTATTCAATATAACAAGAGGTACTTCGGTTAAAGGTTTATGCGGAATACCTTTTGTGAGAGATAATATTATCAGACCACTTTTATTATGCTCCCGTGTTGAGATTGAGGGCTATTGTACTGAAAATTTTTTGGATTATGTGACTGACAGTACTAATCTTAGTGTAGATTATACAAGAAATAAAATCAGACATTTGGTCTTGCCGGTTTTGGAAGAAATTAACCCATCTTTTATAGATGCTTTTAATTCTTTAAGCAGTAACGCAGAAACAGTATCATCATTTCTTTCCTTTAATGCCACTAAGTTGATGGAGCAGGCAAAAAAGAAAGATTTCTTATATGACAGAACGCTCCTTTTAGATGCTGATAAGGCGATTGTTAACGAAATTTTTTGTTCTGAGTTTTATGAATACTGTGGTTTGAAGCTCGATAATAAAAAGGTTAATTCTTTATATAATTTATTAACAACGGGTGGAAGACTACAATTATATGGTAATATTCATGCTGAGGTAAAAAAAGATTATTTGCGTTTCTATACATTGAATAGTGAAACCAAAAATGAAATTATCCAAATAAAAAATTTCCCGTTTGAAGCATTTTGGGGAGATTATTTTATTCAATTGGAAGAAATTTCAAATTATTCAAAAATTGTTAACCAATTCTACGTTGATGATGTGATAGACTGTAATACGATTTCGGGTAATCTGGTTTTAAGAACCCGACGAGAAGGGGATAGTTTTACTTTTTTTAAGAGGAACGTAACAAAAAGCTTAAAAAAACTTTTTAACGAAGAAAATGTTCCTGTTGAGTTGCGCGATAAAATACCCGTTATAAGCGATGAAATTGGTGTTGTTTGGGTTTTTGGCTTTGGTGTTACAAAAAGATGTACAGCTTCAAAGGATTCAGATAATATTATTTTAGTTAGGGGAAAAAATAATGATAGGTAAAAATATGCTTGCTGATATTGATAAGGTTCTTATATCAGAAGAGGAACTAAAATCAATTGTTGATAATATGGGCAAAAAAATCAGCGAAGATTATAAAGACAAAGATTTGTTGCTGGTTAGCGTCCTTAAAGGTTCTGTTATTTTTATGGCTGACCTTATGAGAGCGATTACAATTCCTTGTAATATTGATTTTATGGCGGTTTCCAGTTATGGAGCAGGAACAAAATCATCAGGTGTTGTTAAAATTATTAAAGACCTTGATAAAAGTATCGAAGGCAAAGACCTTCTTATTGTTGAAGATATTCTTGATAGCGGTAATACACTTTATTATCTTAAAGAAATTCTTTCAGCAAGAAAACCAAACAGTATTAAAATCTGCACTCTTGTTGATAAGCCTGAAAGACGAGAAGCAGATATAAAAGCCGATTATATTGGTGGCTCTGTACCAAATGAGTTTATTGTTGGTTACGGACTTGATTATAATGAATATTACAGAAATTTACCCTTTATCGGGGTGTTAAAAGAATCTGTTTACAAAGATTAAGAGGTGACTTGTTATTAAAAACGCAGACAAAATCAAGGCAATATTGCCTTACATTATTATTCCGCTTGTTCCGCTTTTCCTTCTTTACTTTATGAATTCAGGTGGGGCAAAGAAAACAGATTTGGAATATTATCAGGTTATTGAGCTTTTTGATAAGGGTGAAGTAACAAAATACAATCTGAATATTGGTTCAGGGGCTTTGACCTATGAGTTAAAAGATGGTACCACTGCTAAATATTCCGTTCCCAATGTTTCTTTATTTATAGAAGATATTCACGATAGCGTTGTTGAGTATAATCGCGAGAACCCTAAAACACCAATAAAGTATAATTATGTTTCAGGTGCTTCCGGTTCAATAGCTCTGCAGCTTTTACCCGGACTTTTTGGCATAATACTCGTAGTTATTCTTGGTTATTTCTTTATGAAGCGAATGAACAATTCAATTTCAACTGAAAATAACCGAGCTATGAATTTTGGTAAAGCAAGAGTCAAATTTGGTAAAGATGAAAAAAGGAAGACTACTTTCAAGCAAGTTGCTGGTGCCGATGAAGAAAAAGAAGAATTGCAAGAGATTGTTGAATTTTTAAGAGATCCTCAGAAGTTTACTGAACTTGGTGCTAGAATTCCTAAAGGTGTTTTACTCGTTGGCCCTCCCGGTACAGGTAAAACTTTGCTTGCAAGAGCTGTTGCGGGTGAGGCAGATGTACCATTTTTCTCAATTTCAGGTTCTGATTTTGTTGAAATGTATGTTGGTGTCGGTGCTTCACGTGTTCGTGACCTTTTTGACCAGGCAAAAAAGAGTGCACCATCAATAATCTTTATAGACGAAATAGATGCAGTTGGTCGTCATCGTGGCGCAGGTATGGGTGGCGGTCACGACGAACGTGAACAGACCCTTAACCAATTGCTTGTTGAAATGGATGGTTTCGGAAATAACGAGGGTATCATTATTATTGCTGCTACCAACCGTCCTGATATTCTTGACCCTGCTCTCTTAAGACCCGGTCGTTTTGACCGTCAGGTTACTGTTGGCAGACCCGATTTAAAGGGCAGAGAAGAGATTCTTAAAGTACACGCTAAAAACAAACCACTTGCTCCTGATGTTGATTTGAAGAGTGTCGCTCATGCTACAATCGGTTTTGTTGGTGCAGACCTTGAAAACCTTATGAATGAGGCAGCTCTTCTTGCGGCAAAACGTAATAAAAAAGCTATTACAATGACCGAAATTGATGAAGCAACTGTCAAAGTTGAAGTCGGTGCAGAAAAGAAATCACGTAAATATACTGAAAAAGATAAAAAGATTACCGCTTATCATGAAGCAGGTCATGCAGTTTCCGCATACTATCTCGAAAACTGTGAACCCGTTTATGAAATTTCTATCATACCTCGTGGTATGGCTGGTGGTTATACACTTTACAGACCTGATGAAGATTCTTCACACATGCTTAAATCTGCGATGCTTGACAGAATTGTTACTGCAATGGGCGGTAGGGTAGCTGAACAGATTACTTTTGGTGATATTTCAACGGGCGCATCTCAAGATATTTCACATTCTTCCGAAATCGCTCGTTCTATGGTAACAAAATATGGTATGAGTGATAAGCTTGGCCCTGTTCTTTATGGTAAAGACACAGATGAAGTTTTCTTGGGAATGGATTATTCACATTCTAAGAATTATTCTGAAACTTATGCGACAACAATTGATGATGAAATCAAACGTATAATGACAGAGTGTTACAATAAATGTGAAAACATTCTTACAGAGCATAATGACAAACTTACAATTATTGCCGAAACTCTTATCAAGGATGAGAAAATTTCAGGTGAGCTTTTCCTTAGATTAATGGATGAAAATTATAAGCCTGAAGATGAAGTTTCTGAAGAAATATCAGAAGACATCATTGATAACACTGATGTTTCTGTTGATGAAGATGTAACAGAAAATGAAGAAAAATCAGCAGAATAAACAAATTATCCTCGATAACATTTTCTGTTATCGAGGATTTTTTAATCAAAATATTCATAAATATCTGAATAATTGTTTATGTAATAGTCACATAGCTTTTTAACTTCCGAAGGGTCCGCTTTTTCAGAAACATCATTGATACCAACTATGTTATAACCGGCTTTTTTTGCAGTTTCAATGGCATAAAGTGCATCCTCAAAAACGAAAGTGTGTTCTTTGGGTGTGCCTAAATGCTCTAATGAAACATCGTAAATAACAGGAGTGTCTTTACCTGCACCAACACTTGAGCAAGTAAATATTTCGGAAAAATATTCACGTATTCCGTTTCTTTCAAGTGCTTTTTCAACAAGGTGTTTATCCGTTGCTGTTGCAATACACATTTTAACATCTTTTGATTTTAAAAATTCAAGAAATTCTTCAATCCCGTCTTTTTTGATAACCTCATTGAAATAAAAGTCCTGAACTAATGAATTTACTTCGTTTACAATATCCGTGACAGTGGCAGTGGGGTCAATGTTTTTAATATAGTATTCAGCCGCTTGTACCATGCTCATTTTAACAAATTCATCTTCGATGCCCTCAGGAGCTTTCACACCTTTATTTTTCAAAAAAAGTAATCCGATGTCGCTCCAGATGTGCATTGAATCAAGAATAGTACCATCCAAATCAAAAATTGCACCTTTAATACTTTTTATATTTTTATCCATTTTTAACACCTTATCTATTTTCCCAAATTATTAATAATTTTCCTTCTTTAACAGAAATTGTTGAATCTTTATTGTTGAATTTATTGCTTGTTCCAAGAGGAAAATTAGTTGAAACAGAACCATTTTCCAACTGGTAATATAAACCTTTAATATTAACGTTTGTGCTTTCTTCAAGGGCAAATATTGAAATATTCCCTTTGTTTTCTTTATCGAAATTAAATACATTGTTTTTTATTACTGTGAAATTTTCATTTGTGCCGTAAAATATGGCATTACCATTATTTTCAGCAACATAACACGCAGTTTGAATATTTGCTATTGTATGGTCTAATCTTCCACCGATTCCACCAAAAATGCGAAAATTTTTATAACCTTTTTCTAAGCCTAATTTTACAGCTAACATTGTGTCGGTGTCGTCTTTTTCAACGGGATGGATAATTGTATTGCTATTATCTGGTGTATAGCCAAGAGAGTCAAAATCGCCAATTATATAATCAGGTTCAAGATTAAACCTTTGAGCGTTAATTATACCTGAATCTGCGGCTATGACAATATCATTTGGTGTTACACTGAAATTAAACGATTCAACCGGCAAAGCTCCGAAAATATAACAATACATTTTTTCACCACCTAAATTTAAACACCGTCATAAAGACGGTGCTTATTTATTAAAATATTCCGTATGTTATCAATGACATTATAAGTCCTGCAATCAGTACACCTAAAGCGATTATAGGTAAGCATTTTTTGAATCTTAAATCCATAAGTGCCGCAATAAGTGCACCAGTCCAACCACCGGTACCGGGAAGTGGGATTGCAACAAAAGCAAGAAGCCCCCATTCCTGATATTTTACGATAGTATCTTTCTTCTTTTCTGAACGTGCTTCAAGTTTGTCCACAATTTTTGCAAAAAATTTGAATTTTCTCATCCATTTAAAGATTTTTCTGATAAAAAGAAGTATAAATGGAATCGGAATCATATTACCGATGTAACAAATAATAAAAGCTTGAACGAATGGCAAATCAAAAAGTCTTGCAGCAATCATACCTCCACGTATCTCAAGGACTGGGCAGAGTGAAATTATGAATGCAACAAGCTGAGGGGGAAAGTCATTTTGAAAAAAATCAACAATAGTTGATACAATATTTTCAACCATTTTGTACCTCACTGATATAATTATTATTTAGTAAAAATTTACGAGCATCTGTAAGTATTGCTTTATCATTCTCAAATTTTAGGTTTTTTATTGCATTTTCGTAAGTTAACCAAACATAATCTTCAATTTCTTCAACCTGAATTTTTGTTTGTGTATCCTTAGTGGTTGCAACGTAAATCTGCACAGTTTTCTGAATTCTGTTTTGAATAGAATATTGAGATTTACTGACAAAACCGGGGATTAAGTCTATGTGAATACCGGTCTCTTCAAGGACTTCGCGTTTTGCAGTTTCTTCATAAGTTTCACCGGCTTCTACATGTCCCTTTGGAAAACTCCAATTTGAGCTGCGACGATTTCTGATAAGTAAATATCTGTAATCTTCGTTGATTTTTCTGAATACAACGGCACCGCAAGAACGCTCGTAGTAGCAATCAAGTGTATATGGTCTACCATCAGTATAAAATTGAATTAATCCATCAATTTCCCAATTGATATAACGTTTTGATTTTGGTGATGCAACAAGCATTTGCTCACCATTATCTCTGAATTTTAAAATTGCAACAACTCTGCCGTCAAAGTGCTTGACCGGATTGTCTATCCCTAAAATTAATACACCGCTAATAGGGGATGATGCTTTGAATTTACCTATAGGTTTACCGCGATTAAGCTTATAGGTTTTTCCGTTTGGCAGAGGTGAACCGACAGGGTCGGTTATGCAAACTCTAACTAATTTGCCTAACATAATGTTAACCTCACGAAAAATAGAAAAAATCTAATTTACATTATATACCTTTTATTTTCCGCTTTCAAGATGAAATAACCTGTGATTAATAGAAAATTTAAATTAAATTTAACAAAAATTGGTGTATTGTGCATATAAACCAATATATTTAATATTTTAGTAGTTGAATAATTTAATCGGTAGTAGTAAAATAAAAAAAGAGGGTGATTGAATTGAAAAGAATATTTTCTGTATTTATTTGTTTGATTATTTCTTTTAATTTTCTTGTAGTTCCAACCTTTTCTTTAACTACTGAAGTACCTGTTTACGAGTTTTGTGGTGAAGAATATATAGATTGGTCAACAACACAAGAAAATACTACAGAATATATGCCGAGGTATTTTTACCCAAATACCAGCGGTAAACAGATTTATAGTTCATATTCGCTATTGAGTAGTCTTGAAAGAGAATATTATGATGCGGTTGTAAATATCACTCCCGGAACCTTATCTTTTAAGATTGAATATTCTCCTAATTTGACTGCCAGTCAGTTTAATTCAATTGATTTTACAAAAATTATGTATGCGATTTGTCTTGACCATCCGGAGTTGTTTTATTATAACGGTTATTCATATAGTAAATCATATTATCCATCATCCGGAGTGGTTGTATCTGTTACATATAACATTAAGAGCCCAACCAATTCACAAACAAATCAACCTGTTTATACATCGGATAACATACCTTCTTATGTTAATGCTTTAAAAACGGCTTTTGATAGTGTTGTTGTGGATAACTCAAACAGATATAATTTTGTTGAATCAGTTCATAATTATCTTTGCAATACTGTAACTTATGTGAATGATTATTCAAGTTGTCATGATCCATATGGCACGCTTGTTAATAAGAAAGCTGTTTGTCAGGGTTATGCAGAAACAATGAAAATCTTCTGTGATTACTATAAAATTCCATGTGTTTGTCTGACCGGTACAGCTAATGGCGGGGCGCATATGTGGAATGCAGTTCAGATGGATGATGGATTGTGGTATTATCTTGATATAACCTGGGATGACCAAGACAGTGCTGGGATTTTTGATGATTTCTTTTTAGTTGGTGCTAATACAAAGGATACATATTTTGGTGGTGAGGCTTTCAATGTCAGTCATTTATCTGATGGTTCGCCTTATTTACCGGTACTTAACTACGCAACAGAAGAATACAGTGAAACAGAGCATAATACTGAGTTTAAAGCCACTTATAATTCAATTACCAAAGAGGGAAATTACTTAATCCGCTCTTTCTTTGATGTTGAAGAGAGTTTCGTGTATTATAACGGAATGTACGTTGATACCGATGGTTTAACAACAGGTGGAGAATTTGAAGCACCGAGTGGTGAAAATAAAACCGAAGAGAAATGGTCTTTAGTTTTGTTGGGCGATAGTACAGGTGATGGTGAATGCAACAACCTGGATTATTCCGATGCAGTTAACAGAGTTTTATCAGATAAAGACGTTTTAACTGCATATGATATGGCGTCAGATATTGATTGTGATGGTTATCTTGATGTAATTGATTTAGCACTAATTAATATTATAGTTAACCGTTTGGATACTGATATTAATGTTGAATAGAAACAAGCAGGATTCTTTTTCAGAGTCCTGCTTGTTTCGTTATATTTTATAATTTACTGAAAAATTCTTTGATTTCTGCTGCCTTGCCACAGGTCATAGGGCCTTCGGGGCATTTGTGAACATAACAACTTGGTCCGTAGAATTTAAATATTGTTTCATCGGCTTTACGAAGTTTTTCCAGCATATCAATTGCAAAATCACGTATTTCCCATTGTGCTCTGTTACAGGAACGCAGCTTCATAAACAAGAGGAGTTCGCGAGCATTTATGGTAGTAACAATATCGAGAGTGTTGCCGCTTAACTGAACATAAGCAAGTGTTTCTTCGTCAACGCCAAGTGCTTTTAATTCTTCATAAACTGCAGCCGTCTTAACAAAAGCTTGACAATATCTTTCTTTTAATTCACTGTTTGCTGCAATTGTTGCAGGCAGAATATGACGAGTTCTATCGGTTAAAGAAAGTGAGGGAATACCGATTGAATGCATTCTGTGACGAGCAAAGTGTGTAAGGCAAGAAAGTGAAACATTATTAATTCTGAAAGTAAAGGTAGCAGCCTCAAGCGGTCGCTGGCGTTTTGAATTAATAACTTTTTCAATTATGGAACTGCACTCTTTTTCATCATTGATGATTTCTTCAATCTGAGCAGTCGGTAGATTGCAACCTTCAATAAGTGCAGCTCTTGCGACCGCTTTTGATGCATCGGGGGTGTAGCTGAGAAGTTCAACTGCAGGTTCTTCTTTTATAAGTTCTTTATTAGGTTTGTATGAATATGTAGGAATGTCCTGAACTGTGGGGCGTCTGCCCTCAAAGTCGGTAAATATACCGGGAGTCATGGAACGTGCTTGCTCTAAAAGTGATTCACCCAATGTTTTAAGTTCCTTGTACTGTGAACCTCTGCCGTAAATCATAGCATAAAGCATGTTGATTAACTCGCGTGCATTTAAGGTACAATAGAAGTTACTGTAAAGTGAATAGGGGAGAAGAAAACGAGCATCTTCCTTGGGGATTCCTGCATCAATAAATGCTTGATATTCGCCATACAAGTAATCCATATGCTCAATGTATTTATTCTGAATATTTTTTGATTCGAAATGTGGTGTATAATAACCAAGTTTAGCAAAATCTACATATCTTCTTGATTTTACGGTAAAAGAAGCAAGTCTGAATTCAATTACGAACTGTTCAACAAGCACAGAAACATTCTGAAAAGCAAGGTTAAATACCGTGTGTTCAACGGTTGATGTATGACCTGAACGAGTTACCTTTGAAATCAAAGAAGCGTTCTTTTCAGAATCTTTTGAAAGTTCTAAAATTTCAAGTGCTGTGCCGGGCTGAGTCGAAATCCTGCCCGATGCCGCAGGTACTTTTTCACCTGTATCGGTCATTCCTATAATGATGACTTTTGAATTAGTGTTGAATTCGGTATTCATGTTATGTACCTCCACTATATTTCGCATAATTGTAGTTATTCTAACACAATATGTTCTTAATTTCAACATTTTGAGCAAAAAACAAAATAAATAAAAAAACATATGATTTTTTATTATTTTCTGCTACTTTTATCTTTGTTTTATCTTGAAAAAAACAGCTCATTATGATATTATAAATACAATTATGGGTGAATGTTGCCTTTTTGCATTTTTTCACTTTTTTTAAGGAGGAAAACTTATGGCAATTATTAAAAAAGAGGCTTATTTTAACTCCTCAACGGGCGTGAATAAAATACGCACGTTAATATGGCAGGATGATGAGGTTACACCTGTTGCAATATTCCAAATTGCTCATGGTGTTGCAGAGCACATCGGAAGATATGACCACTTTGCGCGTTTCCTTGCAACTAATGGTTTCATTGTTTGTGGTAACGACCATATCGGTCATGGTTTATCTGTTGATAACGAAGACGATTTAGGTTTTACTGTTGAAAAGGATGGCTATCGCCGTTTCGTTGATGATATGCACATTCTTTATTCAATAATGCATAAGCGTTACCCTGATTTACCATATATTCTTTTTGGTCACAGTATGGGTTCTCTTTGCGCAAGAGTTTATGCAAGCTCTTTCGGAACTGAGCTTTCCGGTCTTATTCTTTGTGGTACGGCTCAGGTTCCCACAGGTCTTGATTTTGCGATTAACACTCTTGACCAATTAGTTGAAAAATTTGGCCCACGAACTGTAAATCACACTGTTGCAGGTCTTTTAAACAAATTCTCTTCTATTCAGATAAAAGACAGAGCATCAGATCTTGATTGGTTGAGTGTTAACAGAGAGAATGTTAAGGCTTATGCTGAAGACAGACTTTGTGGATTTGAGCTTTCTCTTGCAGGTGTGAGAGACCTTGCCGCAATCGGCATTCTGGCTTGTGATGAAATGTGGCCTGTGACTGTTCCGACAGATTTACCCATAATGATTATCTCCGGTGCTAAGGACCCGGTGGGTTCAAACGGCAAGGGTCCGATTGCTTGTTCTGATTCTTTAATCGAAGCAGGTCACGAACCAACTGTTATTATCTATCCCGGTGTAAGACATGAAATTCTTAATGAGGATTGTAAAGAAAAAGTTTATAATGATATTTTAGGTTGGACACAATCTATTCTCTAAGGTGAAGGTTTTGCAAGAAAATGTTTTTGTTTCTCAAGAAGAATTAAATATTCAAAAAGAGTTTTCGGAAAAAGTTCATTCAATTTTAAATGCTCGTTTTCCGGATGTCAGCCCTAAGGCGTTTATTCATACTTATGGTTGCCAGGGTAATGTTGCTGACAGTGAGCATATTAAGGGTATGCTTGTTGAAATGGGCTATGAGCTTTGCAATGAAGTTGAAAATGCAGATTTAATTCTTTATAACACTTGTGCTATTCGTGAACATGCTGAGGATAGAGTCTTCGGAAATGTTGGTGCACTTAAAAAGTTAAAAACAGAAAAACCACATTTGATTATTGCTCTTTGTGGATGTATGATGCAGCAATCTCATATTGCAGAAAAAATCAAAAAAAGTTATCCTTTTGTTTCGCTTGTTTTCGGGACTCATGTTGTTCACAGACTTCCCGAATTGCTTTCAAAAACACTTACGGGTGGCAAACGTGTTTTTTGCATTGATGAAAGCGAAGGGGTTATTGCTGAGGGGCTTCCTTATTCGCGTGATAGCGGTGAAAATGCATGGATTTCTATTATGTACGGCTGTAATAACTTCTGTTCTTATTGCATCGTGCCACATGTAAGAGGTAGGGAAAGAAGCAGAAATCCTGAAGTGATTTTACAGGAAGCAAAACAACTTATCAGTGAAGGTTATAAAAAAATAACTCTTTTAGGTCAGAATGTTAATTCTTATGGTAAGGGTTGCGAATTTAATATGAATTTCGCTGAGCTTATCAGAAGAATTGATGCAATTGAAGGGGAGTTTACTTTTGATTTTATGACATCTCATCCCAGAGATTGCAGTTTTGAGTTAATCGATGTATTAAGTGAAAGTAAGCATTTCTGCGGACATCTTCATTTACCGGTTCAGTCTGGTAACAACAGAATTCTTAAAGAAATGAATCGTCACTATACCCGTGAACGTTATCTTGAACTTGTGAATTATGCAAAAAAGAAAATTCCTGATGTGGATTTGACTACTGATATTATTATAGGTTTTCCCGGTGAAACTTATGAAGAATTTCTTGACACTGTTTCACTTGTTAAAGAAGTTAAATACGGTTCGATGTTTACATTTATTTATTCGGCAAGAAAAGGTACCCCTGCAGCCGAAATGCCCGACCCCTTTACTAAGGAAGAAAAAACCGGATGGTTTATGGAACTTTTAAAGGTTCAGGAAGAAATTGCAGGAAAATAATAGGTCAAAAAGGGGAAACCCTTTAATATAATTTTAATCTTAAGGAGTACACACAAAATGACAGTTATTGAACTTACAAGACAGCTTGGTGCTGCAATTCAGCAGGATGACCGCTACAAAGCTTACGAAGAAGCAAGAAAAGCTAATGAAGCAGATGACGCTCTCAATAGCCTTATCGGTAAAATCAACCTTGTTCAGATGAATTATCAGAATGAAGCTGCAAAAGGTGAAGAAGCAAACGCAGAAACAATGGAAGGTTTCGCAAAAGAATTTGAACAGCTTTATCGTGAAATTATGCTTAACGGCAATATGGTTAAATTTGAAGCTGCAAAGACTGCAGTTGATGATATGATGAACGAAATCATGGGCATTCTTGCTTGCTGTGTTGACGGACAAGATCCCGAAACATGCACACCCCATCAGGAGCATAGCTGTGATGGCAGCTGTAGTTCATGCGGTGGTTGCCACTAATTAAAAAATTATTTACAGTACTGAGGTAGGAAATGGCTAAATTATCTCCCATGATGGAGCAATATTTTGAGATAAAAAAGAATTATGAGGACACATTGCTGTTCTTCAGATTAGGTGACTTTTACGAAATGTTTTTCGATGACGCAAAGGTCGCCTCAAAAGAGCTTGAACTTGTTCTAACAGGGAGAGATTGCGGTCAGGAGGAACGCGCACCAATGTGTGGCGTTCCCTTCCACAGTGCAGATTCCTACATAGCAAAGCTTGTCAGCAGAGGTTATAAAGTTGCAATCTGTGAGCAGGTTGAAGACCCTGCTACTGCAAAAGGTATCGTAAAACGTGATGTTGTAAGAATTGTAACTCCCGGTACTGTTATTGAGAGCAATATGCTTGATGAAAGCAAAAACAACTATCTTGCATCAGTGTTTGTATCAGATAAGGATTGCGGACTTGCTTTTATTGATGTTTCAACGGGTGAAGTCCACCTTGATGCTTTTTCCGATGCAGATGCAACTGTAAGAATAATAAACCAACTTGGTTGCTATTCACCAAGTGAGGTTATTATTAATAAATATGTCGCTTCTGTTAAATCAATCGTTTCTTTTATTAAGGATAGATTATCTGTTGATTATCAGATGGTTTCTGAATCTCAGTATAATGAAAGTGAACTTTTAGAGTTAATCGGTTCTCATATTTCCGATGAAAACGGATTATCTCAATTTAATTCAAATAAGAGTCTTTTATATGCTTTTGGAGCAGCTCTTACATATCTCAAAGGAGTTCAGAAAAATGAACTCCAGAACATCAACGATGTTGATTTTTATAATGAAGACAGTTTTTTAACTCTTGATATTACTGCAAGAAGAAATCTTGAGCTTACCGAAACTCAGATAAGAAGAGAGAAAAAGGGAAGTCTTCTCTGGGTACTTGACCATACAAAAACCGCTATGGGAAAGCGTCTTATAAGAAACTGGGTTGAACAACCATTGATTAATTATTCTTCAATCATTTTGAGACAGAATGCAGTTGAAGAGTTAACCTGTGACACAATTTTACTTGATTCATTAATGTCATATCTTTCAGATATGTTTGATATTGAAAGAATTATGACAAGAGTTGTTTATGGCACTGCAAATGCTAAAGAATTAAAAACATTAAGTCAGACCATTGACCAACTTTATAACATAAAGTCTTCTTTAAGCGGTGTTAAATCAAAAATGCTTACGGGTATTTATGAAGACATTGACTTGCTTGAGGATGTTAATTATTTGATTAAGAATGCTATAACCGATGAACCGCCACTTTCGGTACGTGAAGGTGGTATGATTCGAAAGGGTTATAATGAAGAACTTGATACTCTTCACGATATTGTTGAAAACGGAAAGGGTTATCTTACTGCCGTTGAACAATCTGAACAAGAGAAAACAGGTATCAAAAAACTTAAAATTGGCTATAACCGAGTATTCGGATACTATATAGAGGTTACAAATTCCTTTAAGGAGCTTGTTCCCGAGCACTATATCAGAAAACAAACACTTTCTAACTGTGAAAGATATATAACACAGGAACTTAAAGAGCTTGAGTCTAAGGTTCTTGGTGCTCAGGAAAGAATAGTTCGTCTTGAATATGAACTTTTCTCTGCGATTCGTCAGAATGTTGCAGACCAGCTGGAAAGAGTGAGAAAAACCGCAAGAGCGGTTGCAAATCTTGATGGTCTTTGTTCTTTAGCTTATACAGCTGTAAACAACAATTATACCAGACCAATAGTTGATAATTCTGATGAGATAATCATTAAAGATGGCAGACACCCTGTTGTTGAGCTTATGCTTGGAGGTGCACCGTTCGTTCCTAACGACACGCATCTTGATTGCCGTGATAACAGAACTGCAATAATAACCGGTCCTAATATGGCAGGTAAATCAACATACATGCGTCAGGTTGCAATTATTACACTAATGGCGCAAATCGGTAGTTTTGTTCCTGCAAGCAGTGCAAAAATCGGTATTGTTGACCGCATTTTCACTCGTGTTGGTGCATCGGATGACCTTTCTGCAGGTCAGTCAACCTTTATGCTTGAAATGACCGAGGTTGCTGATATTCTTAAATACGCTACCTCAAAAAGCCTTATTGTATTTGATGAAATAGGTAGAGGAACATCCACCTATGACGGCATGAGTATTGCAAGAGCAGTTCTTGAATATACAGCTGATAAAAAGAAAATTGGTGCAAAAACATTGTTTGCGACCCATTACCATGAATTAACAGAACTTGAAAATACAATTGATGGTGTAAAAAACTATAATACATCAGTTAAAAAACGTGGTGATGACATAACATTCCTACGAAGAATTGTTAAAGGTTCTGCAGATGGAAGTTATGGTGTTGAGGTTGCTAAGCTTGCCGGTGTTCCGAAAGCAGTTGTAGAAAATGCTAAGAAAATACTTGCAACTCTTGAAACTCAAGAAAAAGTCAGTGTTGTTAAAGAAATCAAAAAAGATGAAGAGATTGATGATGTGCTTCAGCTTTCATTCTCATCAGGTGAAAAAGAGCAAATTATTGAAAAACTTAAAAAAATTGATGTTAATACCTTAACACCAATTGAAGCTATGACAATTCTTTTTGAATTACAAAAGAGTGCTGAAAATATTTAAATAAATTGAAAGGAGGGCGAAGACAATGCCACGTATAAATGTTTTACCGAAAAATATAGCAGACCTAATTGCGGCAGGTGAAGTTGTTGAACGTCCTTCTTCAGTTATTAAAGAATTTGTTGAAAATTCCATTGATGCCGGAGCAACAAACATAACAGTTGAAATTAAAAATGGTGGTAAAACCTATATTCGTGTTACTGATAACGGTTGCGGTATTTATAGAGATGATGTAAAAAAAGCGTTTATCAGTCATGCCACGAGTAAAATTACCAATATCGAAGATCTTGATGCAATTTCTACCCTCGGATTCCGTGGTGAAGCCTTGGCATCTGTTTGTGCAGTTTCAAGGGTCGAACTTTTAACCGCAACACCGGATTCTGATTTCGGTACTCGCTATGTTATAGAGGGTGGAGAAGAAATTCTTCTTGATGATGCAGGTTGTCCTATCGGAACAACAATTTTAGTCAGAGATTTGTTTTATAACATCCCGGCTCGAATGAAATTCTTAAAAAAGGATGTTCAGGAAGGCAATTATATTGCAACTTTAATGGAGAGAATTGCAGTTTCTAACCCGAATATTTCTTTTAAGTTTATCCGTGATGGTAAATTGCAGTTTACTACACCCGGTGATAATGATTTGAAATCTGCAATTTATGCAGTATTCGGTAAAGAGTTCACTGAAAATCTAATACCTGTTCATAATGAGCAAAATGGTTTATCGGTAAAGGGTTTTGTTGTTAAACCAACAGCAGGACGTAGCAGTCGTTCAATGCAGATTTTCTTTGTTAACAAAAGATTTGTTAAAAGTGTTGTATTTTTAAGTGCCTTAGAAGCTGCTTATAAAAACTCAATTATGGTTGGTAAGTATCCTGCCTGCGTTTTGTTTATAGATATGCCTTATGAATCTGTCGATGTTAATGTTCACCCTGCAAAAACAGAAGTCAGATTTTTTGAAGAAAAAAAAGTTTTTGATTGTGTTTATTATGGTACGTTGTCTGCTCTTCAAGGTGATACAACACGTGTTCAGGCAAAGTTTTCAGAAGCAAAAATCTTTTCAAAACCCGCTGAAAAAGGTGAACAATTAAAAATCACCGAAATTGAGCAGACCAAAAACACTTTTGAAGTAAAAGAATACGGAAAAGCTGTCACAGGTATTGAAACAATTGTTCATTCGCCCGTTAAAGAAGAGCCAAAACAACTTGATTTCTTGAAGGATGAATATATTAAACCTGTTGTTTCCCATGTTATTATTGAAGATAAAAAAACAGAAAAATCTGAAGCTTTTACTGAAGAAATTAAATCAAAACTTGATTTGAAGATTAATATTGAAATTCCACCAACACCTAAACAGAATCTGGTTATTCTTGAAGAGATAACAGAAGAAAAAACAGATGAAGAGTTTCCAAAGATTGAGGGAATTGAAGAACCGGTTAAAGAACTTTCTTTGAATTATAAATTCGTTGGTGAAGCATTTAACACCTATTTAATTGCTGAACTTGACGGAAAACTTGTTTTAATAGACAAGCATGCTGCACATGAAAGGATTCTTTTTGAGAAATTTAAAAAGAACGGTTGCGGTCAGTCTCAGATTATGCTCCAACCAATTACTGTTTCGCTTTCACCGGATGAATATAATGCAGTTCTTGAAAATATGGAGCTTTTATCAGAAGCAGGATATGATATTTCTGATTTTGGCGACAGATGCGTTAAAGTCAGCGCTTGTCCTCCCGAACTTGTGGATAGCAATATTGCTGATATAGTTACTGAAATTTCAGGCTATCTCGCTGATAATGTAAGAACATTAATGCCGGAAAAACTTGACTGGATTTACCACTCAATGGCATGCAGAGCCGCCGTTAAAGCGGGTAATTTTACATCTCCTTATGAAGCGGAAAAGTTTGTTGAGACTTTATTAAAACGTGAAGATATAAGATATTGTCCCCATGGCAGACCTGTTATGATTGAAATGACAAAAAAAGAACTTGAAAAGCAATTTAAAAGAATTGTGTGAGGAATCATTTTGAAGAAAAAAGCAATAGTTGTTGTTGGTGCAACTGCATCGGGTAAAACTGCATTAGGTGTCCATATTGCGAAAAACTTTAATGCAGAGGTAATCTCTGCGGATTCAATGCAGATATACAAAGGTATGGATGTCGCAACAGCAAAACCTACAACTGAGGAAATGGATGGTATAAAGCACCATTTAATAGATTTTGTTGATGTTCAAAGACAATATAGTGTTTCTGATTATTGTGATGATGCAAAAAAAGTCTTTGATGAGATTATTGAAAATAATAAACTACCCGTTATTGTCGGAGGTACCGGTCTTTATATTGACTCTTTTTTATCGAATACAAAATTTTTAGAATCTGCATCTTCTGACAATATCAGGCAGGAATTACTTTTAGAAGCTGATAGAAATGGTATCGAAAAACTGTATGAACAACTGAAAGTTATTGACCCTGATGCCGCTAAAAATATACACCCTAACAATGTTGTCAGGGTTGTAAGAGCACTTGAAATTTATAAATTAACAGGTAAAACACTGACTGAACAAAACAAATTATCTCATAAAGTTGAATCTGATATTGAACCATTGTACATTGGTATCAATTATTCAGACAGAGAAAATCTATATAACAGAATCAATTCACGTGTTGATTTAATGCTTAAAGCGGGGCTTTTAGAAGAAGCTAAAGATTTTTTCAAACTTAATCCGTCAAAAACAGCATTTAATGCAATCGGTTATAAAGAATTGAAACCTTTTATTGATGGAAATTTGTCGCTTGATGTTTGCGTTGAAAATTTAAAGCGTGAAACAAGACGTTATGCCAAAAGGCAGATTACATGGTTTAAGAGAAATAAAAATATTAATTGGTTTTATGCTGATAACCTTTCAAAAGAAGAGTTATTTGAATCAGTTGATATGTTAATAGAAAAATTTTTAGGTGGTGATATGATTGAAGAATAAAACTGTCAAAAAAATCGGTATGATTTTGGCAATTGTTTTAGTTATAGGTTTTTTCTCCTCATACATTATTTACCACCTTGTGAATCAATCAAACACTGAAATAAAAACAGAGTTTGCATTAAAAGAAACAGTTTACAAAACAATCAATACAAATTGTTTTGTTGTTCGTGATGAAAAGTTTATTAAAAGTGACGCTGTAGGTACTACCGTGTCTTTTGCTACAAATGGAGAAAGAGTTGCCCGTGGTGATACTGTATCTGTCGTGTTTAATTCTGCGGAGGATGCCGCAGCTTATTTAAAAGCAAAGGAATTAAAAAAGAGTATTGAGCATTTTGAGGAATTATCGGGACAGGCAAATTTTCAACCTCTTAACATTAACTCATTAACAAAGAAAATCAGTAATGAATTAAATGAGCACCTTGAAGCCGTTGAAAGCCGTAGTTTTTCCAAAGCGTCAACGTCAATTGAGGTATTCAGAGATTCTGTGACAGGTAAACAGATTGCTACAGGTAAAATACTTGATTTTTCTGATAAATTAAGCAGTTTAACCGAAGAATATAATGCTCTTAACAGTCAGGATTTGGATTATACTGAAATTAAAACAGATGATGCAGGCTATTTTATCAGTGGTTCAGATGGTTATGAAAAAGTATTAAACTTTAGTGAAATTGACAATTTAACTGTTAAAGATGTAAAAAAAGCACTTAAATCAAAACCTGAAAATATAAATTCGGATGTTGTGGGCAGAACTGTTTCATCTTTTAAATGGTACATAGCCTGTGTTATTGATTCTGATAAAATAGTTGATATATCATTTGATAAAAAAATATATATTAATTTCCCTGAAGCAGGAGTTGAAAGGTTGCCTGTAACTTTATATAAAATTGGTGACAGAAATGAAAAAGAAACTATCGTACTGTTTTGTTGTGATGAAATGAATGAAACTTTGTCAAATTTCAGAATTGAGAATATCGAAATTATAACTGATGAATATACAGGCTATAAGATTTCTAACACTTCTATCAGAACAGTAGATGGTCAGCAAGGTGTTTATATTGTCAGAGGAAATTTAATGGGTTTCAGAAAAATCAAAGTCATATATACAAATGATGATTACTCGATTGTTGATAATCCGGATAATAGTTCATCTTATATTAAGCTCTATGATAAAGTAGTAACGGAAGGAGTTGATTTATATGACAACAAGCTCATTTGATGAATCACATTTTTCTGTTATTTCCGAGAATATTAAACGAATCAAAAATGAAATTGACGAAGCAACAATAAAAAGCAATCGTTCAATTGGTGATGTTCGTCTTATGGCAGTTACTAAAACAGTTTGTGTTGAATACATTAATCATGCAATTAATAACTGCGGAATTGATTTGATTGGTGAAAATAAGGTTCAGGAATTTCTATCTAAAAGAGATTTATTGAATTTGGAAAAAGTCGAGAAACATTTAATCGGACATCTTCAGACTAACAAAGTTAAAAAAATTGTTGGCGAAGTTGATATGATACAATCAGTTGACAGCTTGAGAGTTGCACAAAGTATTTCAAATGAAGCGCAGAAAGCAGATTTTACTGCTGATGTTTTGTTAGAAATAAATATAGGTGATGAGGAGAGCAAAACCGGCTTTGATAAGGTTGAGTTTGAGGATTCTTTGAATCAGATTTCATTGTTACCCAATATTAAAGTCAAAGGTTTGATGACAATCCCACCAATTTGTGATAGTTCGTTGGAACTCGAAAGATATTTTGACAGAATGGCTGATTACTATAACGAAATTAAAGAGGGGAAATACCCCAATTTCGATTTTGAAATTTTGTCAATGGGAATGTCCGGTGACTATAAAGAAGCTGTTCTTCATGGTTCAAATTTAGTTAGAGTTGGCTCCGCTATATTCGGAGCGAGAATATATAAATAAAATTAATCAACGGAGGTTTTTGTTATGTCATTTATGGATTATTGGAAAAAGTTTACTAACACAGAGGATGACGAAGAGTTTGATGAGGTTGTTCAGGAGGATGCACCTGAAGCTTTTGAAACAAAGCCATTTTCAACTGTTTCATCTTATGAAGAATACGAACGCGAAACTCCCAGAGTAGCACCAAGAGCCAGAAGAAGCTCTTCTAACGACCCAAGCAGAGTTGTTGATGTCAGAACGACAGCAATGTTGCAGGTTGTTCTTGTAAAACCTGATAAGTTCGAGGATGCCCGTGCAATTGCAGACCACCTTAATGATAAGAGAACCGTTGTTCTTAACCTTGAGGCTGCAAGTAAAGATGTTTCAAGACGTCTTGTTGACCTTCTTAATGGCGTTGCTTATGCAAATGGTGGTCAGCTTAAAAAGGTTTCAACAAACACATATATAATCACACCTTATAATGTGAATGTTTCAGGTGACCTTATTGATGAATTGGAAAATACAGGCGTATTTTTCTAAAAGATAACAGGGAAGTGGGGATAATATTATGATGACACCATCTGAACTCAGAGAGTATGAATTTAAAGGTGCCGGCAGAAATGCTTACAAATCCGATGATGTGGACAATTTCTTTGGTGAAGTGGCAGTTGCTTATGAAAAGATTTTCAGAGAGAATGCTGAGCTTGTAAAAAGAGTTGGCTTACTCGCAGACAGGCTCGAACAGTTTAAAAAGGATGAAGAGCAAATTAAACAAGCAGTAATTGGTGCACAAAGAGCTGCTGATATCATTATTAAAGAGGCAGAAAATTCTGTTGAGGACTCTAAAGCAGAAGCTGAAGCTATTCTCGCTGCAGCAAAGGGTGAAGCAGATATTATTAAATCTGATGCAGAAAAACAGGCAATTGCAGATTCCGATTTACTTCTTTCAATTGCGAGAGATAAGGCAGAAGAAATTATTAATAAAGCAAAAGAGGAAGCTCACGGAATACTTATTGAGGCAAATGATTCTGCCAAGAATACTGTTGGTGCCGCAACAAGAACCATTACCAGTGAATCGCTTCACTATGAAATGCTAAAAAAAGAAGTGTCTGAATTCAGAGCTTCAATTCTCGCACAATATAAAGCACATATTGAATTAATTTCAAAACTTCCTGAACTTGCTGTTGAACAAACAAAGGAAGAAGCGACTGAAAATTCAACTGAAAATATTGTTGATGAGATTTCTTCTGTTGACCCCGAAAATGATATAGTTGAGTTTATTGAACCTTCAGATGATAAAATTGATGAAGTCACAATTGACGAGGAAGTTTCTGAGAATGAAGAAGTTGTAAAAACAACACTTCCTTATGATTTTTTTGAAGAAAATGATACTTTAGAGTTTATTAATGACGAAGACGATTCAACAGATGTTTCTGATGACGAAGAACAGTTTATTGAAATTTCTGATGATGAAAATGTTGAAGAAACTCAAACCTGTTCAGATAATGAAGCAGAAGAAAACATAGATTCAATTGATGACTCAGCAGATAGTGAAGAAGAAACAGAAGATAAAACTGAAGATATTTCTATTTCAAAAGGTTTTTCTGTAAATACTTTTAATGTTTCTGATGATTTTAATGTTTTTTCACATTCAGATAATCAGAATCCTTTATTTGCATCTTTTGAGACAATTGAAGATGATGAAGACGACGAAGCTGCAGAAGAACCTAAAAAGAAGAAAGGCTTTTTCCGTAGAAAAAAATAATGTAAGGTGTATAGTAGATGGCAGTAATTGTAGCAGTATTTTTATGTTGCACTTTAATAGGTGTTGATCAACTTATTAAGTTTTTAGTTATTAATAATTTAAAACCTATTCAGTATGTTGACGTTATTGAAGGTGTATTGAGATTCAGGTATGTGGAAAATACAGGTGCAATTTTTGGCTCGTTCGCTACACACACATTATTCCTTACAGTGTTTTCAATAATTTTATTAGGTGTCACAATATTTTTTCTCATTAAAAATAAAAACCAGAATAAATTAGTGAATCTTTGTCTTTTATTTATGATTTCAGGTGGTATTGGTAATATAATCGACAGAGTACGGTTGCATTATGTTGTCGATTATATTGAACCACTCTTTGTTGATTTTGCTGTGTTTAATTTTGCTGACTGTCTGATTACAGTTGGTGCATTTACATTGATTATTTATCTGATGGTTGACTTGTTCAGAGATACGAAAAAGAGTAAAAACTCTGCATTGGAAGGAATACAAAATGATTCAGGAGAATGAATATATCGTTACTGAAGAGGTTGTTGGATTAAGACTTGATAAAGCTGTTACTATTTTATGTGAGGATTTGTCGCGTAACTCGGCTCAGCAATTGATTGATGACGAGCATATTTTAGTAAATGGTAAAAAAGTTAATAAAAAATATACTGTAAATAGTAATGATATGATAACTATTTATTTACCTGAACCCAAGGAGCTTTCTGTTGATGCTGAAAACATACCCCTTGATATTGTTTATGAGGATGAGCATTTGCTTGTTGTAAATAAACCTAAGGGGATGGTTGTGCATCCTGCGGCCGGTAATTATAACGGTACTCTTGTTAATGCACTTTTATATCATTGTGGAGATTCACTTTCCGGAATTAATGGTGTCATAAGACCCGGAATTGTTCACAGAATTGATAAAGACACAAGCGGTTTGCTTATTGTTGCCAAAAATGACGTTTCTCACAAGGGTCTCGCTGAACAAATTAAAGACCATAGTTTTACAAGAGAGTATAAAACGGTTGTTGTTGGAAATGTTAAAGATAACGAAGGCACAATTGATGCACCTATCGGCAGACATCCAAAGGATAGAAAAAAACAAGCGGTAACTGATAAAAATTCAAGAAACGCTGTTTCTCATTTTCAGGTTTTAGAGCGTTTTAATGGATTTACTTTCCTAAAAGTTAGATTAGAAACCGGAAGAACACATCAGATAAGAGTTCATATGGCATACAGAGGAACTCCTGTTGCAGGTGATGTTGTTTACGGCAACCCAAAGAAAACTTATGGTTTGCAAGGACAATGCCTTCATGCTGCAACAATCGGGTTTGTACATCCAATAACTAAGGAATATCTTGAGTTTACATCGGATTTACCTGATTATTTCACTGATTTTATTAGGAGAATATCGTAATGAAAGAAATATATAATAAATGGTTACTTGTTTCTGACATTGACGGAACTTTGAACTCAAAATCAATGAAATTGCCGGAGAATAATAAAGTTGCTATTAATGAGTTTGTAAATAATGGTGGTAATTTTACTTTATGCTCCGGAAGGAATTTACAATCTTTATCTATTCATTACAAAAAATTGGGAATTAATACTCCTGCAATTTTTTTGAATGGTGCAGGTATTTATGATTTTAAAAACCAAAAAATGATTTATCAGAACTTTATTACTTCTCAAGGTGAAAAAGTTATTTTAGATGTTTTAAAGAAACATAAATTGGCTCAGTTGACGGTTTTTACTGCGGATAAGATACTTCTTGTAACAAGAAAGTGTATTTATGGTCGTGTTATCTCTAAAATAGATAAATTGGACTGTAAACTGTATAAAAAAATTTCTGATTTGCCTTGTGGTATATGGGGTAAGGTTTCATTTTTCGGGACAAAAGGTTTAATCAATAAATTAAAAGACATTTTTACAAATGAAGTGAATTCAAAACTTTTTGAATGCTTTAAAACTTCTCCTTTTACTTTAGAAGTTGTAAACAGAGGAGTTAATAAAGGGGCTGCGGTTATTAAATTAGCAGAACTTTTAAATATAAATGAATCTAATACAGCAGCTATTGGTGATTATTACAATGATGTTGAGATGCTCAAAAGGGTAGCGCATCCCGTTTGTTGCGGGCAAGCACCCGATGACATTAAGGAAATATCAGAGTATGTTGCTTGTCATTGTAATGATGGCGCGGTTGCTGATTTTATAGATTACATACAAACAAAATATATTAAATAATGGAGGCATTATTATGGACGCAAATTCTAAAAAAGAATTAGCTAAAATTGCTTGTAATGTTCGAATGGGCATTATCGAGGGAACTTTCAATGCTAAGTCAGGACATCCCGGTGGCTCACTTTCAATCGCAGAGATTTTAACCTATCTCTATTTTAAAGAAATGAATGTTGATGCTAACGAACCTATGAAAGCAGACAGAGACAGATTTGTTCTTTCAAAAGGTCACGCTGCACCTGCTCTTTATGCAGTAATGGCTCAGAAAGGTTATTTCCCTGTTGAAGAACTTAAAACTCTTCGTAAGGTTGACTCTCGTCTTCAGGGACATCCAAGTATGAACTACCTTCCCGGAATTGACATCAGCTCAGGTTCTCTTGGTCAGGGTATTTCTGCTGCTTGTGGTATGGCCCTTGGTGGAAAACTCAAAGGTGATGCTTTCAGAGTTTATACAATACTTGGTGACGGTGAAATTGAAGAGGGTCAGGTTTGGGAAGCTGCAATGTATGCTGCTGCAAAGAAACTTGATAATCTTGTTGCGTTTGTTGACAACAACAACCTTCAGATCGATGGTTCAGTAGAAGATGTTAACTCACCTTATCCGATTCCCGAAAAATTCGAAGCTTTCGGTTGGAACGTAATTGAAATTGATGCTCATAATTTCGATGAAATTGAAGCAGCACTTAATAATGCAAAGGATACTAAAGGCAAACCTACAGCAATTATTGCAAAATCCGTTAAAGGTAAAGGTGTTTCCTTTATGGAAAATCAGGTTAATTGGCATGGTTCAGCTCCTAATGCAGAACAGTATGAAACAGCTTTAGCAGAACTCAAAGCAGTTCTTGAAGGTTTGGAGGGTTAAGTTATGGCAGATGTAATTAAAACGGCAACTCGTGATGCTTATGGTAAAACTCTTGTAGAACTGGGCGAAAAGAACCCCAATGTTCTTGTTCTTGATGCAGACCTTGCTGCAGCTACAAAAACAGGAGCCTTTAAAAAGGCATTTCCCGAAAGATTCTTTGACACAGGTATTGCTGAAGGCAATATGATGGGTGTTGCTGCAGGTCTTGCAACAACAGGTTACACAGTATTTGCGTCTTCTTTTGCGATGTTCTCTGCAGGCAGAGCATTTGAACAGGTAAGAAATACAATTGCTTATCCTCACCTTAATGTAAAAATCGGTGCAACTCATGCCGGTATTTCTGTTGGTGAAGACGGTGCGAGTCACCAGTGTTGTGAAGATATTGCACTTATGCGTTCAATTCCCGGTATGGTTATTCTTAACCCTGCAGATGATGTTGAAGCAAGAGCTGCTGTTCTTGCTGCTGCAGAGCATGATGGTCCTGTTTATATGCGTTTTGGAAGACTTGCTGTTCCGAGAATTTTTGATGAGAATTATAAATTTGAAATTGGTAAAGCAGTTACTCTTAAAGAGGGTACTGATGTAACAATTATTGCTACAGGTCTTTTGGTTAATGAAGCAATTGAAGCCGCAAAAACTCTTGAAGCAGAAGGCATTTCAGTTGAACTTATTAATATGCATACAATTAAACCTCTTGATAAAGACGCAGTAATCAAAGCTGCAAAGAAAACCGGTTGTATTGTTACAGCAGAGGAACACAATGTTATTGGTGGTCTTGGCGATGCTGTTTGTGATGCTGTTTGCCAGGAGTATCCTGTTCCTGTTGTTAAACTTGGTGTTGAAGATACATTCGGTAAATCAGGTCCTGCAGTTGAACTTCTTCATATATTTGGTCTTGATGCTGAAAATATTGTTCAAAAAGCAAAAATTGCTATCTCTAAAAAATAATTCAACAATTATTACTATTTAAATATATATTTTCTTTTGAATTTTATTGAAAATATGAAAATGTTATGTTATAATTGTTTAAATACTAAAATACGATAGGTAGGAAGATTTTATGGCTAATTGTCCTAAATGCGGTTACAAGCTCAGAATGATTGATATTAAGGCTGAATGTCCCAAATGTGGCGTTAACCTCATGTATTATAATCATCAGGAAAGACTTGCAGAAGATGCTGATAAGGCTGAAGAAGAGCATATCAGAATGCAACCAAAGATTGACAGAATCAAGTTCGCTTTCATTGGTACAAAGCTCTCTATTGTTCGTCTTATTTCATTGTTCATTCCCATTGGTATGATGTTTTTACCTTTGGCACATGTAACAGTTAATATGCCTTACAAGAGCATTGATACAAACATTTCCGTTCTTAACGTAGTTATGGATGTACTTATGGAAATGGATTTCGGTATTCTTTTTGATATGATTGGCGGTTCTGATTTAACAAGAGTTGCATTTATTACTTATTTGCTCTCAATATTGTTCCTTCTTGTTGCCGCAGTTTTTGCAATTTTAAATATTCCTTTTGATGCAGTTTCATGTTCACCAAAGGGTTTCAAGAGAAATGTTACTCTTTCTGCTTGTGGTATTGGTTTTACTGTATTGAGCATCATTTCATTCTTGGTGTTTAACAGTCAGCTTTCTTCAACTTTTGGTGCAATGTATTCAGGTAATCTTAGCTTTGGTTCATTCCTTGTAATTTTAGGCTTTGTAGCAATTATTGTTGTAAACATCCTTATTAAGAAACAGAATATTCCCGTTAAGTACAAAGACCTTACCGAATATATTGAAAGAATGGAAAGAAGAAGAGCAGAGATTGCTGAAATGGAAGAAAAAGCAGCTCTTGCAAGAGCACAGTATAATGCTGAAGTAGCTAAATCTAAATAAAATTTAAGTAGTATCAATCAAATTGAGTTTTGATTGATACTACTTTTTTTCATTAATATTACCCGCAATGCCGGATGCGATAATAGTAACCTGCTCTTAGCAGGTGGGTGTCCTCTCCGCGTTTTCACGCTCCCTTCGTCCGAGTAGAACTCGGGAGGTCTGCAATCCGACGTAGAAGCCCGGACTCCCTTTTATTTGACATAGGGTTAGTATTAGTCGCATTTCTCGTACACCGCAGGCATACCTATAGTATATTGTGTTTATTTGAAATTATTCTTCGTCAAACTCGAAATAATCTGCAAGACGCTCTTCAAAAATCTCACCTATTTCATTGAATAAATTTTCATCTTCAATAGGTTCAAGATAGGTTTCGCCATCTTCATCTTCAACAACAGAGAGTATAATTAACTCGCCGTCACCGTCAAGAATTTCTTCTGCTTCGTTATAGATAGGAAGAAGGGCGATATATCTGCCGTCATCTGTCTCGATTCTGTCGAGTTCTTCAAATGTGTGTTCAACGCCTTCTTCATCAACAACAGAAACAATATTGTTACCAAAATTTTCTTCGTAATTATCTACCATAATAATTCACCTGATACCTTTCAATTTATATATTAATTTTAATATTTTTTCTTATACAAGTCAACTGTTATTATTCGGAAATTGAAACTTCCCAAGTGAATTCTTTGCTTTCAGCAGGAGCTAATGACATTATACCTCTTTTTTGAGAAAAATCAGATTTTTTATCATAATTATCATTTACGCCCCACCAAGGTTCAAGGCAAACATAAGGTGCATTGGGTTTTGCCCAGATACCTAAGAACGGAGAATCAAAATCAAAACTGATTACTCTATTATGATTATTGCTCTTTATTTTAATATTTTTAGATTTAAAATCACTTAAAATCAGGGCATCATCATTGAATATTTCAGGAGTTAAAGTAACTTTATTACCCTCCATTGTAACGGGGAAAGTTTCTTCAATCAAAATAGATTCGTGGTCAATTCTTTCAGTTATGAGGTTTGTATCATCGGAAAATTCAAGATAATCACCGATTTCACAATTAAAACCGGGATGAGCACCAAATGAATAGAACATCACTTTACTGTCTGTATTTGTAACCTTGTGGGTTACTTTCAGGCCTTTTTCAGTAAGCTGGAAAGTTACTTTGAATTCAAAGTTGTAAGGATAATCCTTTAATGTTTCTTCGTTTTGTGTTTTTATAAATGTTAAAGAATCATTTGTTTTTTCGAGAAGTTCAAAAGGTTTTTTTCTGACAATACCGTGCTTCTCCATAGAATACTCTTTGCCATCTAAAGTATATTTATCATTTAAAAGTCTACCTATAATCGGGAAAAGAATAGGGGATTGACCATACCAGATGTTATCATCGCCATACCATATATATTCAACCCCAGTTTTTTTAGATTTTAATGAATTTAACTCAGCGCCCATTTCTTTAACAGTTAATGTAAAATAATCATTTTCTGCTTTATAGAACATAATATCACCTTTCATTGTAATTCTATAACAAAGGCATCACACAACTTTGTGTAATGCCTTTTTAGTTTATTTAATTATATAATAAGTAAAATAAACTGTCAATCTTATTAGTTGGTTTCTTTTGATTTTTTACGAGTAAGAACGATATTAACGATAATACCAAGAATAAGGGCACTGGCAATTGAAGTAAGTGTAACTTTACCTATTGCAAGAGCCATTCCGCCAATACCGGCAATAAGAATTACAGATGCTGTGAAGAGGTTTGCGTTTTCTTCAAGGTCAACCTTCTGAATCATCTTAAGACCACTGACAGCAATAAATCCATAGAGAGTGATACAAACGCCACCCATTACGCAACCGGGGATAGAATCAAGGAATGCAACAAAAGGTGAAACAAAGGAAATAAGGAGAGCCATTATAGCTGTGCAAGTGATAGTTGCAACAGATGCATTCTTTGTAATAGCAACGCAACCAACAGATTCACCATAGGTAGTATTAGGACAACCGCCGAAAATAGCGCCAACCATTGAACCAACGCCGTCACCTAAAAGGGTCCTTGAAAGACCGGGTTCTTTAAGGAGATCTTTTTCGATAATTGTTGAAAGGTTTTTGTGATCTGCGATATGCTCTGCAAATACAACAAATGCTACAGGAACATAAGCGACAGCAACAGTTGCGATGTAGGATGCATCAAGTTCTTTAATTGCCGGAATACCATTTAAGAAAGTAAATTGAGGAACCTGTAAGAATGTGTTGATATTTACACCATTTGCAACAAGCGCTTCAAATGGAGCAAGGTCAAGAGCAATAAGTGCATCGTTACCTGTTGCAATACCGATTGCTGTGAAAATACCTGCAACAGCATAACCTGCTAAAATACCTATAATAAAGGGGATGAGTTTTGCCATTTTTTTGCCGTATGTTGAGCAAATAATAACAACAAATAATGTCACCAAAGCACAAATTAAAGAAATCCAGATATTTGTTGACATAATAAATGAACCGTTGTCATCTTGGGGACCATAGCTGAAAACATCTTTAATTGCAGCACCTGCAAGAGAAAGACCGATAATTGCAACCGTTGGTCCGATAACAACCGGAGGCATTAATTTGTTAATCCAATCAACACCGGCTACTTTAACAATAATAGCTATAACTACGTATACAAGTCCGGCGAAGATTGCACCGAGAACAATACCAAGGAAGCCCATTGCAGAACTTGCAGCACCTGCAAAAGCAGCAAACATAGAGCCAATGAAAGCGAAAGAGGAGCCAAGGAAAACAGGACTTTTAAATTTTGTGAATAGCTGATAAACAAGAGTACCTACACCCGCACCAAAAAGAGCTGCAGAAGCAGTCATACCGTTACCAACAATTGCAGGAACAGCAATTGTTGCTGCCATAATTGCAAGTAATTGCTGAATAGCAAAAATGATAAGTTGTCCGAATTTTGGTTTGTCGTCAACGTTGTAAATAAGTTTCATATTTACCCCCACTTTAAATAATTTATTACTGCCTTTCGGCTAATAACCACTTAATTATAATTGAAAAAGCTTTACACTGGTACATTTATCATATTCAGGTACTTGAACTGATATCAATTCAGATGTGGATGTTGGTACATTTTTACCGACGTAGTCGGCTCTGAAAGGTAGTTCTCTGTGACCTCTGTCAACAAGAATTGCCAACTGAATACTTGATGGTCTGCCAATACTAAAAATTGCTTCAATTGCAGCTCGCACGGTTCTTCCTGTAAAAAGAACATCATCAACAAGAATAATATCTTTACCTGTTACATCGAAAAATGTGTCAAGAGGGGATGCCTCAGGCAATTCCTGAACCTCAGTTAAATCATCACGATAGTGCTTGATGTCAAGTTCTCCCACAAAAATATTTTTTCCTTCAATATTACCGATGTTTTCAGCAATCAGTCTGGCTAAGGGTATACCACGACTTTTTATACCAACTAAGGCAATATTATCGGTGCCTTTGTTTTTTTCAATTATTTCATGTGCAATACGTATTAAGGAGCGCTTTACAGCCGCTTCATCCATAATTTCTGCTTTAAATTCCATTTTTACCTCAAAAAAATACCCTGCCGCAAGGTGCGACAAGGTATATGCATTCGAAAAACCTTATAGACCTCTCGGATCAACTTAAAAGTTTATTAACTTTATTTTAATACTCGTGAGGTCGTTTGTAAAGTGTACGAAAGTGAAAAATGTCGAATAAAAATTTGGTAATTATAACATATATACACCGGATTCCAATTCAACAATTTCTCTATCGTTGGTTTTTATATATCTGTAAACGGGTTCATCAAATGTTTTATAATCAGCAACAGTAAAATCCTTTAAATTAACTGTTCTGATTTTGCAGGATTGATAATTACAAATATATAATTTGTTTTCATATACGCTTAATGAAACCGGATTTAAGAACGCAGTTGAAGAATCACCGCCGATTCTTAATACAATTTTCTCTGTTGTGGGTGAATATCTTATAATACAGTTGTTTTCCGGAACAACGCACCAGATGTATTTACCCTCAGGAACAACACCGCTGATGGGACAACCCTTATACTGTAAATCTCCTGTCCAATAAAGTTCACCTTTATCATTAAAAAGTCCGATTTCACCACTTGTGTAAGCAATAGCAACGTGTTTATTTGGTAAAACAGCCGCATCACAGTAAATAAAATCACTTAACTGCTCCGCTATTCTTTCATATTTTTCACCATATTTGTTAAGAAGGTAAGCGCCACGGGTGCTTGCTGTTGGTCTTTCTAATTTAACATCGTAGGTAAAAAATGAAATTTTGGTTTTACCACTACTTAGAGTATCTTTTCTTGCAACGATAATGCCTTTAGAAAAGGGAACAATATCGGCAATGTCAATGTCCATTATCTTTTTCATTATCATTCCTCACAAGATGTGTCAATCTCTTTTACCTGATAACACAAGGTCATAAGTGAGTCACCTAAATGAACATTTTCAACTGCAACATTTTCATATCTGTGAACAAGGTCATATTGTGTAAAGTTCCAGAAACCTTTGATTCCTAAAGAAACAAGTTTATCGGCATTTTCTGCTGCGTATTCAGCAGGGATACAAAGGATTGCAACAACAGGCTTTTCTTTAATACAGAACTCTTCCAAGTCATCAGAATTCATAACAATTTTTCCGCCAACTTTTGTTCCGATTACTGATGGATTATTATCAAAAATACCAACTAAATCAAATCCGCGATTATCAAAATGAATGTGGGTAGCAATAGCGTGTCCCAGGTTACCTGCACCAATCATAATAGCTTTTGATTTGTTGTTTAAGCCTAAAATTGCACCAATTTCATTGTATAACTGCTCAATATTGTAACCATAACCTTGTTGACCGAAACCGCCAAAGCAGTTGAGGTCTTGTCTGATTTGTGATGCAGTAAGACCCATTCTTGCAGAAAGTTCTTTAGATGAAATTCTTACAACACCTAAATTCTTTAATTCTTCAAGATATCTGTGATAGCGGGGTAGACGCTTAATAACAGGTATTGAAACTTGATGGTTATTTTCTCTCATAACAAAATCCCTTTAAAATTAAAGTGTTTTTAATGTTTCCATTACATAGTTACCGAATTCTTCACAGGTGCAACCTGTATCACGGCCTGTAATGGTCATTTTCTTTTCGGTAATCATACAGATGTCAAGTGCTTTTTCAAGCTTGTCAGCTTCCTCCTGATAACCGATATGAGAAAGGAGAAGCACTGATGCACGAAGCATTGAACAGGGGTCAGCATACTGGCCACGACCTTCTTTTACCATACGGGGAGCAGAGCCGTGAATTGCTTCAAACATAGCATACTGTTTACCAATATTTGCACTACCGGCAGTACCAACACCGCCTTGGAATTCAGCAGCTTCATCTGTAATAATATCACCATAGAGGTTGGGAAGAACAAAAACTTTAAAATCTGTTCTGCGTTTTTTATCAACGAGTTTTGCAGTTGTAATATCAACATACCATTCATCAGTAATAATTTCAGGATAATCTTTTGCAACTTCTTTACAGAGGTTAAGAAATTTACCATCAGTTGTTTTGATTATGTTTGCCTTTGTGATGATGGAAACTCTCTCTTTTTTATTGTTTCTTGCATACTCATAAGCAAGCTTAGCAATTCTTTCTGTACCCTCTGTTGTTGTAACAACAAAGTCAAATGCCAACTCACCATCAACATCAACGCCCTTTGAACCGACTGCGTAAGCGCCTTCTGTGTTTTCACGGAAGAATGTCCAGTCAATGTTTTCTTCGGGAATTTTAACAGGACGAACGTTTGCAAAAAGGTCGAGAGCTTTTCTCATTGCAACGTTTGCACTTTCAATGTTGGGGTAACCGTCTCCTTGCTGAGGTGTGGTTGTAGGTCCCTTAAGAATAACGTCACAAGCCTTAAGCTCTTCCATAACATCATCAGGAATTGCTTTCATAACCTTTGCACGATTTTCAATTGTGAGACCATCAATATATTTAAAAACGATTTTACCGCTTTCAACATCATCTTTGAGAATAAATTTAAGAACTTCTGCAGATTCTTTTGTGATAATCGGACCAATGCCGTCACCACCGCAAACACCTATAACGATTTTATCAAGTGATTTAAAATCCTTAAAGTCTTTTGTTGCTTTAATTTTCTGATTTCTTTCGTCCTGCTCAATAAGAAGCTGTTTAAATTTCTGGAGAGCGTTTTCAATCTGTACTTCGTTCATTATTTGTTTTCCTCCTTGGTATAATCGAGTAAGCCACCTGCACAAAGAATGTCAACCTGTCTTTCAGAAACATCGCAAATAAGCTTATATTCTTCATTTTTAGTTATATTTTTAAGAGTTATTTCTTTACCCGCTTTAAGCTCTGCTTTGATTTCAGGAAGAACAAGCTCATCACCAACTGAAATCTTATCATAATCATCAGCATTAACAAAGTTAAGGGGGAGAATGCTTGCATTAACAAGGTTTGCTTTGTGAATACGAGCAAAGGATTTTGTAATAACTGCCTTTACACCAAGGTAAAGAGGAACAAGTGCTGCATGTTCTCTTGATGAACCCTGACCATAGTTATTACCACCGATAATAATGCCAGAACCAGCTTCTTTACAGTGGTCTGCAAAATTTTCGTCGCACTGACGGAAGCAGAACTGTGAAAGATAGGGGATGTTTGAACGGTAGGGAAGAATTTTTGCACCTGCTGGCATAATATGGTCAGTTGTAATATTATCTTCAACCTTAAGAACTGCTTTAGCAGATATTGAATCTGCAAGAGTTGTTGTTTTGGGGAAGGGTTTAATATTAGGACCGTAGTAAACTTCAACTGCAGCTGCCTCTTCTTTAGTTTCAGCAGGCATTTCAATCATATTATCATTAATGATAAATGATTTGGGAAGAGTGACTGAAATATCGTCTGTTAATGTTGTGGGATCTGTGAAAACACCGGTAATTGCAGATGCAGCAGCAGTTTCAGGACTAACGAGGTAAACCTTACCGTCAGCAGTACCGCTTCTGCCTTCAAAGTTTCTGTTGAAAGTACGAAGAGAAACACCTGAAGAGCAAGGAGATTGACCCATACCGATACAAGGACCGCAAGCGCTTTCAAGAATACGTGCACCTGCGTCAATCATATCAGCAAGAGCACCATTAAGAGCGAGCATATTAAGCACCTGTTTTGAACCTGGGGCAATGCCGAGAGAAACAGAAGGATGAACTTTTTTACCTTTAAGGATTTTTGCAACTTTCATCATATCGAGAAGTGATGAGTTTGTACATGAACCTATAAGGACCTGGTCAACTTTAATATTGCCGATTTCTTCAACTGATTTAACATTATCAGGCATGTGGGGCATTGCTGCAAGAGGTTTGAGAGTTGAAAGGTCAATATCAATTACCCTTGAATACTCTGCATCGCTATCAGGAAGAAGTTCAACCCAATCCTGTTCTCTGCTCTGAGCCTTCATAAATTCATAAGTAATTTCATCAGAGGGGAAGATTGAGGTTGTTGCACCAAGCTCTGCACCCATATTAGTAATTGTTGCTCTTTCGGGAACTGAAAGTGTTTTAACACCTTCGCCACCATATTCAACAACCTTGCCAACTCCACCTTTAACACTGAGAATTCTTAAAACTTCAAGAATGATATCTTTTGCAGCAACATAAGGGGGAAGTTTACCTGTAAGATTAACTTTAATTACTTCGGGTACGGTTATGTAATACGCACCGCCACCCATTGCAACTGCAACGTCAAGACCGCCTGCACCCATTGCAAGCATACCAAGACCGCCACCTGTGGGAGTGTGGCTATCGGAACCAATAAGTGTTTTACCGGGGATACCAAATCTTTCAAGGTGAACCTGATGACAGATACCATTACCGGGACGAGAGAAACGAACGCCACGTTTTTTACAAACGCTCTGAATGAATTTGTGGTCGTCAGCATTTTCAAAACCTGTCTGCAAAGTGTTATGGTCAATATATGCTACAGAAAGTTCTGTTTTAACTCTGTCGATGTCCATTGCTTCAAGCTCAAGATACGCCATTGTACCTGTAGCATCCTGAGTGAGTGTCTGGTCAATTCTTATACCAACTTCGTTGCCGGGAGCATATTCACCGTCAACAAGGTGGCTTTTAATTATTTTTTCACATAAAGTGAGACCCATAATCTAAACCTCCAAATGACTTGTTTAAATTTTTAACAAACTTATTCTAATATCTTTTCAAGTCTTTGTCAACAAATTAACAGAAATATTAATTAATATATACTATAAATATATCTCGACAAATCTTGCACTTTTTTGTTTATTGTGCTATTATTAATAAGTTGTAGTGGGTTTGGTCGCTATTAATGGTTATACTAACTTCGGTGATAGAATTATGTATAACGAGCTTTATAAATATTTTGCTTTTACAACTCCCGACCCAAATGAAGAGGGGAGTAACGAAACTTACGATACCGAAACAGCGGCAGAAGATAGTGATAGTGAAAATGATGGTAGCGTGACTATTTGCCGAAACGGTAAATTCATTCATTGTCTTACAATAATCGGGCAGATTGAAGGTCATTATAACCTCCCACAGAATACGAAGGTTACAAAATATGAGCATATCATTCCCAGACTTGTGGCTGTTGAGGAAAATGAAGATGTTTCGGGATTGCTTCTTATTTTAAATACGGTTGGTGGGGATATTGAAGCCGGACTTGCCATTGCCGAGCTTGTTGCAAGCATGAGTAAGCCAACTGTTTCTCTTGTTCTTGGTGGAAGTCATTCAATCGGAATACCCTTGGCAGTCAGTACTAATCATTCCTTTATAGTTCCAACAGCTTCAATGACAGTTCATCCTGTAAGAATGAATGGACTTATTATCGGAGTTCCTCAATCACTTTTGTATTTGAAAAAAATGGAAGAAAGGGTTGTTGAGTTTGTGACCCGTAATTCCGATATAAGCGAAAATCGTTTTAAAGAGCTTATGCTTAACAATGACCAGCTTGTTACTGATTTCGGTACGGTTCTAAGTGGTACTGAAGCAGTTTCAGAAAAATTAATTAATGAAATCGGCGGGCTTTCTGATGCCCTTGCATATATTGACAAACTTTGCACTTAACGGAGGTTTTATGGAGATTCTAAAAGCGTTTCTTCTTGGTATTGTTCAGGGAATTACTGAATTCTTACCAATTTCAAGCAGCGGACATTTATCATTATTCAGACAATTATTTAATATTGAAACCGATACTGCAGAATTATTTTCTGCAATGCTACATATCGGTACTCTTGTTGCAATTCTTTTAATGTTTTATAAGCCTATTTATGAATTATTTGAAGAATTTATTTTGTGTGTTAAAGATATTTTTAAAGGTAAATTTACATTCAGTTTTAAGAAAATGTCTGCAACAAGAAGAATGCTTTTTATGTTTATAATTTCTTGTATTCCTCTTCTTGTTTTGCTTATCCCTACCGGTAAAGATACCAACCTGATGGATTCTGTCTCTGTTTTCTCTAATGATAGCAGTCTTCTTGCAGAGGGTGTCTGCTTTATGGTGACCGGATTTTTGCTTGTACTTGGAACAACTTTAAATGTAAATTATAAAACAAAGAAAAAAATTACACCCATTACCGCACTAATAATAGGAATTGCACAGCTGTTCGCAGCTTGTTTTCCGGGGATATCCCGTTCGGGTTCAACTATTTCTGCAGGACTTTGTTGTGGTGTTTCTAAAAAAAATATGATTAAATATTCTTTTATTCTTTGTATACCTGCCGTTATTGCAAGCGGGCTTGTAGAATTCAAGGATGCAATGGAATCAGATATAATTGTACCTGTTTTTCCTTTAATAATTGGTGTTGTTACATCTGCAGTTGTTGGTGTTTTTGCAATTAAATTATTGCAGATTTTAATGAAGAAAGATTTATTCAAATACTTTGGATTTTATTGTCTTGCACTTGGTTTTGTTACCACAATAATCAGTGCAATCGGAAAAATATAAGGAGGAGTTATTGTGGCACAAGCTAAGAAAACTAACAATTCAAACAAAAAGAAACCGAATACCACAAATAAAAAGAATGCAACTAAAAAAGCCGCTAAAAACTCGCTTTTTAATACTCAACATAAGCAAATTGTATCATTGGTAGGTTGCTTCTTTGCTTTATTTATGGGTGCTGTAGTTTTTATTGATGCAGGTAGCCTTTGGGGAATGCTCCGTAATCTCTTTTTTGGCTTATTTGGTTTGACTGCTTTTATTTTACCGATATTCATATTATTTATTTCAATTGTTTCAGCGATTGGTAAGGATACAAGAAAATATAAAATTAAAGTTACAGAAAGCTTTGTTATTTTTGTTTTACTTGTTGCGTTTTTACATATTGTAAATTCTCATCCGGAACTTACGTATGGCGAGCAAATAGCAGAAGCATACAAAGTATTTAAAATGTACGACGGCACAGGTATGCACTATGGCTATGGTGTTTTCGGTGCTTTGGTAGGCGGATTACCTTTATTAATGACTGCCGGAAATAAACTTGCTGCAGGAATTGTTGTTATTCTAATTCTTTTAGCACTGCTTATGCTCTTTACAGGTACAACTGTTTTAAAACTTATTTCTTCTCTGAAAAAACCTGCGGAGGTTGCCGCAGAATATGCAGAAGAAAAAATGGAAGATTTCAAAGAAACATACGATACAGTAAGTGAAGATATTCACGAAAGAAGAGCACGTAATGCTGAAAAACGCAGAAAAGAGAGTAAACGACAGATAGATCTCGATGTTCCTATTGATGATGAAATCCCGGCAGATAAAGGTGTTGAACCAATTATTGATACAACACCTGCATCCGTTGAAGAAGAAATTGAACTTTTAGGTAGTTTTGAAGAAGAGCCACCAACGGATGTTCAGTCTCTTGATGAAATTTTCAATCAAAAGACCGTTGCAGAAACTCATCTAGAAGAAGTTGTTGAAGCCTTTGAGGAAGAAACCCTGTCTGAACCTGTCATTGAAGAAACCCTTGAAGAAGAAACTGTAGCAACAACAACTGTTGCAGAGGAAATTCCTGTTCCCGAAGTTGTTTATGAGTTACCACCGCTTGATTGTTTAGATAAACCCAAGCTTAACAGTAATACAGGTAGTGCTGAAGAGCTTCGTCAAAGAGGTGAGACGATTGTTAAAACTCTTAAAAGCTTTGGTGTTGGTACACGAATTGTTGATATATGTCAAAGCCCCTCTGTTACAAGATTTGAGCTTCAACCTGACCCGGGTGTTAAAATCAGTAAAATCACTGCACTTGCAGATGATATTGCTATGAACCTTGCGGCTTATGGTGTAAGAATTGAAGCTCCCATACCTAATAAGAATGCGGTTGGTATTGAGGTGCCCAATGCAGAAAAAGCAATGGTTACTCTTCGTGAAATTCTTGAAAGTTCTTCATTTAAAAATTCAAAATCAAAATTGAATGTTGCTTTGGGTAGAGATATTCAGGGTGAAGCAACTTGTGCAGACCTTGCGAAAATGCCTCACTTACTCGTTGCGGGTACAACAGGTTCCGGTAAATCTGTTTGTCTTAATACAATGATTGTAAGTTTGCTTTATAATGCTAAACCCGATGAGGTTAAGCTTATAATGATTGACCCTAAAAAAGTTGAATTTACGGTTTATCGTTCAATTCCACATCTTCTTGTTCCCGTTGTGGCAGACCCTAGAAAAGCTGCAGGTGCTCTTTCCTGGGCAGTTGCTGAAATGGATAAGCGTTATGCCTTGTTTGCAGATAACGGCGTGAGAAACCTTCAGGGTTATAATAATTATGCCCTTTCTGAAGGTCTTCCGAAAATGCCTCAAATCGTAATTATTATTGATGAGTTGTCGGATTTGATGATGGCTGCATCAAATGAGGTTGAAGATTCAATCTGCCGTTTGGCTCAGAAAGCCCGTGCAGCAGGTATGCACCTTATAGTTGCAACACAAAGACCTTCCGTTGACGTTATTACAGGTCTTATTAAAGCAAACATTCCAAGCCGTATTGCTTTTGCAGTTAAATCCCAGATTGACTCAAGAACTATTATTGACACACAAGGTGCAGAAAAACTCCTCGGTAATGGTGATATGCTCTATTGTCCCGTTGGTCTTTCTAAGCCTGTTCGTGTTCAGGGCTCTTATGTGTCTGATGAAGAAATCGAAAGAGTTATTGATTTTGTTACATCACAAGGTGAGGTTAAGTACGATGATGCAGTTATGCAGGAAATCGAGCTTAAAGCTGCCCAGGATGGCAAGAAAAAATCCGGTTCTGCAGTTGATACAGACAATATGGGTTCAGGCGGGGATTATGATGACGAAATGTTCCCAAAAGCTGTTGAAGTTGTGGTTGAAGCGGGTATGGCTTCTACAACATTACTCCAGAGAAAACTTAAACTTGGGTACGCAAGAGCCGCTCGTATTGTTGATGAATTGGCGGAAAAGGGCATAATAGGACCCTTTGAAGGCAGTAAACCGCGTAAGGTTCTTATTACAAAAGAGCAATGGTATCAGATGCAGGCTAATTCGTCAGTATCTGTTCCGAAACAACTTTCTGTTGATGATATTAATGTTTCATCTGCAACGCAGGAAGAAGTTAAAAACACCGATGAACCAAATTATTTTGGCTCTGCAATTAATAACGCAAATTATGATGTTGAGGAGTAATCATGGATATTTTTGTTGAATACCTTGACGGTGACTATGCGGTGTGCCGTTTGCCCGACAAGGTTGGTAATCTTATACGAGTTCCTCTTAAGGAATTACCTGAGGGCACTGCACCATTAAAAGTTATTTCAATGCGAGATAACGGCAGTTTTGTACTTAATGAATATGCAAGAGAAACACGTATGAAGCGCATAACTCGATATATGAGATATAGAAAGTACTCGTATAATTTAAATTCGCGCTAAAAAATGCAATTTTTAGGAAATAATTAATAAAAAAGTATTGCATTTTTTGTAAAAGGGTGATATACTTTTTCAGTCAAAAAACTCACGCAGGGTAGATTATATGTGCCGTGTGCATCAGATGATGTGGTGTGTGTAAGTCGAAACCTTGCGGCGGTTTAACAAAAAGGAGGACAAAATTATGTCAGTAGTTTCAATGAAACAATTACTCGAAGCAGGTGTTCACTTTGGACACCAGACAAGAAGATGGAACCCCAAAATGGCTCAGTACATCTTTACTGAAAGAAATGGTATTTATATCATTGACCTTCAGAAGACTGTGAAGAAGCTTGAAGAGGCTTACACCTTCATCAACCAGATCGCTCAGGAGGGCGGCGAAGTACTTTTCGTAGGTACTAAGAAACAAGCTCAGGATTCTGTTAAAGAAGAAGCAGAACGTTGCGGTATGTCATTCGTTAACGCAAGTCGGATCGTAGCCATGTCGTTCTGTGAGCCAAGGAGTTGCCTTAATTAATTGTCTTCCTAAGACCGCTTGGCCTCCGACTTTCTTTGTAGGTACAAAGAAACAAGCACAAGATTCTGTTAAAGAAGAAGCAGAACGTTGCGGTATGTCATTCGTTAACGC
>JAZNGU010000036.1:0-58254 GCA_045576615.1 Acutalibacteraceae bacterium | reverse complement strand
TAGCGTTCTAACCAACTGAACTACCGGGCCACCTCTTGGTGGGAACAATAGGGCTCGAACCTATGACCCTCTGCTTGTAAGGCAGATGCTCTCCCAGCTGAGCTATGCTCCCATACCGTTGCTCACTCGCAACGTTAGATAATATACACTATTTGAAATGATTTGTCAACACTTTTTCGAAAGATTTTTTTATTTTTTTGAGTTTTTTATTTCTGCAACTATTGCCATCATTTCATCGTATTTTGCCTCAATATCCTCAACAAGCTTGAACTGCGTTCTTGCTCTTACAAGGTTATGTTCGGGATATTCAATTTTGAAATATACGTCACCATTAATATAGTCACCAAGGAATCTCATACCACATTCAAAAGTGAGAAGTTTTGCAGCAAATGGCAATAACTCAATTTCAGTATCAGTAAGGCTTTCACCTGCCGCATCAAGAAAACCGTCAACATAAGCTTTAAAATATTCAAGACTTAATGAAACCTTTGATAAGTCCTTTTCGTCCTCAGCGGCAGTATTTGCACCAAAACGGATACTGTCACCGAAATCATAAAGAGCAGAACCGGGCATAACTGTATCAAGGTCAACAACGCAAAGACCTTTTTTTGTTTCTTTATCAAAAAGAACATTATTGAGTTTTGTATCGTTATGAGTAACTTTAAGAGGGATTTTATCTGTACCAAGTAAATCAGTAATAACCGAGCAGTCCTTTTCTCTTGCTAATACAAACTCAATTTCAGGAATTGCATTGTCTTTTCTACCTGAAGCATTATTATCAACTGCATTTTTAAAATCATTGAAACGAGAAGGTGTATTATGGAAATTGGGAATTGTATCGTGAAGAGTTTCAATAGGATAATCTGCAAGAAGATTTGCAAAATTACCAAAAGCAAGAGCAGCATTTCTGAAATCTTCTGCTGAGGTTAATTCGCTGATTGTGAAAGTATTATCAACAAAATTATAAACTCTCCAACAACCGCCATCCTCTGCCATATAATAGTTTTTACCATCTTTTGCAGGATAAACTGTTAATGTTTCTCTTGTAGGGTCTCCACCATTTTCTTTGATTTTATCTCTCAAAAATGATGTTACACCGCAAACATTTTCCATAAGCTCAACAGGCTTTTTGAAAACATTTACATTAATTCTCTGTAAAAGATAACGAGAAACAGAACCATCTTCCATTTGATAATCAACTATATATGTATCATTTATATGTCCCTCGGACACAGGTTTATAACCAATATATTTGCCAAATTCGGGAAATGCTTTAATAATTTCAAGAATATTTGTTTCAACTATCATACTCATATCAATAATACCTCATTTTTTAAAAACTGCGAAACACTCGGGGTTATGAAATCCGGGTGGCAAAGTTGTTACGGGTGCAAATGCAAGATAATGCTGAATTTCACAATCATCACCGCATTTATAAAAATTTGCTTTAACTGTTGAGAAATCAATTTTTTCTTTCGAAACATTATAGAGTTCAGAAAGAAAATCCTTTGTTAACTTAACTGTAACTCCCCAGAAAGCACCGTTCATATCTTCGCCCTTAAAAGCTTCAACAATAGGTAAACTCTCCGTTAAAGAGCTTACAAAGACTCTGTCAAACTTACCTTTACCAAATTCACAAAGGAAAGCACCTTTTGAATTCATTTCAACATTAATATATTCTTCTCTGTCCTCAATCGGTGCAACAAAAAACTCAAGGCAGCTATCTCTGTAAATGGGGTCATCACAATTTTCGAAAACTGCTCTCGGGTTTTCTTCATAGCATTGAAGAATTGCAACCAAATCTTCGCCAACAACCCCCATTTTAAAATATGTATTGGGTCTGTACGGCGGGTCACTTTCCCAATGGTAATGAGTTAAGCGATGATAACACGCTTTTTCAAATTCTTCAAAGCTATTATAAAAGCAAAGCTTATTATATACTTTCAATTCCATAAAAATACCTTATTTCATATACTCGGTAATACCATTTGTTTCATCCATAGAAGCCATAATCATATAGAGACGCGGAATATGGAAAGGACCTTTGAAAATATTACCCTTTAAAGTTGTGGAAACTGTATTATCATAATGAAGATAGCCGTACCATTCGCCACATTCATCATCACAGAAATACTTTTCACAATACTCTTTAATTTCTTTATACAAATCATTGTATTTTTCGTCTTTAAACTGAAGATATGCAAGACGAAGAGCAATCATAGCTTCACACTGAGGCCACCAAAGCTTCATATCCCACTCAAGCTGAACGGGTGGCTTCCCCTCTAAATCAGTGAATGCTATAATACCGCCATTCTTTTTATCAATACCCAATGGTAAAGTAATGTCAATGATATGTTTAGCAACATTAACTGCTTCGTCATTATCTGTTATAAGACCCTCAGCCATAATAAACCAGGCAGCTTCAAGAGAATGACCGGGGTTAACAATTCTGCCGTTGGGAGAATTAATAAACTCCCCTGCTTTTGTTACACTTTCAAGCAGTGCTTTTTCGGTAAGATAACCACCGTGAAGAATTTCATCAAGACATTCCTTGCAAAGAGGATTATATTTATCCCAGAGTCCGTCAATGCTACGAAGAACCTGAGCGGTTGAAAGCATAATCATAACGGGTGAAAGGGCTTTAGAATCAATATTTGCAGGGTTGATTTTAGGCTGATTTTTACGAACACCTGTGAAGCATTCATAAGCCACATTAAAATACATTTCTGCACTTTCAAGAACAGCCTTGTCCCCTGTTGCTTTATAAAGCTCTGCACAACCGATTGCTGCAAAGGTTTCAGAAAAATAATATCTTCTCTTCTGAAGCTCTCTGCCGTCAGCGGTAACTGTAAAATACATTCTTCCGTCAGTATCTGTGCATTTGGGTAAGAAAGAATAAATATTCTTTGCCGCTTTGAGATATTCCTCATTTTTATCTATAAGATTATATGCTTTACTGAAAACCCATAAAGCTCTGCCCTGAAACCAAACACTTTTGTCTGTGCCGTAGATGTTACCCTCACGGTCAAGGCAGGTATAAATACCACCGTTTTCATAATCAATGGCATTTTTAAGCCAGAAAGGCAAAATATTTTCAACTAAATCTTTTCTGAAATCCATAATATCAACTCCAAGATTATTACCTCAAATTTCTTTAAATATAACATATTATAATTTAAAACACAACACTAATTAACTTAAATTTGTTGTAAATTTATGAACTATACCTTATAATATTTAAAGAAATATGAGGTGACTAACTTATGAAAACAATGACCTTTAACATTCTTTGTGCAGGCAGAGGCGAAAACCATTGGGTGTTTCGACAGAAGCTTGTCAGAGATATAATTAAGAGATATGCACCCGATACCTTTGGTCTTCAAGAGGTGCATTATGCATGGATGAGATATTTAGTTAACCAATTTAAAGATACTTATGATTTTGTTGGTGTGGGCAAGGATGATGGCAACAAAAAGGGTGAATTCTCCCCTGTTTTTTATAATAAGCATAAGTTTGAGTTACTTGATAAAAAAGATTTCTGGCTTTCGGAAACCCCTGAAAAAGCAAGTCTTGGTTGGGACAGTGCAGAAAACAGAACCTGCTCTTATGCAGTTTTAAAGGAAAAAGGAACAGAAAGAATTTATGCAGTTTTCAATACTCACCTTGACCATATCGGCACAACTGCACAGATTGAGGGCATAAAACTAATTTTAGAAAAAACGGAGCAATTCAAAGATATACCCATAATAATTACAGGTGACTTTAACGTCACCCCCGATTCAGATGTCTATAAAACAATGCTTTCAAATGGTTTTTCGGACGCAAGAACCATTGCAAAAGAGAAAGATGATATTGACAGCTTTCATTGGTATGGTAAGTGTTCAAAAATGATTGATTTTATTTTCGTTAAAAATATAAAATCGGTCGCAGTAGTAAAAACCGCAACCGATAAAATTAACGGAAAGCTTCCATCGGATCACTACCCCGTTATTGCTAATATTATTTAATACTAAAATAGTTTTTAAACTTCCTTACGAGCTTGTTATAAATTCGTTTAGGAAGTTTTCCTTTTATAAAATTCAGGAACTTATCGGTTAAAACCGTTAAGGGCTTAAACTGATATTCCCTTTCGCTTAAAGGAAGACTATATAGTTTTCTGAATTTCAGTGTAAGGTAATTTGCGCTTGAAATTTTTCTTTGTCTGTTAATCTGAATTTTATATTTAATAATGTTAAAGAATAAACCGTGAAGATTTATTGTTCTATAAATCAATTTATAAAGGCTGATGAATGCAGGTCTGTTAATCGAAGCTGATGAAACAACCTCTATTTCAGCATTTTCACACTCTGCCTGACCGAAATAATAAAGAGCAGGAAAGCAGTTAAAAATTGCATCTATACCTTCTGCAGAAAGATAATGAGCTCTGTCGTTAACTTCAATTACCGAACCATCTTTTAACTGGCTGACTTTATATGTATTAACAATTTGAACAATTACATTACCTATTGATTTTACTGCCTTTTCTGCCAATTTATCTGCAATCTGGTCGGTCAATTTACCATCAACTTTCGGAATAAACTGATAACCGAAAGTAAAATCGCGAATATATTTAACAGAAAAAGTGATATTATCTTCGTTTGTTTCAATTTCTTTCAGTGAGTTGGGCGGAATATTCAGAATACTTTTATCTTTAAAAATTATCTCCGCACCCAAATCCTTTGATGTGTTTTCAAAACAGATTTTCATAATTAAAATCCTTTTTAAAAAATCCGCCCAAGTTTTCTCGGGCGGATAATTTTATTACTGTTAAATTACAGTTTCATTGCAACGTCCCAAGCCTTCCAGATAACTGTACGAAGGTTGCCGACTTTAAGAGCGTCACCGATAATGTGAACATGCTTGCTCTTTTCTGCAATGGGAGCAGGCTTATAACCAACAGAAAGAATTACGCTATCAGCAGGAATTGTTTCTGTTTTGCCGTCTTTTGTCATAACTGTTACGCTAGTATCTGTGATTTCAGTTGTTTTTGTTTCAAGGTAAACAGGAACTTTGTTTGTCTTGAAGAAGTCACGGAGATAGCTTGTGTTTGCAAGAGCAACACCGGGAGTGGTGATAAGGTCATCCTGCATTTCAACAATTGTGGGGTTCTTGCCCTGAAGATAAAGCTCATAAGCGATTTCGCAACCTGTGAGACCGCCACCAACAACTGTAACATTCTGACCAACCTCTTTGTTACCAAGAAGGAAGTCAACTGCTTCAATTGCTTTTTCTGCGCCCTTAACGGGAATCTTGTTAGCAACAGAGCCAGTTGCAACAATAACTTCATCAGCACCAAGAGATGCAATATCCTTAACCTCTGTGTTCATATGGATTGTGATTGCATCATATTTTTTAACCTCACGGTTGTACCAAGCGATAAGGTCACGGTCTTTTTCTTTATAAGAAGGAGCAGCAGCTGCGATGAACACACCACCGAGTTTATCTGTTTTCTCATAAAGGTCAACCTTATGACCACGCTGAGCGCAAACGATAGCAGCTTCCATACCACCGATACCGCCACCGATAACAGCAATTTTCTTGCTCTTCTTAGCGGGAACGATTTTATATTTCTTGGACTGCATTGTTTTGGGGTTAATAGCACAACGGGAAAGACCCATTGTATCGAAAAGGTCCTGAGTATTTGCGTGGCCCTTGGATGATGAGAAGTTGAAGCAACCTGCGTGACAGCAGATACAGGGTTTGATTTCCTCTACTCTGTCTTCAATAAGCTTTGTAATCCATTCGGGGTCAGCAGGGAACTGACGAGCAACACCAACACCATCGATTTTGCCTTCAGCAACTGCTTTAGCACCAACATCGGGTTCCATTCTACCTGCACAAACAACGGGGATATCAACAAATTTCTTAATGTGAGCAACATCATCAAGGTTACAGTTCTGAGGCATATACATAGGAGGATGTGCCCAGTACCATGAGTCATATGTACCGTTATCAGCATTAAGCATATCGTAGCCTGCATCCTGAAGGTATTTTGCAGCCTTTTCGGATTCGGGCATAGCTCTACCAACTTCTGTATATTCTTCGCCGGGCATTGCACCGTAGCAGAAGTCTTTCATTTTTGATTCAACGGAATAACGAAGAGAAACAGGGAAATCCTCACCGCAAGCCTCTTTAATTGCTTTAACAACATCAACTGCAAAGCGATATCTGTTTTCAAAGCTTCCGCCGTATTCGTCAGTACGCTTATTGAAATATTCAATTGCGAACTGGTCAAGAAGATAACCCTCGTGAACAGCATGAACCTCAACACCGTCAACACCAGCATCACGGCAAAGCTTTGCAGTCTTTGCGAATGCTTCGATGATTTCGTGAATCTGTTCAACTGTCATTTCAGGGCATTCAATATCATGAGCCCAACGGGATTTCTGAGGGCTGGGAGATGCCAACTCGTGAGATGTATCAATAACAGGTTTGATGAGTGCACGAGTGAATTTGTTTTTATGTAAGGGCGCAATAAGCTCTGTAATAGCCCAGGAACGACCCATACCTGCTGTAAGCTGAATAAATAATTTTGCGCCTGTTTTATGGATTTCATCCATAAACTCTTTAAGCTCTTCAAACATCTTAGGGTTCTGCCAGAGCCACTTGCCCCAGAAGGTATCACGCAAGGGTGCAATACCGGGGATAATAAGACCAACATTGTTATTAGCTCTTTCTAAGAAAAGCTTAGCCGCTTCCTTGTCAAAATGGCAACCACCGAGCTCAAACCAACCGAAAAGAGATGTACCACCCATAGGGCACATAACGATACGGTTTTTGATTTCAACATTGCCTATTTTCCAAGGTGTAAACAATGCTTCATACTGAGGATTCATTAAAACACTTCCTTCTCAAAATTTCACAACAATCAGGGTAAGCGCTGAAGCGCATTTTATTATACGCTGACGCTAGAACCCTCCACCACACCTCCGCTCTGCTTCAGTGCGGTCCCCCTCCCTTCGCCAGGGAGGCATAATCGTTCCTTATTATAATAGTTTATTATAATCGTTATGTCAAGTTAATTTTTTGTCAATGTAGCAGTTAAAATAAAAAGTTACAACGGTTACAATTTTATTACAAACGATAATTTTTTATTGTTTTTCGATAAATTGTGTGATATATTCGCCCCAAGGAGATGATTAAACTTGAAACAATTCCAGAAATCCTTAAAAACAACAAAAATAATAGTAATACTTTTATCAGCTTTTTTTGCCTTCTTTTTATTTACAGGCCCATTAATATTTAATTGGTATTGCGAGCAAACAGAAAACAGAGAAGGCGTTGCAAATGTTTTAACTGCAGTTTTCTATGCTTGCTCACCATCAGCGGCTGTTACATTAACTTATATTTTTAAATTTATCAAAAATCTCGAACGAGGTGAAATTTTCACCGAAAAAACAGTTAAATATCTTAAAATTCTTTCATACGCTTGTTTATCTGTTGTTCCCCTTTCAATACCCTTGTGCTTTTTCTTTCTGGCAGGTTTACCTATTCCTGCAGCGGCAGGGTTTATGTGGTTAATTCTGCGAATAATCAAAAATGCATTTGAATACGGAACTGAAATAAAAAATGAAAATGATCTGACGGTGTAAATAATGGCTATAATTGTAAATTTAGATGTTATGCTTGCAAAAAGAAAAATGTCATCGGGTGAACTTGCAAGTAAAATAGACTTAACCCAAGCCAACCTTTCCATATTAAAAACAGGCAAGGCAAAGGCGGTACGCTTTTCTACCCTTTCTGCAATTTGCCGTGAGCTTGACTGTCAACCGGGAGATATACTGGAATATATCGAGGGTGAACAGGAGGATTAATTATGAAAAAGAAAATTGCAATTATAGTATTAGTGTTTTTTCTCTTACTTTCATTTACCGGTTATTATATTTACACAGGAATACAAAACAGGGACAAATGTGAAGCAACATATATAAAAGATGAAAATGGTTATGAAATAGGAATTTCATATAACGGAAGAAATTATTATGATTTGTATACAATGATGGAAGATGGTTATTACGGACCCCACATTTCAAATGAATTTGACGATTTTCCGTCACCATATGATTTTGTTACGGCTGAAGACGAAATTTATTCAGAGTTTGTATACATAGAACAAGAGAAATTCTCAGATTATGCTTTAAATTTTGATGGTTATTTTTACTATTATTCTGAAACATTGGATGAAAATAGAGATTTCATAATTGATAACAATAGGTATCATTTTACAGAAATATATGTTGATGAAAATTTTGTTTTTCCAACTATTGAAAACAACGAGGTTGAAGCTGTCTGGATGTCTGCTTCATCCTCTGATGAGGACAACATCACAGAAAAAGAAACCGTCGAAAAAATTGTTAAATGTATAAAAAGCAACGGTGAAATTGAATTAGATAAAGAAATTGTTGATTACATAAAGAAATACTCTTGGGATTATCATTGTTTTTGTTTGAAATATAAAGGTTATCCAATAGTCGAACAGTTTCATATTGAAGAAACTGAACCTGGAAGATATATAGTCCACCAATTCACTCCCGAAGAATATAATACACTCTATTTTGACGATGAAGCACACTATAATCATTGAATGTCAACAGGAGGATTAATTATGAATAAGAAAACTTATCCCGTACTAAAAACCGATTTTATTGGTTTTATACTTACTGTAATTTCAATTTTTGTAACTGTAAGGCTTGGCATTTTCAATGGCTTTAATTTTGGCTATACTTTAGGCGTTTGTGCCATTATTTTAACAAGCTTTATCTATCTATTTAATAAAGACTGTAAAGATAAGATATTCAGTATTTTGCTTTTAATAGGTGCATTGGTTCTTTCTGCAGGCTATTCGGTCACAAGTGATAGCCTCATTAAGATTTTAGCATTTTGGTATATTCTTTTTATTTGTGCAACAATGTTTGCAACAATTTCAGGCAACAGCAATGCTCAAAGCGGTACATATACCTACTTTTTAAATACTGTTCAAAAGTCTATAAATGCAGTTTTTGATAACTTTACTTTACCCTTCAGAAGCGCAAAAGAATCTGCAAAGGGCGGAAAATCTAAAAATGCTTTATACCTTTTAATCGGTCTTGGCATTTCTTTGCCCATTCTTTGTATTATACTTCCCCTTCTCTCAACATCAGATCTTGCTTTTGGTAACCTGATTTCAAATTTATTTAAAGATGCATTCATACTAATCGGTGCAATAATTTTAACTGTTATAATTACACCTTTCATTTTTGCTTTTCTGTTCTCAATGAAGAAAAAGGATTTGGCAGAAAAGAATGTTAAAGAAATTCCCGACAAGGTTTCTAAGGTTATTCTTAACACAATTTTAAGTGCAACTGCAGTTGTTTATTTAGCTTATCTTGTTTCTCAGCTTGCATACATAACTAAAGCATTTGCTTTTCTTCTTCCCGATAACTACAGCGCTGCAGAATTTGCAAGAAGCGGATTTTTCCAGATGGGTGTTATTGCATTCATAAACTTTGTTATTCTTTTTTTATGTGCTACTCTTGTTAAGAAAACCGAGAGCAAGAAAATACCTGCTTCAACTAAAGGACTTCTTTTATTCCTTTGCCTTTTCACAGTATTCTATATTTCAACCGCATTTGTGAAAATGATGAAATACATTTCACTTTACGGTCTTACAAGATTAAGAGTTCTCACAAGCGTATTTATGCTTATGCTGGCAGTAATTTTCATAATAATTCTTTTAAGGCTTATTTTTACAAACATGAAATACATAAAAGCAATTATTCTCGTTTGCACAATTACAATGATTAGCGTTTCAGTTATTGATATTAATACAGTTATTGCTAACTACAACTATAATGCCTATAAAGCAGGAAAAATCAGTATTGATGTTGAGCAAATCGGTTCTTTAGGCGTAAGTGGTCTGCCTGTTCTTGTTAAGCTTTCGGAAGACATAAACCTTAACGAATATACAGATAAAAATTTCGAAATAATATCTGAAATTCACTACAATGCTTATGATATTTATAACGCAGGTATTTATTCCACACCCGCCTGCACAAAAGAAAACCTTGTTAAAACAAGCTTTTTTGAAAAGAATTATGTTTGGGAACAGGGTAGAATTGCGGTTGATAAATTCGCAAAAAACAATCCTGAATTCAAATTTGATGATTTCGAAAACAAATATTATGAAGACTTTGATGAAGAAGATTATGATGAATATAACGGGTAAAACGAGGCTGAGGGTTGATGATACATAAAAATTTTACTGCTTTCATTTTTACAGTGAAAGCAGTAAATTTTTATTTATATTAAACATTGGACTAAAACTGTGCATAGATAAAAGCTGAATCGCCCACATAGGCAAACATTACAATCAGACAAATCCAGATTATCAAAAACACTTTGTCTCTGAAGCGCTCCGGATTCAAAGATAAATCAATAGCATTTGCGTCATTTCTTCTGTAGGCATATATATTGGTTGAAAGCATCAAAACAAAGAATACTACCACATATACACTGACATAAAAGACCCCGTTCATATTAAACAAGGATTTAACAACCAAAAAAGCGTCTTCAATTTCACTTGCTCGAAAAACAATCCATGATAAACACACAACAGCAAAATTTGCAAGAATACACAGAACGGGATGTGTTTTCTTTGTTTTATTTACACCGGACGATTTCCAAATCTTATGAACAACGGAATAAAGAGCGTGCATTGCACCCCATACAAGAAACGTCCAATTTGCTCCATGCCAAATACCGCTGAGAAGCATTGTAAAAAACAAATTGCGATATATTTTCCAAGAAGCAACCCTACTACCACCAAGCGGTATATAAACATACTCTTTAAACCAGCTTGACAGACTGATATGCCACCTTCCCCAGAAATCCGAAGAGTTTTTTGCAAGATACGGCATATTAAAATTCTTACCTAAGTCAAATCCCCATACACATGCTACACCGATTGCCATATCTGAATAACCTGAGAAATCACAATAAATTTGCATTGCGTAACCAATAACTGCGAATAAAACACTTATCCCGTTATACGCCTGAGGTGCACTGAACACCGCATCGACCGCAAAACCAATACGGTCGGCAAAAACAACTTTTTTAGTTAACCCCAGAAGGAACAACTGAACGCCTTTATAAACCTTTTCTTTTTTTATTTTATGTACAACTTCCAGTTGAGGCAAAAAGTTTCTTGCCTTAACAATGGGACCGGATGTAATTTGTGGAAAAAACGATAAATATGCCGCAACTTTCACAAAGTTAGTTTCAGCGCTAATTACTCCACGATAAACATCAAACACATAACTCAAAGCCTGGAAAGTATAAAAAGAAACCCCCAATGGTACTATAAGGTTTAGTGTAATGCTATCTTTAACGCCAAAAACATTGCTGATAGTTTCAAGGAAGAAATTGCAATACTTAAAAATCCCCAGAACAGTCAAGCAGAACACCACAGGTAAAACAACAAAAACTCGTTTTTGGGTTTTGGTATAAGCAATCATCATAAAGTAGCAAACACCAATTTCGAACACTAACAAAATCAGAAAACGAACATCCCAATAACCATAAAACAGAAAATTTGTTAACAAAATTACAAGATGTTGTTGCTTAACATTTTTCGAAAAATTATATAACAAAGAAGAGCAAAGGAACAACGCCAAAAAGGGAATGGAGTAAAAAATCATGCCATTACCTCCTCAACAACGGGTATTAATGCATCTGCAATAAGCCGATGTCCCAATGCATTTAAGTGTCCGTTACCCGGTTTTGAATTTAAAAACCCATAGGGTACCGCTTTTTCATTATTATAAGATTCGAGAAAAATCGGCCTCATATCAAGAATCTGAATATTATTTTCACTGCATATTTTTTCAAAAGCATCCCAAAGCTTTTCATTAGCAAAAGTAACCGAGCCATCTTTCATAAGAATTGTCTGAGTATGATATATGAAAATAATTTCACCATCGTACTGTGAGCGAATTGTTTTTAAAGCTTTATCTAAAGCGATTGTTGCACGCTCAACATCATACTCTCCGGAAACGATATCACTATTACCTGCTGAAGACGTTTCAAGTTTTGATTTAATCAAACTCACAAGTGGGAAATATTCTTTAATTAATATTTTAATTTTCTCAACGAACCCCATGCTTTGAACAAGGCTCTCAACACTTACTGATTCTTCATAGTTTGCTTGATTTAAAGCACCTTCAAGCTCTTCTGGTGAAAAATCAATACTTGAAATCTCAATGGTTACAGCGGATGCTCCCGGAAAAGCCTGAACTGCTGCAGGAAAATGCTTTATCAGTGAAGGTAAGAAATTACCATCACAAGCAATATTATAAACAGCTAACTCCCCTTCTTTTTTTGAAAAATGCTCATTAAGAAGTGTCGAGTAGTTTTTATCAAAAAGAAGCTCTTTACCTTGGGTATGAGAAGAACCCATACACAAAACATAGGATTCACCTAAAGTACCTTCAGGATTTACATAGCCATTTTTATCAGTCTTTATTATACCGTAGCCTTCAGTACCATGTACCAACAAAGAATTCGGATTCCATTTAGCAGGACTTGGTCCGTTAGGTGTCTCGAACCAACCAACAGGTCTTTCATAAACAAAACACAATAAATTCACAACAAAAAAGCCAATTACAATGGCAGTTGACCATTGTAAAAACAGCTTTGTAAATTTCTTAAACAATATTCCAACCCCCAAAACAACTCTCATAATGTGAAATATTACAAATTAATAATAACATATAGAGTTCAAAAAGTAAATCCGAACAGCAAATTAATCTTATATGCCCTTACCTGAAAATAGAAGTGTATAGTTAAATACAATTTAATATTTGATTTGTAATTTCATATGTTATATAATTTAAAAAAGCCAGAAAAAGAGGTGCTTTTAATGAAACCAAATATTATATTTTATTTTTCAGACCAACAGCGTTGGGATACACTCAACAATAAACTTATGCCGAATGTTTGGGAATTGGGCGAAGAGGGAACAATTTTTGAAAATTCTTTCACCTGTCAACCGGTTTGCGGACCTGCCCGCGCTTGCTTGCAGACGGGTCAATACGCAACGGAGAACGGTTGCTTCCGGAATAGTATTCCCCTACCCGAAAACACAAAAACAATGGCAGATTATTTCAATGAAAACGGATACGATACTGCTTATATCGGTAAATGGCACCTTGCCTCAGACAGAGCAATGGGCTTGGGCTTTCATTGCGAAAAAACCGCCGTTCCCAAAGAAAAACAAGGCGGTTATAAATACTGGAGAGCGGCTGATGTTCTTGAATTCACCTCTCATGGCTATGATGGTTATGTTTTTGATGAAGATGGAAACAAAATCGATTTTACAGGCTACCGAGCAGACTGCATAAATGATTTTGCGGTTGAATATGTTAACAACCACAGTGGTGAAAAGCCTTTCTTTATGTTTATTTCTCAGCTTGAACCCCATCATCAGAACGACAGAGGACATTTTGAGGGACCAATAGAAACAATTGAAAAATACAAGGACTACCCCATTCCTGATGATTTAACATTCCTTAAGGGTGATTATAAGGAAGAATACCCTGATTATATTGCCGCAATAAACCGACTTGATGAAAATGTCGGTAAACTGGTTGAGGCTTTAAAAGATAAGGGTATTTATGATAACACCGTTATTATTTACACAAGTGACCACGGATGTCATTTCAAGACACGAAACTTTGAATATAAACGCTCCTGCCACGAATCAAGCATTCATACTCCCCTTGTTTTCGGTGGCGGTGCAATAAATAAAACAGATAACAATGATTGCTTAGTCAGCCTTATTGACTTACCGCCTACAATTTTAAAGCTTGCAGGAATTGGCATTCCAGAAAGCTATTCGGGAAATGTTTTACCCATCAATGATATTGAAGCACCTGAAAGAGATTGCATTTTCGTGCAGATCAGTGAATCCCATATCGGAAGATGCGTCAGAACAAAGAATTGGAAATATTCGGCAAAAGCAATGGGCTCAGGTTGGCACAAATCAAAAGCGGTTCATTATTTTGATGATTTCCTTTATGACCTTAAAAACGACCCTTGCGAGAAAACCAACCTTATAAATGATGAAAACTATGCAAAGGTTTTACAACAAATGAGAGCATTGCTTTCTCGTGAAATGGTGAATGCAGGTGAAAAGAAGCCGAGGTTTCATAAGGGGTTGAAGATTAAAAAAGCTTAATACTAATATTTAATAATATGCGAAAAAGTTTATTGGTGGTTTAACCTCTCTTCAAAGAGAGGGGGACCACCTTTTAATTTTTATTAATTCGAAAATAGTTTCAAGCGCGGAATTTATAAAAATAAGAATGAAGTTGGTCGGGTGGTGGAGAGTTCTTGACACAAACTCTTGAGCGTCATTTCACCGCAAGGTGAAACTGTAGTAAACCTATTGTTCCGGATAAGTTTATTCAGCGGTACAGGCAAGCCTGTACCCTACGGGTGTATTACATATGAAATAAAAATTAATAGAAATTTAAACTTTTACCCGAAAAACTCTTGACAAAGCGATGTTAATTTTATATAATTTTATCTGTTGCAAATGGGGACCAATAGCTCAGTTGGTTAGAGCAACCGGCTCATAACCGGTTGGTCCGGGGTTCGAGTCCCTGTTGGTCCACCACTTTTTTTAGTTAATATAGGGGCATAATGTAATGGTAACATTCCGGTCTCCAAAACCGTCCTTGAGGGTTCGAGTCCTTCTGCCCCTGCCAAAAAATCCAAGTCGATAGACTTGGATTTTTCATTTATGTCCGTAGGACACAACTTCATTTTTAGCCTTTTTTATTCTCCACAAGAAGCATAGCATCTTGCAAGACAGATAACGGAAGTAATTAACAAAATGAAGAAGAAAATAAAAGCGCCATAAAGAATGGCACCGATTATGCTTATTCCGCCAAAATCGACAACAAGAAGAACAAGAGCAGTTAAGATTGCTCCCAATGCGCCAAACTGCAAGGTTGATAATGCTCTGCAAATGCAACCTCTTTCTTTTCTTTCTCCTTCACCTGTGAAAGCCACAACCAAAAATGTTATAATCAGAAATCCAACGGCAAGTCCGAAACCAATCCATAAAAAAAGTGGTAAAATTGTTATTGTGCCTGTTACGTTTAGAACAAGCGCAACAATACCGGCAATAAGACTTACAATAAGACCTGAAGCAGTGCAGCCCATTCTGCAATTGCAATTGAAAAAACCCATAATATCACCTCCGATAACAGTATATGCCAAGCTATTAATAATGTTATTGCGGATGGCTTTGGTATGTGATAAAATTATTGTAATTCTCGCAAATTCTATTTTAAATAGGGTGACTTTACAGTTTAAAAGCAGTATAATTTCAGTGAAGAGAGGTGTGATACTATGGATAAAATAAAGGTTGGGGCTTTTATATCAGAGCAAAGGAAGCTCCGTTCACTTACACAAAAGCAATTTGCAGATATGGTGGGCGTAACCGATAAAGCGGTATCACGCTGGGAAACGGGCAAAAGCTACCCTGATACCGAAACACTTGAAAAAATCAGCGAGATATTTGAGGTAAGCATTAGCGATATTTTAAGCGGTGAAGTTGCAAAGCCTGAAAACAAGGTTGAAGCTGCTGATAAAAACATTATTGATGCTATTCAGCTGAATAAAAAGACAACTAAGAAATGGAAAATCTCTTTCATTTGTATTATTTTTTTAGGCGTTTTTCTATTCGCTTCTTTATGGAAGATTTTTGATTTATCGGAATATATCGCTGATATGGAGAAAAACCACGCCTACCAAATGGAAAACTTCCAAAACCAGATTGATTCAATTTATAATAATGTTGATGAGCAAATGAAAAAAGAGGCAAGTCTGCTTTCATATATCAACTGTGAATATGGTGAACTTGACCCCAAAACCAACACAGTAAAAATGACATTCACCGCAATTCCAAAAACTGTTACCGAAGATACTACCATTTTCATTAAAATCGGAAAAGATGAAATTGAATTAAAGAAAAACGGTGATAAATTCATTGGTGTGTATGATGCTTACGCTTTCAGAACCGATGAAGAATATTTAATCCCAATGCTTACTATAAAGAACAGTGATAAAAGCGAGAACGAATATCTTGAAGATATTGAAACCAAGTATTTATATCAAAGATTTTTGGGAGATTTTATTAATAACTCTTCATATACTACCACTTATAAAAAAGTGTTTGAAAATTATACAAATTATTATGAATTTCAGATTCAAGCAAATTTCACAACGCACTATATAACTGCTGATGAATATCCTGATTATAAAAAATTATACATTTTGACAGAGGTTAACGATAAAATTCTTGAAACAAAAGATGTAACCTATGCGGTTGATGAATATGGCTTTTATACCGATAATATGACATTTAACTACGCTGTTAACACTTCTGATGAAATAAGGGCTTATGCCGTTTTAATGGATGGTTACGGTTATTACCATTCAATTTGCCTTTATGATTTTTCTTTTAGCAGTTCAGAAGCTTTTGATGCTCTTGATAACTTATATGGTACCGAAACAATATATGATAAAGATAAAAATTTGCTGATAAAATAAAATATAAAAAACAGGCTTGTAAGTTTTCGCACTTACAAGCCTGTTTTTTATTTAAACTAATTTCATAAACATCTGGAGTATTCTTTTAGCACAAAGCTCAAGATCTGCTCTTGTTAAATCTCCATTATCAAAAGCAACCTTAAGGTCTTCGGGGTAACCGCAGTGCATTTTCATATCGTTACCTGCTTTAACCTCTTTAACAGGGTCATTTTTAACGCCCCAGTCGGTAACAACCATGCCCTTAAATCCCCATTCATCACGGAGAATACCTGTAAGAAGCTCATAGCTTTCGGAAGTATGCTGACCATTAATCAGGTTATATGAACTCATAATTGTCCAGGGGTCGCCTTCTTTAACAGCAATTTCAAAGCCTTTAAGATAAATTTCACGAAGTGCTCTTTCAGAAATTCTTGAATCACTTGCAAAGCGGTTTGCCTCCTTATTGTTGCAAGCGAAATGCTTAACGGAAACTGCAACCTTCTGTGACTGAACACCTCTTGTTACTGCAGATGCAAACTTACCTGCAATTAACGGATCTTCGGAATAATATTCAAAGTTTCTTCCGCACATGGGGTCACGGTGGATATTAAGTGCAGGCGAAAGCCATACACCAAGGTTATTTTCACGGATTTCAGCACCACCGCCAACGCCAACTTCAAATGCTAACTCAGGGTTCCAGCTACAAGCAAGAAGAGTTGCGCAAGGCCATGCAGTTGTGGGAATACCTGTTTCAGTATTAAGCCTTAAACCTGCAGGACCGTCTGCAGTAGGGACAGCAGGAACGGAAAGTCTTTCTAAACCGCCGAAACAACCTGTGTTACAAACACCCGTCGGTCCGTGACCGCCAACAAAATCCATAAGTTCTGCATCTGTAAACTGCTTAACAAATTCATCAAGGGTAATCTCTTCCCCTACTTTATCAAAGGGTATAACAGTTTCGGGAGCTTTAGCATCAGTTGGCTCATTTATACCGTAGAGATATGTTTCTTCGCCCTGAGGAAGCTCTTCATAAGTGCCGTCTGATAACATTCTTTTAGAGAGCTTAAAGGGCTTGCACCAATCGGAAAGTTGCTGAACAACTATATTTTCCTTGACTATATATTCATAATCAAGCTTTTCAGCATCTCTTAAAGATGTGCCGAGATAGAAATTATATGTACCCTCTTCAAGCACGTATGCAGATTTCTGAACCTTGCCCAAATCATCAAAGCTTGCCATATCGTTGATATTAAAGCTCATAACGAGAGTTTCAGTTTCGTTGGGAGCAAGGAGTTTCGTTTTCTTAAATGCACAAAGCTCTCTTGAGGGTTTACCTAAAAGACCCTGAGGTGCACTGTAATAAAGCTGAACAACCTCTTTACCTGCCACATCACCTATATTTTTAACATTAACAATTGCAACAATATTGCCGTCACTTTCGCAACAAACCTTACTGCTCAATTCGAAATTTGTATAAGAAAGACCGAAACCGAAGGGATAACGGACTTTTTCTTTTGCACCGGGAATTGTTTCAAAGTATCTGTAACCAACATAGATATCATCGGAATAATCAACGTGGTCAAAGCATTCCCAGAAATCCTCTTTACAGGGGTAGCAATCGTAGGATTTTGCAATTGTATCAACCATTTTACCTGAGGGGTTAACATCACCACAAAGAAGGTCTGCAATAGCAAGTCCGCCTTCCATACCGCCTTGCCAACCAAAAAGAATACCCTGAACCTTTTCGTTTTCTGCAAAGTATTCACAGTCAATTGTTGCACCTGAGTTAATAATAACAACAACCTTTTTGAAAAGCTTTGTAAGTTTATCGAGAAGGTCTTTTTCCAAATCAGAAAGATAATAGTCATTACCCTGAGGACGTCTATCAACACCCTCGGCAGAAAAACGGCTGATAGTGAAAATTGCAGTATCTGCCCATTTTGCAGAATCTTCAATAAGACCTTCGGGAACTTCTGCTTCAACTACGTGCATAGCAGCGAAGGTATCATAAGTCATATCGTCACGCTCGGTGCAGAATTCCATATTGTTAACAATATCCCAACGGGCGTTAATTTGCTCTTCTGTTAGAACATTAACGCTTTCTTTTTTAACATAGTCCTTATAGAAATCAACAAGGGGCATATAAACAGAAACTTTTTCTTCTTTTTCTTTCTGTTCAAAGCCTTCATAGATGTTTCTGATATAGGGGCAGTTTACGTCACCGCTACCGCCACCGCCTTTGATATATTCAATTGTTGCTTTGCCGAAAAGGGCGATTTTTTCGCCTTTTTTAAGGGGTAAAGCATTATTTTCATTTTTAAGAAGAACCATACCCTCTGTTGCGGCTTTTCTGGAGAGGTCAATGTGCTTTTTAGAAGCAGTAACACATCTTCCGTCTTCGCCTAAAGGAAGACAGGGCTGGTATCTGAATCTTGCGTATTTGTCCATAATTTTTCCGTCCGTTTCTTTGGTAGATTTTTACTATTACAATTATATTACATTTAGAAAAACAGTCAAGTAAAATAACCACTTATTTCTTGACAATAATTATACACTATGGTGTTTTATACAAGGTAACTCTATAAAATTTACGAATAGCAAAAATGAAGTTACAAAAGATGAACTGCCTCAATTTGTACAAACAGTATAAATTAGATCAGTTCATTCTCATAAAGTCAGTTGTTTTTACACTTCTTTCTTTTACCTAAAAGCACTCTTAAATTAGTTTTCTCAATTATTATGGTTGGTACAGTCAAAACAATTACAATCACAGCAAACTGAACCAATTTATAACACCAATAATATGGTTGCGATATATCAAAAGACTCTTCCAAGCCAAAATGTTTAAATACAATTTTTGTAATTGGCATCATAATTGTCTGATGCCATGCATAATAAACAAGGCTGTTTTCACCTATAAATTTAATTGGTTTAAGACTAAAAAATCTTGAAAAAATAATAATTGCAAAAATTCCTGCAAAAGCTGAAATATATGTAAATATTGGGTTTGCATATTCCCTATTAAACATCTCAAGACCTTTGCCCGTTGTTTTAATATTTAAATAGCCGAAAACAACATTTATTAACCCAAAAACAATAAATAACAACACATTAATTTTCGTTTCTGATAATATTTTTTCAACTTTATTTAAATTTTGTTTCATAACAAATCCAACAAAGAAAAAAGGAATTGCCACAAAGCAGGCATCAATGTTCCAAGGCAGTGGCAAACCACCTGATTTATAATAAGCAAGCCCGACAACGCTCATACCTAAAACAACAAGAGCTCTCAATCGGTTTGTTTTTACAGATTTAGTAATCAAATAAAAGATTATATTCAAAAAGAATAAACAAGCAATATACCATAAAGTCCATTGACGTTTTTGGATTATAAAATTTTTCACCAGCTCTTTTGCAAAGTTAACAGTAAAACTATTTTGATAAAGCTTTAGAAGAAAAGTGAAAACAACCATAGGTATACCTAACGAAAAATACGGAACAAGAAGAGATCTAGCCTTTTTCTTAACAAATACATCAAATTTATCTTTGTTACTGAAAACATAACCGGAAAGGAAGAAATACACAGGCATATGAAATGTATAAATCCAGTCATGTAACGGACCTCTGTAAACGATATGTGCAATAATTACTGCAAGCATACCATAGCCCTTAGCCATATCAATCCAAGCTATTCTGTTTTTACTTTCAACTAACGACATATTAATCCCCCTTTCAAAAACGGATCCAAATTATATTTCTTTCCTCATCCAAGCGTGAGGTTTATTTTGTTCATAATCTATTTCACCTTGTTGGGTGAAGCCACATTTTTCATAAAAAGGCTTTGCGTGGTATTGGGAATGGAGAATGATTGCTTTTCCACCCTTTTCTTTGACAATTTCCTCAACCTTTTTAAGCATTTCTCTGCCGAGAGATTTGCCTCTGTATTCCTTTAAAACACAAAGTCTTCCGAACATATATGTTTCTTTATCTTCCTTAAGATAAAATCTACAGGTTGCTATTGGCTTTTCATTTTCATACATAACAAGGTGAGTTGCAACACTATCAAAATCATCAACCTCATCAACAAAGCCCTGTTCATCAACAAAAACCGTTATTCTTAAATCCAAAGCCTCTTTGGGTAATGAATTAAATACTTTAATTTCCATATTTTTTCCACCAATCATTGAATAAGTATTTTCTTTGTGATAAAATCTGTATATAAAATTTTGTGGGTGATATTTTGAAAATAATTGCAAGTGATTATGACGGAACACTTAACCACGGCGGAATCGACGATAAAAAGAAAAACGCAATTTCCCGATGGAGAAAAGCCGGAAATATCTTTTCTGTTATCAGTGGCAGAGGTGCTCCCGATCTTATAAGAATATATAATAAAAATAGCTTCGAATGTGACTATCTTATTGCGGATAACGGTGCAGTTATTATGAAACCAAATGGCGAAATAGTCTGCGAAGATAAAATTGATGTGACCGTTGCAAAGCCTTTTCTTGAATTTCTTTTTGAGCAAGGTTGCAAATGGGGATATGTCCAGACAAGTTTCCCCTGCCGAGTTTTCAAAGAAAATGATTTTGAGGACTATGACGAGGACGAGTGCTTCACCTTTGAAGATTTACCCGAATTCCCTTATGTATACCAAATCAACACTGCTTTAGAGAGTTTTGAAGAAGCCGCAAGAGTAACAAAAGCCATAAAAGAAAAGTTCGGAGATGCGCTTAACCCTTTGCAGAACGGAACCTGTATTGATATTGTCTCCGTTAATATGGACAAGGCAAAAGGCATTTATAAGTTCATTGAGCTTTTAGGTGCAGAATACTCAGATGTTATAACGGTCGGTGACAATATCAACGATAAAGATATGATAAAAGAATTCCGCTCATATGCTATGGAAAATGCCGTTGCTTTAATTAAAGAATTAGCAGATTACGAAACAAGCGGAATTACAGAATTAATTGAAAAAGAATTAAAGATTAAGCCATAAAATAGTCAAAAGCTAACATTACACAAAAGCCTAAAATAAGAGAGAACGTTGCTCCCCTTTCATTACCATGAGCATGAGTTTCGGGAATCATTTCATCACTTATTACATAAAGCATTGTGCCACCAGCGAAAGCAAGCCCGAATGGTAAAAAAGCATTCGAAAAACTAACAGCAAAATAACCTAGAAGAGTACCCAAAACCTCAACTGCACCGGTAAACATAGCAATAACTAAGGTTTTACTCTTGCTCATACCTGCGGCAATAAGAGGCACTATAATAACCATCCCCTCAGGTATATTCTGAAGAGCAATACCACCTGCAATTGTAAGTGCTTCGGCAATGTTCCCTGTACCGAAGCCGACACCTGCGGCAATGCCCTCAGGGAAATTATGAATTGCAATTGCAATAACAAAAAGCAGAACTTTATTGAGCTTTGCGTTTCTGTCAGGATGACCTTCCTGGTCAGCTCCCGTGAGCTTATGCAAGTGCGGAACAAGCTTATCAATCAGATTAACGCAGACTGCACCACAGAAAACCCCGATTACTGTCACAAAAATTGAGTGCTCTCCGCCATATTCCATTGACTGATGAATAAGACCGAATACCGCCGCCGCAAGCATAACGCCCGCCGCAAAAGAAAGAACAATGTCATTAAACTTATGGCTTGTCTTTTTGAACAAAAAACCAAAAAACGCACCAATTACCGTTGCGCCCCCGACACCGAGAGCAGTTAAAAGAACTATCTGCATAAACACACCTCTCTCAAACACATAGACATATTATATATAAAAGAATAAAAAAACTCAACTTAAAATTATAATGTTTTTTATTTTATTTGTTATAAATAACACCAATTTATAAAGGAAGTGCCAAAATGACATCAAAAGTACTTTTTTCAAAAGAAATCACAGGAGAAAAGGTTTTAGAACTATACAAGTTACTCGGTAAAGAGCTTAATGGTAATGTCGCTGTTAAAGTCCATTCGGGAGAAAAAGGAAATCAAAATTTCTTAAAACCTGATTTCTGGAAACCTGTTATTGAATATGTAAATGGAACAGTTGTTGAATGCAACACCGCTTACGAAGGTTCAAGAAACACGACAGAGCGCCACAAAAAGCTTATGGAAGAGCATGGTTGGACTACGGATTTCACTGTTGATATTCTTGATGAAGAAGGTCCTGACCTTATTTTACCCATAACAAACGGTAAAAACATCACAAAAAACTATGTTGGTAAAAACATTGTCAACTACGATTCTATGCTTGTTCTTTCCCATTTCAAAGGTCATCCCATGGGTGGCTATGGTGGTGCAATAAAACAGCTTTCAATTGGTGTTGCATCTTCTTATGGCAAAGGCTATATTCACGGAGTCGGTAACCCCGATAATTTCTGGACTTCTGATCATGATCAATTTTTAGAATCCATGGCAGAAGCAGCAGGCTCTGTTGTTGATTACTTTAAAAGTAAAATAGTTTATATTAATGTTATGAAAAATATGAGTGTTGACTGCGATTGTTGCGCAAAAGCAGAGGATCCGTGCATTGCTGATATAGGTATTCTTATTTCAACAGATCCGATAGCGATAGACCAGGCTTGCATTGACCTTGTTTACGCTTGTTCAGACCCGGGCAAACCGCATCTGATTGAAAGAATTGAAAGCAGAAACGGAATTCACACCATCGAAAGAGCAGCTGAACTCGGCTATGGTTCAAGAGAATATGAGTTAATTGAGGTTAAATAATGGAAACACCAAACTACAAAAAAACACGATTCGCCTGTTATTTTTCATATCTTGCAATATCACCGGCATTTGTTTTACCACCAATGTTGTTTGTTACATTCCACGATATGTATAACATTTCTTACACTTTATTAGGAACATTGGTTTTAGTAAATTTCTGCACTCAGCTTACAATCGACTTAATTTTCACTTTTCTGTCAAAGTATTTTAACATTAAGTTAACTGTAAGATTAATGCCGATAATTACAAGTGTGGGTATGCTTTGTTACGCAACTCTTCCAAATATATTCCCCCAATTTGCCTATTTAGGTTTAGTCTTGGGCACAATAATATTCTCAGTTTCCGCAGGACTTGCAGAGGTTCTGATAAGTCCTTTGGTTGCGGCAATGCCCTCTGATAATCCTGAAAGAGATATGAGCAAACTTCACTCTTTATACGGTTGGGGCGTTGTTACAAATGTTATAATCGCTTCTGTTTTCTTCCTTATTTTCGGAACTGAAAACTGGATGTATTTAACATTATTTTTAGCAATACTTCCTCTTATTGCATCATTTTTGTTTTTTACCTCCCCTTTTCCTGAAATGGATGTTTCTTCCAAGGAAAAAAGTGGTGTTAAATGGGGAAAAGCAATTATTCTTTGTGCTGTTTGCATTTTCCTTGGAAGTGCCGCTGAAAATACTATGACAAACTGGATTTCAAGCTTTATGGAAAATGCTTTACAGTTACCAAAAGCTCTTGGTGATATTTTAGGTCTTGCGGTTTTTGCTCTGCTTCTTGCCCTCACGAGAAGCCTTTATTCAAAATTCACACCAAACATTTCAAAAACACTTTTAGTAAGTATGATTGGTGCGGCGGTTTGTTATTTAGTAATCGGCATTTCAGGTAACGTTATTATATCATTCCTTGCTTGTATTTTAGTTGGTATTTTCTCTGCAATGCTCTGGCCCGGTACACTTATTTTAATGGAAGAAAAAGTTCCTAATCCCGGAGTTGCCGCATTCGCTCTTATGGCAGCTTCAGGTGATTTCGGTGCATCAATTGCGCCACAGATGCTGGGGATTATTGTTGACAATGTTTCTGCAAGTAATTTTGCAATTAACTTGAGTCAGGCGACCTCAATGGCAACTGATGAAATAGGCTTAAAAGTAGGTATGCTTATTGCATCTGTTTTCCCTTTCTTAGGAATAGGTCTTTTAATTTACATAATGAAAAGTTTAAAAACTTCAAAAGAATAAATGAAAGGTTGTGTTTATATGGAAAAATATGATGTTTTAATCGTTGGTGCTTCCACAACCGGCTGTTGGTTTGCCGAGAAAATGGCAAAACAAGGCTTTAAAGTGCTTGTTATTGAAAAGGAAACACCCGATAATGTTTCTCGTTCATACGATATTTTCCATATGGGCGAGGGTGAAATGAAACAATTTGACCTTGTTATACCCGAAGAAACCAACCATATAAGAGAATTCCGTTTTGAAAGTTCATCAATGTTCTCCCCTTACGGAAAATATAAAATTCCCGGTGGAGTTTCTCCAGTTATTGGTCTTCACAAGCATGATTACATTATGTTTATGGCAGAGCTTGCAAAAAAGCAAGGCGCAGAAATCGTTTACGGTGCATCTTTTAATGATTTCATTTACGATGAAAACAAAAAAATAATCGGTGCAAAATATATAACAGAAGATGGCGAAAAACAAGCATTTGCAAAAATTGTTGCAGACTGTTCGGGTATTCCATCAGTTGCAAGAACAAAGCTTCCCTCTTCATCAGTTGTTGAAAACTTCAAGCTTACACCAAAAGATATTCTTTATGTTGTTCTTTATTATGTTACATATAAGGATAAAGCAGTAAATGCCCGTGACCTTGACGGATTTTATATGCAATATAAATCCTGGTCTGCTCCTGCAGGAAAAGGATATGATTCAATTTTAGGCATTGGCGGTAGCTATTCTTACGAATATGCAGAAGAGGTTTTCAACACTCAGTTTATGAAGAATGCAAAGCACCCTGAATATACTGTTCAAAAGGTTGAAAAAGGCAGAACACCTTATCATCGCTCTGTTTATTCCTTTGTTGATGATAGTTTCATTGTTATGGGTGATGCAGCTTGCCTTACAAAGCCCACCTGCGGTGAGGGTTGCGCATCATCACTTGTTCAGGGTGAAATTGCGGTTGATGTTATCTCAAAGCTTCTTAAAGAAGAAAAACCACTTACAAAAGAAAATATGTGGTCTATTAACAAACGCTATATAACCGCTCAGGGTAAAGATTTTGACTCTATGCGACCTCTTCTTATGGGGGTTGTTACCATTGATTTTGACGAAGCAGAATATTTATTTGCAAATGATATTTTATTCAGCAAGAAAATCCTTGGCGGTATGAACGAGGGACTTAATTTAGGACTTAAAGATATTGCGGAAATAATCGGTGGTATAATTAAAGGAATCGCCAAAGGCAAAATCCGAGTTTCAACAGTTAAAAATCTTCTAAAAGGGCTTAAACAAAGCGGTGATGTTGGAAAACTATACGACAACTACCCTGCCACATTTGAAGGCTTTGAAGATTGGAAAAAGCAAGCAGACGCACTCTGGAACAGTATCGGTTCACTTGCCGACACCTGCGACCCTGAGATTTTGAAGAAATTTGGCATAAGGAATTAATTTACCAAGAAACAATAAACAGGAATAAATCTATGATTATATTAGGTTTTTTTGTAAGTTTTCTGACATTCGCAACATTAATACTTTCTTTTTTATATGCGAAATATGTAAAAAAACGCAAACGGGCTTTTATCTTTCTTAATATGTTTGCCGGTGTTTTTGCAGGTTATATTTTATCGCTTTTAATACCAATAGAAAATTCACAAGCATTTGCCGGCATTCTCGGTCTTATTGCAGGTGATATTTTCACCTTGGAGTATGTTTACAAAGCATATAAAAAAGCACAAAATGAAGAAGCCGAACCATTAAGCTACAAAGAACACATTGAAACAATACAAAGAGAGAAAAAAGAAAATAAAAAAAGAATTATAAGTGGTCTTGTAGTTGCATTTGTTTTAACCGGTATTCCTTTTGTTTCGGTTGCTATAAACCACAACAAATATAAGGATACTAACGGTGCTAATAATTATAATTTACAACACATAACCGATGAACAGATTTTAAATAACACTATCGGGGTTACAAAAAACAATTACAGCTTTCATTCAAGTGGTGAAAAAACAGGCTTTAACAACTTTTCAGATTTTGACTACAAACGTAGGAAGGTATCTGCTGAAAAATTATCAGGAATAGAGCTAATTCAGGCAACTAAAGTAAACACTAAAAACATTGAATTAACTGCTGAAACAAAGGTTGAATGCGGAAACTTCAGACTTGCAGTTGTAATAGATAAAGAAATTTATGATGATTTTAAAATAAACACAAAAGACACTATAAAAATCAAGAATTGTAAAGGTAAAGATATTTTAGTTTATATTGTTGGTGAAAACGCAAAATTTGAAGCTACAATTGAACGAAACTTATATAATTCTAAAAAAGCATTTGATTAAATTGCTCTTAACAACAAAGCAAAGAAAAAACGGGGCAACCCACCACCGCTAACGCGGTCCCCCTCCCTATTTCATCAAAGATGAAACAGGGATGATAAGCTTCGCAATACTTATATTTTATCACTTTAACTCAACTACCAAAAACACCCTGCAACTCATTTGAGTTGCAGGGTTTATTCATTCTCTTACAACAACATTTTCATCACCAAAAATGTGTTTTAATTCATTTATAAGCGGTTGGTTGATTGATGTCAGAAAATCCATTCCGAGAAAATCGTATTTTTTTGTATCTTCATAATAAAGATAAACAGGAATTCTTCCCTCAAAAATTGATAGAAGATTTTTAAGTTTTTCGATTTTCTCAGGATTTTCAGTTGGCATTTTTATAAAAATACCGCTCTTTTTCTTTTTATCTTGAGTATTTTCGGTTTTGGGTGGTTGTGTGGGTTTAGTTTGCATTATTTTATCTTTTGGTATTTCTTCAACAGTTTTAGGTGCAACAGTAATTTTTTCTGCAAGGAGTTTTACTTCTTCATCCTTAACGGAAATTTTACCATCAACAAGAACAATGTTACCAACATTAAGAAGATTACCGTACATTATAAAATTCTTTGGGAAAACAATCATTTCTATATTGCCGAATAAATCTTCAACACCGCAGAATGCCATTATCTCGTCTTTTTTGGTAACTTTCTTTTTTACGGATGTTATTATACCGAGAAAAGACACATTCTGATTATCGATATCATTTTCCTTGCCTGTTTCAAGGCATTCATAAAGATACGAAGTTTTAGGTGAATTCAAAGCTTCACTGATTGTTCTGTATTCTTCAAGAGGATGTCCCGAAAAATACATTCCTGAAACCTCTTTCTCAAAATAAAGGCATTCATTTTTCGGTAATTCTTCACATCTGCTGAAATCAGGAGCGGAAGAAAACTCTTCTCCACCACCAAAAGCGGAGAACATATCAAGCTGACCGCCCTCATACATACTGTTTTCCTTTGCAGCGGCAGTAATTGCAACATCAAGGTTAGTGAGCATTTCACGACGATTAAGGTCAAGACCATCAAGCGCTCCCGATTTAACAAGGCTTTCCAACGCCCTGCGATTAAGCTCATTACCACTTATTCTTTTACAAAAATCCCAGAAGGTTTTGAAATAGCCGTTTTCTTTTCGTTCTTTCTCGATTTTATCTATTAAGGCTCTGCCTAAATTTTTGATACTCAAAAGCGAGAAAACAATGTCATTTCCAACAACGGAAAACCTGTTACCACTTCGGTTTACATGTGGTGATAGAACTTTTATATTAAGACGTTTACATTCTTCAATATAACCAATTGTTTTACTCTCGTCACCAATAACGCTTGTAAGAATTGCCGCCATAAACTCTTTCGGGTATTTACATTTTAAATATGCAGTCTGATATGCAATAAGACCATAAGCAGCGGTATGACTTTTATTAAAGCCATAAGAAGCAAAGGAAATCATATCAGAGAAAATTGCATCAGCAGTTTTTTCGTCAATTCCTCTGCGGACTGCACCTTCAATGACAATATTTCCACTCTCGTCAGTAAGACCATTAATGAAAATGTTTCGTTCATTTTCCATAACATCTCGTTTTTTCTTACTCATAGCGCGACGCACAACATCCGCGCGTCCATAAGAATAACCTGCAAGGCTTCTGAAAACCTGCATAACCTGTTCCTGATAGACCATGCAGCCATTAGTTTCGTCAAGAATATCTTTTAAAAGCGGTGTTCTGTATTTGATATTTTCAGGGTGCTTTCTGTTTATGAGATAACTGTCAATAAAGAACATAGGACCCGGTCTGTAAAGGGCGATTGCCGCCGCAATATCAGAAAATCTTTCAGGTCGCATATTGACAATTAAATTTGTCATACCTGCAGATTCACATTGGAAAACACCGCTTGTGTTACCTCTTGACATTTCACGGAAAACATCGTCACTGTCAAGGGGGATTTTTGTTATATCAAAAACAGGATTATGTTTTTTAATCTCATTTACCGCATCGTTTATCACCGTTAAGGTACGAAGTCCAAGAAAATCCATTTTAAGAAGACCCAACTGCTCGATTTCGGTCATTGTAAACTGGGTTACAGTCTGGTCGCCATTTTTAGCTAAAGGCACGTAAGACGATACCTCATCACGAGTGATAACAACACCTGCGGCATGGGTTGAAGCGTGTCGGGGCATCCCCTCCACCCGCATAGCATAATCTATTAATTTTTTAATGTTTTCATCTGAATTATATAGTGTTTTAAGCTCAGGATTCTTTTCCAAAGCAGTTTTTATATCATGGTAATCCCTTGTGATTTGCTTAGCAACTATATCGCCTGTGCTATATGGCAAACCGAGAGCACGTGCCACATCACGTACTGCCGCTTTTGCCTGCATTGTACCAAAGGTAACAATTTGTGCTACTCTGTCCGTTCCGTATTTTCTTGTAACATAATCTATAACTTCGCCCCTACGCTCATAGCAAAAGTCAATATCAATATCAGGCATACTGACACGCTCGGGATTTAAAAATCTTTCAAAAAGGAGCTTATTCTGAATTGGGTCAATACCTGTAATCCCCAATGCATATGCCGCCAAGGACCCTGCCGCAGAACCTCGACCGGGACCAACAGGGATATCTTTGCTTTTTGCAAATCTTATGAAATCCGCAACTATAAGGAAATAGTCATTAAAGCCCATTTCATCAATAACAGAAAGCTCGTAATCAAGACGCTCTTTATAATTCACGGGAATTTCACCCAACAAATTTTCAAGACCTTTTACACATTCGTTTTTCAAATATATTTTATGGTCGTCTGTGGGTATATCGAAAAGAGGAAGCTTTGTAACACCAAACTCAAAATTAAAATTGCAACGCTCTGCGATAATATTAGTGTTTTCAACTGCTTCAGGGTAATCCTTAAAAGCCACAAGCATTTCATCGCCACTTTTAAGGTAAAACTCGTCACTCTGAAAATCCAAAGCATTGTCTTCCCCTACCACCTTATTGGTCTGAACAGCGATAAGAACACGCTGAACATCTGCATCTTCTTTTTTGCAATAATGCACGTCGTTGGTTGCAACCATTGGAATATTAAGCTCACGGCTTATTGAAACAATACCGTCAAGAACCTCTTTTTCCTCTACCATTCCGTGATTCTGCACTTCAAGATAATAGTTATCTGCCCCGAATGTATTTTTATACCAACGGGCAGTTTCTTTGGCTTCATCAAGGTTTCTTGAGAGTATTTTTTGCGCCACTTCACCGAAAAGGCAACCTGAAAGTGCAATAAGACCATCGCTGTATTTTTCAAGAATCTCTCTGTCTACTCGTGGTTTAGTATAAAAACCATCAACCCAAGCAGAAGAAACAAGTTTCAGAAGATTCTGATAACCTGTTTCATTTTTGCAAAGAAGAATAAGGTGGTAACGGTCACTGTCAAGTCCGTGAACCTTATCAAATCTTGAACGGGGTGCAACATAAACCTCACAACCGATTATTGCTTTAAGCCCCTGCTTCTGACATTCTTTATAAAAAGCAACCGCGCCGTATAAAACACCATGGTCGGTTATAGCTATGCTTTTTTGACCGAGATTTTTTGCAAGTGAAACTACCTCCCCGATGCGACATGCGCCATCGAGAAGGCTGTATTCCGTATGAAGATGCAAATGAGTAAAATCAGTCATAATTACTTCTGGCCGTAATAGGCATCCTTACCATGTTTTCTGAAATAATGTTTATCGGAAAGGTAATTGTCAATTTCATTTACTTTTCCGCCGATAATTTCTGTTTTCAGTGCCATTTCTGCAACAATTTCAAGAACCGCCGCATTATGAACTGCATCAGAAGCGGTTTTACCAAAGGCAAAAGGTGCATGAGAGCGCACAAGAACTGCAGGAGTTGAATCTGTATCGAGATTATTTTCTTTAAAGTATTTAACAATAACCTTTCCTGTATTCAGTTCATATTCTGTTTTAACCTCTTCTTCTGTTAAAGCAGGAGTACATGGCACTTCAGTATATGAAAAATCCGCATGAGTTGTGCCGTAACGGAGAATTGGTCTTCCTGCCTGTGCAAAAGCGGAAGCATTAACCGAATGGGTATGCACAACTGCATTAAGGTTTAAAAACTCTTTATAGAGATAAAAATGAGTCGGTGTATCGGAAGAGGGATTATAATTCCCCTCGACAACAGAACCATCTTCAAGAGAAACAATAACTATACTTTCAGGTGTCAATTTGTCATAAGCAACACCCGAGGGCTTAATTGCAAAAACACCATTCTCCCTATCAACTGCGGAAACATTGCCCCAGGTAAAAGGAGCAAGCCCGAGAGCGTGTAATTCCTTGTTTGCAGAGCAAACTTCTGCTTTCAATTTTTCATACATTGTTATCACCAATTTGCCTTTTTATATTTACTAAATTATATAACTTGTTAAACTATTTTGTCAATGTAGTTAATATTACTTTAATTTTACACAAAGTAGTGACTTTTGACAATATTTATGATATACTTATTCAGTATAATATTTTAAGGAGAGATTCCAATGAAAAAATATGCAAGAATTTTTTCAATGCTTGCACTTATTCTCGCAATCACTTTTGTTTTTTCAGGTTGCGGTGTGATTGATTTTGCAAAATCAATTTTAATTAAAGAAGAAAGCACAACTACACCAAGCACAACAGTTTCAGGTGAAATTATTTATACTGATGATGCAACTAACAGTGTTGTTGTTACTCCCCCGTCTGACACAGTTTCTGATACTCAGGCAACTACAGGTACCACTTCTGTTCCAGCTTCAACAACTGCAACTGAAACTGAAACAACCAAAGTAAATACAGCAACAACGGCACCAAACAAAAAGCCTTCAACAACCACACCTGTTGAAGACGATATTCCAACAGCTGAAGAAATAAAAGAAATGCCTTTGAAAGATGTTCAGGACCTTTTATTCGCATCACAGGATGCCGAAAAAACAGTTCAAATTCTTAACGCTTGTGGCTTTGAATATGACGAAAAACAAGGTATTTACTATTCATCAGTTAACCCTTGGCAAAAAGGTTTCGGATTTAACGTAATCTATGATATGTCTGCTCCTTTAGCAGGTATGTACTATTCTACAGAAAGAGTACAATTCCGCTATAATGACAAGGACTGGATGATTCAGCTCTGGAAAGGTCAGTATGGTATGACCGTAGGCGGAGAAATCGGTGTTTATAACAAAACCGATAAAATTATGCAATATGATTGCGTTTCTGAAGAAGAATTCCTTGAAATGTCATTCGTTTTATATAACCAGGGCGAAAAAATGTTTGAAAGAGGACCCGAAAAGCATTGGTGGCTTACAGGCTTTAAGATTATGAATATCGGTGTGCCGATTTTACTTGATATGGATATGACCATAAAATTCCCCACTAAATCTATGGCAGATGCTTTTGAAGCCGGCTTAAAGAAGGCTAAAAAAGACAACCTTCTTGACCCCATAACATATACAAGAGGTGCCAAAACTTTCCATATTCATTGGTGATTAAATGAGCAATTTGTTAACTAAATTTGCAATTATTGCAGACCCTCATTATTATTCAGAGACTCTCGGTAACAGCGGTAAGGCTTATGAGCGCAGAGCAGGTTCTGACCAGAAAATGTTGGCTTTGAGTCGCGGAACTGTTCTTGCTGCGCTTGAACACATCAAAAATTCCGATGCAAAGTTTCTCTTAATTGCAGGTGACCTTTCTAACGATGGCGAAAGAGTCTCTCACGAAGAAATGCGAGAAATTCTCTACGAATTCAAAAAGGTAATGCCTGTATATGTTATCACCGCCACTCACGATTGGTGTTGTGACGGCAATCCAAGAAGATATGATGGTGATAACATCTACCATGATGTTGAAACTGTAGGTGTCAGTGAGCTTCACGATTTTTATAAGGATTTCGGTCCTGATGAAGCAATCTCAGAGTTTCATACACATCAGGATAAGGTTTCATATATAGTAAGACCTTGCGAGGGTGTCAGCGTATTTTGCCTTGATGATGACCAAGATGGTAACGGAAGCTCCGGTTATTCAGACGAGCATTTTCAATGGATTAAAAACCAAGTTACAGAGGCCAAAAAACGCGGTGACGTTGTTTTCGGTATGCAACACCACCATCTGTTCTTAACAGAATTTGACCGTGCAATAAACGGAAAAGGATCTGTTGAGTATAGAATTGAGCAGGTTACAAAATTTGCAGACATCGGTTTCTCCGTTATGTTTACGGGCCATTCGCATATGCAACACATAAGAAAGGTTGAAACCGAAAAAGGCAACCACTTTTATGAGATTAATGTTGGTTCAATAAGTGGATACCCTGCCCCGATTTGCTACTGTGATGTATACGAAAACGGAATTGATATAAAAACTCAACACCTTGAAAAATTCACTCACAAAGGCAAAGAATATTCAAACGAATATCTGAAAAATCATGCTACTGCCCTTTTCAGCGATATTATTAAATCTGCGGCAGTTAATGAAAAAGATAAATTCTTAGCAGTTGTTGAAGCAATTGGTTTAACGCCTGAAAAAGCAAGTAATATTTGGTTTTTTGCAAGGCCCTTGCTTAAATGGCTTGATAAGCTGACTGTTAAAAAAGCTGCAAGAATTATGAACTTCATTTCTTTTGGCAAGGCTATAGACAAAAAAGCTGCAAAAGAAATTGCTGATGTAAAAGTAACCGATATGATATTCGGTGCTTTTCATTCAATTCTTGATGGTTCCCTTGTGAAGCACGAGGAAGGCTCTGCTTATTACATAGTTTTCACCCAGGCGCTTGCTCTTCCCTTGCGAGTTGTTAAGAAATTACATATAAAAAACGGTGGTCTCATCAGAACACTTACTCATATCAAGAATGCTGCACCAGAGCTTATGACCGGCGGACCTTTAGACAATAACAATTGGTTTTGTGAGCTTTAAAATTAACAAAAAGAACTGATACATCCGAAAATGTATCAGTTCTACTTTTTTATACCTGTTCGGCAATATCGTAAATAAGTCTTTCGGTTTTCTCCCAACCAAGACAGGGGTCTGTAATTGATTTACCGTAAATGCCGTCACCTATTTTCTGTGCGCCATCCTCAATGTAGCTTTCAATCATAATACCTTTAACAAGTTTTTTAATATCATCGTTATGGGCTCTGCTGTAAAGAATATCTTTTGTAATACGAATTTGCTCAAGATACTTCTTACCTGAGTTTGCATGGTTGGCATCCACAATACAAGAGGGGTTTTTAAGTCCAGACTTTGCATATGCATCAGAAAGGTTAATCAAATCTTCATAGTGATAATTGGAAATATTATGTCCGTCTCTGTCAACAAACCCTCTCATTATAGCATGAGCGTAGGGGTTGCCATCACTTTCAACCTCCCAGCCTCTGTAAAGGAAGGTGTGACTGCTCTGAGCGGCAGTAATGGCATTCATCATAACGGAAATGTCGCCACCTGTTGGGTTTTTCATACCAACGGGAATATCGAAACCGCTTGATGCGAGTCTGTGTTCCTGGTTTTCAACAGAACGAGCGCCAATTGCAACATAGGAAAGCAAATCAGAAAGGTAGCGGAAGTTTGCAGGATAAAGCATTTCATCTGCACAAGAAAAGCCATAATCACGAAGAGCACACATATGTAATTCACGAATAGAAATAATACCGTGAAGCATATCGGGTTTCTCGTTAGGATCCGGCTGATGAAGCATCCCCTTATAACCCGCACCTGTAGTTCTTGGTTTTCCTGTATAGATTCTGGGAACAATTACAACTTTATCTTTGACCTTTTCTCTTACTTCTGCAAGTCTTGAAATATAATCAAGAACCGGTTCTTTAGAGTCCGCAGAGCAAGGACCAATTACAAGAATAAGCTTATCGGATTTTCCCAAAAATACATTCTTTATTTCAATATCGTTTTTATCCTTCTGCTCTGCCATTTTTGCAGTAAGCGGAAATTGCTCTTTAATTTCCATAGGAATGGGGAGTTTTCTTTTGAAATTCATACTCATTTTAATTATCTCCTTTGATATCTATTTGTATGCCCAGGGTTTTGATATCGTCAAAGAACTCGGGGTAACTTTTATTAACACATTGGGCGTTTTCTAAGGTTCCGCCCACCTTACTGCACAAAACTGCAAGCGACATTGCAATTCTGTGGTCATTATGGCAATTAATTGCTTCTTTTGGTGCTTTTAACTCTGTTTTGGGAATAATTATTTCATTCTCTTTAACAACTATATCAACACCAAATTTTGAAAGCTCGGTCTGCATTGCAACACCGCGATCACTTTCTTTTATTTTAAGTCTTTTAGTTCCAACAAGCTTTGCTCCGTTGCAAAGAGCTGAACAAGCTATAAGAACAGGACCTAAATCGGGGCAATCTGAAATATCAAGAGTTGGTATATCGTTCTGCAAATGTTTATAAAACTCTTTATAAATCTTATCGCCTTGGTAACTTTTCTCATTCATTCCGAGAACGGTAACATTACCGCCCGTTAAATTGAAAGCATCAAGAAAAGCGGAATTCGACCAGTCCCCCTCCACCGCAAGATTTTTGGGGGTATATTTTTGATTGCCTTTTATATAAAATTTGTTATTTGCTTTTCGGATTTTCACACCGAATTTTGATAACACATCAATTGTTATATCCACATAAGGTGCACTCTGCAAAGGTGTTTTCAAAACTATTTCGCTATCTCCATCAAGAAGTGGTAAAGTGAATAAAAGACCAGTCAAAAACTGACTGCTTACATCACCCGGAATTGAATATATACCGTTTATAAGCTCTCCCCCCGCAAGAAGAATGTTTTCTTTTTTTTCCAAGTAACACCCATTTTCTTTAAAAAGCTCCTCATAGACGCTCTGAGGGCGTTCTAAAAGCCTTTTACTGCCTGTGAAAGAAACTTCATTTGAAAAAACAAGACTCAAAGGAATTAAAAATCTTAATGTACTTCCGCTTTCGTTACAAAAAAGATTTAAAACCTCTTTTTTATTGACCGAATCAATTCCGTAAATCTCTGCAACATTATTATTTATTTCTATTTTTGCTCCTAACACTCTTAAACAAGAGGCAGTAGCAACAATATCATCATTAATGCCTATATTTTTAATTACACTTTTACCCTCTGCTAAAGCCGCGCAAATAAGCAAACGGTGGGCACAGCTTTTTGAGGGCGGTGCATTAATGTTTCCGACTGCAACGGATGGTGTAATGGTTACATTCATTGCATAGCCTTCTTTATTAAAGCATCTATTGCCAAAAGGTAACCGTCAGTACCTTTTCCGCTGATAGTTTCAAAGCAAGCTTTTCTTATATAGCTTACCTTTCTGAATTCTTCACGGGAGTCCACATCGGAAATATGAACCTCAACTGCAGGAATACTAACTGCTTTAAGCGCATCAAGAATTGCAATACTTGTGTGGGTATATGCACCGGGATTTATAACAATACCATCATAAAGTCCGTAGGCAAATTGAATAACATCAACCAAGTCACCCTCGTGGTTTGATTGGTAACATCTAATGCCAATGTTCTTTTTGTTTGCATAATCTTCAATCTTTTTAACAAGAGAATTGTATGTTTCCTTGCCGTAAATATCGGGTTCTCTTATACCGAGCATATTGAGATTTGGTCCGTTAATTACAAGAATATTCATAAAAATCCTCCTCTATTATTTTTGCAACATCCTCCACAGTACCTGAGCCATCAACAATAACATCTGCCGACGCTTTATAAAGTTCATATCTTTCGTTATAACGTTTCTCTAAATCCACACGATTACTTGAAAGAGGTCTGTCAGAAGTGGTTATCAACATTTCTAAAGGTCTGTCAAGAAAATAGATTCTTGAATTTCCCTTTAAATTTTCAATATTCTCCGGATTTAAAATTACGCCCCCACCTGTTGAAACAATCTGAGAATTTAACATTGAAAGTTCTTTAATAACAGATTTTTCAACTTTTCTAAAATAATCTTCACCTGAGTCCCTAAAAATTTCAGGAATAATTTTATTCTCGACTTTAACTATTTCATCGTCGCTATCAACAAAAGCTTTATTAAGAGCTCCGGAAAGCACCTTACCTACAGAGGTTTTTCCGCTTGCAGGCATACCGATAAGAGTGATATTCATTTTATCTTTATATAAATTTTTGAATATTTCTTCAACCTTTTTGACTTCAACAGGAGCCTCAATGAATTTTTCAACTGCGAAAGCCGCCTGAGAAACAAGCATATAAAGTCCGCCTACTGCAGTGATGTTTTTAGCTTTTGCATCTAAAATCAGTTTTGATTTTAAGGGATTATAAACTGCATCAAAAACTGCTTCAACCTTTGGAAGCTTTTCCAAATCAACTGCAGAAACGCCTGTTTTAGGAAACATTCCGCAAGGAGTTGTGTTTATTATTATTTCGCAATCGCTATATTTTTCATAGAGCTCATCATATGTAATATAGCCATCCTTTTTATTACGAGAAACCTTCAAAACTGAAAGCGCGTTCAAAAAATTTGCAACTGCAAAAGCGGTGTTTGATGTTCCGCCACTACCGAGAACAGCAACCTTTTTACCTTTTAATGACACCTTTTCTCTATCTATAAGAGCTTTCAGTCCGTAAAAATCTGTGTTATAGCCATAAAGTTTACCGTTTTTATTAACAATTGTATTAACTGCATTAATACTTTTTGCTTCATCAGAAATCCAATCAAGAAACTCTATAACATCCTGCTTGTACGGTATTGTCACATTTATAGCTTTAAAATCTCTCTTTTTAAAAAACTCGTGTAGCTCTTCTCTTTTAAGTTCTTTCAATGAATATTCATAATCTGCAAGAGCATTATGAATTTCTTTTGAAAAGCTATGCCCTAATTTTTCACCGATACAACCATATTCCATTATTTACCACCAAGCCAATCGGTACCGAATTTTTGTGATAACAAATCACATAACACAAGGGCGGTTATGCTATCAACAACAACCCTTGCTCTGTGAACAATGCAAGGGTCATGCCTGCCCTTAACAGAAAGAACGGTATTTTCATTAGCTATAAAATCAACTGTTTCCTGTTCCTTTGAAATGGATGGAGTAGGCTTTACTGCACATTTAAAAATCACCGGCATACCATTTGTTATACCACCATTTATTCCGCCGTTATTGTTAGTTTTTGTTGTGATTACATCTTCATTTAAAACAAAACTGTCATTCATCTGACTACCAAGCATATCTGCGCAGGAGAATCCTGCCCCAAACTCAACACCCTTAACCGCAGGAATAGAGAAAAGAGCGTGAGAAAGAACACTTTCAACACAATCGAACCACGGCTCACCTACGCCAACGGGTAAACCGATAACTGCGGTTTCGAGAATTCCGCCTATGCTATCGCCCTCTTGAGCTATTTTTTCAATATTCTTAACAATCGCTTCCCCTTTTTCATCACTTAAAACAGGGAATTTTTTGTTTGCAAGTTGTATTATGTCATTTTCATAATCTGTGAAATTATCATCTTCAATACCGCCACACTTTGAAATATGAGTACCGATTTTTATACCTTTTCGAGATAGCAAATCGATAGCAATTGCGCCTGCAGCAACAAGACCGGCAGTAATTCTACCGCTGAAATGACCACCACCGCGATAATCTTCACATCCATTATATTTACAAAAAGCAGTGTAATCTGCATGCCCGGGACGAGCTTTTCCATAAGATTGGGAATAATCTTTAGAATGTGTATTCTCATTAGGAATAACTATACAAATCGGTGTTCCCGTGGTTTTACTGTTAAAAACACCGCTTACAATATTAAATTTGTCTGTTTCCTGACGAGGTGTTGAAATCTTACCAAAAGGTCTTCTCAAATCAAGTTGGTGGGCTATAAATTCTTCGTTTACTTCAATCCCTGCAGGCAATCCATCAACAACTGCACCAATAGCACTACCATGACTTTCTCCAAATAGAGTTATACTTATATTGTTACCTAATGTATTTTTCAATTCAAGTACGCCTCCCTAACTAATTTGTCTAATTCGTCAAAAGTTAAAAACTTAAATTCAAAACTACCGATTTCATTTACAAAAACTGCATTAACTCCGTCACCTTTCGCTTTTTTATCGTGGCGAAGCGCATAAAGTATTTTATCAGGTGAAAATGTAAGTCTTACAGGAAGATTATGTTTTGTAAGAACCTCAATAAGTCTGTCTCTTACATTTTCTGAGGAAAATGCTAACATTCCTAAGGATACACATTCACCGTGAAGAAGCTCGGAAAGCCCTGTAGTTGTTTCTATGGCATGACCTGCGGTATGACCGAAATTGAGAACCTTGCGTAATCCCAACTCCTTTTCATCCTCTTCAACAACAGCTTTTTTAATTCTTAAAGAACGTTCAATAACTGTATCAATAATATCTTCTGCATTATTTTTTTCAATCATTTCAAAAAGCTCTTTATCAGAGGTTGCCGCCATTTTAATACTTTCACAAAGACCGTTATTAAACTGTCTTTCAGGAAGTGTTTTTAAAACATTCGGGTCAATTATAACTGCTTTAGGTTGATAAAATGCACCAACGGTATTTTTATAACCGCCAAAGTCAATTGCAGTTTTTCCACCGATAGAAGAATCCACTTGGGAAAGCAATGTTGTTGGGATATTATAAAAATCAATTCCGCGCATATATGTTGCGGCAGTAAAACCCGAAAGGTCGCCAACAACACCGCCACCAACTGCAACAATGCAATCATTTCTTGAAAAAGAATTTTCGCTTAAAACCTCAAGTAATTCTTTATAAGTATCGAAAGATTTGCTTTTTTCACCTTGAGGAATAATCTTGATAACATTATTTTCAAACTGTCTTGAAACTGCTTGAGCATACTCAAACGGTACACCATTGTCAGTTACAATTAAGGCCTTTTTTTCAGTGTTACAATATTTAGAAAGACAGTTAATCGAACCTCTTTCAATTATAATATTATAATCACCCATTGATGTTTTAACTTTTAATTCCATTAGTGTAATTCACCTTATATCATTTGCTCTTTTGCATATCTGCCCACAAGGCGCACATTGGTGCACACCGCTGAAAGCTTTTCGAGCATATTCTTTTCATCTTCCTTTGAAAGCTTTCCCTCACCCTCAAGAAAGAAATAATAATTCCATATAACATCCTTTGACGGACGACTTTTTAAAGCTTTAAGGTTATAACCACAATCTCCGAAAACAGATATTGCTTTACTTAAAGAACCCGCTTCGTCCCGAACTGTAAAGAGTACAATAAAGTTTTCATCACCCATTGATTCGCCACGGGGAATTCTTGAAAAAACAGCAAAACGAGTAGTATTTTTGCTATCTTTGTTGATTTTCCGGTCAATAAGCTTAAGTCCGTATTCGTGACCCGCTTCAAGACTGCAAATAACACCAACAGAATTATCGCCATTTTCAGAAACAGTTTGCGCTGCAAGCGCAGTATTAACTGCTTCAACGGTTTCCAATCCTCTTTCAGAAATATATTCCGCACACTGACCCAATGCCTGAGGATGACTTATAACCTTTTTTATTGTATTTCTATGGGAATCCGGTGTACCGAAAAGATGTTGCTCAACAGCCATATCATAAACTCCGTTAATATAAAGAGAACCAAAATAGGTTAAATCCATAACCCTTGCAACATCGCCCTCATAGCTGTTTTCAATGGGCAAAACTGCACATTCGCACTCTCCGTTTTCAACTGCTTTATAGGCAGATTTGAAATCGCCATAAGCAACGGGGTTTCCATCGGGAAAAATTCTCTTAACTGCAATTTCTGCAAATGCACCCTTAACCCCCGAAAAAGCAATTCTCGTCCCATCAAGGATTTTATGTTGATAATCCTTTGACAAATTCATTGTTGTTTTTTGGAAATTTATGTAGTATGAACGGATTTCATCATCGGAAATCAAAGCACTGTTTTTTTCAAGAAGTGCCGATTCTCTGACAACATCTTCAACAGGAACGCCATTTACTTTTTTATATTCTGCAACATCCTTTACCGCTTTCATTCTTTCTTCAAAAAGAGTTGCAATTTCTTTATCAATTTCACCTATAGTTTTTCTGGCTTCCTGAAACTTTTTTTCGTAATCAGTCATTTTCATAATCCTCATAAAGTGCTTTAAAAGCAGGTATTGACCTTTCAATAAGTTCTGTTTCTACACAATAAGAAATTCTTACAAAGCCCTCACAACCAAAAGAATCACTTGGAACAAGAAGAAGTTCAAATTTTTTTGCTCTTTCATAAAACTTGTTAGCATCTTCTTCAAGAGCTTTAACAAACATATAGAATGCACCATCGGGTTTAATAACTGTATAACCAATTTCGGTGAGTGCATCATAAAGAATTTTTCTGTTTCTTTCATAAATTGAAATATCAGCAGTATCATCAAGACATTCAGCAATAGTATATTGCATCAAAGCAGGTGCACAAACATATCCGAGAGCTCTGCCGGCACCGCAAATAGCCGCATAAACATCTCCTGCATCTTTCATATCAGGTGATACAAATATATATCCGATACGCTCACCTGGTAATGAAAGAGCTTTACTATAAGAATAACAAACAAAAGTATTTTCATAATAGCAAGGAATATAAGGAACCTTGTCGCCTGTGAAAACAAGTTCTCTGTAAGGTTCATCTGAAATTATAAAGATTTCCTTACCATATTCATTCTGTTTACTTTTAAGTAACTCAGTTAATTTAATTATGTCGCACTCAGGAATAATAACACCTGAGGGGTTGTTGGGAGAATTAACTATAATAGCTTTGGTGTTGGGTGTTATCGCTTTTTCAAGAGCTTCAAAATCAATTTGCAAATCTTCTTTTTTACAAGATACCGTAACAAGTTTTGCGCCGGCTTGCTCTGTAAAAACTCTGTACTCAGGGAAAAACGGGGCTAATGCAATAACCTCATCGTCATCTTCAACTATCGCATTAAGAGTGATTGTAAGAGATGCCGCCGCGCCACAAGTCATATAAATTAAACCTGCATTTGCTTTAACTCCGAATTTATTATTAATGTAATCTGCAATAGCATTTCTCACTTTTAAATCACCGGGGGCGGATGTATAACCATGAAGCACCTCTGCAGGAGTTTCGGCAATTAGTCTGTTCATAACATCCGATACCTTCTGAGGAGCCGGAACACTTGGGTTACCAAGACTGAAATCAAAAACATTTTCTGCGCCGATTTCTGCTTTTCTCTTTTTACCATATTCAAAAATCTCACGGATAATTGAACTTTTTTTACCTAATTGCATCATTTTTTCTGAAATCATAATGAATTTCCTTTCTAAATAAAAAATCCGCAAACCGTTATGTTTTAAAACATAGCAGAATGCGGACTGTCTATACACTTTAAATTGCAATTAATTGCAACTTTGAGTTGAGTACAGACAATCCAAGTTATAATAATAAAATCGAAAGTAACCATAACTTTGAAACATCTGTAACACCTCTCAAATAAAAATTATGCCTTGTATTTTACTCTTGCATTTTAAGTTTGTCAAGAGAAAAACGAACATTTTTCGTGAATTTTGTTTATTTATTTTCATATTTCTCAACAATTTCTGCAAATCCGTAAATCAAAGCAGAAATCAGACGAGCTACCAAAACAAAAATTGCAACTGCACAAAGAATGGGAACAAGAAGAAGTGACATCATCTGTGTTCCTATATAAACACCGATTAAAACAATTCCGACTACCGCAACAACAAGTGTTATAAACAAATTCATAACAAACATTATTACGGAAAATCTTTTAAGTGTTGCTGAACAACACTTAAAAAATTTAAAGTCTAAGGCAATTTTCTCATTTACATTTTCTGTTGATGTGTTTTCAACAACCTTCTTTTTTTTCTTAAACATATTCACACCTCTTAATACCAACCATCTGAATTCAAACTACCTGTTTCAAGAACTATTGCATTACCCTTAGGCGCTGTTGTTGTAGTATTAGAAGGCTTATTTGGATTCGTTGGTTTATTTGGATTCGTTGGTTTATTTGAATTACCGGGTTTATTGGGTTTTGTTGTCTTTTCAGAACTGCCGGATGACTGAGCTTTACTTGTTGTTTCATTTTTGTCATTCTTAGAAGAAGTAGGTTTATCTGTACCAATGGCATTATCCTCATAGCCTTTTGTAATTTCTTCAGGAATGGACTCTTTATCACTATCGTATGATTTTTTTAATCTCAATTCACCATCAACCCAATGATAACTTACAACACTAGTTGAATCACCATTTACAGATTTTGAAAGCACTAAATGATTTTCGCTATCAATTGAAATATTCTTCAAACCTGAAAGTATTACTGAAAAATCAAAGCTCTCACTTGTTACATTATAAAGCCAGCAATAGTAACTGATAACACCATCTTTAGAACTGATTGCTATATAAAAATCAAGTTGTCCGTCAAAATTCATATCAATAAATTCGTTATGATTTTTTGCGTATTCTAAATCAAAATTATTTTCATAATTTAAAGGATATGAAAGTGTCTGGAAGACAGAATCAGCCTTTTTAATAACTACCTCATTCTCTTTAACAACCGCTGAGAAACCATCAGTAACGGCAGCTACAGTTTCATTATTCGGGGTTGTTGATTCATCTTCTGTATTATCACCACATGCAGTAAACATAGTTACAATAAGCATAAGTGCCAGAAGCAATGAACATAATGTAATAATCTTTTTCATAATAAAACTCCTTTTAAAATAAAACACCTTCGGCGTTGAGAGCGTTTTCAAGACTTTTTATATCAGATGCTTTAAAAACAAAGCCTTTCATGCCATATTTTTTTGCACCTTCAATATTTTGCGGTAAATCATCAATAAAGAAGCATTCTTCAGCCTTTACTGAAAATTTATTACAGAAAGCTTCATATATTTCAGGTTGCGGTTTCAAAAGTTTATATAAAGCAGAGATAAAGAAACCATCCATTAAAGTTAAAGCAGGAATATTTAAATAGTTATCAAAAAAGCGCGGGGTTGCGTTTGAAAGTAAATAAACATTATATCCTGCATTTTTTATTCGCTTTATAAAATCATACATTTCAGGAAATGGTGGCATATAAGGATAAAAATCCGTCAGCATTTCTTTAATAAGCGGTCTTGTTTCTTCGGGTATTCGAGGTAAAACTATAGATATTGCTTCATCGTGACGAAGAAAGCCACCATCTAATTTTTGCCAGAGCTCGCTACCGAAAACTTCTTTCATAAGAACGTCATGATATTTTTCAGGGAAATATGTAGTGATTGTCTTCTTGGAATTATAATCAATGAGAACTCCACCCATATCAAAAACGACATTTTTAATCAAAACACCGCCACCTTTACTATTAACCATTTCATTATACCATTAATAAAAAAAATTTCAATATTTATTGAAAAATTGAAGAATTTCCCTTTAATTTTTTCATAAATATGTTATACTGTGATAGTAATATTTTACAGAGGGTGATTTTATGAAGGTAAATATTTTTAAAACTGCTGATGAAATTGGCGTTGCAGTAGCAAGAATTTTTGTTGATGAGGTAAAAAACAATCCTGATTGCGTTTTAGGTCTTGCAACAGGCGCTTCCCCCATTCCTACATATGATAACATCAAAAAAATGCACAAAGAAGAAAACGTTTCTTTTAAAGGTGTAAAAACATACAATCTTGATGAATACTGTGACCTTCCCAAAGCTGATAAAAACAGTTATTATACTTTTATGCACGAACAGCTTTTCAACGGTCTTGATATTCTTGAGGAGAATGTTCATTTTCTTGACGGCAATGCAACCGACTGTGACGCAGAGTGCAAAAGATATGATAACGAAATCAATGAAGCCGGCGGAATTGATATTCAGCTTTTAGGTATCGGCAACAACGCTCATATCGGTTTTAACGAACCTGCAGAAAGCTTTACTGATGGTTCTTTCAAGGTTAAGCTTACTGATAGCACAATTGAAGCAAACAAAATCTATTTTGATGAAAACCCTATGCCCCATTATGCACTTACAATGGGTGTTAAACAGATTATGGCAGCAAAGAAAATTATTCTTATTGCAACAGGTCCCAAAAAAGCAGAAGCAATCAAAAACATGGTTAAAGGAGAGGTAACTCCCCTTGTTCCCGCTTCCATTCTTCAAGAGCATGATGATGTTCTTATTTTCCTTGATGAAGCTGCCGCTTCACTTCTTTAATATAACAAACATAAAAACAGTTCACATTTCCATTCGGATTTGTGAACTGTTATTTTATTTCCATTGAGTAATATTTTTTATCTTCCTTTTCATAACATTCCAAAGTAATGAAATATCCGTTTACATCTCTTTTTACGTAGTGACATTCCCGATCTTTATCATAGTTATCTAAAATAATCGTTTCTTCAAAAGAGCACAAAAAAGAATATATAATGCAAGGCAAAAAAGAATTTGTTAACAAAGCCCTTTCTCCGTAAAAAACCATATCCTTATATGTGATTTTATATTCATTTTCCGTTATACTGACACAAGCACCATTAATCAAATCTTTTTTGTTTATAAAATCAATTTCAAATTTTGGTTTATTAAAAACGAAAGTAGTATCATAAATATGTTTGTTAAAGGAAATTTGCAGTCTTTGAGGAGTAGAAAAATCAACATCCGAAGGACTTTGTAAAACATTTCCAATCACTTTGCATGAGTTTAAATTTATACAAAATAAAAAAGCAAATATTAAACAAAGTCTTTGAATTTTAATTTTTTTCATTCTCCAAAAGAGAATAAACCTTGCCTAAAACCTTTGCACAATCAGATGGCAGAATTGAATATTCGGACATTTCATTTTTTAATAAATCTGCACTCAAACCATGAACAAAAGCACCTAAAACCGCTGAATTAAAAAGATTACCATTCATAGCAGGGGTAAGACCTGCTATTATGCCCGAAAGTAAATCTCCGGCACCACCTTTAGAGAGACCTGAATTACCCGTTTTGTTAACAAAAAGTTTATCTGCATCAGAATTACAAATCAGCGTTTCGTGACCTTTAAGTAAAACATTTACTTTATAAGTTTTACAAAAATCTATTATAATTTCTTCTCTGTTAGCCTCAACATCTGCAACACTCAAGCCGCAAAGCCGGGACATTTCACCCGGATGAGGTGTTAAAAGAATTTCACATTTTTTATTTAATAAAACATCATTAAACTCCGAAAGACAGTTAAGTGCGTCCGCATCTATTATTAAAGGTTTTTTATTCCGCGTAACAAGAGCTTTAATAAGTTCTTTAATGCTTTCGCTTGTTCCAAGACCACAACCAACCATTACAACATCAATATCTTTGCTTGCATTCAAAAGTGTATTTATACTATCAGAGCTGATACAACCATCTTTATTGGTAGATACAGGTAGAAACAAATTCTCTGTAAGTCGGGATGTCAAAGAAGAATAAATACAATCAGGAAAAGCAAGGGTCACAAGACCCACACCACTTCTTAAGGCACCCTCAGTTGCAAGAGAGCAACAGCCAACCATATTTTTGCTTCCACAAACAAGCAAAGCCCTACCAAAAGAACCTTTATGAGAAAAAGGATCTCTTTTTGGTAAGAGCTCTGATGCAGTTTTTATATCAAGGGAGTTTTTGTTAAGCAATAGAAACACTCCTATAAACAAATTATCTTTAAACTTCCCTTATATTATACCCTTTTATATAACCTTAGTCAATAAATCAAGATGCAATCTGAAAATCAACAACCTTAGAATTTTTATTTAAAGATTCAAGCATTTCTTCAAACTCTGCATTAACAAAAGGTGTAACATTTCCAACCTTCTTTTCAGTTTCAAATTTATCACGAAGCGAAAAATAAACTGATTTAAAAAACGCTTTGGTATATTTCCAAACTTTTCTTTCAAATTTAACTAAATCTTTTTCGCGGTAAATTGCATAACAAACAAGACCAACTGCTGCACATTCAAGGAAAAATCTTATAAATACAAAAACTGACATATATATACCTCCAAACATTTTACGAACATTTGTTTTATGGTTACATTATAGCACTATTTTTCTATTTGTCAACACAAATGTTCTTTTTTCTTGCTTTTTCAAGTACCTTTTTAGGTTCTTTCAAGACATTTTTACTTATTTTTTAATGATTTTTACTTTTTTTTATCAAACTTACTAAAATATTACCTATCTTTTGTTCGGTATATGTTCGTTTTCATACGACAAAAAACATTTATAAAAACGTAACTTTTTGATAAATAACTATTTAATTTTTATAATATATATTGTATAATAGTTGAGATTATGACTAAACAATACTAAAAGGAACAGAAATTATGTTTGTTGATAAGGCTAAAATAAAAATTATTGCAGGTAACGGCGGTAATGGTGCTGTGGCTTTCCATCGTGAAAAGTTTGTTAATGCAGGTGGTCCTGATGGCGGTGATGGTGGCCGTGGTGGAAACATTGTCTTTCAGGTTGATGACAATCTATCCACACTTTCCGATTTCCGCTACAAACGAAAATACAAAGCACAGAATGGTGAAAACGGTCGCGGTTCTCGCTGCAACGGCAAACGCGGTGAAGATTTAATTATCAAGGTTCCCCGTGGCACTGTTATTCGCGAAGAAGAAACAGGGCTTGTTATGGCGGATATGAGCATTGAAGAAACCTTTATTGCCGCTAAAGGCGGTAACGGTGGTTGGGGTAACCCACATTTTGCCACTCCCACAAGACAGGTTCCCCGTTTTGCTAAAGACGGCGCTCCCGGTGAAGAATGGGATGTCACTCTGGAATTAAAGCTTCTTGCGGATGTCGGTTTGATTGGGTTCCCTAATGTTGGTAAATCCACACTTATTTCTGTTGTAAGTGAAGCTAAACCCATTGTGGCTAATTACCATTTCACAACCCTCACTCCTGTTCCCGGTGTTGTCAGAATGGGACCTGAGAGCAGTTTTGTTATGGCAGATATTCCCGGTATTATTGAGGGTGCAAGTGACGGTGTTGGTTTAGGTCACGAATTTCTTCGTCACATTGAGCGATGCAGACTACTTGTTCACGTTGTTGACGTTGCAGGTAGTGAGGGTAGAGACCCCATTGCTGACTTTGAAGCTATCAATGCAGAGCTTTCTAAATATAATGAAGAGTTAACCAAATATCCACAGATAGTTGCAGGTAACAAAATAGACCTTGCAACCGATGAACAAAGAGAAACCTTCAAAGAATATATATGCAGTAAAGGTCTGGATTATTTCGAGATTATTGCTCCTATTGCTGAGGGTACTCAGGAGCTTATAAATAAAGTTGCAGCAGAACTTCAAAAGCTCCCACCTGTTAAGATTTACGAAAAACAGGAAATCACTGCAAAAGATATTCTCAAAACTTCAAAACGTGATTTTAAAATCCGCGTTGAAGGTGATGTTTTCATTGTTGAAGCACCATGGCTTGCAAAAATTCTTATGAAAACTGACCTTAATGACTACTCATCACTTCAGTATTTCCAGAATGTTTTACAAACAAGCGGAATCATTCAAGGTCTTGTAGACAGAGGAATTACTGAGGGTGACACAGTAAGTATTTACGATTTGGAGTTTGACTATGTGCCCTGATGATATTTTAAACGGAATTTGCTCACCCTTGGAAGAACCCCAAGCGAGAATGTATAGTCCGCTTACATTAGCTTTTTTAGGTGATGCAGTTTACAGCTTACTTGTCAGAAATATGCTTTCCCTTCAGGAAAATAAACCTGCAGGTAAGCTACATAAAGAATCAGTTAAATATGTAAATGCGGCTTTTCAAGCGCAAATGATTAAGGAACTTCTCCCCTTTCTGACAGAAAATGAAACAGCGGTGTTTAAAAGAGGAAGAAATGCCCATAGCGGTCATTCTCCTAAAAACCAGGAAGCGGGAGATTACCGCTATGCAACAGGTCTTGAAACGCTTTACGGGTATCTTTATTTATGCGGTGAATCAAATCGTATAAAAGAGATATTCGACTTGAGTACATATAAATTTTTCTTAGAAACCAACCGAAAGGAAACAGATTAATGTCCCTTGTAAAGAAAGAACACATCAGAAATTTCTCTATAATTGCACATATCGACCACGGTAAATCAACTCTTGCTGACCGTCTTCTTGAACTTACGGACACAGTTGCAAAGCGTGATATGTCCGCCCAGATTCTTGACGATATGGATTTGGAGAAAGAAAGAGGAATTACAATTAAAGCCCATGCGGTAAGGCTCGACTATACCGCAAAAGACGGCAAGACATATCAATTAAACCTTATTGACACTCCCGGTCACGTTGACTTTAACTATGAGGTTTCACGCTCTCTTGCGGCTTGTGAGGGTGCAATACTTATTATTGATGCTTCACAGGGCATAGAAGCACAGACCTTGGGTAACACATACCTTGCGCTTGACCATAATCTCGAACTTGTTCCCGTAATTAATAAAATTGACTTGCCCTCTGCAGACCCCGACAGAGTTGCAGCAGATGTCGAAGATATTATCGGTCTTCCCTGCGACACCGCTCCGAGAGTTTCTGCAAAAACAGGTCAGAACGTTGAACAGGTGCTTGAACAGATAGTTGAACTTGTTCCTCCACCCGAGGGGGATGACGATGCACCTTTAAGAGCTTTGATTTTTGACTCTGTTTATGACAACTATAAAGGTGTTATTGTTTATGTTCGTGTTGTTGACGGCACAATTAAGGTTGGCGACACAATGAAAATGATGGCAACAGGTGCAGAGTTCAATGTTGTTGAAGTTGGCACAATGAAAGCAACCTCCCTTGAGCCCAGCGGTAAGCTTTGCTCCGGTGAAGTTGGTTACATTACAGGTTCAATTAAAACGGTCAGAGATGCTGTTGTTGGTGATACTGTTACTCTTTCAACTAATCCTGCAAAAGAAGCGCTTCCCGGTTATCGCAAAGCAACACCAATGGTTTACTGCGGTATTTACCCGGCTGACGGTGCAGACTACGAAAACCTCCACGAAGCACTTGAAAAATTACAATTGAATGACGCGTCTCTTTCATACGAACCCGAAACATCTGGCGCATTGGGATTCGGTTTCCGTTGCGGTTTCCTTGGCCTTTTGCACCTTGAAATCATTCAGGAAAGACTTGAAAGAGAGTATGATTTGGACCTTGTAACAACTGTTCCCAGCGTTGTTTATAAAATCCATCTTACCAATGGTGAAGTGGTTGAAATTGACAACCCTACCCACTACCCCGACCCTGCAAACATTGACTATTGCGAAGAACCTGTTGCAGATGCTCACATTTTTGCTCCAAGCGAATATGTTGGTTCTGTTATGGAGCTTTGTCAGGAACGACGCGGTACATTTAAGAACATGGACTACATTTCAGGTGACCGTGTTGAAATAAAATATGATTTACCCCTTAATGAAATTATTTACGACTTCTTTGATGCTCTTAAATCAAGAACCCGCGGTTACGCTTCTCTTGACTACGAAATTTCCGAATATCAACGTTCAAATCTTGTAAAACTGGATGTTCTTCTTAACGGTGATATTGTTGATGCTCTTTCATTTATTGTTCATTCCGATAAAGCATACGGCAGAGCAAGAAGAATTGCAGAAAAACTCAAAGACAATATCCCGAGACAGATGTTTGAAATACCGATTCAGATGGCTATTGGCGGTAAGGTTATTGCAAGAGAAACAGTTAAAGCTATGAGAAAAGACGTTCTTGCAAAATGCTACGGCGGTGACATTACACGAAAGAAAAAACTTCTTGAAAAGCAAAAAGAAGGTAAAAAGAGAATGCGTACCTTTGGTACTGTTGAAGTTCCCCAGGAAGCTTTTATGGCTATTCTCAAGCTTGATGATGACAAATGATCAAAAAGAGTTGATAATAATGGACAACAATTATTTTGATATTTATTACCATAATGATAATAATCACCGTTTCTGTTACAGAAGCGGTGAAATGGTATATGAAGAGGTTTTTGCAGATGGAGCACTGCTTTCGAGCGGTTGGAATGCTTCCGGCTACCCTCTCAATGTATTGAAAAATTGCCCTACACACCTTAATCCTAAAAGATATGCTGAGCCATTTTCTTTTAATATTGAGATTGACGGGCAATGCGTTGATTTTTCATTAGAATTTGCCGATTTTGAAATGCAAAAAACTGAAGATAATGAGACAGCAATTCTCACACTTAAAAGCAAAATCAAGCCCGTTATAGTTAAAGTTTATACTTTAATTGACGGCTCACAGATGCTTTCACGTTGGATTGAGATTGAAAACCTTTCAGATAAACCAATAATACTTAGCAGACTTTCTGTTATGAGTGGTGGACTTGAATCTCTTAACAATGATGCTTTAGACCATACCCAAAGTGTTAATGATATTTACTCATTAGGCTATTTTGAGAATGATGCATGGGGTAATGAAGGTCAGTTTGTATGGAAGAAATTAAAACCTAACTGTACTTTAATTGAAGGAAGATTTGGAAGAGATCGCTTCCGCCATCCCCTTTTATTTATCAGAAACAACCTTACAGGTAAAATATGGTTTTCACAAATTGGATTCAGCGGTGGTTATCGCTATACTGTTGATTACAATGCCCGACCCGATATATGCAACACACACCTTTCATTCAAGGCGGAAATAACGGGTCATAATCCTATTTATGTCATTGCACCAAAGGGCAAGTTTATTTCACCTGTTGTATATATGGGTCTTGTTCACGGTGATCTTGACTATGCAGTTAACGAAATGCACATCCATATCAGAAAATCTGTATTAAATTTGTCCGAAGCAGACGGCTCTGAAGCCCTTATTAACTGCGGTATGGGTGCAGAGCACGATATGAGCGTGGAAGAAAGCAAAGCATTTATTGACCAATTTGCACTTATGGGCGGAGAAATATTCACTGTTGATGCAGGTTGGGAATGTCCACCCGATAAGCAAATGGAATGGGGTTCATATAACGGCAGAAATATTCCCGATAAAGACCGTTACCCCAATGGTATTAAAGAGCTTTGTGATTATGCACATTCTAAAGGCTTGAAATTCGGCTTATGGGTTGATATTGAATCAGTTGGTAAATATTGCAAAATTCACCAAAAACACCCAGAATGGCGTACTGTAAGTGCTTTAGGTGAAAAATCAGGTAAATTCCTTGATATGTCCATTCCTGAATGTGCAGAGTGGTGCGAAAATGAGATTGCGAGAATTATTGAAGAATATCAGCTTGACCTTTTGAGAGTAGATCATAATGTTGATTTCACCGAATATTTCGGTATGCGTGATACAGGTTATGGTATCACAGAATGTGTTTGCATTAAACACAATGAAGCGGTTTACAAAATGTATGAAAACCTGAAAAAGCGTTTTACTGATGTAATTTTTGAAAACTGTGCAGGCGGTGGCGGAAGAACTGACCTTGGTATGATGAAAAGCTTTAATCACACATGGGTTTCAGACTGGCAGAAAATGCCTCGTTCAATTGCCATTACAAACGGAATGACAATGGCACTCCCACCCGAGAGAGTTGACAGACTTTTTGCAGGAATGGGCTGTCATGCTATCGGTTCATTCGATGCACATCTGAGAAACACAATGTTAGGTCATATTTCTCTCAATGTAATATCCCCTGCCGGTGCTCAGATTAATGAAAAGCAAATGGCATTTATTAAACACTCAACAGATATTTATAAAGAGTTTATAAGACCTTTCCTTGCAAAGTCAAAAATTTATCATCACACTCCGGATTTGAACGAAAGTGATTATTCAGTTCTTGAAATATCTGCACCCGATAAATCAAAAGGTGCAATTACTGTTATTACCCTTTGCGGTACAAATGAAAAATTAATTACAGTAAAACCCAAAGGAATTGATATTTCAAAGAATTATCAGGTTACTTTAGATAATGACAATTATACTTACACAATTTCGGGCGAAAAGCTGAAACGCAACGGAATTGCAGTTGATATTAATGCCTCACTTTCCTCTGAGCTAATTCTTTATAAAACAATATAAACGCTAATGCACCCCGTACTTTTTATAATAAAAAGTATGGGGTGCATAAATTTTTCACAGAACCGATTCAATTATCTTTTTCAGTTCTTCCGTTCCCTCACCTTTTTCAGAGGAGAAAGGAAGAATAGTGAGATTATCGCCAAACTCGGCTAACTCTTCTCTGAGAGCGTTTTTTCGCTCGTTATACTGTGTTTTGTTAAGCTTATCACTCTTTGTTGCGGCAACGATAAATGGAAGTCCTGCATCCTGAAGAAACCTCATCATAATATAGTCATCCTCAGATGGTTTATGACGCATATCAACAAGCTGAACAACAAGCTTGATATTACGTGGACTCTGGAAATAGCCCTCCATCATTTCTGCCCAACGGCGTTTTTCGCCTTTTGCAACCTTTGCATAGCCATAACCTGGCAAATCAACAATCCTCACGTTTTCAACCTTAAAAAAGTTGATTGTAATTGTTTTACCGGGCATAGAAGAAACTCTTGCAAGGTTTTTTCTATTAAAAATTCTGTTAAGCATTGAGGATTTGCCGACATTTGAACGACCTGCAAAAACAATTTCAGGCAAATCAGACTGTGGAATCTGTTTTAATGTTCCGAAAGCGGCTTCAAACTCTACTTTATTATAATTCATAATTAAAACTCCTTACAATAAACACCGGTAGATTTAGTATCTTTTCCATTATTTTTTATGGGACTTGTTTTAGAGTTATTGTTCTTTTTATTTTCTGTTTTCTTAATTTCCTTACTTTCCAAAGCAATTGAAAGAACCTCATCAAGACTTGATACAGGAATAAACTCAATAGCATTTTTAATTGATTCATTAACTTTTTCAAGGTCGGGTTCATTCTCTGCAGGAATGAGAACTGTTTTCATTCCGTTTTTAAAAGCGGCTGTGGATTTTTCACGAAGACCTCCAATTGCAAGAACCTTACCTCTTAAAGTGATTTCGCCCGTCATTGCAACTGTTTTAACAACGGGAGTATCAGTTAAAGCAGAAACAAGAGCGGTTGTCATTGTTACGCCTGCTGATGGACCGTCTTTGGGAACTGCACCCTCCGGAACGTGAATGTGAATATCCTTTGTTTTATAGAAATCACTTTCAACACCCAATTTTTCGCAGTTTGCACGAATATAGCTTATAGCAGCTTTGGCGGATTCTTTCATAACATCGCCCAGTGAGCCCGTAAGTTCTAATTTTCCATTGCCCTCTAAAGCTGCAACCTCAATCTGCATCATTTCTCCGCCTACAGAAGTCCAGGCAAGTCCGTTTGCCGCACCAATCATTTTTTCAAAATCAAGTTTTGATGATTTATATTTTGGCGCACCAAGATATTCCTCAAGGTTTGAGGGAGAAACAGTAATTTTACCGTCAAATCCCTCTGCAAATTTAACTGCAACTTTTCTTATAATTTTTGTAATGGTTCTGTCAAGAGTACGGACACCTGCTTCTTTTGTGTAGCTACCAATAATCTCACGAAGAGCAGCATCTGTAAATCTAATCATTTTTGAATTCATACCAAAGTTTTTAACTTGCTTTGGCACAAGGTGTTTTTTTGCAATTAAGAATTTATCTTCTGCAGTATAACTGTAAAGCTCAATAATCTCCATTCTATCAAAGAGTGCAGATGGAATCTGAGAAGCATCGTTAGCAGTTGTAATGAAGAGAACCTTACTTAAATCAAAGGGCACATCAATATAATGGTCATTGAATGTGTCATTCTGCTCACCGTCAAGCACCTCTAAAAGTGCAGATGATGGGTCGCCTTTAAAATCACTGCCCAATTTATCAATTTCGTCAAGGAGAATTAAAGGATTAGATGTTCCTGCCTGTTCAATAGCAGTAATAATTCTACCGGGCATTGAACCGATATATGTTCTTCTGTGACCTCTGATTTCCGCTTCGTCACGAACACCACCGAGAGAAATTCTCACATATTTTCTGCCCATTGCTTCTGCCAAAGAACGAGCAATTGATGTCTTACCGACACCGGGAGGACCAACAAGACAAAGAATCTGAGCATTAGCATCGGGAGCAAGTTTTTTAACTGCAACAAGCTCCAAAATACGTTCTTTAACTTCTTGAAGTCCGTAATGGTCTTTTTCAAGGGTTTTACGAGCAGAAATAACATCAAGATTATCTTCCGTATATACATCCCAGGGAAGAGAAACTACCCTTTCAAGATATGTTCTTGCAACATTTGCTTCAGGACTGCCGGGAGTAGTTTTAATAAGTCTTTCACACTCATCAAAAAGCTTTTTCTTTGACCTTTCATCAATGGGAAGAGCAGAGATTTTTTCTTTATAGCTTGCAGCTTCTGCTATTGGTGAATCATCTTCACCAAGTTCAACTGAAGCGGCTTTAATCTGCTCACGGAGATAATATTCTCTTTGGTTTTTATCCATTCTCTCCTGAACCTTATCGTGCAATTCCATTTCAATTTTAAGAATTTCGGTTTCTCTGGAAAGAATTGTACAAAGATTTTCAGTTCTTTTAAGAATACTAAGTTCAGAAAGGAGTGCTTGCTTATCTTCCATTTCAAGATGAAAATGCCCTGCTACACCATCGGTTGCGGTTGCAATATCAGATTCCTCCAATACTGCAAGAAAAACCTCGGGAGCAATTCTGGGACTTGCACTTACATATTCCTCCACCCTCTCTTTTAAAAGACGAAGTGTGGCAACTGTTTTTAAATCTTCTGTATCAGGGAGAATTTCAGTGCATTGTTTAACAATGGCTCTCATAGAGAGTCTTTCTTTAAGAACCTCAACCACCTTGGCTCTGTAAAGACCTTCAACAACAATTTCAAAATTCTTTCCGTCACCGCTGATTTGTTTGATTTCAGCAACAACGCCAACATCATAAAGTTCTTCGAATTTAGGGTCTTCAACAGTTGCATCCTTTTGAGTTACAAGGAAAATAAGTCTATCCGTTGAATCAACGGCATTTCTTATTGCTTTTATTGATTTCGGTCTGCCAACCTCGAAACAAACTGTCTGTTCGGGAAAAACGACAAGGTTACGAAGTGCCATAACCGGTAATGCTCTGTTTTCGTAAATTTCTTTAACCATATATAATATGTACCTTTATAGAATTCAATGGAGAATAAAGATTTGACAAAACTTTACTCTCCATTATAAAAATTTTTAATTTATGCAGTTTGTTCTGCTGTGCCTTTAGGCTTTTTTACGTAAGTAGCTTCACCTTTTCCGTCAACAACATCGGCAGTAATTTTAACCACTTCAATTGTTGGGTCAGAGGGAACTGAATACATTATTGGCATTAATGTTTTCTCCATTATTGCGCGAAGACCACGGGCGCCTGTTTCTTTTTCAATTGTGAGTTCAGCAACTCTTCTTACTGCATCATCCGTAAAGTCAAGTGTCACCTTATCCATTTTGAAAAGGCTCTGATATTGTTTAAGCAAAGCGTTTTTGGGCTTTGTTATAATATTGATAAGGGCATTTGCATCAAGATTCTGAAGAGATGTTATAACAGGAATTCGACCAACAAGCTCGGGAATAAGACCGAATTTTACAAGGTCCTGAGGAATAACCTTGGAATACAAGTCCAGATTTTTAAGTTCGGATTTAGAATGAATTTCTGCACCGAAACCAAGAACGCTTTTTCCAAGTCTGTCTTCAATAAGTTTTTCAATGCCTGCGAATGCACCGCCACAAATGAAAAGAATCTTTGAAGTATCAATCTGTATAAATTCCTGCTGAGGATGTTTTCTTCCGCCCTGAGGAGGAACATTGGCAACTGTACCTTCAATAATTTTAAGAAGTGCCTGTTGAACACCCTCACCGCTCACATCACGGGTAATTGACGCATTTTCAGATTTTCTTGCAATCTTATCAATTTCATCAACATAAATAATACCCTGCTCAGCTTTTTCAATATCAAAATCTGCCGCTTGAATAAGGCGAAGAAGAATATTCTCAACGTCTTCACCAACGTAACCCGCCTCGGTAAGTGTTGTTGCATCGGCAATTGCAAAGGGAACATCAAGAATCTTTGCAAGAGTTGAAGCAAGGAGAGTCTTACCTACACCGGTAGGTCCTAAGAGAAGAACATTGCTTTTATTTATTTCAACATCATCGGGAGAAGAACGGAAAATACGCTTATAATGGTTGTAAACTGCAACGCTCAAAACCATTTTAGCATCGTCCTGACCGATAACATATTCATCAAGGATAGCTTTGATTTCTTGGGGTTTAGGAAGTTTTTTAGTAGCTTTTGCAACTTTTTTTGCTTCAGGTTGGTTCTGAATACCTTCAACAATATCCATACAAAGTTCAACACAACCGTCACAAATATAAACTCCGGGACCTGAAATCATCTGCCCGACCTGCGCCTGCGGTTTACCGCAGAACGAACAACGGATTTTATCGTTTGTTCCTTTTTCGTCACGTGCCAAAGGATTTTACCTCTTTTCGATAATCTTATCTGCAAGACCATAAGCCACTGCTTCTTCTGCAGTGAGCCAGTTATCTCTTTCGGTATCGTTGAAAATTTCTTCAACGCTCTTACCGGTGTTTTCGGCAAGAATTTTATTCAAACGGTCTTTAGTTCTCTTAATGTGGTCTGCGGCAATAAGAATTTCTGTTGCCTGACCTTTTGCACCGCCGAGAGGCTGATGAATCATAACCTCTGCATTAGGAAGAATATATCTCTTGCCCTTTGTGCCTGAAGAGAAAAGAAATGCACCCATAGAAGCTGCCATACCCATACAAATTGTTGAAACATCGCATTTGATGTATTTCATTGTATCGTAAATAGCAAGACCTGCAGTAACGCTACCACCCGGGCTATTGATATAAAAACTGATGTCTTTTTCAGGGTCCTGACCTTCAAGGTAAAGAAGCTGAGCAACGATGATACTTGCTGTTGCATCATTAACCTCATCGGAAAGAACAATAATTCTGTCATTTAAAAGACGTGAAAAAATATCGTAGGAACGTTCACCGCGATTGGTTTGCTCCACAACATAAGGAATAAGTGCCATAAACACAACCTCCTGATTTATTTTAGTAAAATAGATTATTGGTCAAAATTCAACCTTTAATCAATAAACCGCCCCAGAGTTTTACTGAGGCGGCATAAAATATTAATTATTCAGCCTTGTCAGCATCTGCTTTTTTCTTAGCAGGAGCTTTTTTTGCTGCAGGTTTCTTTTCTGCCTTGTCAGCATCAGCTTTCTTCTTTGCAGGAGCTTTCTTTGCAGGTTTTTCTTCTGCTTCGCCTTCAGCATCTGTAGCTTTAGCAGCAGCTTTCTTCTTTGCACCAGCAACAGCTGTATCTTTTACAAGGTCCAT
>JAZNGU010000035.1:0-31348 GCA_045576615.1 Acutalibacteraceae bacterium | reverse complement strand
AGACCCCGAATTCGAGATTTTTATTAAAGAATTTCCCGAAACTACTCTGCCGAAGATATATGCTTTAATTGAAAAATATACGTCAGAAAAAGAAATTATAATCTTTAAATCAAGAGAAGAATCGGATGAATATTTAAAGAGGTTGTTGAAATAATGAATTTTATTGATGGATTCAGGGATAGTTTAAAAAAATATAAAAATATAGTTATCGAACCACTCAAGCTTAATGACTATTACAAATGTTCAAATATATGGAATATGAAAGCTCAACCCCTTGCTGAAAAATGGCGAGAGGAGATAGCATCGGGTAATCGTCTTGTTTTTATTTACAAAATCAATGGTGAGTTTATCGGTGAGGGTGCATTGGTTTTAGAAACGGGCGACCCTGATTACACTATTCAAGGTAAGCGAGTTTATGTTTCAAGAATGATTGTTAAAAAGGAATACCGCAATCGTGGTATCGGTAGCGGAATTCTCACTTTTCTTATAGAAAAAGCAAAAGAAATGGGCTTTTCGGAAATGACAATCGGTGTTGATAAAGGAAATGATAACGCCTTGCACTTGTATAGAAAGTTCGGATTTACAGAAGTGCTTTTTGATGGTGCAGATGAAGACGGCGAGTACTTCAAATTGATGAAAAGGATTTAGTAATGAAATTTGCAGTTTTTAGATACTTGAAAGGCAAATGGGAGTTTACTAAATATCAGAAGTATAACTTGATTTAATATTTTAAAAATTTTATAATGTGTAATTGGTGATATATATGAACACATATTTTAATGAAATAACCTCAAAGCCTGTAAATACTGACGGGGGTAAGGTTGTATATAAAATCCCTGCCGGTGCTATGAGCGGTAACGGTGATTTGTGCGTTGTTTTTGATAATGACGAAAAAAACCTCATTATTCATATTTCAAAATGTGATTTCTGGAAATTTGTCAGTGGTACTCATGGTGATGGCGGTATAAAAACCGTTGGCGATTTGCGAATCGGTAATGTTGATTTAGAAAAATATAATATTAAACAATATTTTGATAAAGGTCTTCTCGAATGTAAATTCGGTAACACAGAAATAGAGTTCTTTGTTGCTCCTGAAAATCGTATTTATTTTGAAATCAAAGCGCCTGAAGCAGAAATTTCTAACCATGTCAGCATTAATCTTCCCGACACCTGCGATTCAGTGAATTCGCAGTCGGAAGAAAGTGGCATGAAATGCTATTCTCGTAAATTCTGTGGTGGGAATGTTGACAGAACTTCTGCTGTTGCGGTTTGTTTAAAAGAATCTAATTCAAATACTGAAAATGGATTTAAAACCACTCGTTATTGCATTTCGGTTGTTACAAATTTTGATGAAGAAAATTACATGAATAAAGCCTTTGAAATGGCTTTAAACTGTGATTATGATGCAGATAAAGTGAAAACTCAGGAGAAATGGAAAAATTTCTTCTCTGCATCTAAAGTAACTCTCCGGGATAAAGAAATTGAAAAATTTTATAATTCCAGTCTTTATCACCTTGCAGGATGTATGGGTAACAGAGAGTTTCCTCCCGGATTATTCGGTAACTTTGTAACTGATGACTTCTTCCCTTGGGCAGGGGACTACCATATGAATTATAACTATGAAGCGCCTTATTACTGCGTTTTCTCTGCTAACCATCCCGAACTTTTTGACGGTTATATGGCGCCCGTTAATGATATGAGGGATGAAGCGAAAAGAATGGCAAAGCTTTTTGGTTGCAAAGGTTATGCTTTTCCCGTAAGCTTCGGTCCTAAAGCACTCGATGTATATTCTCAGGCAGATTGCAAGGAACACGGAATCCTTTTCCTTGGTCAGAAAAGCCACGCTGCCTACGCGTGTGTAATCCCGATTATGCATTGGTTTTCAACCTATGATAAGGACTATGCTCTCGAAAATTACTATGATTTTGTTGTGAATACTGCAGCTTTCTGGGAAGATTATCTTGTCAAGGAAAAGGGTAGATACGTTATTAAAGGTGATGCTGCTCATGAAATTCCTTATTACCGTGGCGAGAAATTCAGATATATCACCCATTTTGGTCAGGTGAATACAATAAATGCCATAAACTCCCTCGGACTTGTAAAACTCTTGTTCAATGCAGTTTATGATATGTCAAAAGAACTTGATCTTAACGCTGAAAAATATGCTTTATGGGAAGATATTATTGAAAATTTAAGCGATTTCCCAACCTTTATTAAGAATGGTAAAAAGTGCTTCAGATATTCAAAATTCGGTATTCGTTGGAGAAATGATAATACTGTTGGTCTTCAGCATATTTACCCAGCTTCTCAGATTGGTCTTTCTTCTGATGAAAAGCTTCTTAAAATCGCAAGGAATACATATTTCATCAACGACAGAAGACTTGACGATAATGGCTCAAACTCCTATCTTCCTGCAGGTGCAAGAATCGGTGTTGACCCGAATTTTCTTATTGAAGGTATTCATCAGAATATTAAGGAGTTCGCTCTTCCGAACAGACTTTTCCGTCATCACGGTGGCGGAATTGAGCATCTTACAACTATTCCTGCAACAATAAACGAAATGCTTATGCAAAGCCATCAGGGTATTATCAGGCTGTTTCCTTGCTGGAATAAAACTGAAGATGCATCTTTCGAGAACCTTCGTGCAGACGGTGCATTCCTTGTTTCTGCAGAGCTTAAAAATGAAAAGGTTTTATCTCTTGAAATAAAGAGCCTTAAAGGAAGAAAATGTACTGTTGAATGTGATGGTATTAAATCTGTAATCAGCAAAGCAGATAACAAAGAAATACCTTTTGAAAGAAAAGGAAACACAATTTCTTTTGAAACACAGGAAAATAAAGATTATGTTTTGATATAAAATAAATGCAGTTCTATTTCGGAACTGCATTTATTTTATAATCATTTCTTAAGTATCGGCATCTCTGTCATTCTGAGTTTTGCACAACCGTATGGGATAAGCTCAATTTTCTGAACATCGGAAATGGGTTTCGTTGATTTTGGTGTTTTTCTTGCAACACTTCTGTAAGGAAATTTAAGTCCCCATTTGATTTGTTGCATATTTGCTTTTATGGTAACGGGTGGTTTTCCTTGTGAAAAGGGAATATCACTTATTCCGTTGAATTTGATTTCAAAAACTTCATCACAATAGCCATAATTCCAAGGGGTTTTTGGAATAAACTGATAATCGCAATATGGGAATTTGCGCTCAACCCCCTTTTTCACATATTCTCTCATTTTCTTTTCATAACTGATAGAAACAGAGAAAAGCAAAGAACCCATCTGCAAAGCATAAAGGTTATTTGGTCTTTCTTTGAAAAACGGTGTTGTTTGAAATTCGATTTCAATTTCTGTTTCACCTTGTTTAATTGCAAATTCAAGGTCTTTTGATTCAGTGTTTTCACCGTTAACTTTAAGGTTTTCAGCAAAAGATGGAATACGGATTACAAAGTTGAAATCTTTCTCAGCATCTATGTAATAGTGCATTTTGTTTTCAAAAGGGTAGTTGGTTTCAAGCTTAATTTTTACGCCATCAATATTTAAAACAGAGGGTAACATAACAGCATTTATTATTGTGTCGCCATTATGCATAAATGCAGAAAGGGCAAATTTGGGCCAGCCCTGATTAAAGTTTGCAGTGCAACAACCAAAATTCGGCTCAAGTCCGAATGTATGTGCATAAGGGCCGTTTGTACTCCACGGAGCCATAATCATCGTTTTCTGACAGGCAATTTGATTAACCTGCTGAACATATTGGTGGGTCCACATATCTTCGCTGAGAGTGGCAGGAAGAGCGTTGTAGCCAAGCATTTCAAGGCGTTCTGCCCATTTGTTATCACCTGTATGGGCGAAAATCTCTTCGTAGGAATACATCTGCTCAACAACAGCACAGCACTCAGTGCCTTTTGTTGGGTCAAGGCCTGAAAGTACCTCGTCACCCGTGAAGCCTTCAAAAGCAGTACCATTATATTTATCAAGAACGGAGCGAAGTTTTTCTGCATTATCGGTATAAGGTTCGCCCAATAAATCGTGGGAAATTGCTTCAGTTTTAAGCATCATACACATATTTACTATATGAGTAGTCATTCGCCAGGTGTGGCTGGGTTTCTCCCATAAATTTGTTGCCGTGTTATAGTCAAAGCCTTGCTTTTTAATTATTTGGGCAAGGTCTTTTATCCATTCTTCATTATATTTTTCGTATAAGAAATTAAGCGAAATAAAAGTTTCAAACCATCTGTATTTGCCCCATTTGAATAAAGTTATTTCACCTTTTTTAAGAAGCTTATAATAGTTTTTGAGAACTCTGTAAATAACATCAGGAATTCTTTCGTCACCTGAGCAATCGTAATAAACTTTAAGGGTTTTGCAAATAAGTTGAATTGCCCAGGTATCATATTTTGCCCTTTCTTCTTTTTTGCAAGGGCAAATCCAACCATCGTCCTCTTGAGCTGAAACAATTGCATCAATGTACTTCTTAACAGTTACAATCATTTCTTCATTTTCTAAAAGATAAGCGAGGGGAATGAATCCGTCAAGCCAATAGGGCACTCTTTCCCAACCTTCGCGATTCCCGCCAATCCAGGCGCTGTCACGGATATCGGGCCATATTTTATGAAGGTTACCGCTTAAACCCTCTGCCTGAATTTCTAACTGACGGCGAAGCCAACCCTCGGGTTTAATTTCTTTTGATGTGTAAAAATTCCATTTGTTCATACTTTTTACCTCAGGCAACATTTTCAGTTTCTTTCACTTCAAGACCTTTTTTTACAAGGAAGTAAAGGGGTATAAGCCCCAATAGGCATACAAAACCAGCCCAAAGAAACATATCCTTTGCAGGTACAATTACTTCTGCATTTGCTTCGTTTATAATAGTCTGTGCTGCATATTTACAAGCGGTTTCACCGATGTATGGACCTATAACCATAGGAAGGAGCACAGCGAATATCATTCTGATACCCTGGAAAAGACCTGCCTTGCCTTCGGGGATATAGTCTTTAACAGAGGCACCGAATAAAATATTAACAAGGGCATTACCAAGAACAACGGGCACTATGCTTATAAGAATAATATAAATGCTGGTGCTTGTTGAAAGCAATAAGAAGCCTAAGCTCATAACAATTACACCGACAATGAGGCAAAAGCCTTTTTTCTTTGTTGAAAGCTTAAGCATAGCCACAATCAGTGCAAGAACAACAATAGCAACAACCACGGCAGTTACAATAACCGGTACTCTTAAGAGACCTTCCACACCACCGTTATCGGGAATAACCACATATTGAACGTACGTAAGAAGATACGGATAGAAAACCTGGAATGAAATTATTGCAAAGCAGAATGAAATAAGAGCCAGATAAAGCCTTGCATTTTCTTTAATAACAGAGGGTCTGAAACCGTAGAAAAGGTCTGCCCAATAGTTTGAAGAGGTCTTAATTTGGGCAGTACGGGGTGGATCTTTGATAAGGAAAAGTCCTAAAACTCCACACAAGGTTACCACAAGACCTAAAACTCCAAAGAAAAGCTTGTATGAGATAGTTCCTGCCTGTGCAAAGCTGCCAACACCTGTTACTGCAAATGAGGATATAGTGCCTACAACAGATAAAACTGTTTCAACAACAGGTCTTTGCCTTGGGACAGTTATATCCGTTACCCAAGCCTGAAAAGCCGCATCATTACTTGTTGAGCCCATAAAGGTCATAACAATATCCATAAGAATAACAAACCATACGGTGCAGCCAAGAATTTTTGCTTCATCGGAAAGGTTAAAGAGGTTTGCTACATTTTCTTTTGTAATAAAGCCGAACATAGCCGTAACTATACCCCAGAGAATGTAGCCCACAGAAATGAACAATTTTCGGTTCTTTAATCTGTCGCTGAGAGCACCCATTATAAATGTGGTTAGAACTGCTGCAATAGCGGAAAGAGCAACCATTCTCGAAACCGCAGTTACTGCTTCCATTGAACCGAGTATTGCTGACTGTGAAACATCGGCATAAATTTCGTTGGTGATAAAGGTGTTGAAATACATATTTTCTGTATTCCAGGCAATACCACCCATAAAGCAGAAAAGGGTAATTATAAGCCAATTCTTCTTGCTGAGTTTTTCTTTAATCATATCTACTCATTTCCTTTTTTAAGACTTTTTAGTCTGTAACAGGCTGATATGTAACATCCTCAAACTGCATTGTTACATCTTCGCGGGTAAAGCCGTCAAGCTTATATCTGTCAGAATAATAATTGTATTTGTCAATTGAAAATTTGCCGTCGGGCTTGCAGGTAATCATTGTGCAACCTCTTTGAGAACCCAATTTATCAATACCCGAATATGCAAAATAGTCAATGCTGTAGCCGTAGCTGAAAAGAATACCTTTATATTCAAAGGTTGTGCTGTTGAGATGATCGTGACCGTTATACATAGCCTTAGTTGAGCCTAATTGAAGCATTTTTTCAAAAAGGTTATCTTCTCCAAGCCCACAGTAAACCTGTTTGCCGCCTTCACCCATTATACCGTCAACAAATCTGAAATCATTTGTGTCCTTAAAATCGTTTTCGGTAAATTCTTTCCAACCGTCTAACATTTCAACCAAAGGGATGTGGAAGAAAGCCTGAGTTACAACTGTATCAGCCTTTTTGTTGATTTTCTTGTTTTCAGCATTCATTCTCTTGATCTCAGCTTCGTACCATTCAACCTGATTGGGATGAATATTGTCGTATGTACCATTAATACTGTCTATGAGATTATTTTTAACATAAGCCTGAGAATCAATTAAAACCATAGCCTGCGTAATAATACCCTTTGAGTTTTTAACCTCAATAACGTGATTGCCGTAGCCGTCAACAGCCTCAGGACCTGCCTGGAATAAGCAGTGCTTGAATTCTTCATCTGAATAAATTTTCGCAACTGCTTCTCTGTCAAAATATGAATAACATTCAGCATCATGGTTGCCAAAAGTAACAGTCCAATAAACTCCAAGATTTTCCATAACGTTTCCGAATGCCTTGGCACCGCTGTAGTTGTTGAATGTACCTGCCATATATGGAACGGGAAAAGCAATATCACCTGTTGCAACAACAAGGTCAGGTTTTTCCTTTGTTATCATTGTTGCAATTGCATTGAGTGCTTTTTCATCCACATCTTTTGACATGAAACCGCCACCGATGTGAATATCAGTAAGGTGCATTACCTTGAAATCTCCATCGGTTGTGAAATACCAATAGCCGTTTTCATCCTTTTGGGGAATGAGTTGGTTTTCAATTTCAAGGCTATTATATGAATTACCTTTTTTCAAAAGATTTTGAACTGATAAAAGGTTAAGTCCTGCAATTAAAACCCCGAGAACAATAATTACAGAAATAAAGATAAGTAACCGTCTTTTTGTTTTTTTGCATTTTTCTTTTGCCATAGTAAACGCTCCAGTAATTAAAATAATCATTTTTCTATAAAAGTTATTTTTCTATAGACCATTTTTGTTGCATTATAAGTGCAGGGACATAATCATTTTCTCTTGTATAGAATGCGGTGATTAAATCTCCGTTATCAAGTTCAATTGTTGATGGGTAACCTAAATCATCGGTATCATAGCCGTTGTGCAAAATAACTTCATCGCTCCATGTTTCACCACCGTCTTCGCTGAATATTGCCCATATTCCGTAAGGTCTTTTTCTGTGAGAAAAAGTTGAAATTAATGTTCCCGATGAATGCATGAATAAGTGTCCGGGAGCACCGCTGTCATCTCTTATAATCTGCTCAGGCTTACTCCAGGTTACACCATTATCAAGGGAAATAGTCTGGTAAAGAGTGAATATAGTCTCTTCTTCATTTTCTGCACGTATGTGACAGATTATTTTTCCGTCAGAAAGCTGAATTGCGTGTGGTTCGTAGAAGTATAGCTCTTTAAATTCCTCGTATTTATATATACCCATTTCACCTCGGAGGGTCATTTCGCCGGTTTCGGTATTGATTACATGCGCTTCAATGTGGTTGTGGATTCCAAGCCTTCTGCCAACCCATAAAACAGTACCGTCATTAAGGGCGGTAGGTCCGTGGGGAGATGAAACAGGGGATTTATATATCTTACCAAAGGTCTCGCCACAGTCTTTGCTTATTCTGAAACTGATGCCGAGAGCTTCCGCCTCATCCTCTTCAGAAACAGAATTTATGTAGTCGAAACATTCTTGGGTCTGAGGCATATTTTCTCTTTGAAATTCGAGTGTGTTGTTAAAAGATGTTGCAATAAGACCACTTTCCCCGAAAACAGTAAGCCCTACATCTCGGTCATCAAGAACAGTATCAAAAACGGGCACGGGTTTTCCGTATGTTTCGCCGTTATCATTGCTGAATGTAAGAACACCCTTACCAAAAGGACAAATGTGCTCTACTCTGTAACCAGAAGCACCAACACAGATTTTACCATTCTGAAGCTTTGCAATAGTGGGCCAGGCAAAGTAGGCGTGATGACTTTCTGTGTTCGTCATAACAACTTTCGGTGAGTCGATTAATTTAATATTCAAACAATTTCACCTCTGTAGAGAATATAAGCTTATTTTATAAAATTATGTTGTTAGTGTCAATAAGCTAAAACTATTGCTTTTTATTTAATTCCGGTGGTATAATTATATCAAGAAATACGAAATTGCAGATTTTAAAAAATCTTTTTATAATTAAAAAAATGATTATTCTAAAGATAAGTGGAATAATCTTTCCGAAGAAATGAATGGTATTTTTGCAGAGTTTTCAGTATGCCTGAAAAATGGTGAAAAGTCTGATTTCCCTGAAGCTCAGAGCCTTGTAGAAAAATTGCAGAACCATATCACCGAAAATTACTATCTTTGCACAATGGAGATTTTAGCAGGTCTCGGTCAGATGTATGTTTTTGATGAAAGTTTTAAAAATAACATTGATGAGAATGGTAAAGGTACTGCTGAGTTTATTTCTGCAGCAATAGAAATCTATTGTAAAAAGTAAATACAATCCAAATTAACATTCTGTTTTTACTCTACCAATGGTTGATATCTCCTCACTCAACCGATGGTGTGTGTATTTTATTTCTTTAAAAATCTATACTGAAATTGAAAGGAGGCACATTATGGACCAAGTGAAAATCGGAAGATTTATTGCCGAATGCAGAAAAAAAGAAAACTTAACTCAGATGCAGTTGGCAGAAAAACTGAACATCACTGACAGAGCAGTCTCAAAATGGGAAACAGGCAAATCTCTGCCTGATTCATCAATTATGCTGGAATTGTGTAGCGTTCTTAAAATTACAGTAAATGATTTATTAAGTGGGGAGATAATTACTATGGATAATTACAATAAAGAAATGGAAAACAAGCTTCTTGAAATGGTAAAACAGAAAGAAGAGAGCGATAAAAGATTACTTATGCTTGAATGGGTTATTGGTGTTCTTTCATTTATTATTTTGTTTGTGCCTATAGTGGTTGCAGCATATTTACCTATGGAAGAGTGGCAAAAATTGGTTGTTGTATTTTCAGGCTTTATTCCGGGGTTTATCGGGCTGTTCTTTGCTATGAAAATTGAGCAGATAGCAGGATATTATGAATGTAAGCACTGCAAACACAGATATGTTCCAACATTTAAAGCAGTTAATCTGGCAATGCACATAGGCAGAACAAGATATATGAAATGCCCGAAATGCAACAAATGGTCGTGGCAGAAAAAAGTGATTAGCAAGGAATAAATTTATGAACTAAAACTCAGGGTGTAGGCTTGAAAATCTACTCCCTGAGTTTAATTTATGCTTTCATATATGAACTATGGAAAAGTTGTTTGCCATATGGTATAATTATTAAAAACTATTTTGGTGGTGTTGGTATGAATTTTGATGTGAGTGCTTTTAAATGGACAAGAGAACCTGCAGATTACTATGTAAGTGAAGATAAAATTGAAATAATTACAAATCCCCATACTGATTTATGGCAAAGAACATATTACCATTTCAGGAATGATAATGCTCCAGTATTACAGACGGAAACAGAAGAAAAATATTTCTCCTTTGTTGTTAAAACCGAATTTTTAAGTAAACAAAGATTTGACCAATGCGGTATTGTTATGTATCTTGATTCTGATAATTGGATTAAAGGTTCAATTGAATATGAAAACGAGAAATTTCAGCATCTCGGTTCTGTTGTAACCAACAATGGTTATTCTGATTGGGCAACAACTGAAATTGACGCGGGTATTAAATCAATGTGGTACAGATTCAGTCGCCGTGAGGACGATTATTGCATTGAGTGTTCTGAGGATGGTGTTACATTCAAGCAAATGCGCGTATGCCATATGTGGAATGGTGGCGGAAAAATTCAATTCGGAATTTACGCATGTAGTCCCGAAAATTCATCATTCAAAGCAACCTTCACCAATATGGAAATCACAGATTGCAAATGGTTAGCACATGATGGTCAGCAACCTGATGAAGAATGAAACAGTGCAAAGTTGAGAGGCTATAACAAAGGCTAAATGTAAAGATTAAAGGAGTGAACACATTGAAAAAGTGTTCACTCCTTTAGTATTTATTGAAATCTATTTTACAGTAATCTTGAAAAGCCTTGCACCGTGAGAATTAACCTTTGCGAAAAATTCACTATCGGTTACGGTGTATTCTTCGTGCTTCCACATATCCCAAACGCTGTATTTAACACCGCCGATTGAAATATCAGTAATATCAAAGCGGATTTCTCTTTCTTTGTCATCTGTGTTAAAGAGTGCAACATATTTGCAATTTTCTCCTGTAGATGTCCAGATAATTTCACCTTTACCATCAGTTTCTTCACGCTTGAACTGTCTTGCACCGTTTGAATTTTTGAGCATATCAATAAGCTCTCTGTTCTGAAGAAGTGAAAGAGTGAATTCATCGTTATCCCGCATTTCGCCACCCATCATAAGAGGAGAGCGGAAAATGCCCCAAAGGGTCATCATTGTTATCTGCTCATCATGGGTAAAGCGTGTGTAACGGTTTCTGTATTCGGGAAGCTCTTCTGTAATCTGAATTCTGCCCAGAGGGAGCATATCGCAATCGGGCCAAGCAGCGGGCTGAACATATTCCTGCCAGGCGTAGCAACGCTCAAACATAGCGTGGAGCTTGCTCCATTCGTCCCAAAAATCCCCTGTCATACGCCACATATTTGCATGAGCTGCAAGATGCTCGTGTTCCCATACGGGAGCAGGGCCGGGTGAAAGACTGAGAACCATATCTCTGCCACATTTGTCGATAGCTTTTCTGAGCATTTCAATTTCTTTTCTTGCTGAATAAGGGTTATCGGGGAACATCTCTGTGTTGGCAATATCGTCACACTTGATGTAGTCCACATCCCATGATGCGTAAAGCTCAAATATTGAATCGTAATATTCCTGAGCCCCTTTTTTGTGGGTTTCAAGACCATACATATCAGGGTTCCACTTACAAATGTTAGAGGGACAGGCAATATCTCTTGCAGTAACGCCCTCGCATTTGATTTTAGTATTCTGGTGTGCTGCCTGTCTCGGAATACCTCTCATAATATGTATGCCAAATTTAAGACCAAGAGAGTGTATGTAATCTGCAATGGGCTTGAAGCCTTTACCATCTGCAGAAGAGGGGAAGCGTTCAACTGACGGAATAAGGCGTGAATATTCATCCATACAAAGTGGTGCAAAATAGTTGTAGTAAAAGCTGTTTGCAGTAGGCTCAGACCACTGAATATCGCAAACAACATATTCCCAACCATAATCTTTAAGATGCTTTGCCATATAATCTGCGTTGGCAAGAAGCTGTTCTTCATTAACAGCCGCACCATAGCAGTCCCAGCTGTTCCATCCCATAGGGGGAGTAAGTGCTAATTTTTTATGCATATAAATCTACCTCTTTAGAGTAAATGTATTCGAACCATATGTGGTTCGGATACATTCACTTTATTTCAATTTCTTTCATTATTTCTTCGTATGAAATAATATTGCCGTATTTTCTGAAATTTACCGTTTTACCGAGAATACGGATATTATCAACCATCGGTTTATTGTTCGTGTAAATGGGTTTACCGGGGGTAATGGGGTAAATACCAAGGCAACTGAAAATATACCAAGCGGCAGTTGAGCCGTTATCTTCGTCGCCGGGGAAGCCGTCATCTTTCCATGAGAAGCCCTCTGCACAAATCTTTTTAAGCCAATATTCAGTCTTTTCAGGCTGACCGAGATATGTGTAAATAAAAGGAATATGGAAGCTTGGCTGATTAGAAATTGCACATTGACCCCAGTCGCAAACTGCCATTTCGGTCATTTCGTGGATTTCGTAATTGTATCCGCCAACTCTGTATTCTGCAGGTGTAGCAAAGAATTCATCAAGTTTCCTGATAAGACCCTCCTTGCCACCATAAAGCTCTGACAGCCCTTCAATATCGTGCTGTACTGCAAAGCTTGTCTGCCATGCGGCTGCTTCGGTATAGTCTCCGCCCCATCTTATTGGGTCAAAGTCAGGTTTGAAGTTACCCTCTGAATCCTTGGGTCGCATAAAGCCTGTTTCTTTATCAAAGATATTCTTGTAATTTTTGGAACGAGCAAGATATTTTTCTTTCTTATCCTCGTAGCCGAGAATACCTGCAACAGTTGCAATACAATCATCAAAATATGCCGCATCAAGTGTAAGGTTAACGCTTTCGCGGTATTTGTCATAAGGTACATAGCCCAGTTCGAGATATTCCTCACAACCCTCTCTGCCGTAAGCAGGTACTGTGGAGGATTTGTTTGCGTGGTGCTCCATACCTTGGAATGCGGTTTCAAGTAAATCTTTTGAAATCAGATTTCTTGTAGCAACATCTGCAATTACCGCATCAATTGCAGTACTTGGCATACAGTTTTTGGCATCGCCCGCGGTCCAACGAGGAAGCCAACCGCCATCTTTATAATCCTGAATATAACCTTCAATAATTTCGGGAAGAATATCTTTCGCAACAATTGCATAGAAAGGATAGTTCGTACGGTATGTGTCCCAGAATCCGTTATCGGTGTATCTGACACCGGGAAGAACTTTATCTGCACTTGGTGAATAATGAATAGGGTTACCATTTTCATCAGGCTCATAAGCCTTGTGAGGATATAGGAATGTGCGGTACATACAGCTATAGAATGTTTTCATTGTATCTTCGTCAGCATCAATTTCAATTTTACTGAGATATGCATTCCATATACGCTCGTTCTCTGCTTTAAGCTCTTCAAAGCTACCGTAAACAGAATCATGTTGAAGGTTTCTCAAGGCCTGTTCATAGCTTATGAAAGATGTGGCAACTGTGAATGTAACATCCTTTTTCTTCAGTGCAATATGAATACCTGTTCCTTCACCATCAGTATGTAAGCTGTGTTCTGTATCACAAGTATCTCTGTTGCCTGTGAGAATCTTGTCAACGTCAACAGAATCTGCATCAAACTGGAAAACATAATAACCTTTGAGAGTACCTTTATCGTGACTATTTCTGCCTTGGTTGCAATCGGTCCAACAATAAAGGCGGTTGTTTTCCTTATCGTACTCATACTCGCAATTATATTTAACAGGTAAAACTGAAAGATATCGGTCAAAATCCTTCTTGAAGCTGAGTTTTACACAAGCACCGTATTCTGTGGGTGTAAGTTCAAAATCACAGAAAGGTCTTTTAAGATAACACTTAAGATAATGGGGCTGTAAAATTGCTTTTTCAGGATCATAACCCGACCAACAATCTTCGAAATCTACATAGGGCTTTTCTATCTGCGGCATCATCGTGAATGCACTGTGGTCGCTGATCCAGGGGCTTGGCTGACGGGTAAGGCGAATACCCTCAACGGAACGATCACCGGGATGATAGTACCAGCTGCCTCTTGATGTTTCAGTCTGCAAGCTGAACGCAGCAAATCCAAAAGGTCTTTGAACCAAAGGTAAAGTATTACCCTGAGAGAAACGATGCAAAGATTGTGAGCCTTGCCTGATGTTTACATATTTGAGATAATTCATAAGAAAACCTTCTTTCCTGAAACTCATAATATCATATATTTATAAATGTTTCAATAATTGCCATAGATGAAAAAGTATATAATTGAATAAAGAAATAACAAATGCGGGATAAGGCTTCCTTTGTATTAGTCAGTAAGGTGAGTGCACCTGTTATAATATTTTTATCGGCAATTTTGATAAAAATATTGTCGTGGATTACTGGTTATTGTGAACATTGCAACACTTTCTGTTGCATTCGGGTAGGTGGTTGTGATAGAATGTAAAAAAATAAAGAATATCGGTTTGGAGATGATTTAATGTTTAAAAAGAAAACTGCTCCTGCAACTACGATACCCCAAGGGGCACTCAATCATAATGAGGGTAAGTATATCACAAAATTTGAATATGTGTGTATTATGCTTGCAAGAATTGGCGGCATGTTCGGAACAACTCTTACGGGTACTCTTGCCGCAGCGTTTTTGCATGAACTTTATTTCGGACCTGTTGGTGTAAGCTCAGATGAAATTGCTTCTATTCTTGCAGTGCAGTCTACTATCACAACTATTTTAGGTATTGTAATCGGTGCCATTTCAGGTGTAATTGTTCAGAAATGGAAGAGCCGTTGGGGCAGATACCGTCAGTGGTACATAATCTGTCTTGCACCCATATTCTTCCTTACAGTATTCTATTTCTATGTTCCTGAGGGATGGACTGTTCAGCAGATGACACTCTTCCGCTATGGTATAGCTTGCTGCCAGACCATATTCAATGCATTTAATAACTATGGTCAGAATGTGGTTCAGGTTATATCTCCCAACCACAAGGAAAAGAAAACTGTTGCTACAATATGGCAGTTATCGTATTATATTGGCTACGGCGGAGCATATATTGCAACCTTTGTTTACGGAATTTTCAGCGATGACAAGAATAAAATGTATATGACACTTGCTCTTGTTGCCGCAACTGTAACTGCGTTTGGTAATCTTATGTGCGGTCTTTTCTGTAAGGAAAGAATTGAATTGCCAAAGAAAGAAAAGGTTAAAATATCAAAGGCCTTATTCTCTCTTTTTAAATACAAGAATTACAGAGCTTACCACGCTATGCAATGGGTAAATGCCTTTGCTATGCTTGGAAGAATGTCTACCTATCTTGCAGCAATCACAGTGGGCTCATCGAAGAACCTTCTTCTTACTCTTCCAACAGCTGTTGGTACTGTTGTGGGTAACCTTATTACTACAAAATTATCTAAAAAATATGAACCCACAAAGCTTCTCAAATTCTGTGGTCCTTATGCTCTTATATCAGCAGGTGTGCTTTTTGCAATTTGCTTTGTAGAAGCCCAATTCGGCATTATGTTCTTCTCCGGTTGGAATAGTATTTTCTTCTATGTGTTCTACTTTGTTTTCGGTGTAGGTATAGGTATTCAGGAACTTTCCAATTCTCATTTCAACGTTGAATTTCTTGATTATCTGGAGTGGCAGTGCGGTGAAAGAATGGAAGCTATTCATGGTATTGTTCCCGGTTGGATTAACGCAGGCTGTAACTACCTTAAAGAACTTGCAATTCCATTTATGATTGCCTGGGCAGGTTATATGTCCTCTGCAGAGGGTGACCTTGTTGCAACAATGCAGGCTCAGCCTACATACCTTGACACCTGCCTCAAGATTCTTGCATTCCTTCTCTTTGGTTATACTCTCAGTAATGTTCTTAAAGCAATTATTCTTAAGACCTCTTATGATATTGAGGGCGAAAAGAAAGAACAGATGTATCGTGAACTCGAAGTAATGCGTCAGGAACGACATAAAGAAAACGAAGCATTATCAGCAGAAAAATAAAAAGGAGCGATAATAATGAACTATAACGGATATAAATGGTACGTAGGCGTACCCCATTGCCACACAGTTGCTTCTGATGGTGGGTTAACCTTAGAGCAGGTTATCAAGAAAGCAAAGAAGAATAAGCTTGATTTCCTTATGATTACCGACCACAATGTTAATTGCATGGAGTTTCCGAAGGTTGATGGACTTACTCTCATTTATGGTGCAGAGCTTACAAAAAACGGCGGTCACTGCAATATGTGGGGAGTAAAGGATGTTATCGACCGGGAAGATTATGATACCTGCGAAACCTATGAGGATTTTTTAAGAGTTAAAACTAAGGCAGAAGAGCGTGGTGCGGTTATTTGTATGAACCATCCTCATTGCAAACAATGCCCTTGGCGATGGGAAAAGAATGCTGCAGATGTGGATGTTCTTGAGGTCTGGAATGCTCCCACTCATTTTGATAACCTTGAATGTACCGAGTGGTGGCATGAGCAAATGAGAAATGGTCATAAATTGCCCGTTGTTGGCGGTAGCGATTACCATAAGGATTATGTTATAACAAATATGCTTTGTTGGCCTGTTACATACGTTTATGCAAAATCCAATTCAGCGGAAGATATTTTAGATGCTATTGTTAAAGGTCGCACAACAATTTGTTTTGATGTTGGAACAACCTTTATTGATATTAAAAGTGGTGACGCTGTTTTAGGCGATACTGTAAAACTTACAGAAGATACAACAGTTACAATTAATGTAAAAAAGCTTCTCAGAAAGCATAAGCTTGTAGTTTTTGATAAAGATGGCGAATGTTTTTCATATACCGCTAAAACCACAAAAGATTATTCAGTAACGCTTCCTGTTAAAAAAGAGGGATTTTTATGTGCTCACGTGTTATTTGACCCTGATTTCTTATACGGAAAAATCCACGATTTCGCAATTGCATCAAGAATACCGGAGCAAAAGGGTATGGATTTACCACCATTGATTTTTGCCCAGAGTGGTGCAATTTATTTTGAAAAATAATTCTTCCCAATCTTAAGAAAAATTAATAAGGGTGACCATTATGACATTTGAAGAAAGAAAATCACAAGTTAAATCTTATCTTGGTGAGAGGGTAGTTGTGGGGATTGACAGACCAATAGGCTATGTTCATAAGAAAGAAAACTATTCCCTTACATATCCCATTAACTATGGATATATTCCGGGTGTTCTTGGTGGAGATGGTGAGGAGCTTGATGTTTATCTTTTAGGTGTCAATGAGCCTGTTGAGAATTATGAGTGCGAGATTATCGCTATTGCTCACCGTCATAATGATGTTGAAGATAAGCTTGTCGGAGCTCCTGTTGGTATGAGATTTACTAAAGAAGAAATCAAAACTGCCATCCATTTTCAAGAGCAGTATTACAATACCGAGGTAGAGGTTTTATGAGTAGCTTTGAATACTTGAACAAGCCTGATTTCCCGGTTCTCGCAAAAAATCTTTTTGAAATTTTCGCAGATAATATGAGCGTAATTGCGCCAACGGGTTAGGGGTAAACAAGAATGGTCGTTCATATCACTTTAAAGGCAAATTCTGTGATTTAGTTAAGTGGTATGAAAGTAAAGTTTAATAAATAAGGTTTGCCCAATTCCCTTGCAGGATTTTGAGAGATGTGGTACAATTTGTTCATACAAGTATTATTACGAAAGAAGTGAAAATATGGTAAAAAACTATGATGCAGTTGTTATAGGAGCGGGTAACGGTGGTCTTGTTGCAGCGGCACGCCTTGCCAAAGAAGGTAAAAAAACATTGCTTATTGAGCGCCATAATTTGCCCGGTGGTTTTGCTACAAGCTTTGTAAGAGGCAGATTCGAATTTGAAGCATCACTTCATGAGCTCTGCGGTGTTGGCTCTATTACAGGTAAATCACCCTTGCAGAAAATATTTCAAGAGGTTGGTGCAGCAGATAAGATTGAGTGGGTTTCACTTGATGAAGCGTTCCGAGTTATTACATTGGATGAAAATGAAAAGTGCGATTATTCAATGCCGTTAGGTAAAGAAGCCTTTATATCAAAGCTTGAGGAATATGCCCCCGGTTCATCAGCTGTTGTTACAAAGATTTTTGATCTTATTGAGAGCATTGAAAAAACCTTGGATTTTGTAAGCGATATTCAGGATTTTAAGCCCTCGATGATAAAAGAAATTTTCTCTGAGCACACAGATTTTCTTAAGGTTGCAAACTACTCTGTTGATGAGGTGCTTGAATCATTAGGTGCAAGTCAGAAAACACGAGACATCATCAATGCTTATTGGTGCTATCTTGGTCAGCCAACAGACGAGCTTAATGTTATTCACTATTTTACAATGCTTCACGCATACATCATTGATGGTGCTGTTATACCAAGAGGCAGAAGTCATCAGATAAGCACTGCATTACTTGAAGCATTCACCGAAAATGGCGGCGATGCATGGTTTAACACAAGCGTTAAGAAAATAATTGTTAAAAATGGCGTAGCATCAGGCGTTGAGCTTGAAGACGGCACTCAGATAAATGCAAAAGCAGTTATCTGCAACGCTTCACCATATAATGCTTACACAAAGCTTATAGATGAAAAGGAAATTCCCGAGAAGCTTAAAAAAGAGGTTAATGCTAAAACCTTGAGCGCAAAGGGCTTCGCAGTATTTTTAGGTCTTAACCGTTCTGCAGATGAATTGGGTCTTAATAACCATACCTATTTCATTTATCCCACTAACGACAACAGAAAGTGTTACGAACTCAGCAAAAAGCTGGAGACCAACGATGTTCAGGCAACGGTTTGCCTTAACAGAGCCTTTGACGATTGTTCACCCGAGGGCACAAGCATTCTCTATATGACATCTATTTTTGCAGGGGATGAATGGAGCAAGGTTTCTGTTAAAGACTACTATAAAACAAAGATTTCCTTTGCAGAGAAAATGATAGATAATTTTGAAAAAGCAACAGGTGTTAATATCAGAGATTACATAGAGGAAATTGAAATTTCAACACCTATGACCTATGCCCGTTACACAGATGCTCCTGCAGGAACTATTTACGGCTATGAAGCAAGTAAGGAAGACGGTATAGTGAAAAGAATTGTGTTTGATATGATAGATAAAGGCATTCAGGGTCTTTACTTTGCCGGTGGTTACACCACAAGGCATATGGGTTATTCACCCAGTTATACAACCGGTGATATGGCAGCAAAGGCTGCAATACTCGGTATGGAAAAGGAGGTAAAGTAAATGAGTAAGAAAAAGTTTTCTGTAAACGGTAACTTCAAGGATACCGTGAATACAGTAAAGTTTTTAACAGAAAGAAAACAGTTTATAAACAGCGCTGAAGCAACTTTACCTACCTGTACCGATGATTTTGGAGTAAACAAAGTTGCTAAAAGCATACACCCGAAAGAGCAAAAACTTGTTATCAGCAGAATTGAGGAACATTCAAATATTGCAAAAAGCTATTATTTAAAAAGCGAAACAGCACCGCTTGCATATTTTAAAGCAGGTCAGTACCTTACTTTTAAATTCGAAATAGGTAGTGCAGTTGTTACCCGTTCATATTCAATAGCTTCTTCACCTGCAAGTGCATTAAATGGTGAATACCAGATTACAGTTAAACGTATTAATGATGGATTTGTTTCCGATTATATTCTTGATAACTGGAGCGTAGGCGATAAAGTTAATGCTTATGCACCTGAGGGAAATCTTATATATAACCCATTAAGAGATGCTAAAAATATCGTTGGTATTGCAGGTGGTAGCGGTATTACACCATTCCTTTCCCTTGCAAGAGCAATAGATCAGGGTGATGAAGATTGTACCCTTACTTTGCTGTATGGTTGCAGAACATCAGATGAAATTCTTTTCAGAACAGAACTTGACTTGCTTTCTGAGAACAATGAGAAAATCAATGTGATTTATGTGCTGAGTCATAGTGACGAGGAAGGTTATGAAAAAGGTTTCGTGGGTGCAGATATTATAAGAAAATATGCTCCTGAATGTAATTACAGCATTTTTGTTTGTGGTCCTGGAGGTTTATACAAATATCTTGAAACAGAACTTCCTAAGCTTGAGAAAGAGAAAAAATATATTCGCTTTGAGGTGTTCTCATCCGGTAAAAAGTCGGAAGAAGAACCAAAAGAATTCAGTATCACTGTTATTAATCGTGGAAACGAATCGGTGATTAAAGCAAGTAGCAGCGAAACAGTGCTTTGTGCATTCGAACGAGCAGGCATAGAAATTCCCGCAAGATGTCACACAGGCGAATGCGGTTTTTGCAGAAGTAAACTTGTAAGCGGAAAGATTTATATACCTGAGGGTGAAGATAAGCGCCGTATTGCAGACGTGCAGTTCGGTTTTATACATCCTTGCTGCTGCTATCCCGAAAGTGACCTTGTTGTAAGAGTTAATTAGTGAATTATAGAAAATATAAATCACTGTTTTGATGATACTATTTAATTAAATGATATAATATAGTGCGATTGCAAGGCTTCAACCAAGCAATCGCATTATTTTTTTATCCTTATATAATCTGCTATTATTTTGAATAATGTTACTTTGAGTATGATTAGTTATAAATGTACATTTGCAAAATGATAGAAATGCACAAAAAATTGCAGTGAATGCCATTGATTTGTGAAAGATGTTACACTATAATAGTATTATCAATTAACGAGGAGAAGATTGGCTTATTATTGTAATCAGCGACCAGACGGATTTGAAACAAGTCATGGTGGTCGCTGTAAAATTTGAATAATAGAATTGAAAATCAATTTTCTTAAATAACATCCTATAAAGAATTTGATTAATAATTCAGGAGGATAGAATAATGAAAAAAGAGTATTGCGGAATGCCTATGAGATTCGCACACACGGGAGTTACTCAGTTTGCTCCGGAAAATTCCTTGGAAGCATTCCAAAAAGCTGTTGAACTTGGCTGTGAGGGTATTGAGATGGATATCCAGCTTTGCGGAGATGGAGAAATCATTGTAACTCATAACGATAATATGGGTTATATGACTTTCGAGAAGCATCGGGATGCTCTCAAGGATATGACAGCGGAGCAGGTTAAGGAATTCGATATACCGTACCGCAATGCCCTTAAGCTCAAATATCCTCCGTATCCCTGGACAGAGCATTTTGGTGGCAGACGTATGATTACACCGCCTGATTACATTGAAGACAGAGTTACACATCTGATTACTTTCCTTGAATTTGATGAATGGTTATCAACCGTTGATTATGACATCAGCGTTGAGGTGGAATTCAAATGTAAGAGTATGTGTCCTCGTATGGATGAAATTCTTGCGAAATCAAAAAACGTTTCAAGATATATTTTTATGTCTGGAGATTGGGAGGTTCTGGAAGAAATACAGGAGCATTACCGTAAGGTCGGTAAGCCCGAAGGACTGCGTTTAGGTGCGAATATCCGTTTTATCAATGAGCGTACAATGGATTTCGTTAAACGCTCAGATCTTTGGGAGGTTGGTCTCAATAATGAGGCTTTTACCAAAGAGGATGTGGATATGTTTGATTCTATGGGAATCAAAGTGTTTTCAAATCTTGGCGATTACCCGGAATGGTGGCAGCAGATATGCGATTTAGGGGTAACCGGATTTAAAACCAATTTCCCTGATGCCTACACTGAATGGTGGTTAAGCACGCATTAACAAGAGTGAACACTATAAAATGAAGACCTATGAGGTTGGATGAACCAACTTCATAGGTCTTTTATGCTGTTCTTCTCTCTCAACACAAATTTTTGGTTGATCACATTTAAAAAATGAAGTATAATGGTATCATAACTTTATATAGGGGGTGAGTGTAAATGAAATGGGATGATATTCAGATTATTTCTGATGGTATGAAAAATTCCTTGAATAGTTACACTCCACTTAAATCACTGTGTTGATATTTTTAAAATGGATTTGACTTAAAATCCACAGAGACTCATATTTATTCTGCTTTTGTCGGGTTCTGTGTTGATAAACTCGTTTAGATGTTTATTAACAAAAACTTGTTTTAAAGCGGAATGTTTGTCGTGTCAAAAACATTTTAAAAATAATGGTGATTATATGAAGAATAAAGGTACTAAAAAATTATCAAAGATTAAATATATTTTATTTCTCCTTAAACCATATTGGAAATATGGAAAAGGATATATTTTTACGATTTTACTGATGTCTGCAGTGCTTCAACCTGTATCTGCATACCTTACAGCCCTTTTACCGCAAAAGGCAATTGATTCTGTTATGAATGATACACCTCACAATGAAGTTGTTTCCATAATTATAATATTCACTCTGTTCATTGTTTTGGTTTCTGCATTGGAAAAAGTTATTCAAATGGCATACACACAAATGACTCTTGTAAAAGTCAGTAACAAAATCAAAAATGATGTTAATAAAAAGGCGTTAGACACAGATTTCAAGTATTATGATAAACCCGATTTCTTTGTGAAATTTATTTTCGCTCAGGAAAGCTATCCTATTCATGCTCAGAATGTTGTTATGTTTCTCCCTGATATTCTGAGAGGAATTGCAACAATGGTTGCAATGGTTTCGATAATTGCTTCTGTTGGTCCCGTTCTGCTTGGAATTACAGCATTTTTCGTTATATTGAATGCAATTGTAGGAATTCCTGCCGTAAAACCTACTGCAGATTATGAAATGAGTCTTGCTGATGCATGGCGTCCAATGGAATATTCAAGCAGAGTGCTGAAGACTAAAGAAAATGCCGCTGAACTACGTGCATCGGGTGCCGGCTTAAAGCTTCTGAATACAGTTAATTCTGCTATGAATAACTTTCAGAAAGTGTATAAACAGTTCATAAGAAGGGTTGCACCTTTTCATCTCCTGCAAGGTGCGGTCTCTCCTATACAAGCTGCCTGTATTCTTGCGTATATAATATTTTTTGTTATTGCCGGTGATAAAACACAGATAGGTTTATATGCATCTCTTACTGTTGCTTCAACGGCATTAGCTTCAAGTTTGAACGATGTCGCAAGCAGCATTATGCAAATGCTTCAATGCATAGCAAACGGAGAAAAGGTTGCAGAATTTTTTGAAGCCGAATCGGAAATTGAACCGCATAAGGATAACGCCATTCCCGCTACTGATGGAATTTATGAAATTGAATTTAAAGATGTTTCTTTCGGATATGATGAATCATCACAGTTGTTCAAAAACTTCAATCTTCATATAAAGCCCGGACAAAGAGTTGCAATTGTTGGTGAAAATGGTGCAGGTAAAACAACATTAACTAAACTGCTGTTGCGTTTGTATGATGTGAATAATGGTGCGGTTCTTATTAACGGAAAGAATATAAAAGACTATGATATTCACCAATTGCGACTGAAGATGGGCGTAGTCTTTCAGGATGTTAGGATTCTGGCAATGAGCCTTCGTGATAATCTGACTGTATATAACGATGTGCCTGATGAAAAATTGATTGAAATACTGGATAAAATTGGTTTATCAGAAGTGCTTAAAAAAGCAGATGGAAATTTAGATACAATGGTTTCCCGTGAATTTACAGAAGATGGTATTGCACTTTCCGGTGGTGAAGCTCAAAAGCTGATGCTTGCAAGATTATTTACAGATAACTTTGGACTGTTAATACTTGATGAGCCTTCATCTGCTCTTGACCCTTTGTCCGAAGCAAAGTTAATGCAAAACATTCTTGATGTATCTAACACTTCAACAACGATTATGATTGCTCATCGTCTTTCAACTGTTCGTGATTTTGATTGTATTTATCATATTGAGAACGGAGAAATTATTGAAAGCGGTTCACATGATGAATTGATGTCCCGCAAGGGCAAATATTATGAAATGTTTGTCAAACAAGGTGAAAATTACCAAAACTAAATAAGAATTAAAAGTTTTAATGAGAGGACAAGGTAACACCCCGTCCTCTCATTTTCACTCCAAATGCTTTTTATAGAATTTTGCCTTAAATGTTTGTGTGAAATAATATTTTTGTCACCAAAAGCAGTTGTCAATCGTTTTTAGGGTGAAAGGAGGACGTTATGAGCAAACGAGATCTCGAAAATGAATTTGAAGCTAAATATAACGAATATGGCAATATGCTTTATAAAATCGCATTTTTGTATTTAGGTAATGCAAGTGATACCGAAGATGTTTTGCAGGATGTTTTCACAAAATATCTTTGTGGTAAATACAGATTCAAAAATACCGAACACGAAAAAGCCTGGTTTATAAGAGTAACGCAAAATAAGTGTCTGGATTATCTGAAAAAATCAGGTCGTAAGAATGAGTGTATTGATGATTTGCCTGTAACTGCTACATACAAGGATGAAGATTTAGAGCAGGATGTAATTTCAAAGGTTATTGCATTACCCGAAAAATATAAATCAGCCATAATTCTGTTTTATTACAACGATTATACTGTTGAAGAAATCTCAAAAACCTTGAAAATAAGCAAATCAGCCGTTAAAAAGCGTTTGCAACGAGGCAGAGATATTCTTAAATTAGAATTGGAGGATTATGCATTATGAAAAAAGACGATTTCAAAAAATCTGTAGATAATATTAACCCTGATGCTTACATGGGCAACAGATTAAAAGCAAAAATCACTACAAAAACTGTTCCTGTTAAGAGAAACAGGCAAGTTACATTAAGCATTACCGCTTTTTGCCTTGCATTTGCAATTATTTTCGGTGTGGGATTTTTAGTACCATCTAAAACACCTGCACCGCAACAGAATACAACAGAAAATACCATACCGCAAAAGAAGCAGGTTAATTCATTTATAATGGTTGCAAGTGCAGCCAATTCAGAAAGCACAGAAACTGCAACCATAAACAAAACCTTGGAGCTTAATGAAGAATATCCTTATGAAGTGTATTTAAAAGTCAGAGATATAAGAGGTCTTTCTGATGCGGAAACATTTAAAATCGAAAATGAATTGGACGATGTTTTTAATAAATATTGTGCAGAAAAAAAGTTCGATACGGGTAGTGCAGAACTTTGTGTAAAAGAAAATATTATTATGACTATATGCACCTTTAATGAATTTAAACTTGATTTAGATGATACTGAAAACATTAAATCCATAAATGTAAAAAATACCTCAAAGTATGGTCAAATGGTGTATAACACAAATAAACCTACTTTTAATGCTCCCGAACATGGTAATTTTGTCAACATAGGTTGGGAACATGGAAATAATTTGTCTGCCAATGGTGAGGATTTCGATTTTGAAAAAAGTAGCTTTTATTGGAGCCATACAGAAGAAATGGAAAAGGCTTTTGAAGAAAACATAAATACACCGTACTCAACCTTTAACGATACAATTACATTTACGGTTGAATATAATGACGGCTCAAAAGCAATTGGTGTTGTTGACCTTGTTTTTGACAATAGCGGAAATGCAACTGCCATATGTAAGAATTACGATTATGTAGCGTAATTAAGTTGATGGTGATACTTATGGCAAAATTCATTGAAAGACTTATCGAATGTCCTTTTTATATGGGTGAGGGCGACAAGTTTATTAACTGCGAGGGCGAAAACGGTAAAAAGTACACACGATTGTTTGATAACAATACCGAAAAAACAGAGCATGAAAAAGGCGTTTGCTCCGTTGATGGTGGAAGAGCCTGCAGTCATTATAAAAAAATAAACAAACTTTACGAGTGCGGAAAATTGTCGAAATAATAAATGAACACAACCCGATTGCTGATGGAAAATTAGTAATCGGGTTGTTGATCTTTTGAAATTATCTTCTCTTATTAGGCTTCTTCATATCAAATGCAGGGTTGATTGCATAGAAATTCTTCGAATCCATTCTGTCAGTTGCTAATCTGAGTCCTTCCCCGAAATTACTCTTTCAAACAAAAGCACAACTTCCATTGCGACATAAGGTGGTGTGGCGAAATTCAAACTATTTACTTATTGTAATGAAAGTGATATGATATATATATATTCTTACATCACACAAAACAAAAATGTTTAATTTAAGGAGCAGCATTTATGAGTTTAAAATTTGTGGATATTGATTTTAATAAGTTGAGTGCAAAGGAAGTTTGCGAATTTGGATATGAATTTTTGGATAATGGGGATATAGATAGTGGTATAAAGTGCCTTATTCATGCAGCAGAACAAGAATATGCCGAAGCTCAATTTTGCTTAGGCGATATTTATCGCTTCGGTTATGTTGTAAAAAAGAATCTTGATGAAGCCGTTAAATGGTACTCCCTCGCTGCAAAAAATGGAGATTGTTTTGCTCAATACGAGTTGGGCGATATGTATCAAGAAGGAAACGATGTGGATCAAAATAAAGATGAAGCTCAAAAATTGTTCGGAATGGCAGCAAGAAATTTCTTTAACAAAAAAAGATTTAACCAGCTTATAAAAAGGAGTAGACCACCGTACAACGGCCCAAAATATAAGTTTATATTGGAATTTCAAGATTGCTGTGGAAATGAGGAGGAAATTCATAGCGATGAAATTGACGGAGATTATTTTTCACCTTGGGACCGAACTAGAATAAATGGTGTTTTTTATTCTTATGAAGAAGCACAAGAAGCTTTAAAAAATTTCTTAGTGCTTAATGTAATTATAACTCGTAACCATAACAATGGCGAATTTATAGAGGAATACGACTCATTTAATGATGATTATTATGAACATCTATGTTTCTTTTCTTACAGGGATGCCGAATCATGGGCTTATTCTGAAATAGAAGATGATGATTATGAAGATGATGATTATGAAGATGATGGTAAAGAATCAATAAAATCAACATACGAGATTGTAGAACTTGAAGCTATAAGTAGCAAAATTGTTGAGATTTATGAAACATCAGAAGCATAATTTAAAGCAAGTACCACCATAAAACGAATATGAAAAATTAAAGTGAGAGCAGGGAACTAATCCCTGCTCTCATTGTTTTCTTAATATTGGTTATTTCAGCTTCGGCTTAAAATTCTTACCATCAAAATTCGGATTAAATGCGTAGAAGTTTTTTCTATCCAATCTGTCAGTAGCAAGTCTTAATCCCTCACCAAATCTTTGATAGTGTACGATTTCGCGTTCGCGGAGGAATTTGATTGGGTCGCGAACATCTGGGTCATCCACAAGACGAAGAATGTTGTCGTAGGTGGTGCGAGCCTTCTGCTCTGCAGCAAGGTCTTCGTGTAAGTCGGTGATTACATCGCCCTTTGACTGCATGCTTGCAGCGGTCCATGGGAAACCACTTGCAGCGGTGGGGTAAACACCTGTTGTGTGGTCTACAAAATAGGTGTCAAATCCACTTTTCTTGATTTCCTCAAGAGACAGATTTCGTGTTAATTGATACACAATTGCACCAATCATTTCAAGGTGTCCCAGTTCCTCTGTACCTACTGTCGACACGAAAGGGTCCATTTTTGAGCTTCAAATTTCATTTTCAGGCAAATCGGACAAGCGTTCAATCACCTATGAAACACTTGAAGCAAACGAGTCTGTAGAAGAAAACTTCACATTGGTTTCAGTATCATATCTATGATATAAAACATATTAAATTCTAACTCCCACTTACTATGTCAGAAAACAGTAGGTGGGAGTTGTGATTGTTCTATATGGCACATTGAATTTCAAATATTTTCCAGACGATTGATATGCACACAAAAATGGTGTATAATTAATTCATTGTGAGGTGCGCAAATGAAAAACTATGAAAATGAAGCTCGTGAGCGATGGGGGAACACCGCTGCATATCGTGAGCATGAACAAAAAACTAAGAATTACACAAATGAAGATTGGACTCAAGCCAATGATGGATTGATGATAATTTTTGCAGAGTTTGCTATGTGTAAGAATAACGGGTCGAGTGCGAATTCTGCCGAAGTACAGGAGCTTGTGGCAAAGCTTCAGGCACACATTACCGACAATTACTACACTTGTACTGATGAGATTCTCGTTTGTCTTGGAAAAATGTATGTTGCCGACGAGCGATTTAAGAACAATATTGATAAATACGGTGAAGGAACAGCAGATTTTGTAGCAGAAGCTATTTCTGTATTCTGTCAGGTGAAATAATATAATCAGAATATCATTTACACCATGGCTTTGTTAGTGTAGGTGGATGTGGAGGCTCCAATGGAAATATTAAAATTTGATTTGAATAGTTCAGGAAACAAGTTTAAAATTCTTAATGCCACAAATGGCGGACCTTGGCACCGACGGTATGCAAACGACCAATTCCGCAGTAATTTTGCGGACTATAAGTCTGCTCGTATTCCATATAGCAGAAATCACGATTCTGCAGTTTGTGGTATTTACGGTGGGCCGTATAGTCATGATATTACATATATTTTTCCGAACTTTGATGCTGACCCGTATGATGCTGAGTCCTATGATTTCGCGTGTACGGATGAAAGCATTTTAGTTTGTCTTGATGCCGGAACAGAAACATTTTTCAGGTTAGGTCAGACGATTGAGCATCAGATAAAAAAGCATGGCACTATTCCACCTAAGGATTTTAAAAAGTGGGCTGTTATCTGCGAACATATTATTCGTCATTACAACGAGGGTTGGGCAGATGGATATAAGCTCAATATTAAATATTGGGAAATCTGGAACGAGGCAGACCTTGACCCTGATGATTCATCAAACAAGCGCACCTGGGGCGGAACAAAAGCAGATTTTTTTGATTTATATGAAATTACCGCAACGCATCTTAAAGAATGCTTTCCTGATTTGAAAATAGGTGGTCCTGCACTTGCGCATAACGAAAAATGGGCAGAGGATTTCCTTCAGAAAATGGAAAGTAGAAAAGTACCGCTTGATTTCTTTTCTTGGCATATTTATTGCACAGAGCCAGCACACATGGCTCAGAAAGCAGAAAGAATAAAAGCTCTTTTAAACAAATACGGCTATGAAAATTCAGAAAGCATACTCAATGAATGGAATTATGTAAAAGGGTGGGAAGAAGAGTTCGTTTACTCTCTTAAAGCAATCCACGGAATTAAGGGCGCATCGTTCACATTGGCTTGTATGTGCGCTTCTCAGCGTTCTCCCATTGATATGCTTATGTATTATGACACTCGTCCCTCGGCTTTTAACGGTGTTTTTGATTTTTACACTTATGAAAAATTAAAGGGTTACTATGCTTTTTATTGGTACGGCTTCCTTTATGATTGCGAAAAGGAAATAGCTTCAAAAAATGAGGTTGAAAACATCTACTCTCTTTGCGGTGTGGATAAAAACGGAAAAGCGACAATTATACTTACTTATTATAGCGATAATGACGCTTTGCCCAATAAAGAGATTTCGTTGGATTTAGATGAAAATGCAACGTATGAGATATATAAGGTTGATAACGAGCACAACGGTGAGCTTGTAGCAGTTACAGATAACCTTTCATTTGAACTGGAGCTTTACAGCATGGTGCTTATCAAAGAAAAATAAAGCTTTTCTTGTGTTTGGGTATGAGCGGTATAACAGCCGATTTTGTAGCAGAAGCGATTGCTGTATTCTGTATTGTTTTGCCATAAAAACCGAGCAGGGTGGTGCTATGAATGAAAAAGAAGCTGAAAATTATATTATCAATAATATTAATAATTGTTCTTGTGGCAGGGGGATATGTTGGTAATATGTTTGGGGCGTTTAACAAAGGGAACTATGGTGAATATTCTCTTAAAAACATTACTATGAAAGAAGATAGTCCCATCAAAGATAAAACCGTTTTTTTCCTTGGCAGTTCTGTAACATTTGGTTACGGTTCTTTAGGTGTCAGCTTTGCGGATTACCTTGAAAAAACAGATGGAATTATTGCAGTAAAAGAAGCTGTTTCAGGCACAACTCTTGTTGATGTTAAATCAAATTCATATGTTTCAAGAATAAAGACTATTGATAAAAATATTCAGGCTGATGCATTCGTGTGCCAGCTTTCCACCAATGATGCTACAAAGAGAATGCCTCTCGGTGAAATCAGCGAAGGCTTTGATTTGAATGATTTTGATACTCAGACCATTGCAGGTGCTATTGAACATATAATTGCTTATGTTAAAGAAACGTGGGATTGTCCCGTTGTTTTCTATACTCAGGCAAAGTATGATAGCGAGCATTACGGCAAAATGGTGGATTTGCTGTTGGAAATTCAAAAGAAATGGGATATTACAGTTATTGATTTATGGAACGATGAGGAAATCAATAATATCACCGACGAGCAAAAAGAAATATATCTTATTGACCATATCCATCCCACAAAAGCAGGCTACAAAGAATGGTGGCTTCCTAATTTTCAGGAAACGCTGTATAAAGTGATTGAAAAGTAAGGTTTATTAAAATAATAAGAATTTGTGAAAGGAAATTTTTATGGATAATATTACGATACGCTTAGAAACTGAAAAAGATTACAGAGCCGTTGAAGAATTAACCAGAGAAGCTTTTTGGAATGTTTATAAGCCGGGTGCTGATGAGCATTATTTTGTACACAAGATGCGAAATCATCCTGATTTTATACCTGAACTTGCTTTCGTTCTTGAAAAAGACGGTAAAATTGTTGGTAATATTATGTACACTAAAGCATGGCTTGAGGACGAAAAGGGCAATAGAAAAGAAATCCTTTCTTTCGGACCTCTCTGCGTTACTCCCGAATATCAGCGGCAGAAACTCGGTAAAATTTTGATTGAGCATTCTTTTGAGGTTGCAAGAAAAATGGGATATGAAGTGAACATCAACTTCGGAAATCCCGGTAATTATGTTAGCCGTGGCTTTGTCAGCTGTAAAAAGAAAAATGTAAGTTTTGTTTTGGATGGTAACTTTCCGACAGCTCTTCTTGTGTGTGAACTTGTACCCAATGCCCTTGACGGCAGAAAGCTGATGTATATTCCAAGTACCGCTGCTGATTGTTGCGAAGATACTGATGCAGTAGAGGCTTTTGATGCAACTTTCCCTGAAAAGGAAAAGAAGTGGATGCCGAGTCAGGAAGAATTCTATATTTACAGTCATTCTTCAGTGGTAAGATAATCAATTCAACAAATAAGAATTTGACGAGGTGAGTATACAACATGAAGATTCATAATGCACAGTATAAAATTGATGATAGCAGTATTTTGAACTACTATGAGGTTGGAACCGCAAAAAACAAATTATTACTGCTTCATGCTCAGGGGACAAACTCTTGTAGCTTCGATAATGTTGTTACAAAACTTGCAAAGTACTACCATGTGTACATGGTAGATTATTATGGACACGGAAAGAGTTCCCGCAATCCAGAAAAATACAATCTGGTCAGTATCGGCAACGACATCATGGACTTTATTGAAAATGTGATTTGTGATTCTGTTGCCGTGTTGGGTCATTCATCGGGTGGACTGATTGCAGCATACATTGCAGCACACTCTCCCAGATGCTCCAAACTAATATTGGAAGACCCTCCGTTCTTCTCAAGCTGGGGCGAAAGAAGATATAATACATACAATTACAAAGATTTATCCTCTGTCTGCCATAATTTCCTTTTACAGGATGTGGAAAAGGATTTCGTCTATTATTATTTCAAGAATCAGTATTGCTGGAATTTCTTTCCCGATGAATCCAGAGAAACTGTCAGAGAAAAACTGAG
>JAZNGU010000034.1:0-4691 GCA_045576615.1 Acutalibacteraceae bacterium | reverse complement strand
GAATAAATAAATAAAAAAATATAATATTATTAATAATAATTTTAAAAATATAATAAAATTATATGGTCAAAAACCTTGCTATACTTGATAAATTTAAATTTTTAACCCATTTTTAAGAAAAAGTGCCTCAAACCCAAGCCCTGTTTGACAGATTTGAATTTTTAAGGGGTGCAAAATTTAAAAAAAATTAAAAGGGTTGAACAATTTATGATTGTATGTTAAAATGTTTGTGTGAGGTGATTGATGGACGAACTCGACATCTATCAGAGATTGTTCAGAAAAATGGCTAAAATCGGCTTCCCAAGTGAGTTTGAGGGCGAAAAAATTAACTACCATTGGAGAAGTTATCAGGCAGATGTTGAGGAAAATTTGTTACTATTAAAAATCAATAAAATGTGGAGATTGTTGGAAAATGGTTAGCGAAAAAAGTTTGAAAAATTTGGAAAAAAGAAAAAGTTTTTCAAAGGATGACGTTGAATTCTCGTTGGAATGTCAGAAAAAAGGCGTTGCTAAGCGAAAAGAAAACAAATTGATGCGAGAAGTGGCAGCGGAAAAACTGCTGAAATGCTTTAATGGTACGACTTTTCAAGATTTAACGATTGAAAAAATTATGGACTATTGCAGAACAGAGGGAGCAGACCCTGAAATTGTGCTAAAAATATTGACATTTCTGCGTGATACCGCTGGACAAAAGCCGAAAGATGAGCCTCAAGTGGTAAATATCCCCGTTATCAATATAAAAGGTTTATAAAATGAAAATTTTAATGCAATTCAATATACCAACTTCCTTAATTTACGAGGGTTTTACCCTCTTTTTCTTGTTCCAAAATTATTTACATAATACTTATTATTTGAACCTATCGGAGAGATATAAAAATGGATTTTAATTTACTACCTGCGCAAAAAGAGTTTTTTTTAATCCCAGAAAGCAACACTACTAACAGAGATGTTGCTTTATATCAAGGCGGTTATGGTAGTGGGAAGACGTGGAGCGGTTCGTTAATTGGGATTTGTCTATGCCTCAAATATGCAGGCATTAGAGGATTGGTAGGTGCGCAAACATATACTCTGGTAAGAGATACCACGTTACAACAGTATATAGACCACCTAGACTCTATGGGAATGGTTGAGGGTGTACATTATGAGTATAAGAAAGCAGAAGATAAGTTACAGTTCAGAAACGGCTCTGAAATACTATTTAGACACCTGCAAGAGCCTAATAAATTGAAGTCATTGAATTTGGGCTTTGTTGAACTTGAAGAGATGTCTGACACCCCAGAAAGTACATTCAAAATGTTGTTAAGCCGTTTAAGACAGACTATCAAGCCTGAATGGGAAGCAATGGGCTTCAAATATAGACTATTCGGACATACTAACCCAGAGGCAAGTAAAGGTTGGATTTATAAGTATTTTGTCGAGCAAAAACCTGATAATTACAGACTAATTCAAGCACCAACAACACAAAACAAATATCTTGCGAAAGACTATGTAGAGTCCTTGAAAGAGATTTATGACCCTGAATATTACAGAATTAATGTACTTGGGGAGTTTGGCGACTACACAAGCGGATTAGTAGTTAAAAACTTTACGGCGGATAATGTAGCAGATTTGCACTATCAAGATGATGCTGATTTGCATTTAACTTGGGATTTCAACGTTGACCCTATGTCTTGCATCCTTGCTCATAGATACGGCGGCAAGGTATTTTTCTTTGATGAGGTCGTATTAGAGAATGCTACAACACAAGACACAATAAAAGAGGTTATAAGGCGTTATCCTAATCATAAGGGGGCTATATTTATCAATGGTGACGCTAGCGGTGATAATAGAAGTACGCAGTCGGAGTGGTCTAACTATGTAATAATACGAAACGAGTTAAGGCGACATTATCAGCACAACCATATACATTTACACGTTAGACCGTTTAACCCACGTATTAAGCACCGTATAGCGTCATTTAATGCTATGGTGGTTGATTGTTATGGGATAAGAAAAATTTACATTGATAAAAAATGTGAAAAATTGTTGTATAATATTTATAACTTGAAGTATAAAGTAGGTACAGGAGAAGTGGACGTGCCATCATTTGCACAGATAAAGAATGATAATTCATTAAAATTTTTAGAACATCCATTTGACGCAGCGTCATATTTAGTAGAATATTACTATCCGATAAGGAACGAGCAAGAAAAGGGGGAGTAAATGCCTGATATTCAGATAGAAAAAGAAAGCAAATTTAAGAAATTAAGTCCTGATGATAGGGATAAATTGGCAAAAACCGTATCGGATTGGTGGAAAGACTTTCACAAGAAACGTAAGAAACAGTTAGATGTTGCTAGAGAGTTAATGAAGTATGTGTATTTGAACCAACCTAACAGAAATACGGTTGCTGAATGGAAAGCAAACATCAAGGAGAACAAGATTTACACGACTTGGGACAGTATGAAATCAAGTATGTGGAAAGAAATTTGGTCAAATGAGGAGCAGATGTTTGATGTTGTGGGTGTAACGCAGGATTATGAGGAAACTGCGGACTTGCAGAAACAGGGGTTAGTGCATTCATTAAAGAAGATGAATGCAGGTGTTCAGTTTGATTTAGAAACTAATTATTGGGGTATATATGGTGATTTTGTATATAAGACTGATTGGAAATCACGTATAAAAAAGGTTAAGAGGTTTAAGCCTTATGTGGGTTATGTTGAGGAAGAATTACCACTAGAGGAAAATGCTAATTTAGAGGCTATTAACCCTATATTTTTCAATTTTGACATTACTAGATACAAGTATGGTGACAGAGATAGTTGGAACAGATGTCCTAAAATATTTAAGAGATTTGCGACTATTGAGGAGATTAAGGCAAATCCGTTATATACATTGACTGCGGAGCAGGAAAAAGAGTTAAATGTAGATGAGGAAACTAAAGTTGTAGATAAGAAGTCAGATGAAGACTTGGCATTGGCTGAAAAGTATGGTGACACATACGAGGTATTGTATTTACAGGGTGATTTCAAGTTTAACAACGTGATGTATAAGAACGTAGTAGCCGAAGTTTTGGCAGGAAAGTATTTGATATTTTTTGATGAAAACCCTATTTATATAACGCCGTTTATATGGGATTGTACGGAGTTAGACCCTGAAACAGGTAGGGGTATTAGTCCGTTAAAGTGTATTCTTGATATGGTAAAAGGTAGTGAGGACATGTTAAATACTGCTGCTGATATAGCGAAATTAAATGCTAATCCACCACATTGGGGTACAGATACATTCTTAAAAGAAAAATATAAAAATGGTACGATACCTTATGCGCCAGGCAAGTATTTAGAGTATGAAAATTCATATCATGGTGGTTTTCCACAAGCGGTTAAATTTGACGCTAGTGGTATAAAAGAGATTTTGAGTGTATTGGCTAATGATATAAGCGATACGTCTAGTGTAAATGCTAACGCTATGGGTAATATTACACAAGGTGAGAGGTCAGCGACTGAAATACAGATAGCGAACAAGGGTTCAGACAGTAGAACAGCCATGAAACTTGATAAAATTTATCAGATAAACTTATGGATAATAGAGAATATTGCTGAATTATTGGCTATGTTTAAAGATAAACCTGAAATATTAATGATAAAAGATAAGGGTAAGAAGACGACAGTAGAGATAAATAATGCGATTAGACAAGGACAATATACATATATTTACGAGGATAGAAATGCAATAGTTGACCGTAGAGCAAAGATACAAGAGGCATTTAATATGTTGAATGCAGCAGGTAATAATGATGTATTATCTCAACGCATTGACTGGGTAGAAGTGTTAAAGACAGGTCTTGAAAGTATTGGTTTTGATAATGCTGATAAATTCTTTACCGAGCGGTCAGAAATCGACCAAGTGGCTGATTTTGTTAAACAATTACCGCCTGAAATGCAACAAGCAATAATGCAAAACATTACGCCAATGTTACAAGAGGCACAAATGGTAATGGCAAGTCAAGGGGGAATGAATGAACAAGTGCAGTAATTGTGAAAAGTTAGAAAAAGAGATAGAAAAATTAACAACTTTAACTCTTGATGATTTAAAAAAGATAGATGACGGTGCCGTTGAACAAACTAAACAATTTTATCAACAATTATTAGATGAAAAAGACCTTTTTATTGCTCAATTAAAACAAAGAGATTATATTTTAGTGGAAACTTTTAATAAAATAGTAAGTTTAAGAAATGACTATAAAAAAATGACAAAAAACAAGTTTAATAACAAATTAGATGAGATTTTGCACGAGGTGTTATGATGAAACTAGAAACTAAAAACTTATTAGCCCTATTTTTAAGAGATAACAAAGAAAACAAGCATAAAATAAACCTTATAGAGTATATGCAAGAGCAGATTTGCAAGTATTCTAACCAAGAAAACACACCAGCGGAGCAAATAAAGGGTATGAATAGGCTGTTGCGTGATATAATGAAGTTAGATGATGAGGTGTTTAATGAAAGAAATAACAGTTGAAAAATATTTTAACAGTAAACCCAAAAGTATAGAAGATTGGTTGCAAAGATTACTTTTTGCTTTTTCTCATAAAGAAGAAATTGAAGAATGTTTAAGAAAGGTCATAGATGAAAGAAATAATAATTAAAGAAGATGATTTACCAATAGTCATCAAATACTACAAAAAAGAATATATACTAAAAACAACTCCC
>JAZNGU010000033.1:0-5654 GCA_045576615.1 Acutalibacteraceae bacterium | reverse complement strand
TCTAACTCTATGGGCTGGTATATTTACCGCATATGAAAATTCAGTAGAAACATTTATTTCAATATTCTTATCAAGATTTTCATCTGACTGGACATTGAAACCATTTACTATAATTTCTACGATTCTGTATGGTATTGGATTACTCATAATTATGCTGCAGCTATAATGTAATCTTTATCGTAATTTTGCTTTTTTAAGTATGGAACATTTGCTCTGTTATGAGATGAATGCATTACAGGCGGTGTCCAATTTAAATCAGATGTAAAATGAGAATTAACAAGTAATAAGCCAATATTACAATTGCTCACTTTATTCTCATTTACAATATACTCATCTTTCAAAATCTCTTCCCACTCCTCTTTAGAGCACAAACCACTGTCAAATGAAGTAAAGATAATATCTTCACCGAATTTCTCTGCAAACTCAATAACAAATTTCATTCTTTCAGCATAAAACTCATCTTTTAGTGAATCCTCACAATCAATACATACTAAATGAGTATATGAGTTTTTTCTAAAACAATATGAAACAGCAGCATTGGACTTATTGCAAAATCTTTGAACCAATGATACCACAAAATTCAATAAATAACTTTTTGCATTCTCCATATTATTCTAATATTAAATTAACTTTATCCACTACAAACTTAGCATTATTATAAATTTGTCTAGTTTTGGCAGTAGTAAACCCTTTTTCTGTATAATCAGCTTCAGATCTAAACTCCTTTAATTCTTTAATTTTATTGATAACATCATCTATGTCACGATTGTTTGCAATAGTATTTTCGCGAATTATTATTCTGTGAAACTCATTTATCCAATATTCATGCAATCCTAATTTGCGACCTACAGTAACAGAATTTTTATATCTATCGTATTGTTCCTTTCTGTCATCTTCATTCAAAACATCAAGATTATCTATATAATGCAATAGTAACTGATAACAACTGTAATACGCGCAATGAATACTGGTAATGTTTAATTCTACATCATCGGCTAACTTATCAGCTGTTTTCAGGAACTTTTCTGATTTATCTTTTAACGTCATAGGAACTCAACAATAACACAGATGTATAAAACAGAGTTTGTTTTAAATGCAAATCAATACATATTTGCACAAATGTAAGTACAATTATTTAATTTATAATTGTTATACTAACACAAATAACAAATATTTAAGATACTTTAACAATAAAACAGCATTATTTTTTTGCAGTTTAGAACTTTGTTGTACTTTTGCAGCCCGTTTTAAGAACAGTGCCGGTGTATGCCTTTGTCGCTACACATTGCACTTAAAAAGGGTCAGTCGGATTTATTCCTTTGTCGGATAAACCCGCTCTTTTTTTTCTAAAACCAATACCCTTTACTCTTTTTTATTTTTGAATGTGGGCGGTGTAAAGAGTGCTGCTGTGGGTGATGTGTGCCACTGTGGGAACTCTTCGGGGTGGGAGCGCAGGGTGTTCACAATATCAAGCAGTGTGGTGCTGTAATCCTTGTTGCTACCTCTAAGCCTATCGACCACGATATTACGCAAGGCACTGGTGATGATACTCTGCACCGGAGTAGCCGTACCCAAGAAATGTATATTAGGCAGGGTGTTCATCTGCGCTGTGGATATATACTCTTCAGAGAGCTGCTGCTCGATGAATGAGGCACAATGCTTCAGCCCAAGATAGTGCTTCCACCTCTCTTTATGGTAGCCACAAAGAGTAGCGAGGGTGATGTTGGGAAAGAGTGTCGATGCAAAGAAGCGATATTGCTCCGTGTCTCGCCACTCCTCACTCTGCACCAGCAGGGGCAGCAACTGCTCAATGTAATTGTCGCGCTCTGACTCCAGCGATGCGATGAGCCTTTCAACTCGTTCCTTGCTTGCAGGGGCGATGTTGCTATTGCTCACGATGCCGAAGCCGTTTGGTGTCAATACCAGATCGAGCGAAGGCACTGCCTGTCGCATTGCTTCATTGACTACGATGTGTGTAGCCAATGACTGCACCGCCTCGAACATCACACCGCCTGTAAAGTATTGCTTCAGCCACTGTTCGGAACTCTCGATGTAGGGAGTCAATTTCTGCAACAGCGGTGTCTCGCCTTTCACTGTGGTAAAGGCATTAGGTATGTACCGCCTTAATTCCGTTTCGTTAGTTATCAGTTTCATTGTTGTACTGTTTAATGTTCACCTCTTTTGCATCTTTGTTCTCGTCAAGCGTGGTTAGCATAATGAATGGGCATTCGGGAACTGCCCCTTCCCACGGAATGTAGGACAGCGACTCGCTGATGACAACGGGTGCAATGTCGGTGTCCTCCCGGAATACTTTTCCGCTATCCACCATAAAGGCTGCACTTGCCTTTGCATTGGGTAACAGCTCAACGCTGTTGAAATTAAGAAACTCCATAATCTTGCTTGTTTTGCAGCAAAATTATGGAGCGTATAAGGTGCGGTAAAAGACAGAACTTTTACTCAAAAGATAAGAAAGTACGCTTCATCAGAACTGCATTATCCAACATCCAAAAAATAACTTCTTGCCAATTTGATTTATTCTTAATATCGTTCACATTCCGCTTAATGTATGCACTTGCTTTCGTTTCCCAAAGTTTCCACTCTATTGGGTAAGGTATTTGGGTTTCTATTTTTGATTTATATCTTTCAACATATCTTAAATAAGCATTTGTGTCATCAAAATATGCTCCAACTTGTATTTCATTCTGACGAACATTCAACTTAACTACAATATGAAAGAAATGCCCAAAACATAAATCTTCGTAACCCCTTACAGAGGGATAACAATGTACTGCAAATTCTTCAATATACCCTTGATGTGAAGAAGCAAGATTATTGAACTCTTGCCAAAAAGCATAATACATATTTTGCACTTCACTCAATGGGCTTGGAGTCTTTTTAGTGTATGGCATACAATCAAAATTGTTTAAGGATATAGTCTATTTGCTCAAATGTAAACCTATGTGTAGCACCCTGAGGAACTTTAATGCCAACATTTGAAAGCGCATCAATATGTAAAGCCGGACTATCTGACCTTTTAAGGAGTTTTAGGCGAACATATTTATAGTTTTTCACTTCTTTTGCCACTGGGTGTTTACTCGTCCAATACTCACTATCATTTATAGACTCTTCAAAAGGAATGTCCGTTTTTACAACTTCAAGCATATATCTAATGCTTGAAATAGGAGAAGATACATATAAGAAAACAATATCACCGACAGAGAACTTATAATGAGATTGTTTCCAATCGACAATATCATTATTTGAAAAATAGTCAGTTATACGAAAAATCTTCAGATTGCCAGGTATAATCCAATAGTAGGTCATAGAAGTAATGGTTGTTTTTGCAAATATAATAAATTTACAAAAAACACCTCCATACCGTTTATCTCGAATATACAAACATCGCGCACAGTGCGTATTTCCCGGCTATCGAGCAGCTTAATACGGCGAGTGCCTTTGTAGAAATCGTACCGCAGTGGCACTGCATTGCGATAATGCAGTATCTCACCATTGCTTTTCCATAGAGAAATATCCACAGGGTCGCCTGCCTGCAACATCTTGCGGAGTGTTGAAATATGTATTGTCTTTGCCATTATTGGAATGTATTTTTGAATTGTTTTGTAAATACCCTTCATTGTGTGAAGTAGGCAACTCCCATGCAAACTTGTCTGCCTTTGCATATCTCCAAGTAAACTCAATCTTATGTTTACCTGCGTCATCATCTGTAACCTTATGCGTAAACTCCTCGATAATGACACGCTGTTCCTCTTTGTTAGAGTCCTTGTTTTCTTACACTTGAAAGATATGCCGGGTCTTTCTTCAGCTCCATTATATCTGCATAGTTCTTTACTGTTGTTACACTCACGTTCAAAAGCAGTGCGACTTCGGTATTGCTCATTACAGGAAAAACCTTTGAAAAATATTCACACTGTTCTGCACTTAATTTCTTTGTCCTCATAAGATTTGTTGATAATGTTTTGTAAAAAGTTCTTAAAAACATTAAACAACTGTAAACCTTAATAAGGGTTAGAAATGTTCGTTAGTGAGTTTGTTCAGTACAAAAGTAGAGGGGGCAAAAAGGTCATAAAAGTCCTTTGGCATAAATCTCATTTTCTGTATTGTGAACCTTAAAAAGTGTAAAAAAACAGCGTCTTGAAAGCGAAAAATTCGCTTCCAAGACGCTATAAAGATGGGTGGGAATTTGTATATGTTACCCAAATTTGCTATCTTTGTCTAACAAACTTGCAAACCAACTAACAAAGGTGCAAACCAAGTAAAAATGATGATAATTGATATTTGAGATATTGCTACTATCAGCAAATACAACATCATTGACAGTCAAGTGTTTACTTAACTTTTTAGGTATAAATTAGTAAAGACTCCTGCCGGGATCACAAAAAGGGAAGTAAGCACTGCTTACTTCCCTTTTTCGTATGTAGAAACGTTAATTCAAGGAAATAAATTTAGATTTCATTAATAATCAGAAAATTTTACCTACTTTTACCGCATTAACACAATATAACATATGAGAACCATAACTACCATTTTTGCATTTATTTTCCTTTTGTTATCTAACATTGCAGCGCAAAGTCTTGAGACGGCAAATGTTCGCTCCACGGCATCAAGCAGTATCCCTAGCGATAATACACTACGTTACTATCGTCTTGCTATTCCTGTAACTCACTCGGCTTATGTCGAAGACCTTGATGAAAACTATAACAATGTCTTGCAATTTTGGAGAGAGTGCGAGGATTTTGTTAATGAGATGTTCGCTCCATTGGGCTTCTGCTTCAATGTAATTGAGGACCAGCGCCTTATCAAGTCCGACTATTTCCCTAATGAAGATAGTGAATCATTTATATATACTTTGCAATCCAATGGTACTTCAAACACGAACGACTTGATAGGAGAAGATTCATACGATGTAGGTATGTGGGTACATCATCGTGGAGTCGAGCTTGATAACAGCGGCCTATCGGCCGAAGGCGGAGTATATAGCAGCATTGCCAAGGGAAGCGGATACTCAAAGACTGACAAATGGGTTGTAGCACACGAACTTGGACATATGTTCGGTGCTCCCCACACAACAACAGGTGAAGGAAGTCTTATGGATAGTGGCGGTGATGATTTTTTCTCATATCCCTCAATAAAGAAGATACGAGAACTTGCAGTGGAGAAAGGGGCCGGAAGTGCAAATAACGCAATAGAAGTCAGCAATAATGCTCCTGTTTTTGTCAATGAGAGTATGAACGATATTTACAAGATACCACAAGGTGCTTGTATGGCAATACCTATATATGTAAATGATGCCAATGAGGACATTCTTACATATTCGGCAATAGGATGTAGCAGTTCAACAGTAGGAAATATCGTAGAAGGGGGAGTTATGCCACATTTCGCATCAGTGGTACCACAGAAAAACAACATCATTGATTATAGGCCTAAATTTACTGCTGACTTATTCTATGACGATTTTTATTATGAGCAAGACGGCACAAACATTCCAGCAATGAATGCCGGTTCATACAATATTGCCATTCTGGTGAACGACGTACCTGCATCTATGGAGTATGACTATTTAACTGCCAATCCTTTTTACAGCAATTATGCAGTGTGGGATGCAACAGTACAGATTGTTGGCGGAACAGCATTTA
>JAZNGU010000032.1:0-25335 GCA_045576615.1 Acutalibacteraceae bacterium | reverse complement strand
CATACCTTACGGTTGTGATACTACTTTGTACAAAGCACCGTAAGGTACAGGCTCGCCTGTACCAAAGAAAGCACTCGTATAGAGATGACACTAACATACTGCAGTCTGTGGTATGGGCAAGCCCATACCTTACAGTTATGGCACTACTTTGTACAAAGCACCGTAAGGTACAGGCTCGCCTGTACCAAAGAAAGCACTCGTATAGAGATGACACTAACATACTGCAGTCTGTGGTATGGGCAAGCCCATACCTTACAGTTGTGATACTACTTTGTACAAAGCACCGTAAGGTACAGGCTCGCCTGTACCAAGGAAAAAGCAAAAAGGGGAGAATAAAAATGTCATTACACCAGCGTAAGCCTATGCGACTGCGTGGGTTTGATTATTCTACTCCCGGGTGTTATTTTGTTACTATACTTACCCATAACAGACAAAAAATGTTTTGGGATTACGATAGATTAAATAATTTTGGTTGTATAGTTGAAAATGATATTCTTTCAATTCCCCAACACTTTAATGATGTGAAAATTGATAATTATGTGATAATGCCTGACCATATACATTTGTTGATAACTATTGCTTGTGATGCTTTAGGAGATAGTGATGAGCTTTTATTGAATGAGCTGTTAGGAAAAAACACACACACGAAGTTGGATGTAGTTATTGGTTCTTTAAAGTCCGGAATAACAAGAAAAATACATGAAAATGTGCCGGGTATTAGAGTGTGGCATAAATCATATTTTGACCACATTATAAAAAATCAAAAAGATTATAATGAAACATGGGATTATATTGATGCAAATCCTATCAGATGGAAGATAAAATACGGTATGATAAAAGATATGTGAGTTTTTCTGTGGTACAGGCAAGCCTGTACCTTACAGGAAGAGGAGAAAAGTCTAAGGATAAAATGTAAGGTATGGGCTTGCCCATACCACAGACGACAGACTGATAGGAATATAACAATCTAAGCGCATTGCAGGGTACAGGCAAGCCTGTACCTTACAGGAAGAGGAGAAAAGTCTAAGGATAAAATGTAAGGTATGGGCTTGCCCATACCACAGACGACAGACTGATAGGAGTATAACAATCTAAGCGCATTGCAGGGTACAGGCAAGCCTGTACCTTACAGAAGAGAATAAAAAGTCTACGAGGAGTGAAAAAAATGCCAAAACTTAATATGGAAACCTTGCTGCCCTTTATTGAGGAGGCATTTAATCGCGGTGCGGATTTTCAGATTCCCATAACCGGAACAAGTATGAATCCGCTTCTTTATCAGAACAGGGATTTTGTTAAAATTGTGAAACCTGATTTACCGTTGAAAATTGGTGATATTCCTCTTTACCGCAGAAATGACGGAGCATTTGTTTTGCACCGTGTTGTGGGTATAAAAGAAAACGGCGAATATATAATGTGTGGTGATAACCAATTTATTTTGGAATATGGTATTACTGATAAAAACATAATTGGTATTGCAAAAATCCTTGTGATTGACGGCCAAGAAATTGATGTTGATACAAATACAGAATATTTAAAGCATAAAGAAAAATATTTAAAAAACTTAAATACCAGATATCCTGCAAGACGTTTGAGATACAAATTGCATTTAATTAAAAAGAGTATTTTAAAATGCGGAGTTGCGGGAAGTGAGGCTGAGCAATGTGCATTTGAAAATTCTGAGGTTAATATTAATGAAGAAAAAATTACTCAGGACATAATCGCCACCGGAGAGCTTTTGATTTCTGCTATCAGAGCGTACATTACTGAAACAGAATTTGAGTTCCCTGAAAATACAGATTTTAAAAAGCTTTATAATTTAGCGCAGAACCACAGAGTTACAGCCATGGTAGCACCAATGGTTATGAAATCAAATGTTGCCGATGGTCAGATGAAAGGTGCCTTCAGCAAAGAGCTTTTTAAAACTGCAGCCAGATACACTGCCCAAGAAAAAGAGCGACAGGAGCTTTCGAAAGAATTTTCAAAACAGGAAATCCATCATTGTTTTTTGAAAGGTTCAAAGGTAGGTTCTTTCTATACTAATCCTGATTGCAGATATATGCTGGATATGGATTTGTATGTAGAGTCGCAGAAATATCAGCAGGCAGAAAAAATATTGCTTTCTCGTGGATATGAGGTTAACTCGTATGCGGATGAAAAAGATACAGGGTATATTAAAAAGCCTTTCTTGATAGTTGAACTTCACAGGGAATTAAAGTATGACTATGACAAAGGCTATGATTACTACAAAGGTGCCTTCCGGCGAATGACAAGTGCAGATGGCTATGCTATGAATATGACTAATGAGGATTTCTATGTTTATATTCTTTCACATACAGCACACCATTTCGAAACTGCAGGAACAGGCATAAAAAGCATTGTCGACCATTACTTCTTGAGGGAAAATCTTAAGCCGAAATGCGATTCCGAGATTCTGGAAAAAGCTCTTTCGGAAATCGGCTTAGATAAGTTTTCACAAAAACTGGACAAGGTTTGCGACTTCTGGTTTGAAAACGATGGATGCGACAGTCTTACGAAAGAAATGTCTGACTATATCATTATGAGTGGTGTTTTCGGTAATGAAACCAACAGTTATCTCAGTGGTATAATAAGAGGGGAGTATTCCGATAACGCTGATTCCTATTTTCTTAAAAGACTTTTTCCGCCTTTGAAAATTATGCGTAATCGTTATACAATTCTTAGAAAATTTCCGTTCTTATTACCGATTTTTTGGGATGTAAGAATTATTACATCTTTAGTTAACCCTGAAAGACTTGTAAATGAAACGAGAATGGTTACTTCCGTTGACAGTGATCAAAAGGATAAACAGAAGCAGTTTTTTGATAATATGGGCTTATAAAATTTTCAAAAAACTATTGTAGTATAAATGATATTGTGATAGAATATCCAAGATAGCGTATTGCGGTTTTCCGTGTACCGATAAATAAAATTAAGGGAGATTAAATAATGGCTTACGAAGAGAAAAGAACATCTTACGATGAAGCTACCGGTCTTGAACCTATTTTTAAACTTATCAGACAAGTTCTTAACAAATGGTGGCTTATTGTTATTTTTGTTGTTATATTTGCTGTTTCAGGTTTCGGTATTGCTAAACTTACATATACCGAATCTTACACGTCTCAGATCATCTTTAACGTTTCCAATAAGGACAAAGATGTTTTGGGTTCAGTAAACCAGATTACCAGCGCTAGTGATGCCCAGGCCTCTACCATTCTTGCAAACAACTTTAAAACACTTATCCAAACAGGTAATGATTTCATTACTAAAGTTCAGTCGATTGTTGAATCCACAACAGGTGAAAAATTTGAAAAGGACTATCTCCGTGGTCTTATTAGTGTTGAGGTTGTTACAGATACAACACTTATTAAGGTTGCTGTTAATTCAGGAGATAAAAATCTGACATATGCGGTTGCAACTGCTATTCAGAGTGTTTATCCCGATATTGCAAAGGATGTTTTCCCCACTGCTGATATCAGCATCGCTGATAACGCTACAAAGGCAAAGCTTGCTTCCGATTCTTCTACTCTTATATATACTGCCGCAGGTTTCCTTCTTGGTGCGGCACTTGCAGTGTTAATTATTCTTATTACTGCTAAAATTCAGAACAAGCTTCTTTCTACAGAAGATATCAAAAACAATTTCAATATGAGCATTATTGCAACTGTTTCCGATATCAAAAATAAAAAGAAAACAGATAGAACAAGACTTCTTATTACTGATAAGAATGTTGGTCTTCCTTTCATTGAAACCTTTAAGTTAATAAGAACTAAAATCGAAAACGTTAAGCTTAAAAAGGGATATTCTGTTTTTGCCATCACAAGTTCTACTGAAAGTGAAGGTAAAACTACTTGTTCAGTAAACACTGCCCTTTCTCTTGCTAAAAGTGGTAAATCTGTTCTTCTTATTGACGCTGACTTGAGAAAACCTGCTGTTTGTAAAACTCTTGGAATTGCTCTTGAAGGAGAAAGAGGCGTTTACGACATCGTAACAGGTAAAAAGACATTCGAAGAATCAGTTAAATATATTGAGAAACTCAACCTCTATTTGCTTGTTGCTTCTGCAGCAGTTCAGGATCCTTCTGAAACTCTTGCATCTGAAGCTATGGCAGAAATAATTAAGCAGGCTAAAGAAAATTTTGATTATGTAATTGTTGACTGTCCTCCTGCGGGTGTTGTTGCTGACGCTGCTATTGTTGCAAATTATACAGATTCAGTTATATTCGTTACTGCAGAAGAAAAGGTAGCAATTCCCCAGATTGAATATGCTCTCAGTGACCTTACAACTGCTAAATCTGAAATTCTTGGTTGTATCTATAACCGTGCAGGTAGCGGTAATGGTGGTCTTGCAATGGGCAAAGCCGGTGGCTATTTCTCCAATCGTAATGGTTATTACGGCTCTTCCTATTACTATGGTAGTAGAGGTTCTTCTTACTATTATGGTAGCAGAAGTGGTAAAAGTCATAAAAAAAGATAAATTAGATTAATAAAAGAAGCTCTTGGTTATCAAGGGCTTCTTTTTTCGTCATTTTTTCTAAATTGATAAGCAAATTTTCTAACCTTTTTAAGGTTTTTTTTCGACAGATAACATAAAAAGTATTGATTATTTATTTTATTTATAGTATCATATTGTATGTGGTATAGTCTAATTAGGTTAATTGCGCCCAAATTTTAAAAAGATGGCGATTTATAACAAAAAATCAACTTAACTTAATGGATTTTTAGGTGATTATATACTGTTTGGAGGCTTTTTTATGGCACTTGAATTACCGAAGTTTACAAAAAAAGAAAAATCAGCGGGGAGTAAGCCCGACATTACCTTGAAAATTGCACAATTTTTTGAAAAGAACCCTTTTATGAAAATTGTGATTCCCGTGGTTCTGTTCCTGATTCTTGTAGCGATATTTATTTTTGTTGTTTTCGGAGACGGAATTTTATTGGACAAAGATAGCATAGATACCAATGATACATCTGTTCAATCTAATGAGGTTCAGGTTATTCCCGGAAACAATATAATAAAAGATAAAGAAATTGTAAATCTTATTGATAAAGACCCGCTTTCACCCGATATTCTTTCTTCTGCTACCTATACGGGTTCGGTAGTTGGTTCCAGTGGACTTAAAACTGCACTTATTCAGGTCGGTTCTCAAGGCGATGTTTTGGTTCTTTGCGTTGGGGAAACAATCGGAGATTCAGACTGGGAACTCAGAGAGATTTCATCCGACTATGTTATTTTTAAAGCCGGAAATTTAACAAAAAAACTTGATTTGGCTAAATGAGTAATTTATGTAAATTCATATAAATTAGGGGGACTATCCAATGAAAACAAACAAATGCAAAATGAGGTCAATAGGCATTTTTGCTCTTGTACTTGTTCTGCTTATGAGCGCAATATTGCCGCTCTCTGCAGCAGGCAGTGCCATTGACGAAGCAATGGGAACATACATTGTTAAGCAGGGTGATACGCTTTCTTCTATTGCTGCTGCTCACGGTGTTACTGTTTCTGACATTGTAACGACAAACGGAATTTCTGCTTCTGCTGAGCTTAATGTCGGTCAAAGACTTGACATTCCCGGTGCGGTTGCTGTTGAAGATGACTCAACCACATATTATGGCACTTCAACAACAATTTCAATCAATTTTAAGGATGCTGACCTTATTGGTGCACTTGAGACAGTTCTTGCTCACACCGGTTATACTATGATTTTTAAAGGTTCAACAACCAAACTTCCTGAAATTGTGCTTGACAATGTTACACCCCTTACTGCAATCGATTATATTCTTCGTATGGTTGATATGACATATATTAAACATGACGATATAATCTATGTCGGTACTGCATCTGTTCTTAACTCAAGCTTTGTTGATAAAGAGGCTCTTACAAAATTCTCTCTTAAATACATATCTACAGATACCCTTACATCTCAGCTTTCAACACTTGGTGTTTCAGTTAAGCTTGTTAAGGTTGACATAAACCTCAGAGAATTCTGGATAAGCGGTACACCAATGCAGCTTGCAAAGGTTAACCAACTTATTAAGACACTTGATAATAAAAATAATACAACAATTGGTAGTGCAAACATAAGCACAAGCCTTACAGCAATTGACCTTGAATATATCAGCGCAAACGAATTCAGCAGCTTGCTTGGTTCTCTCGGTCTTCATACCGGTATTGTTATGGCTTCTCACCCTATGACACTTTATGTATACGCTTCCGGTGACGCATATAATGATATTATGAACGTTAAAAAGCTTGTTGACTTTAAAGATGAAAATATCGAAAATGAAGGTTCAGCAGGCGATACTAATCAGGATGCTACTACAACACCTGATAATTCAACGCAGAATGGCACAACAGAAGAGGTTGTTATCACAGATGGTGAAACTTCTCTTGTTAAAATTGATCTTCAGTACATAACCAAAGAAGATGTAAGTCAAATCGTCAATACTTTTGGTTATAAAGTTGATATCCTTGGTCTTGACCTTTACGAAAAGAGAGTATGGATTAAGGGTGATAGTGAAGAGGTTGAAGACGCAGTTGCACGTATTAAAGAAAATGATACTGCTGAAAATGATGTTTCTAAAACATTCTTTACATACGAACTTCAGAACATTGTTGCTTCTGAACTCCAGAGCAAAATTGGTTTTGTTAACATTGAAGGTGTGGAGTTCTATTTCGGTTCATATCCCGAAAGAACAAAATCTATAATGGTTTATTGCAATAAGAATCAGGTTGAAGAGATTAAAGAAATTATCGCTTCTTTAGATAACAACTTAAGCGAAATGTATTATCCGATTCAGACAATTACCGATGTTAATGAACTTACAGTTCTTGGTACAAAAGAAGAGTTGGTTGTTAAACTTCTCAATATACCCACTATTTCAGTATCATCGTTTGAACTTTCTGCAGACCTTGATCCCTCTGAAGATGGTATTAAGCATGTTCTTTATGTTCTTGAATCACCTGAAAACATTGACCTTATTATTAATATGTGGGGTCAGATTGGCTAAAATTTATCCATTGGAGTGAGCGTTGTGGAATATATTAATCAACCAAGTGTTTATCCCGTGAGTCTTGAGCAATTGCTCAGGTTAACAGTTGAGAAAAAAGGTTCTGACCTTCACATAGTTGTTGGTATGCCTCCTTGTATTCGTATTGATGGCGACATCGTCAAACAGGATTTCCCCCCTATGTCTCCTGCTGATGTTGAAAATATGCTTATGCAAGTGCTTTCTGACAAAAACAAACGTGAACTTCAGGAAAATCTTGAGTTAGATATTTCGTATTCTGTTCCTAAGTGTGCTCGCTTCAGAGGTAATGTTATTGTTCAACGTGGTACATTGGCAGCGGTTTTCAGAGCAATTCCTTTTGAAATTCCCACCCTTGATAGATTAGGTTTACCTGCTGACGTAAGAAGACTTTGTTCACTTCCTCGTGGACTTATACTTGTTACAGGTCCTACAGGTAGCGGTAAGTCTACAACTCTTGCGGCAATGATCAACCATATGAATATGAACTATGAATACAATATAGTTACAGTTGAAGATCCTATTGAATTTTTACATTCCCATAAACGTTCAATCATAAGACAACGTGAATTGGGCGGAGACACCTTAAGTTTTAACAACGCCTTGAGAACAGTTCTTCGTCATGACCCTGATGTTATTATGATTGGTGAGATGCGTGACCCTGAAAGTATCAGTATTGCTCTTACTGCTGCTGAAACAGGACACCTTGTTCTTTCAACATTACATACTCAGACTGCTCCTCTTACTATTGCTCGTATTATCGACTCTTTCCCCAGTGAGCAGCAAAACCAAATCAGAAGCCAGCTTTCCAATACTCTGCGTGCTGTTATTTCTCAACAATTGATGCCCCGTCTCGGTGGTGGTCGTGTTTCTGCAGTTGAGTATATGGTAGATACCCCTGCAATCCGAAATATGATTCGTGAAGGTAAAGACCACCAGATTTACAGCACAATGCAAACCGCTCAGAAAGAGGGTATGCAGACTATGGATCAGGCTCTCCTTAAACTGCTCCGTGAACAAAAAATCAGCAGAGAATCCGTTATGGAAAACTGTGTTGAAAGAGCAGAGATTCTTAGACAAATTCAAATGTACTGATAAATATTTTTGATTATTCAAAGGGGGCAGACTCTTGGAATTTACGTATGAAGCGTTAAACCGACAAGGTCAGTCAATAACCGGTAAAGTTGTTGCTAACAGCACGGGTGAAGCTTATGAAAAACTTCGTGAAGCCGGCGTTGTTGTTACAACACTTTCTGAAAATAAAAGTAAAGGTGTTAAGAAGACAAGAAGTAAAAAAGTGGGACTTGCGGATATGTCAATGTTTGCTCGTCAGCTTTCTGCAATGATCAGTGCCGGTATTCCTGTTACACAAGCTATGCAGACACTTGTTGGACAAACAACTAACCAGACACTTGCAAATGCAATTAAAAACATCGCCGATGATGTTGAAGGCGGTACAGCTCTTTCGGAAGCATTCCTTGCACAGCGACCTGTTTTCTCAGACCTGTTCTGTTCAATGATAGCTGCCGGTGAAATGGGTGGTATGCTGGATAAAACGCTTTTGGCTATGTCAAACCAGTTACATAAAGATAAACAACTTAAAGACTCGGTTAAATCTGCAACATCCTATCCAAAAATGGTTGGTGGCTTTGCTATTATTATTCTTATAGTAATGCTTATTTTTATGGTTCCTACTTTCCAGGGAATGACTTCTACTGTTGAAGATTTGAACCCTATTACTGAGTTTGTTTATTTCCTTTCTGAATCATTACGTGCATATTGGTATGCTATTTTCCCTGCTATCGGTGTATTGATTTTTCTTTTGATTAAAGTTATTAAATCTCCACCTATTCAGCATTTTTGGGAAAATCATAAAATGCAATGTCCGATTATCGGAGAACTTATTACAAAGACAATTCTTGCTCGTTTCTGCCGTATCTTTGCCACACTTATCGGTGGCGGTGTTACAGCAGTTAAGGCTCTTGAAACTGCCGGACCCACATCAGGTTCAAAGCTTGTTGAAGCAGCGGTTACAAAAGCAATTGAAGATGTTGAAAACGGCGGAACAATTCATGAAGCGCTTGACCAATCGGGACTTTTTCCGCCAATGCTTATCGGTATGATTGCAATTGGTGAAGAAGCAGGTACGCTTCCCACCATGCTTGATAAGGTTGCTGAGTTCTACGAGGAAGACGTTGATACTCTTGCAAAGAGCTTAGGTTCTACTCTTGAGCCTATTATGCTTGTTGGTCTTGCAAGTATTGTCGGTTTCCTTATTATTGCTCTTTATCTTCCTGTTTTCCAGGCAACAACAGCAACTCCGGCATAAAATTAAATTCAAATCCTTCACAAAAGGGAGTAGATATAAATGGCTAAAGTAAACAGTGCTATCGGCATTGAATACAATTCACACGAAATTAAAGCAGTTGAGATTTACAAACATTCTGACGGCAGAATTGATGTTATTGCCGCAGGAAAAGAGTTCATTGATGATAATGTAATGGGGAATGGCATTATTTTAGATAATGCACTTTTCGGCATTGCTCTTAACGACCTCATTACAAAGGGCAAATTCAACAAAGCAGCGCCGGTTGTTGTTGGTGTTAATAATGAAAATGTTATTATGCGTTATGCAACATTTCCCAAAGTACCCGAAGATAAATTAAGAAGCGTTGTTACTATGCAGGCACAGGATTTTATTCCCGTTCCGGTTTCCGAACTTGGTCTTGATTTCGTTGTTATTGATGAAACCACCGATGACGATGATCAACCTGCTTTAAATGTTCTTCTTGTTGGTGCAAGGAATTTAATGCTTCAAAACCTTATTCAGAACTTCGAGGAAGCAAAACTTGAGGTTGTTGATATAGACAGTTCGTTTCTTGCATGGTGCCGAGTTGCTATTGAAGAAATGAGCGAAGAAGATGTGTTCGGTTTTCTTTGCCTTACTGATGACGTTTTAGACTTCGTTGCTGTTGCCGATAAAGAAATAAAAATGGTTCGGTCTATTAATATTCCTGACAGAGCAATGGTTGAGGTTAAAAAAGCATTTAACGACCCTCATGAAATAATAACAGCCGAAATGGAAACAATTGTAGATTTGCTTTATTCAGAGCTTTCATCTTCAATCAACTATTTTCAGATGCAAACAGGATACATGTTAAATAAAGTACTCTTCACTGCAGCAACAGAGTTGGAAAAAGAAATTGCTGAAAAACTTGCGGAAAAAAGTTATGTTCCTCTTACAGTTCCTGAGTTTTACAAAGAATATTCTGAAGCAGCGTTTAACGCAAGTGAGTTTGCAGGGTGTATAAGTCTTGCAAAGGTAGCATTGGAGGGTTAAGAGTGAAGTATAGAGTTAGTTTGCTTCCCGAACAAAACAGGAAGCGTTTGATAGGTAAAAAGAGACTTGAAAAAATCAAGGTTTATTCACTTGTTGTTTTAGTAGTTTTGGCTGTATTTACTTTTGTTGTTCTGTTTACGAGCCTTTATGCTGACAAAAAACTTAAAGAAGCAAAAAAACTTGATAACGAATGTGCACAAGAAGTTGCACAACTTGAACAATTCCGTGAAATTAATGCTAATCTTCAAAATAAAGTTCAACTCATTGAGAGTATACAGATTGATGAACCCCAGTTAGTAAATTTCATTGCAAAGGTTTCAAACCTTAAACATCCGGGTATTTCTGTTACCTCTATCGAATGTACTGATTGGAAAGTTACCCGTAACTGCGTTTTAATCGGTACTTGTGATACGCGAGCTCAATATCTTGCTTTTGAAGAGGCGTTAAAAGAAATTGAAGGTGTATCTGCGGTGGCTTGTGCATCCTATACTCAGAATGTAGGCGACAGTGTTGGCATTCAGTTTACTATTAATGTAACTTGCACAGGCGGTGCAGCACCTATTACCACAACAACCGAAGCATCTTCTGAAACAGCAAATGGTGAGTCTGCAGATACAACTGAGGCTACAGAACTCGCAGTAGAATAAGGAAAGGAGAATCTTTTATGAAAGGTAAAAAAATAGATTTTAAAGATATAAAAAATTCTCCTTACACATCTGCGGTAGGTTTGGTTCTGGTAATGCTTCTTATTGTTGCAGTTATTGTGTATTTCATATTAGGTATTTTCCAGACAAAAGATGAAATTGTAGCGGTAAGAGAATCTTATAAAAATAATTTACAAGAAATTGCCGTGCTCGAAGAATTAAGAGCTCAAAGTGAAAAAGCAGAAGCACAGTTAGAGATATATAAAGGAATTTTACCCGACGAACTTGGAGATGTATACATTCTTCAGGAAGATGTTGTAAATACTTGTGAAAATTTTGGACTTGAGGTTTCTGACATTCAGGTAACTCAAGTTCCGGCACAAACTCAGGAGACGACATTTGTTTTTAATGTTCAGGGGACATTTGAAAATATACACAGTTATATGGCGTATATTTCAGAACTCGAACAGATGCATAGGTTTGATGCGGTTTCCATAACTAAAGTTGATAAGGATAAATACGCTGCAACGCTTTCACTTGCAATACTTTCACAGAATGGTGCAGATGGTGTTGTGGGTGCGGTTATTGATGCCGCAGCAGCACAGTAATAATTACATATATAACAAGTCGGACTTTTGCAAAAAAAACGTTCGGCTTTGAAGTCTTGTTATAGACTTGTGAATTTTTCATAATTTTCAAAGGGGAAGTTAGTTTTGGCAGAGATGAATATGATCATTCCCGGTAGCGTTGGTTACTTTCTTGTAAAAAATGGCTCAGTTACCGAACAACAATTGTTCCAGGCTTTGGAGATACAAAAGCAAACTAAGGATTTGTTGGGAACAATTCTTGTAAACGAAGGATTTTGCACAGAGAGTGACGTGGCTCGTGCTATTGAAATGAAAACAGGTTGTAAATATGTTTCCATCGAAGAAGTGGGAATCAATTTTGCAGTTGCTAATATAATACCGGCTGAGTTTGTAGCACGTAAGGGTGTTCTCCCTCTTTATCAGGATGAAAAGAAACTTTTTGTTGTAATGCGTAACCCTAACGACGTTGTTACACGTGACAACCTTTCTATTATAACAGGTGGCATGGAAATTGTACCACTTGTTTCAACAGATACAGAACTTAATGCAGCAATTGATACAATTGTGAATAATGCTTCTAATATCGATACTTACGATGAAGAAGAAGCTGTTGAGGATGAACTTTCAGACCTTGAAGATCTTGCTGCTGATGAAAAGCCTGCAGTTCAGCTTGTTAACCAGGTTATTACAAATGCAGTAAAATCCGGTGCATCCGATATTCATATCGAACCTCTTGAAAAAACTATGAGAATCCGTCTTCGTATTGACGGCGTTTTGCACGAGGTTCTTCAGCAACCAATCAAGTTGCATCCTGCTGTATCTTCCCGTGTTAAAGTTATCGGTGGTATGGACATTGCAGAAAGACGAATTCCTCAGGATGGACGTACAACTGTTAAGGTTGATGACAGAACTTTCGATATTCGTATTGCGGTTCTTCCATCAGTGTACGGTGAAAAAATTGTTATGCGTCTTTTGGAGCGCGGTGCACGCTCTGTTCAACTTAAAGATATCAGATTCTCTCCCGCACAGTCAGAGAGATTTATGAAAACAATCTTTATGCCTTATGGGTTCCTTCTCGTTACAGGACCTACCGGTAGTGGTAAATCAACAACTCTTTATGCAACTCTTGCGGAGGTTAGTGATATTACAAAGCATGTTATTACTCTTGAAGACCCTGTTGAGCGTCGTATGCCCGGTCTTTGCCAGGTTCAGATGAATACCCGAGCAGGTATGACATTTGCTGCGGCTCTTCGTTCCGTTCTTCGTGCTGACCCGGATATTGTCATGGTCGGTGAAATCCGTGATGGCGAAACAGCCAAAATTGCTGTTGAATCCGCTCTTACAGGACATATGGTTTTCTCAACACTTCATACAAACGATGCACCCAGTGCGGTTACTCGTCTTGATGAGATGGGTGTAGAACCCTTCCTTACAGCATCTTCTCTTGTTGGTGTTCTGGCACAGCGTCTTGTTCGCGTTCTGTGCCCCCGTTGTAAAGAAGCTGTTAAGGTTACTTATCGTGAACTTCGCAACAGTATGGATGATTTTCCACTTCCTGAAGGAAAAACTCTTGATGATACTGTGACAATTTTCCAACCCAAAGGTTGTATTTCTTGTAGTAATACAGGTTATAAGGGTCGTCAGGGTGTATTTGAATTCTTACAAATTACTCCTGAAATGAAAAACTTAATTCTTAAACGAAGTGGTGTTCAGGAGATTAAAGAGCTTGCTATAAGCCAAGGTATGCACACTCTTCGTCAGGAAGGTATTGATAAAATACTTGAAGGTACAACATCAGTCGAAGAAGTACTTCGTGTTATCGTATAATTAAACGATTTTAATTTTAAAAGAAAGGTTTTGAGCGTATGAAGATCTTAACTAAGAAAAACGGTATTGCTCTTGTAGCAGTGTTGACGGTTTTACTTGTTTTGACATTGTTGCTTCCTGTTATGTTCAAAATGGCAGACAGGGCAACCGAATCTGCTGTAAAAGGTCAGGATGCACAAAGAGCTTCATACCTTGCAAGAACCATGATCGAAATGACTGTAGGTGCATTTCAGGATGTTTATGATGCAGCAGAAGATGAACTTGAAGTGGGGGTTGACCCCAATGCTGCAGACTATAAGGAGACAAATGTATATAAATTAGATTGCTTCTATAACAAAAAGTCTATGGAAGTAAACAAATTATATATGTATCGCAATGATTCTGTTCCTTTCCCGGATAATAAAAATGCTGCTAATTATAGTGAATTAGAAGACAATTACAGGAATTATGGTGTGGTGTATTCAACAAAAGCGCCTAACTCTGACAATACACAAACTATTGAAGTTCCTAATATAAACGGCTCAGGTACAGTTAATAAAGTTTGCACATTTATAGGTGATGCAAAATGTGATGTCACTTATGACGATGCCCATGAATATTATAAAACTGAATATAATGCGCTTGATAAAAGTTATAAGACTGTAATGATTACAGAAGCGGAGTACAATTCAGCAGATAAAACCAGTACAGATAAAAATGCTCCACAGTATTCTAAAATAGAAAAGAAAAATGTGGTATTTAATGCACAGGCAACTGTTAATGGAAAAGGCGCCAAAAGAAGTTGTATTCTTGTTTTGCCCACAAAACCGGCTGAACAAAGCTGGATTGTTCCGGCGAAAGCAGATAGTAACCAGATCTTTGTTGATTCTTCAAAAGCAACAAGTGTAAAGGATGTAAAAGTGCCCGATGGCTTTTTTATAGATAAAGAAGCTTTAAATGGCCAAAAAATGTATATTTTCTCCTGTATAGGTAACATGGTAATTACAACCGAAGGTCTGACTATAAAAGATGGCGATAAGAATGTAGATTATAACGAATATATTGATGCTCACCCTGAATATTCTAATCAGATAGCAGATTTCTCTTTGGGTGTTTATCCCGTTACAACGACAAGAGATCCGGAAAACGACCCAACCTTCTCTTGCGTAGCAACCAATAATATGCGTTCATGGTCAAAAAATGCACAGAGAGATAATTTTGTTGCTTTTACTGCGACAAACGGAATTCAGGTGGATATGCCTGTTAACCTTCTTATTAATCCTTGCAGAACAATGCGAATCGGTGATGGTATTGAATCTAACCAATCACTTTATAAATTACTTTATTTCCAAGCACCAACAATAGTGTTTAATGAAAGTGTGAATAGTTTTATTTCACTTTATCAGCACTCCATACCTTCTTATAATGGATTCAGGATGAGTTCCATTGTTTTGGCTGCTCCTGAAAGCACGCCGTTCAGTTATTATAACAAAACACGAAAAAAAACTGTAAAAGCCGGTATGGTTTACTTTATGGAGGATGCTTACGTATGGTTGGTACCATTTACTGAAAATGGTTCAAACTGGAAAACTCAGACAGTTTATTATAAAGGTAAAGATATAATCCTTTACAAATTTGCAAATGCCGGAGATGTATATTTTTTCAATAATGAAGTTGAAACAACAATAACTCAAAGGGTTGATGGAAATTTGGTATCTGATACCTATTCTGCCGGCTTTTCAATGACAAACTATTTTATGGATGTTTTATACCATGAGGACGAGACAGATACCAGCAACACAGAATGGTGGAAATTCTGGTCACGTCTTATGGAAGGTGTTTATGATGCAGCATCCGACCGTATAAGAAATAGAGATTACAAAAAAGAAGACTTAAAGTATATAGGTAATGTTAGAACAGGCGGTTTGAACAGTACACCGGTAATTGATGATTTCTATGTTATCTGGGATAGTTAATTGTCAAAGTCTCAGAAAAGTTATATATTTTTTAGAAAGGATTGATTATATGAAAAAGCGTGTTTCTGAAAATAAAAAAAGAAAACGCATCCTCAATAAATTAGGTATGACCTACGTTGAGCTTCTTTGCGCACTTTCATTACTCAGTCTTATTGTGGTTATGTTTACACCCATGCTCCTTTCTTCTTATGAAACTTTGTATAGAGCAGGAGAACAAACAGAAAAAGTATATGATTCTAAAGAGTATTTAGAGCAAGGTCTTGCCAGACGTGATTCTGCTTTGGGTATTTCATTTAATATGAATCTGAGTGTCAGTGCAGATGCACTTTTCGAAAATATTAATGTTAAAGGACGGAAAATAGTTTCAACAGTGCAACAATCATTTGAAACTGTTTTCGGACAGGTGAGACCGTCACTTAAGCTTATTTCACCTTCCCATGTTAATGATGACAGCACCTCTCACGACATTCTTATTCAGACAAAAGGTCTTGAATTTAAAAATATAACAAGTGGTAAGTTTCCCTATACAATTGATGAAAAAACAGGGAAGAGTGAATTACCCGCCGAAAATATACATATTGAAGTTATAATTCCTGATAAAACACAGGGTGGCGGCGGCAATAACGATAGTGGTAACTTCGGTGCTACATCTGAAGAATCTGTTTATTTCGGTAGTGCAGGTTATTGTAAGGTTGACGTTCTTGACAACTCTGGAGAAAGTGTTGCTCCTGATCATAATGCTCAAATAGCATTTTCGGATAAATTAAATGATGGTAAAATATCTCTTACTATTTCAAACGATAAACTTGATTTCACATATTCTCCTTTGAAAATTCAGGTTTATTATGTTGATACACGTGGTAAAACACGTACTGTTTGTGAGTATATTTACATTGACCCGCCAACACTTATGTTTGCTGGTGAAACTAATGAAGCAGATTACTATACATCTGCAGGTGTCAAGGAAATATCAGAAGATGGTAAAGATGCTTCCGGCGATACTATCAAAATATCAAAATATACGCTTGAGGCAATGCCTCGTAAAATGAGAACATCCAATAGTGTATATTTGACACACAATTCTACTGCGGAACCATCTATTAAGGTGGGCTCTCCATCGGCTTTGGGTGTGGAGATTAAAAATATCCGTTGGATTTCCAATGATGAAACAGAAGGTCTTAACCCGTATTATGTTATGACAGGTACAGGCGGTACAATTTACAGAATGTATAACTATACTTCTGACTCTACAGAAATATATGAATACAGTACAGGTCACGCTTCAAAACCAAGTAACCTTAAGGAAGGTAAAGAAACAGCATATTATGGTAAAACCACTTATGATTATATAGACCAGGCTTATGATATTAATACAGGCCACCGTATTTATCCTTCTCTTTGGAGTGGTGATTTTTCATATATCTTTGAATATACTTCAGCACTTAAACGAACTGCTTATGGAGCTTCTGCTAACCACAGTAATGATGAAACTTGGCTGACTTCGTCAAGTCGTGCAGGATTAGTCAGTGAGGATAGATATAATATTATGTCTACCAGAACCCAATATGCATATTATTACAATGGCGATGGTACAGGGCATAAATTCAGATTTAAGAACGCTCGCGCAATTTCGTATGTTCTTACGGAGAGAGGTTGGCCTATTCGTCTTTATGGTGTTATCGGTCCTGCCGATCCTGATGAGGACTATTTTGCAGATTTTGCAGCTGTATGGGATAGAAATAACACAACTGTTAATATAAGATCAGATACTGTTTATAGTAATGCCTCTGAGGTTCTTGCATTCCATTACAAAAATGAAAACAAAGATCAGCAGGCGGACTATGTATACGCTCCTATAAGAATTAAAGCTCTTGCCTCATATCCTTTGAAAGAAAACACAAATGTTCTGGTTAACTATTTGGATACTGAAAATGATTATGAAAATTCAACAAGTATGGCGAAAATCAGTACTGTAAGAAGAGGTCAGGGTGAAGATGACAAATCTGACAGATTAGGTGGTGCAGCTACTGATATCAACATTACAGATGCTATTTATATTCCCAGCACAACAACCACCGAAGGTACAACCTTTTATGTTGGCACTATACATGGTTATGCAAATATAATTCAGACGGATAAAATTGAGTCAGGCGGTGCTTTACATAATCAGAAGAAAACAGAAGGTGGCTTGTTCAATAAGAAAGACCCTATTGAGGAAAATGGTGCAGTTGGTCGTTGGTACAGAAATGCTTCTACAACTCTTAACGGTAATGCTTGTTCGTATCCCAAAGGTGTAATTACGGACTATCTTATACTAAGTAATAAAGATGGAACAGCAACATATGTGGCTAAGTTTAATGATGGAGACTATTCACGTATGAGTGCAAGTGATCGTCAATCTCAGCTCCTTTTCTGTTCAGACTATATATCTGAAAATGATGCAAAAATTACTAATGAGACTGCGACATCAATGGGCTTGGCCAATGGTTCGGATCTTGCTTCAAATACAGCATTTTTCTTGCCCACCCAGTCTAATGCTTGGACATATTTGTATTTAGGTGATGTTAATTTTACTTTTGGCTATGCTTCAAACCGTGAAAGAGTTTACACCAATATAACCTATGATGGTACTATTGAATACACACGTTCTTTTGAGCGACTTTATTGGCGCTCCCATTACGGACAGGATGCAACTTATACAAAAGAAAATGGCGAATTGACTTTCCAAAATTTCAGTGCGAACCAATCTATTTACACAGGAACGGGATTGGATATACACCAAGCTAACAGAGCTGTCAGTGACAGTAGCGGTAATTTACAAAACGGTCAAACATATCTGAATAGCGTGAACAACGACTATTATAATGTTTGGTTCCCCGGAGAAATGTATAATCTGACCAGTGTTGCTTCAAAAGATGGTGTTACAGTTTCAGTAGGTTATGCGGTTGCAGGTTCGACTTATCAGTATGCACACGCATCAGATTATAGTGCAACTTCAACAGCTCTGGGAAGTATTTATAACGATGGTGTTCTTTCTGCTATGGTTGAAGGTCAGGACAGTGCGTTTGTTAATTTGCTTTATTATAAAGACAACGAAAGTTTTGATAACCATTCTTTGAGCGGGTATACTCAATATCAGGCATATACCAAAGGTTATGGTATGCATGGTCGTGATAGTGTACAGTTTACTGCAGTTGACCTTTTTGTTGAAGAAAAACCAACAGCAACTGAAGGTAAAAACGAGCTTAAATATTGGGCAGTTTATGGTGATAGTAAAGGTCGTGCATATATGTCGCTTGTGGCTACAGGTACTGCTACAGGTACAGGTGAAGGTGACCCGGATGATCCTGATTCAACTTACGAGGTTGACAGAGATATTCAGTTAGTAACTTATATTTCTGACCAGGTAACTCCTGTCGGAGTTGCCCTAATGGATGATTCAATAGTGTCTAATATGCAAGAAATAGTCACAGATGATGGCTATACCTTAGATGTTGCCTTTAGTAAAATTACTTCAATCGAAGCAAGTGATAACCTTGTTGTTATAACAGGTGTGAAACAGAAAGGCTTAAAAGAAATTATTGTTGTTGGTCAGTGTACCGACGGTGTATGGTCTTGGAAATGGCATCAAAATGGTGAGTTTACCGGTGATATTACTGATGCAGTTATAGCAAACGGTTATTATAACTTCGTAGGTTACGAAGGGACAGGACATTCTTTCCTTGGCGCAATTTCGATTGATACGCTTAAGGAATGGCCCAATTCTGTTAAGCTTAATGATTCTCAAACAGAAGGCTATTCATATGATAAAGATGAAGTGATTTGGGTGTGGACCACTTCGAATGCCAAAATTAACACTATAGCAGGTCGAGCGTCAAACTAAAAGGAGGGAGAAAAGTGTTTAAATTCCTTTTGAAAAATAGAAAGGGTTTTACAATTGTAGAACTTCTTGTGGTTTTAGTTCTCCTTTCTTTTGGTGTTTTGGCTCTTGCCAATATGTTCAGAGTTACATATCGTGCTTTTCAAAAAAGTGAAGAACGCAGTAGAAAGCAAGAGGCAGTTAAAACAGTTGCTGAATTGTTACAGGCAGGCTCTGAAGGTGTTTGTTCAGCACAAACGGCGGATGTTTTTGACACTGTTGAGGTGGTGCCAACTGCAAATGCTGTAGACACATCATATTCATATCTTTTTTCTGTTCCCAATTATCCTTGTAAAAAATGCGGAGCGAGTTGGAATACTGCAACTGATAAATGCAGTAATACCGGATGTAATGGTGCTAAGGGCGCTTTAAATGGATATTTTGTCTGTATTCAGGACAAAGGCAAAAATCGGAATTCTGCCAAGAAACTTTCTGATGTGCCAATTTATCTGAAAATAAATGCTTTTACAGAAATTGATCCCAATACCGGCGAAAAGGAATATTATAGTGGTGTTAATGTTACACTTGCAGCGCTGGAAGATGATTTTGAATACGAGAAAAAAGATGCAAATGATAATGTTGTTTTAAATAAACCCATATCTGATGATATTTATTATTCATTGGATGTTGCGTATCATTTTCCTAATATGGCAACAAGTAAAACAGGTGTTACTGTCAACCATCTTGCCAAAGGTATAGTTTCTACTGCAACCAAATATGATGAAAACGGAAACGAACAAGTAATAATCAAAGAAGAAAATGATAAAGAGGTAAAAATCCCTGTTGACCCTGCAGAAGCAGCCGATGAAGGTGTGGTTCTGCGTGTGCATTGCGATTCTATTATTGGTACAGATCCTGCAAAAGCCGATCCGACACTTCCTACACTCTGCTTTATTGCAACTGCTTCCTATGGTCACGATTCAAGTGAGGTTGGGTTGCTTTGTAAATTCCGTGATGAATGCTTGTTAACTAACCCCTTGGGTACAGCTTTTGTTAATGCATACTACAAGCTTTCACCGCCCGTTGCAGAATTTATCTCTGAAAGCGAACCGCTCAAAGCGGCAGTAAGAGTTGCTCTTAAGCCTCTTGTTGCAATTGCAACAAATGCACTCGATGAAGATGTTGCAAAACAGAATGTTGTTTGGTTTGCAGTGTTTATGCTCTGCGGTGCAGGTGCAACTGTAACTCTTATTAAGGTTGATAAGAGAAGAAAAAAGGTTAAAGAATAATTAAAAATAAAAATCGGCTTGCTTAATGCAAGTCGATTTTTGCTTGTTTTTGTTTAATAAACTCTATAACCTTTTGCGGAGCACTTACTCTGTCAGAGAGGCTTTTCTTTAAAATCAAGTCCGGAATTATAAGCTCATCTGTTTTGACAATTCCCCAAAGTCGCTTTATAACCATTTGACATTCTTCGGATTTGCCCTCGTGATTAAGAATAATATATCTTCCGAGATTTTCGTAAATTCTGTCATTTTTTAGTCCCAAATCACCTTCAGCAAGGCTCATTCGGAATTCTTTTTCAAGTTCATCGGAATAACAGAAATCATCGCGAAGAATAAGAGCTTTGAGCATAAGAGAATGAGAACCACTGTGTTCTTTATTGTTAAGAGTGTATTTTTCATAGTAGGTATAAGCTCTTACAAAGTTTTCTTTATGCTTTTCATAAAGTTCTCCGAGGGTGTAATAGATATTTGCTTTTATCTGTGGCTCAGTATCCTCAAAATAATGCTGAGTAGCATATATTAAAAGGTTTTCAGCAGAGGAAATATTACTGTTGCCACCGCGTTTTAAAAGGTTTTTTGCAGTTTTATTTACTAAAACACACTTTTCTTCGTTGGTATGAGTATTTTCAGGTCTACTAAGAGTTTTTATAAATTCGCCAACCACTTTTGGTGACCAGTTTTTATTTTTTAAGTATGTGTCTTGCACATTTACACCTCCGGCGGAACGCACTTTGCAAGTGTTAAAGAAGCGTTGCTTTCAACAGAAAATTTACCGTCACAGCTATGGGGCATAAAGAAATAATCACCTTTTTTAATTTCTTTTTCATAGGTGCCAGAAACAATTTTACCATTACCCTCAGTTACAACATAAACGCAAACGCCTTGAAGATTTTCGGTTTTGCCACCATTTACGATGTATCTTTCAACACTGAAGCAAGGTGTGTCTTCTTTACTTATAAGAATTTCTTTTTTGCATCCGTCATTTTCATAAATTGTTAGAGGTGTTTTTTTACACTCTTTCATAACTCTTTCGTAGTTATATGAATAATCAAATACCTTTAAAGCTGTTTCTTTATCTAAATCAAGATACATTTGCTTATCGCTTAAATGGTAATCACCGCACCAGCGTTCAGGTTGGATTGTGAAATCTGTAGGTTCTTGTACTTCAAGAATAAGGCAACCTGCACCGATAGCGTGAACTGCTTTTGCAGGAATGAAATAAACATCACCAACACTTACGGGTATTTTATTTAAAAGCTTTTCCATCGAGGTTTTGTCCGTTTCGCTTGCATCTACTGCTTTTTCAAATTCTTCTGCAGTTACACCATCTTTGAATCCAAAATATATACAAGCATTTTCCCTTGCAGCCAAAACAAGCCATGATTCTGCTTTGCCAAATTCAGAATTGAAGTGGACTCTTGAGAATGCTTTGTCAGGATGAGCCTGAACGGGCAAACGTATTGCAGAATCAAGGGCTTTAACAAGAACATCAAAGCTATTCCTGTTACCGAGCATCAGGTCTTTTTCGGCTTTGAGAAGCTCGTTAAAATATATATCTGTTCCCTTTACTTTTGAAACACCTTCATATTCATCAGTGCTACCTTCGTTGAGAGCTTTGGTTGAAGAGCAGACCCATTCTTCAGGGTAAAAACAATCTTCGCTGTCATCACCAAAGAAATCGCTAAAGAGCTTACCGCCTAAATACACTCGGAAAACTCGGTTCTTTTCAAAAAATACAGGTTGTTTTGCAATTGTTTTAGCATCCATAATATTACCTCAAAAGCGCATTTTGCGCAGATTTTATATTTTCAAAAATTCCACTAGCTACGCTTGCAAACACACAAGCGCCAACCGCCGCTTCTTCGCTATGCTTTGGAAGAGTTGCAGTCATTTTAAAATCTTCTGTGAAAATTTTTCTCCAGATTTCACTTTTTCTTAATCCGTTACCTGAGCAAACCAGGGTTGTAGGCTCTTTAGTTAAAAGGAATTTTTCGCTTTCATACATATCCAAAAGTTCTTTTGAAACCCCTTTAAGTGTTCCGAAAATAAGGCTTTCAGGAGTGAAATTCTCGATGCCGATATTCTCAACACTACCTCTCATTTTTGGGTTTTCACGAGTTCCGCAGAACTGACAGTTTACATTTAATAAATCGGAAAAATCTGTTAAGCATTCAGCCTTTTTATCCATAACAGCATATAAGTTTTCAGTTTTTCCACCAAGCATAATAGCGCATTTTTCAAAGAATGTTTTTAAAATGGCGTAAGCTCTGCCACCACAAAGGGAAGCACCAACAAAAATATATTTGCCGTCAGTAAGAGGGCGGATTTCACCGCAGGCAAGGTCTGTAACTTTATCAGTTACAAAGGAGACCTGACTGCCTGTTCCTACATTGACCAAAACAGAATTTTCAACATCTGCAACAGAGCCGAGAAAACTACCCTGATTATCACCGATAGCAACTGCAACGGGGATACCGGTGGGGAGGAAATCGCAATTTGTTTTACCTGCTAAAGAGGTGGATTTTATAACGTCAGGAAGAAAGATTTTATCGATGCCGACTTTTTCTAAAGCTTGTTCATCAAAGCAATTTTCTTTAAGATTATAAAAGCCAAGACTCGCAGCATCACTTGAATGAGTAACAGGTTTGGTGCCTGTCAGTAAGGCGGCAAGGTAATCGTGAATTGTGCAAAGCATTACTGCATTTTCAGGAATTTCACCATTTATCAAATTATAAAAATGGGTGGTAAGCCCGAAGCCCGATGCGGCTTTCAATCCGGTTTCTTTAGTTAAAAATTCAGAATATGAAAGCCCGTTTTTATAAATTTCATTACCTCTTTCATCCTGCCAAATCATAAGGGGTGAGCAAGGATTATTATCTTTATCAAGATAAAGTATTCCGTGCATCTGTCCTGTTATGCCGATGGCGTCAATATCAACACTTTCGGTAACATTCTGAACTGCAGCTTTAACAGTTTCAATTATTAAATTCGGGTTTTGAAGTTTTTCAAAATCTCTGCCCTCTATAAACGAATCATTTTTAAGTGTGCAGGATTTTAAAATCTCACTTTTTTTACTTTCGAGCACAAGTGCCGTTACGGTGGTTGTGCCTATATCAATACCTAATATATTCATAAATTCACTTAGCACATCACTGCAGTAGAAGCAGGGTCAAGTCGTCGGATAATGTCTTGCTGAATTGCAGGAGAAAGGTCAAGGAAGTTAACGAATGTTCCGTGAATTCTCATAATATAAACACCGCTTGGAGCGTATTTTTTAGGTTCTGCAAGAACCTTTTTGAGAATTTCTGCGGTTGTAACATTAACATAGAGATAGAAAGGTGAGACATTCTCATTGAGCTCATTGAAGAACAATGGTTTCATAACTTTATCGCGGAATTCGACACCTTTGCCCTCATAATTAGAGCTTGTGAAATATTTAGGGTCAATACCGAAATGAGAGGCATAACCGCCACACATCTTATGGAAAGGCAATTTCATAAGAGAGAGGGTACGGAAACCAAGACCATTCTGGGCTTCACCATAAAGAGGATCAACACCATAGTTAAGCATATCTCTTGACTTTCTTCCGCAGGGGAGAGCTCCAACCCAATAACCATATAAAAGGTGGGTTGAGGGAGTTGAAAAGTCGGGACGGAAATTGTTGCCCAAATAGTTTTTCTGTGCTCTTACCATATCAGCAATTTTTGAGGTAAGTTCCGCAGTTTCATTATCAACAATTTCGATGTTATTACCGAATTTTTCTGCAGACATTAAGAAATTACGAAGTTCTTCGTAACCATCAAAATTGCATTTTAAAGCATCAAGAAGATTTTGTGCATCCTCGGGACGCTCACTTATAAGTTTATCAATAGCAATAAAGGAATCTGCAACAACGCTTGTTCCGTGAATAAGACAACCGCTACCATTGTATTTTGTGCCCTGGTGGGTAATGTCACGGGTATCATAACCGCTTTCAATACCGCCCATAACTGTGCTTAAGAAGGGGACGGGTAAATGGGAAATTGCACGAGAACAACCGTTTGCAGCTTTCACCATTTCATCACAATAATATTGAGCATTTTTATAGAAACGTTCTCTGATATTTTTCAGTGCGGTTAAAGCATCTGTTTTCTCACAGACTGTACCGATATATTCACCTGTGATAGTTGAATAGCCGTCGTTGAGAGTTAATTCAAGAACTTTTCCGAGGTTGAACCAACTGTTTGTAGTGTTGCCGTTGTCCTTACCCATGATTAGAGGCTCCTGACAACCCGCAATTGAGGTGTCGGGAATATCAGCAATATCAATTCCTGCTTCTGCAAGAACGGTGTAAAGAGCATCATCGTTGAAGAATGAGGGAGTAAGGCAACCGGGAGTGAAAAGGAATCTGCCAAGCTCCTCGTAAAGCTTCTGAGGAGTGTTTTTATGAAGCTTAACGGAAAGAATCGGCTGAGGAAGATTCATTTCGTAATAAGCGTCAAGAAGGGCATAGGTTGAAGGAGTTGTAAGGTCATTTCCGTTTTTATCCCTGCCGCTGACGATGAGGTTCTGGGAAATTGCCCAGCTTCTGTCGGCAACATTGAAGAAAACAAGAAAATGCTTGAAAAGAGCGGCTGTTTCCTCTCTTGAAAGATTGTCTGCGGCTCTGTAGGGCTCAAAGATTCTGTCGGCATTGCCAACGGAAAATGCAAAGGGGTTGGGAGCTTGCTCGAGGCACATTGTTTCCCAGAGAAGAATGAAGCTCTGAAGTGCTTCGTAAAGAGATTCTGCGCCCTTTTCGGGTACCTTAGCAAG
>JAZNGU010000031.1:0-40771 GCA_045576615.1 Acutalibacteraceae bacterium | reverse complement strand
GATAACTCTTCCCATATCGTCGGGTCCGACGTGAAGATGATAAACAACTACACCCTCTTCGTTGGGCTCGTCAACAGTGACCTCGTCTGCGTCAGGGGCATCAACAAGTCCCTTTGCGACTGTTTCGAGTAATTCTTTCATTGTTGCCACCCTAATTACTTAATGATGTTCTGCTTCTTAAGAAGAGCACGAACAGTATCAGCGGGCTGTGCGCCGTTCTGATTCCATTTTGTAACCTTCTCTGCATCAATCTTGATTTCTGCAGGGTCGCTTACAGGGTTGTAGTAACCAACCTCTTCAATGAAACGACCGTCACGAGGGTAGCGAGAATCTGCTACAACTACACGATAGAAAGGTGCTTTCTTTGCGCCCATACGGCGAAGACGAATTTTTACTGCCATTTTAATTACCTCCGAAAAGTAAAATAATAATAAACTGATTTATATTAAACACATTGTGTTTAAAGACTTACATCGGGAAACCGCCGCCCATGCCACCGGGCATTCCACCGCCCATACCCATGCGCTGCATACGTTTCATCATTTTCTTTGAGTTTTTGCCGTTAAGCTGTTTGTAAAGCTTTTGCATTGAACGGTATTGGTTAAGAAGTCTGTTAACATCTTCAACCTGCAAACCGCAACCTGCGGCAATTCTTCTTTTTCTTGACGGATTTATTATATCGGGATTTTCACGTTCTTTCATTGTCATTGAACGGATAATAGCCATTGTATAATCAATCTGCTTATCGTCAACATCAGTATCCTTAACTTTCTTATTAAGACCGGGAATGAGAGAAATTATATCCTTCATAGGACCCATTTTCTTCATTTCCTCAAACTGCATAAGCATATCGTTAAGGTCGATTCTGTTTTCACGAAGCTTCTTTTCAAGCTGCTCTGCCTTTTTTTCATCAAGAGCAGTTTCTGCTTTTTCAATAAGAGAAAGCACGTCACCCATACCGAGAATACGGCTTGCCATTCTATCGGGGTGAAAAACATCCAAATCCCCAAGTTTTTCACCGATACCGATAAATTTAATCGGTTTACCTGTAACAGCTCTTGCAGAAAGTGCCGCACCACCTCGGGTGTCACCATCCAATTTTGTAAGAACAAGACCATCAATACCAAGTGCTTCATTGAACGATGAAGCAACTGTAACTGCATCCTGACCTAACATTGAATCAATTACAAGGAGAATTTCGTGGGGCTTAACCTCTGCTTTTATATCTTTGAGCTCCTGCATAAGCTGTTCATCAATATGAAGACGACCTGCAGTATCAAGGAAAACATAGTCATAACCGTTATCTTTTGCAAGTTTAATTGCTTCCCTTGCAATTTTAACGGGATTTTCAGTACCCATTTCAAAAACAGGCACCCCGATTTGCTCACCAACAACCTGCAACTGCTTAATAGCGGCAGGACGATAAATGTCACAAGCAACAAGAAGTGGTCTGTGACCTTGTTCTTTTAGCCTGAGAGCGATTTTTGCACTGTGGGTTGTTTTACCTGAACCCTGAAGACCACACATCATAACAACTGTTGGAGGATGTGCAGCTGTGGAAAGTCTTGCCTGAGTTCCGCCCATAAGCGCGGTAAGTTCTTCGTTTACTATCTTAATAACCATCTGCGCAGGCGTAAGGCTTTCCATAACCTTTGCACCAATTGCACGTTCAGTAACAGTGTTTGTAAAATCCTTGGCAACCTTGTAGTTAACGTCTGCCTCTAAAAGCGCAAGTCGCACCTCTCGCATAGCGTCACGAACATCGGATTCCGTAAGGCTACCCTTACTTTTTAATTTTTTAAAGGCGTTATCGAGTCTGTCTGAAAGTCCTTCAAAAGCCACGGTGTAACCTCCTTTATACCTATATTTTATTCATCAAGAGAAATTATTGCAGATTTGATATTAACAACTGCGTCATTAACCTCTCTTGAAAGAGAAATGTTCATATTATATTTATTGATTTCCTCGACATTTTCCATAACAATATCGAGTGCCTCGGTAATTTTTCTTGTGCGCTCGGCAAAACCCAATTTCTTTTCCATATCATAAAGCTGGTTTTCTGCCCTTTTTACTGCATCACGGACACCTTGTCTTGTGATGCCCTCATTCTGCGCAATTTCAGAAAGTGAAAGGTCGTCGCTATAATAATACTCAATGAATTTGCGCTGGTTATCTGTAAGCATTTCGCCATAGAAATCCGCAAGTAAAACAACATCAAGATTTTTAGCCACATTGACTCTCCTTTCAAACCACACTGTAAAGAACTTTAACTTTACAGAAGTGCATTATAACAGAGTAATATATTTTTGTCAAGGGGTTTTCATAAAATAAAGAACAAAAGAAATGGTGTGCAACAAGTCACAAAACCTGTTGCACACCAACTATACTATTTTTTAATATTTATCCTTCACAGTTCTGGTTTTTGAATAGTCACTATAAGTTTTGCTGTAGAAAGCTTTTACTTTATATGTATATTTCTTACCTTTCTTTGCTGATTTATCTTTGTAAGAAATTTTAGAAATACCATCTACAGTCTTAAGTCTCTTATAGCTGCCTGAACCGGTTTTACGATAAACTATATAACCTTCTGCACCGGTTACTTTTGTCCATTTAATAGAAACTCCGGACTTTGTACTCTTAACTGACTTCAAATTAGGATCATCAAGATAGTATTTTGAAAGAGAGTTTGAACGTTCTGAGTTACCGCCCTCGTTTCTTGCAAAAACTGAATAGTAATACTTAGTTCCTGACTTAGCTGTATCGTCTATATAACTTGTCTTCTTAGTTGAATCTATGTATTTCCATTCGCCGTTCTTGGTTTTGCGGTATATACGGTAACAATCAGCACCGGTAACCTTACTCCACTTGAGTTTTATACCCTTTGATTCATTTGAAATTTTTTCAAGCTGAGGACGTGAACATTTAAGTTGTGTAATTTTTCCGGTTTCAAGTGTTTCACCACATTCAGTACACTCTTTGTGTTTTTTACCTGCTGCAGTAACTGTTGGCTTTTTATCTGTAATCCATTCACCTTCACTGTGTCCTAAAGCAGGAACTTCTTGTGTTGCAAGCACTGCACCACAGCTTGTGCAACTCTTATGTTTAGAGCCTGCTTTTGTGCAAGTTGCTTTTGTATCCACAATCCACTTGCCTTCGGTATGGTTTTTAGCAGGTATTACTGTAACCTCACCAATAAATTCGTGGCAAAGAGAACACATATTACCTTCTTTACCTTTTTTATCGCAAGTAGGTTCAACTCTTACAGATGATGAATATGGTTTGTGTTCACCATATTCTCTCACATCGTATGAATCACCGCAGTTTTCACATTTATACTCAACCAATCCCTTAGTAATACAAGTACCTTCTCTTACCACTGTTTCAATATAATTGTGTGTAAGTGCAGGAATTGCTTCTGTGTATGTAGTTCCACAATTATTCTTACATGTGAACGTCTTAACACCATCAACTTCACAAGTTGGTGCTTTTGTTACTACTCCGTCATCATAGTCATGACCAATTGCAGGAATTACTTCTGTATATGTAGTACCGCAATCATTCTTACATGTGAATTTCTTAACACCATTTTCTTCACAAGTGGGTGCTTTTGTTATTACTTCATCATATTCATGACCAAGTGCGGGGATTACTTCTGTGTATGTTTCATCACAATCTTTTCTTGTACATGTGAATGTCTTAACACCATCTGTTACGCAAGTTGCTTTTGTTGTTACAACTCCACCATCATAATTATGACCAAGTGCAAGAATTACCTCTGTTTCATATGAATATTCACAACCCGAACATACAAGTTCTTTGCTACCATCTTCAAGACAAGTAGCTTCAGCTGTTATCTGCCATACCTGGCTACCAACATGTGTAAGCTCTGTCGCTATACCTCTGTGTTTTGCAAATTCTGCTGCATAAGAATCGCAATCACATGCAATTACAAGTGTGTCTGCGCAACCATTAAATGCATTTTCTGCAATTTCCTTTACACTTGCAGGTACATTTACCTTTGTTACGTTTACACAGCCGATAAATGCATCTTCTGATATATTCTGTGTGCCGTCCCATACTGTCACTTCACCTTTTTTACCTGCGGGGCAAAGAAGAAGTGAACCAAGTGACATATCGTAAAGTACGCCATCAACACTGAAATAGTTATCATTCTTATTATCAACATTTATTGCTTCAAGTTCTTCACAATTTGTGAACACACCTTTTTCAATAACATCTACATCTGCAGGAATGAATATTTCCTTAAGTGATGTGCCGTCAAATGCTGAGTCGCCTATTTTATTAAGTGTTTCGGGAAGTTTGATTTCTTCAAGTGATGAACAACCCTTAAATGCATTCTTTTCAAGAACTTTTACACCCTCTGCAAGTGCTACTTCTTTAAGCTCTGTGCAGTTCATAAATGCATTATTTCCTATTGTGCTTACTGTTTTTGCAATAACTGCTTTCTTTATAGATGCTTTGTAGTCTTCCCACTCTGCTTCTGTTCCATCTTCATATACATAAAGTTCTCCGGACTTTGTAAGGTACCAGGTTACTCCCTGAATTTTGCCGTCTTTATCTGCATATGCGCCTTCATTTATTGCAAGAATATCAGCAAATGCTACGTTAGGAATATACTCTATATATGTATGTCCGCATCCTGCATTCTGACATGTAAATAGTTTTTCACCATTTTCATTTAATGTTGGATACTTAGTGATTTCTCCATCATCATATTTATGACCGATTGCAGAAATTACTTCTGTGTATGTAGTGCCACAACCATTCTGGCATGTGAATGTCTTAACTCCATCCTCTTCACAAGTGGGTTCTTTTGTTACTACTCCGTCATCGTAATCGTGACCAAGTGCAAGAATTACCTCTGTTTCATATGAATAATCACATGCTGAACATACAAGTTCTTTGCTACCATCTTCAAGACAAGTAGCTTCAGCTGTTATCTGCCATACCTGACTACCAACATGTGTAAGTTCTGTCACTATACCTCTGTGCTTTGCATATTCTGCTGCATAAGAATCACAATCACATGCTATTACAAGATCTTCTGAACAACCATTAAATGCATTTTCTGCAATTTCCTTTACACTTGCGGGTACATTTACCTTTGTTACGTTTACACAACCGATAAAAGCATCTTCTGCTATCTTCTGTGTGCCGTCCCATACTGTCACTTCACCTTTTTTACCTGCGGGGCAAAGAAGAAGTGAACCGAGTGACATTTCGTAAAGTACGCCATCGAAACTGAAATAGTTATCATTTTTGCTATCTACAACAATCTCTTCAAGCTCTGTACATTTTGTAAATACACCTTTTTGAATTTCTTTAACATCGGTAGGAATTCTGATTGTTTTGAGAGCAGTTCCATCAAAAGCAGAATCACCGATTACAAGTAAACTTTCAGGAAGAATAATTTCTTTAAGCGATGAGCAACCTTTGAACATTGCTTCGCCAAGTGAAAGTGTTCCGTTTCTTAAAATAACATTTGAAAGGTTCGTACAATCAAGGAATACATTTCTACCTACTTTTCCTTCAGGCAAACCGCCGTAAATATCAACACTCTCAAGAGCTGTACAGTTATAGAAAGCAAAATCCTGAAGCTCTGCAATTGAACCGGTGCGAACTGTTTTAAGGTTTGCACAATACTGGAAAGCATAGGCTTCAATTGTACCAAGACTGAACAGGATATTCACTTCAGTAAGAGCGGGCATATATGCAAATGAACCATTTTCAACGGTTGTAGCATCGCCTGTAATTGTTGCAGTAACGATTTCGTTTCCGTAAGGTGCCCATTCTTCTGCAGTATTATCCGCATAGATATATAAGTCATTTGAATCTGTAATAAGCCATGTAAGATTCTGGAAATCACCGTTTTCATCAGCATAAGCACCATCATTTGTTGCTTTTATGCCATTGAACATAGTATTCGGAATGTAAACTATATATGTATGGTTTGTGCTATCTTCTGTGCACCAATCATTCTGACAAGTAAAAGTAATTTCTCCATCTGCTTTTACAGTGGGGTATTTTGTAATTACACCCTTGTCATATTTATGTCCTGTTGCAGGAATCACTTCTGTGTAAGATACATCACAATCTTCTCTTGTACATGTAAATGTCTTAACACCGTCATCTTCACAATTGGGTTCAAGTGTTACTACACCATCATCATATTTGTGACCTAATGCCGGAATGGCTTCTGTAGTTTTGTAGTTGCAATTTTCATCCTTACACTTAAAAACCTTTAAACCATCTGTTACACAAGTAGCTTCTGTTTCTACTGTGCCTTCGTCCATATCATGTCCTGTTGCGGGAATAACCGCTTCGTCGTACTCATAGCAACCACTGTTCTGACAATAGCGTACTTTTTTACCATCTGTATCGCAAGTTGGTTCTATGGTTGTTGTAAATTCTCCCCATTTATGTCCGAGTGCAGGGGTGGGTTTTGTATATGAATCATCGCAACCTGGATTCTGACAAGTAAAGGTAATAACACCCTTATCTTCACAAGTGGGTTCAAGAGTTACAACACCATTATCATATTTATGAACTAAAGCATCAACAATATCTGTTTCCTCGACATTACCACAAGCAACACACTGTTTCTCTTTAACGCCGGGATTATTACATGTTGGTTCAATAGTAATAATCCAATCAGATATTGTTGCGTGAGTAATTTCTGTATCTATCGCATAAAGCTTTGCATATTCTGCTGCATAAGAATCACAATTTGCTTTGATTGTGAGAGTATCACTACAACCGTTAAATGCATTAGGAGCAATAGAGTTAACAGAATCAGGAATCTCAACAATCTCAATATCTGTACAACCTATAAATGCATCGCTACCGATTGTTTGTGTGCCTTCACTAACAACAACATTACCTGCTTTCCCTGCGGGGCAACAAATAAGATTCTTGATACCTGAATCATAAAGAACGCCATCAACACTTGCATAATTACGGTTTTTAGCTGCTACATTAATTGCTGTAAGCTCAGCACAGTTTGTGAAAGCGCCTTCACCGATTGTTTCAACACCTACAGGAATATCTATTGTTTTAATAACTGTTGCATCAAAAGCGGAATCGCCAATTTCGATAACTGTTGCAGGAATAATGATTTCTGCAAAATTGGAACAATCCTTAAATGCATTTTTACCAATTGTTTTTATACCTTCAGGAAGATTTGTCAACCCTTTGAGAGAAGAACAACCGTAAAACATGCCGTCGCTGATAGTGGGCATTGCGCACATAATCTCAACACTTTCAAGCGCTGAGCACTTACCGAAAGCATATTCTCCGATTACCTGAACATTATGACCGATATAAGCAGTTTTAACGGAAGAACAACCATAAAAAGCGTATTCTCCTACTTCAACTGTGCTATCGGGGATATATATACTTTCAAGAGCTGAACAGTTTTCGAAAGCCAAGCGACCGATTTCCTCAACACTATCAGGAAGAGAAACAGAAGAAAGCACTGTACAGTCTTCAAACATACCTTCACCGATTTCAACAACACCGTTCACAAGCTCAACGGATTCGAGGGCATCGCAAGATTTAAAAACGTTTTTACCCACAGAACCGGCTTCAAGACCGCCTTCAACTACAACTGTTTTCAAAGCATCACAGTCATAAAAGGCGTAATCACCGATTTTTTTAACTATGGGAAGAACAATGTCGGTTATGCTATCGCAATTCTGAAAAGCATTTTTTCCGATTTCATTAACATTAACCGCAAAATGAACTTCAGAAAGTTTAGGATAACCGGAAAACGCAAAATCATTAATTTTGCTGGTTTCACCGGTAACAACAACCTTTGCTATGTCTTCCTTGTACTGTGACCACGGAGTTCCGTCAACATCTGCAAATAGTGTTAACACACCTGTGTCATCGTACTCCCAGTATTTTTTTACTAAATTACCTTCTTCGTCATATTCTCCACCAGTTGCGACTACTGCCGCAGATGAAAGAACAGATAAGCATGAAAAGCTACTGAAAACAATCATTACAGCAAGGAGAACTGCCAAAATTTTCGACTTTTTCAAAAGTAACACCCTTTCGATAAAAAATGCAACAGTATCTATACAAAAATATATAATACTACATAGTCAATTTTAATATATTGAGATGAATTTGTCAATGTCTTATATATATGCACTATTAACAAAAAACTACATTGCTTTTTATGTATTTAAAAAGAAAAAAATAACAGACGGTTAATAAACCGTCCGTTATTGTTAAATACCTAAATTATTAAGTATGAACGCATCTATATTCGCCCAATAAGCCTCTTTATCTGTTATCAAATTTCTTCCGTGAGTGCCGTTTTCAATAATAACCTCCTCAACACCTTCAGCCTCACAATTTTCATAGAGTTTTTTGCTGACAAGTGGCGGAACAACAGCATCATTTTCACCGTTAATAAACATTATGGGTAACTCAATATTCCTTATTTTTACAATTGTATCGGCATTTTCAAAGCTTTCTCCAACCTTGTTTTTTGCAAAAGCAGAAACAAGCTTTGAAACCAACAAAGACGAAAATGGTGTTTGACTTTCTATGTATTCTTCCATAAGTTCTTCTATTGATGTATAACAGCCATCTGCAATTGCAAGCCGAACATTACCCGGTAAATCTTCGGATGCAGTAAGAGTTACCGCGTTCGCACCGAGAGAAACACCGAAAAGGGCAATTTTAGCCTGTTCATCGTTTTTTATTATATATTCAACCCATTCGGCAATATCAAGCCTGTCGTCCCAGCCAAAAGATATGTTTTTATAAGGATTTTCACCGTGACCTCTCATATATGGCAGAATAACGTTAAATCCTAAATCATAAAAATGCTTTGCATAATCTTCCATCGAAAAAGGACTTCCTCCATATTGATGACAAACAACAATATAGCTATGGGAAATATGTTCATTTTTAATTTCTAAAGCAGATATATTTTTACCATCTACACTCTTGATTTGTACTTTTTCTCCATTTTTCGAAATCCACTCTGATGAGTTTTTTAACTGTTCGCCATAAGAATATTCTTCAAAACTTTTCCATCCGTCATTTTTAAATATTGAAGCAGCAAAAAATACTGCAGCAAATACATTTACCATAATTGCCAAAACTATAACCATGACAAAAACGGATAATACAATCTTTTTTTTTGTTTTAAATAAAGTTTTCACATCTTCACCTTCTTAATACTGAACTTTATATTATCACAATTTGTACATTAAAATCAACTTGTTGACATAAATTATTATTTGATATATAATTCATACCCGATTAAAAATTCTGGAGTTGTCTTAATGAATTTAATTGAAATTATTCTTCTTGCTATAAGTCTTTCAATGGATGCTTTTGCAGTTGCTCTTTGCAAAGGTCTCGCTCTGAAAAAAATCAATTTAAAATCTTGTGCCATTGTTGGCTTATGGTTCGGCGCTTTTCAGGGTTTAATGCCAATGATCGGTTACTTTTTAGGCAGCACCTTTTCAGATAAAATCGTCTCAATTGACCATTGGATCGCTTTCGTTCTTTTAGCAATCATCGGCGGTAATATGATTAAAGAATCCTTTGATAAATGCGAAGATTGTAAAGATGCCTCTCTCGGTTTTAAAACAATGCTCGTTATGGCAATTGCAACAAGTATTGATGCCTTAGCCGTTGGCGTAAGCTTTGCATTTACAGACTTTCAACCTGATTGGTTTGTTTATATCGCTTTCATTCTCATTGGTACAATTACATTCACACTTTCTTCAATCGGTGTTAAAATCGGTAATATTTTCGGAACAAAATACAAATCAAAAGCAGAATTCGCAGGCGGTTTAATACTTATTCTTTTAGGTCTTAAAATTCTTCTTGAAGGTTTAGGTGTTTTGTAATAAAATTATATATGCCCATTGATTTCAGCCAAACCTAAAATCAATGGGCATGTTTTTAATAACCCTTTATTCTTTTTAAATCGCGATAATTAATAAGCTCAATGCCGCAAGCCTTGATATGCTGAAGAGTCTGGGGGTCTGAGAATAATTTGTGTTCCCATACTCTTCTGTGCCAACAACCTGTTATTGCTTTAAGGTCATCACACTCAAGAGCAGGGTGAATATAAGTTTCTGTTACACCATTTGGAAATGATTTGTAAAGCTCGTAAATATATTCTTTAAAATTCTCATAGCTATCATTCTGCGGACCGTTCCACTCACCCGGAATAAGATAATCGGGCATTGCAATACCCTTAGATTTAGCATAACCGAGAACTTTATCAAAAATTGTCCCAATAAGATCTATATCTATTTTAACATCGAGGGTTTCATTCTTGAACATTTCGGGCACAAATGTACCGGGAAAACGGAAAGGAATACCATATTCACCTGCAATGTCAAGAGTGAGATTAAGAATTTCAAAACGACCTGTTTCAATTCCGTAAAGAGAGCCCATATGGTTATCAAGGTGTGAGGGTTCAACACCGAATGATTTAAAACGATTTATCTGTGCTCTGATTTCACCTTCAACTTCTGAAAGCACACAATTCTTTTCAAAGCCATCAGACTCATAATACATAAAATCTTCTTCATCTCTTAAAGAATCTGTGTTGTTATGTGCAATAGGGCCCCACCTGTAGTTACCCCATTCGCTTGTAAACGTGAGGTGAACACCAACTGCATATTCAGGATGAGTCGCCGCCCATCTACCTGCTTCTTTTGCCCATGGGCAAGGAGTCATAATTGTGGAAGAAGTTATTCCGCCTTTTTCAAACAAATCCATTACTGCCATATTGGAAGAATGATTCATTCCGAAATCATCTGCATTTATAATCAAATACTTATCCATTTAGTACACTCCTCATTATTTTCAAAACGCTTTATTTTTCATTGTTTTCTGCCTCTTCAAACAAATCTGAAAGACTACTGATTCCTGTTTGTTTTTCAGTATTATCCGGAGTTTTTTCCTTTGATTCAGTTTGTTTTGGAGCAGTTCTTTTTTTCTTTTTAAAGATAAAAAGAAGAACAATTCCGCCAATTGCCAACACCCAGATTATCACAAGCACAACTATAAGAAGCGCGACAGGAACACTATTCTCATTACCGGTGTTTACCGCCTGATTTGAAGCATTAACTCCGGTTGTAGCTTCCGATGAAACCTCAATTGCACTGACATCATCACCAAGAATTGATTGATAATAAAGCACCTCGGCTGCTTTTATTACATCCTCTGTGATATTGCCGTCAACAGTCAATTTGTTTTCGTGTTGAAGTTTTTTGATAACTGCAACAGTATCTTCATCAAGAACACCCGTTATACCATCATCATTTAAACCATAGCCTGAATAGATGAAAATCCATTGAATCCATTTAATTGTTTCATCTGCATCACCTGCAACAAATGTACTTGTAGGCTTTGTATAGGGGTTTGAAGTGTTAGCATAATCAACTGTCTCCCCTGCTGCTCCGTTTTCTGCAGAGGTTATCGGAACTGTAGCAACTCCGGTTGTTGTCTGAGTTGCAGCAGGTACCGGAATAATCAAACCAACATCTGCAGATGTAGTTGATACCGGAGCTGTTGTCTTAACACCGGTTCCTGAACCATTACCGCCTAAGCCGCCAAATATACCGCCTAAGCTCTCTCCAAGACCGCCACCGATACCGCCAAGAGAGTCACCGATACCACCAAAAGCATCGCCGATTCCGCCAAGAATATCCATAGAATCACCAAAACCGCCTATTGCGCCCTCGATGTCACCTGAAACACCTTCAATGCTACCTATAACGCTATCAATTTTATCAGAAGAGGAATCCGAACCGATGCCCCCTAAAACATCATTAACAATACCACCCAAACCACCACTTGTGGTTGTTTCTGATTTTGGCGCATAATAATTTTTTATGGTTGCAGTTGTTAAATCATTTTTTACAGTATTGGTTACACCTGACATTGCAACACAAACTGATAACATAATAATCAAACTACATAAAACTGTAAATCTTTTATTCATTACTATATACATCCTCAAAAAATTTTTAACTGATGTATTATATCATACAAACGAACTTTTTTGCAATAGAATAACTTAACATTCCCCATTTGCAACAGTTTTGTGTATTTCTTTTTATTCACATATTACAAAACAGTTTCACGAAAAAGTCACGAAAAAAGGACTTCGATAAAAACCGAAGTCCTTGAAATATATAAATATGTAAATTATGCTTCAAGATTAAGAATCTTTTCAGGATTCTGGAAAAACTCTTCCATTTTTGAAAGGAAGGGTCTTACTTCACCGAAATCAAGTGCTCTGTGGTCAAAGCAGATATCCATAGGAAGAATTGTTCTGATTTCTATTTTTTCGTTGCCGGCTTCATCTGTGGTAACAACCGGTCTTCTCTGCAATGAGCCTATGCAAATTGCGCAAACCTGGGGAGGAATAACCATAAGCATTGCACATTCACCTGAAATGCCCCTTGTATCAGCACCAATATTGGAAACTGTAATTGTTCCTTGCTTAAGATCCTTATACGTAATTCTCTCTGTTTCAGGAATTGCTTCGTAAGCCTTTTTCTCCTCACCCTTAAGAAGATGGATTTTATGGTTTTTATTGGTGTTTGCACCGTAAAGTCTTTTGAGAGCTTTAAGCACATGACCTTTCTTCAATTTTTCAATAGTATCATTGAATGAAACTGAATACAAAGCCTCAGTAAGATTTGTTTTTTCAAGTCTGCGATTGATATCGGCCTGATATTCTGCAATTTCTTTAAGAGTTTTGTTACCCATATCCTTCATAGTGATGGTCATCATTTCGCCACTGGGAAGAATCCACGGAACAGAAATATCAATATTATCAAAAACAGTAACCTTACCCCTTACAAGACCTTTTTCAAAATGCATATAAGCATTAATAATGGGGTCAGCTTCAATTGCTTCTGCAATAGCTTTAAGAAGAACTGCGTTAAAGGTAATCTTTGCACCGCTATCGCCCTGATGCTCAGCAGTGAATTTTTTAAATGCTTCAACAAATTTTGTAACGTCAGGTACATATTGGTAGCTAACGTGAGGAATATTCTGCCAACTCTCCGTTGTCATGTTTGCAACGATTTTTCTTTGAATACCAAATCTTGTAACACTTTTTACTGCCATCTTTTTACACCTTTCGTAAATATACTTGTACTGTAAATATACTTGTACTCTAGTATATAAAAATATAAAATCTCAAGGATTTTGGATTTATACTCCTACTCCCCATCTTGACATATAAATTATACCAAAGCAAAAAATGAATGTCAATTCACTAAGAAAAAAAAACGATCCACGATTCTAATTTTTGGAAAAATTAACAAATGTAATTTTCTTTGAGTATACAATTTACACAATATACTATTACAGTTCTGTTAACAAATTGTTAAGATAATTAAATGCTTATATTCTCTTGTGATTTAAGAACCTCTATGGTAAAATGAATGTGTATTTTATTGAATAGGTCAAAGGTGACACTATGAAAATCTTAAATAAAATTCTTTACAAACTGCATATAAAGAAACCGCCTCGACCGAGTTTTTCTCCCTCGGGAATTTTGCCCGAGCCCATAGAAGAAATTTTCAAAGAGGCAGGACTTAACACCGACTCAATTATTTTTTCTTTGAAAACCGATATGGTTGGTGCAGAAGCTTTCGGTGATTGCTATATTCTTTTTGATAAAAAAGGTGTTTATACTGCAGAAATTGAAGAACCTGAAATACCCAAAAAGAAGAAAAAGAAAAGTACGCCCCCGTCCAAACCCGTTCTTCGCAAATTAACTGCTCTGCCAATTGAAGAAATTGACGAAATTTTTGCTGAACAATATCTCGCAACAGGGCAGTTAACTTATAAATTCAAAAATGAATTTTATTCTTTAGGTTATTTTTCAATCGGTCTTCTTTCAAAGGCAGATACATTCAGAAAAATTTTCAACACCTTTAAAGAGGGAAAAAATTACAATCAATACATTATTGATATGAAAGAGTCTTCTTGCCAAAAATGCGGTGCACCCATTCCCAACGGCACACATTTCTGTAAAGATTGTGTCAGCAAAAGTTCCACAATAAAACGACTTTTTTCATTTTTTGGTGACGTAAAATGGAAAATGGTATTTATTCTGGTTTTCATTCTTTTAAGCAACGCTTTAAATCTTTTAATTCCTCAATTCAGCACCCAAAAACTTTATGATGAGGTTTTAAATCCCGGTAACACCTTAGGTTATGACACTCTTTTAAAAGGGCTGTTTACCGTTGTTCTTTCAATGGTAGCAATTAAAATTTTTAATCAGCTTTTCACCCTTGTATATCAATACCTGGTTGCAGGTATGTTACCTAATGTTATTTACAGCATAAAAATCAAGATTTTCAAAGCTATGCAACGGCTTTCGGTTGGTTTTTATACTCATAAGCAAACCGGCTCTTTAATGGAGCGAGTTACAAGAGATTCTAATAATATTTATTGGTTCTTTGTTGATGGATTCCCATATTTGATCGGCAGTGCAATAACCGTTGTCGGCATTGTTATAATAATGTTCGCAACAAGTGTTAAGCTTACATTAATGACCCTTGTTGCAGCATCGGTAATCTTCATTTGTTACCCCGTATTCAACAAACTTTTCAGAAAAATGCACCATAAAGTATGGGTTCAGCATTCCCGCCTAACATCAAAAGTCAGTGACAATATAAATGGTCACAGAATAATTAAAGCGTTCTCAAAAGAAGATGATGAACTTACATCTTTTAACAAAATAAGCGGCAAAGTAAAGGACGCAGAAATAACAGTTGCCAATGCAGAAAACACTGTTTTCCCCGTTCTTTCAATATTTATTTATCTGATCGGAGCACTTGTTCTCGGCTATGGTGGTGTTCTTTGCATTACCACAAAGGAACTTACAATTGGTGAACTTCTCACCTTTGTAATCTATCTTCAAATGCTTCAAAGTCCCATTGATTTTCTTTCCTGGGTTACAAACTGGTGGGCTCGTTGCGTAGATTCAGCACAACGTGTTTTTGAAATTATGGACACAGAACCGGATGTCAAAGATCCTGAAAATCCTGTTATACTAGAAAATTTCAAAGGTGAAATCGAGCTTAATGAATTGCAATTTGAATATGAACCCGCACATCCAATTATAAAAAACCTCTCTCTAAAAATAAAAGAGGGTGAAATGCTTGGTATCGTAGGTAAAACAGGTGCAGGTAAAACCACAATTTCAAACCTTATTGCACGTCTTTATGACCCTAAAGAAGGTGTTGTTAAAATAGACGGATACGACGTCAAAGAGCTTTCCTCAAAGCAGTTAAGAAAAAATATCGGTATCGTTTCTCAAGATATATTCTTATTTATGGGCACTATTGCCGATAACATAAGATACGCCCGTCCAGATGCCACAAATGACGAGGTTATTGCCGCCGCAAAGGCAGCATCCGCTCACGAATTCATTACTAAACTTCCTGACGGCTACGAAACATGGGTCGGCTCAGGAGGCCAGGATTTATCGGGCGGTGAAAGGCAAAGAATTTCAATCGCCAGAACCATTATCCAGAACCCGAAAATCCTTATTCTTGATGAAGCCACCGCCGCAATGGATACAGAAACTGAAAGAAATATTCAAAACTCCCTTTCAGAATTAAAATCAGGAAGAACTACTATTGCGATTGCTCACCGTCTTTCTACTTTGAGAGATGCAGATAAGCTCGCCGTAATTGATGAGGGCGAATGTATCGAATTCGGTACTTTCGACGAACTTATGGAAAAGAAAGGCGCATACCATAAGCTTTTCAAACTACAGGAAGAAGCACTGAAGTTTATAGGAATAGAACAAGAACATCAAACAGAAGAAAAGGAGGAAAAAGAAAATGAATGATAACAAGCTTTCTATTACATTTTTAGAGCAGAACAAATGCAAATTCTCCTTTAACCCTAATGGATTTCTTGTGCTTTCTATTAATGGCGAAAACAAAGGCAGAGTCAAGCTCATAAGGAGTTACCCCTATTCTCTTACTGATGAATATATCTGTGTTCACGATATTGAAGATAATGAAATTGGTATTATCAGAGACTTAAAAGAACTTGACAAAGATTCTTTAGACTGCGCAAACAAAGAACTGCATAACAGATATTATTGCCCAACAATAACATCTGTTAAAAGCATTAAAGAACGTATGGGTCACTTCTATTTTGATGTGATTATTGACGGCAAAGATAAGAGCTTTACCGTAAGAGATTTGACAAGAAATCTTCGTTCTGTTAACGAAAATACTCTTCTTATTTTTGATGTTGACGGCAACCGCTACATTATTCCCGACCAAGAAAAAATCGAACAGAAAAGCAGAAGGCTTTTAGAGCCCTATTTATATTGATTATGGAAAATAAAACCGTACATTTTGATATTTCTCCCGAGGGTAAGTTTTGTTCAGGTACATTGACACTTTGTGACAGTTACATTCTTAAGGCCCTTGACGGAAAAGAAGAAAAATTTAATATTGAGGATATTGAAGAAGCAGTTCAACTGACGGATATCGGGTGCGGTAAATTGGAACTCAAACCCAAAGGTTCAAAAAAAGATGGTAGCGAAAATATTACTGTCTGCCGTTTTTCAATGAGCTGTGTTGGCGAAATCGGTGAACTTGTAAAGGTTCTTAACCATTATTTTGAAACCGGTGAAACGTTATCAATGAATACGGACGATTTACCCATTTGTCCCAAATGCCACCGACACTACCCGAGGGGTATGAATGCCTGTATGTTCTGCATAAAGAAATCTTATGTTTTCTCCCGTGCATTCGGCTATTTCAAACCTTATTTAAAATCGGTTGTAGGTGCAGGTCTTATTCTGACCCTTGCCAACATTTTAGGGGCAGTTATGCCGATGTTCAACTCTGTTCTCATCGACCATTATTTAGTACCCGTAGAAAATGCAGAACCATTTTTCGAATCAAGAACAACGGGTATTATTGCAATTGCACTTTTAATGTCATTAACCTTTGCCATTTCAAGAGTTCTGAGCATTGCAAGTAACCGCATAACAAACCGTGTAGGCTCAAATTTCGCCAATGATTTAAGGAGTCTTGTTTATTCCAAAATACAAGAGCTCTCCCTTTCTTCCATGTCGGGTAAATCCACAGGTAATCTTATACACAGAGTTACTAAAGATACCGAAAGAGTAAAAGAATTTTTCAATCAACAAGGCAGATATTTAATTGAGCAAGTGATTTTATTTACTGTTATTCTTATTATTCTTTTCTCCACCAACGTAACACTTACCCTTGCGGTTATAATTCCCATTCCAATTGGCGTTTTGTTTATGTCAACCTTCCGACATTCAACTATGCTTCGTTACCACAAGCAATGGCGAGTTGATTCAAAAGCCACTTCAATTCTTCACGATATTATCAAAGGTATAAGGGTTGTTAAAGCCTTTGGTAATGAAGAAAGAGAAATTGAAAAATTCTCTAAATACTCAAAGAAACTGGCAGATGTCGCTGCATCCAACGAAAAATATTGGGCAGTCACCTTCCCTCTCGTCGGTAACTTTATGGCATTGGGTGAATTTCTGGTGCTTATAATTGGCGGCAAAATGGTTCTTGACGGCAAGCTGACCTTAGGTGAATTAACCCGTTTCAACTTATATTTAGGTTTTCTTTACGCACCTCTTCGTTGGATGTCTGTTTTTCCGAGAAGAGTTGCAGATTGTTCCACAAGCCTTGTAAAGATTTATGAAATACTTGATGAAATACCCCAGATGGTTGCAACCAACGAACCCAAACAACTGAACTCTGCAGGCGCGGTTGAATTTAATGGTGTAACCTTTGGTTATAAATCCTATGAGCCCGTTCTCAAAAACATAAATCTTCATATTAACCCGGGTGAAATGATTGGTCTTGTTGGTCATTCGGGTGCAGGTAAATCCACCATGATTAACCTTTGCATGCGCCTTTATGACCCGTCTTTAGGCAAAATCACAATTGATGGTATTGACATAAAAGATATTCCCCCTGAGGAGCTTCGAAGCAGTATAGGCGTTGTTTTTCAGGAAACATATCTTTTCTCGGGAACAATTTTTGATAACATCGCGTATGCTCGTCCCGATGCTTCTCTTGATGAAGTAATTGCGGCAGCAAAGGCTGCAAATGCCCACGAATTTATAACAAAACTACCAGATGGCTATAATACAGTTATCGGTGAAAATGGTCACTCCCTTTCGGGCGGTGAACGTCAAAGAGTAAGTATTGCAAGAGCGATTCTCAAAAACCCTAAAATACTTATTCTTGACGAAGCAACAAGCTCTCTTGACCCTGAAACAGAAATCAAAATTCAGGAAGCGCTTACAAGACTTATTGAGGGTAGAACAACAATTGCAATCGCCCACAGACTTTCAACTCTGAAAAATGCAAACAGACTTGTGGTAATTGAAAAAGGAAGAATTGCAGAGGTCGGCTCGCACAACGAGCTTATCTCCCAAGGCGGAATATATGCAAATCTGGTTGCCGCCCAAAGACAAACAAGTTCGTTACATTAAAGTATAACAACCCCATCAGTTTCAAAAACTGATGGGGTTGTTTGTATTTTTATTTGAAATATTTTACTGCAGCTTTGAACATCTGGATGTCATAGTTACCTTCAACGTTCTTATAAAGTCCGTCGCCGATACGCTCGCTATGACCCATTTTACCAAATACTCTGCCGTCGGGTGATGTGATACCCTCAATAGCAAACATTGAATCATTGGGGTTAAAGTGAACATCAACAGTTGCGTTACCGTCAAGGTCAACATACTGTGTTGCAATCTGTCCGTTTTCAGCAAGCTCTCTGATAAGCTCTTCACTTGCAAGGAAACGTCCTTCACCGTGAGAAATCGGAACATTGTAAATGTCACCAACCTCTGTAAGTGCCAACCAGGGAGATTTGTTAGAAGCAATTCTTGTTCTTACAATTCTTGACTGGTGACGAGCAATTGTATTGTAAGTAAGGGTGGGACAGTTTTCATCTGTATCAATGATTTTACCATAGGGCACAAGACCAAGTTTTATAAGTGCCTGGAAACCGTTACAGATACCACACATAAGACCATCGCGATTATCAAGAAGATCTGTAACTCCCTCTTTAACCTTTGCATTACGGAAGAATGCAGTAATGAATTTAGCAGAACCATCGGGTTCGTCACCACCGGAGAAGCCACCGGGAATGAAAATCATCTGTGCATCTTTGAGTTTTGTTGAGAACTCTTCAACGCTTGCAGTAATATCTGCAGATGAGCGGTTTTTAATAACAATGATTTCGGGATCTGCACCTGCGTCACGAACTGCCTTTGCACTGTCGAATTCGCAGTTAGTTCCCGGGAATGCAGGAATTAAAATCTTGGGTTTGGCGACCTTGATTGCAGGAGCTTTACGCTCTGTCGCAGAGAATGAGAAATTCTCAACAGGTGTATCAGTATCCGGAATGTTACAGCTATAAACACTTTCGAGCTTATCCTCGTAAATTCCGAGAAGATCGTTAAGACAAACGCTTTCATCACTAAAAGCAATAGCCTTTTTATCTGTAACAGTACCGATAAGTGTTGCATCTGCAATATCTTGTGTTGCTTCAACAAGGAATGTTGCATAGTTGTATTTGAAAATATCTGCAACGCTCAATGCGGAATCAAATTCAAAACCGAAACCGTTACCAAATGCCATTTTCATAACCGCTTCTGCAATACCGCCCATACCGGGTGTGTAGCAAGAAACTGCTTTACCCTCACGAAGAAGAGTACAAACCTTGTCGAAAACTTTAAGGAGTGACTCTGTTTCGGGAAGTCCGTTTTCATCGAAATCAGGACTAATAAGATAAACCTTGTTACCTGCTTTTTTGAATTCGGGAGAAACAATATCTTTAACCTTTTCGGTTGTAACTGCAAAGGAAACAAGTGTGGGGGGAACATCCAAATCTTCGAATGTACCGCTCATTGAGTCCTTACCACCGATTGAACCGATACCGAGGTTTTTCTGTGCTTTAAATGCACCAAGGAGAGCTGCGAGAGGTTTGCCCCAACGTTTGCTGTCTTTGCCAACTCTTTCAAAATATTCCTGGAATGTAAGATATACATCCTCGAATTTTGCACCGGTTGCAATAAGCTTACAAACTGATTCAACAACCGCAAAGTATGCACCATGATAGGGACTCTTTTCTGTAATAAAGGGATTATAACCCCAGGACATAAGAGAGCAATCGTCTGTATGTTTTTTCTCAACGGAAATCTTCTGCACCATTGCCTGAATGGGAGTAAGCTGATTTTTACCGCCGAATGGCATAAGAACAGTACCTGCACCGATAGTTGAGTCAAAACGCTCGGAAAGACCACGTTTTGAACAGATATTAAGGTCATCTGCCATAGCTTTTATATTATCTGTGAAGTTGCCGCTAATTTCTTTATCGAAAGACTCGGGCTTTGATGTAGCAACATCAACATGCTTATCTGCACCATTGGAGTTAAGGAAATCACGACTGATATCGCAGATAACCTTACCGTTCCAATGCATAACAAGTCTTGCTTCTTCAGTCACCTTTGCAACAGGGCAAGCCTGTAAGTTTTCTGTTGCAGCAAGTTCTAAGAATCTTTCAACATTTTCTTTCTCGATAACAACTGCCATTCTTTCCTGAGATTCGGAAATAGCAAGTTCTGTACCATCAAGACCCTCATATTTCTTGGGAACTGCATTAAGGTCAATTTCGAGACCATCTGCAAGCTCACCGATAGCAACTGAAACACCACCTGCACCGAAGTCGTTACAACGTTTAATCATTCTTGTTGCTTCTTTATTTCTGAAAAGTCTCTGAAGCTTTCTTTCTTCGGGAGCATTACCTTTCTGAACCTCTGCACCGCAGGTTTCAAGAGAATCTGCTGTGTGAGATTTTGAAGAACCTGTTGCACCACCGCAACCGTCACGACCTGTGCTACCACCAAGAAGAATAACTATATCACCGGGATCGGGACATTCACGACGAACATTCTCCTGAGGAGCTGCCGCAACAACTGCACCGATTTCCATACGCTTTGCAGCATAACCTGGATGATAAATTTCATCAACAATACCTGTTGCAAGACCAATCTGGTTACCATAAGAAGAATAACCTGCAGCGGCAGTTGTAACAATTGTTCTCTGGGGAAGTTTACCCTTAATCGTTTCACTAACTGGCTTCAATGGATCAGCAGCACCTGTAACACGCATTGCGCCGTAAACATAAGCACGACCTGAAAGTGGGTCACGGATAGCACCACCGATACAAGTTGCCGCACCACCAAAGGGCTCAATTTCTGTGGGGTGGTTGTGAGTTTCATTCTTAAAAAGAAGAAGCCAAGGTTCGCTCACACCATCAACATCAACATTAATTTTAACTGTACAAGCATTGATTTCTTCGGATTCATCAAGTTTGGGTAGTTTACCGTTTTCTTTAAGATATTTAACTGCAACAGTTGCCAAATCCATAAGGCAGATGGGCTTTGTTCTGCCAAGCTCCTTTCTTGTTGCAATATATTCTTCGTAAGCACTCTGAAGGAGTTCATCTTCAAATGTTACATTGTCAATAACAGTAAGGAATGTGGTGTGACGACAGTGGTCAGACCAATATGTATCAATCATTCTGATTTCTGTTATTGTGGGGTCGCGGTCTTCTGATTTGAAATAATTCTGACAGAAAGCGATATCATCTGCATCCATTGCAAGACCGAAATCCTTAACAAATTGCTCAAGACCTGCTCTGTCAAGCTTAATGAAACCTTCAAGAGTTTTAACCTCTGTGGGAATTTCATATTTCATCTCAAGAGTTTCGTATGTTTCAAGGGTTGCTTCTCTTGATTCAACGGGGTTAATAACATGTTTTTTAATTTCTGCAATGTCTTCTGCGGAAAGGTCACCATAAAGTGCATAAACCTTTGCAGATTTCACTGTGGGACGGTCACCCTGAGAGATAATCTGAATACACTGTGCAGCAGAGTCTGCTCTCTGGTCAAACTGACCGGGTAAAAATTCAACTGCAAAAACAATTGCTCCTTCTAAATCAACTTCACTTGTTGCAATATCAAGCTGAGGCTCTGAGAAAACTGTTTTTATTGCATAGTTAAAAAGTTCTTCTGTGATATTTTCTGCATCATAACGGTTGATAACACGAACATCAGTGAGATTTTTTATACCTAAAAGTGTACGAGCATCACCTAAAAGAGCTTTTGCTTCATGAGCAAGCTCTTTTTTCTTTTCTACATAAACTCTATATACCATATCTGTTAATCCTCCAAAAACATCTTAATCGTTTAAAACAGCAAGAGCTCTTGCGCCGATATCGTTACGATAGAAAGCGTTGTCAAAGCTGATTTGTTTTACAAGTGCGTAAGATGATTCAACTGCACCTTTAAGGCTATCTTCAACAGCAGTAACGCCTAAAACTCGACCGCCGTTTGTGAGAAGCTTACCATCTTTAAGAGAAGCGCCCGCAACATAAACATTACCTTCAATCTCTTCAGGAATGTTCATTTCGAAGCCTTTATCATAGCTTACGGGGTAACCCTTTGATGCCATAATTACGCAACAAGCACTTTTTTCACTGAATTTCACTTCAATATCAGCAAGTGTGCCGTTGGTTGTTGCTTTCATAATAGTGAGCAAATCACTTTCAAGAAGAGGTAAAACAACCTGAGTTTCGGGGTCACCAAGACGGCAGTTATATTCAATAACCTTAGGTCCATCGGGAGTGAGCATAAGTCCGAAATAAAGGCAACCTTTAAAGGTTCTTCCCTCTTTATTCATCGCATTAATTGTAGGAAGGAAGATTTTTTCCATACATTCTTCTGCAACTTCTTTTGTGTAGTAGGGGTTAGGAGCAATTGTACCCATACCGCCTGTGTTAAGACCTGTATCATTGTCCCCTGCTCTTTTGTGGTCCATTGATGAAATCATAGGAACAACAGTTTTTCCGTCTGTAAAGGAAAGAACGGAAACTTCGGGACCTGTAAGAAATTCTTCAATAACAATGTTATCACCGCTCGTGCCGAACATTTTGTCCTGCATCATTGAAACAACTGCTGCCTTTGCATCCTCTCTTGTTTCAGCAATAATAACTCCTTTACCGAGAGCAAGTCCGTCAGCCTTGATAACCGTGGGAATGGGAGCTGTTTCAAGGTATTCGAGAGCTTTTCCCATATCGTTGAACACTTCATAAGCCGCAGTAGGAATACCATATTTTTTCATAAGGTTTTTTGAGAAGACCTTGCTACCCTCAATGATAGCTGCATTGCCTTTAGGTCCGAAGCAAGGAATCCCCTTTTCTTCAAGAGCATCAACGCAACCAAGCACCAACGGGTCATCGGGAGCAACAACAGCATAATCAATACCTTCTGCAACTGCAAATTCAACAATTTTATCAATGTCCTTTGCACCGATATCGACAAGAGTTGCATCCTTTGCCATACCACCATTACCGGGGAGTGCAAAAATCTCTGTAACCTCTTTATTTTCTTTTATTTTCTTGATGATGGCGTGTTCACGTCCGCCACCACCTACAACCATAATTTTCACTATATTTCACCATCTTCTATTTTTTTCAATACCAAAATTTGAAAGAAAATCGTTCAGAGTGCCGTTTTATGCGAACGGTGCCGTATGAAGATACTGCCCTGAGCATAAGGCGGTGCTATGGGCGATTTTACTCAAATTTAATTAATGATGGAATAATCTCATACCCGTGAATGCCATTGACATATCGTATTTATTTGCACATTCAATAACAACATCATCACGGATTGAACCGCCGGGTTCTGCAATATATTTTACACCGCTCTTCTTTGCGCGTTCAATGTTATCGCTGAAGGGGAAGAAGGCATCTGAGCCGAGAGCAACGCCGTCAATAGTTGCGAAATATGCTTTAACATCTTCATCTGTAAGAGGTTCGGGCTGAGATGTGAAGTATTTCTGCCAATTTCCGTCTGCGCAAACATCTTCTTCATTTTTGTTAATGTAACCGTCAATAACATTATCTCTGTCAGGTCTGCCGAGAGTATCTTTGAAAGGAAGGTTGAGTACCTTTTCGTGCTGACGAAGGAACCATGTATCTGCCTTCGTACCTGCAAGACGAGTACAGTGAATTCTTGACTGCTGACCTGCACCAACACCGATTGCCTGACCGTCAACTGCATAACAAACTGAGTTTGACTGAGTATATTTAAGAGTGATAAGTGCAATTATAAGGTCACGAACTGCGCTTTCGGGCATATCTTTATTTTCTGTAACAATATTTTTAAGAAGTTCTGCATTAATTTCGAAATTGTTTCTGCCCTGTTCAAAAGTGATACCGAAAACTTGCTTGTGTTCAATGGGAGCAGGAACATAGTTGGGATCGATTTTAACGATATTGTAGTTACCTTTTCTCTTTGATTTGAGAATTTCAAGTGCTTCGGGTTCATAACCGGGAGCAATGATACCATCGGAAACCTCACGCTGAATAAGCTTTGCAGTTGTAACATCGCAAACATCTGAAAGAGCAACCCAGTCACCGAAGGAGCACATTCTGTCTGTACCTCTCGCACGAGCATAAGCACAAGCTAAAGGTGATTCGTCAAGACCTTCAATATCATCAACAAAGCAAGCTTTTTTAAGCTTATCGGAAAGGGGCACACCTACCGCAGCAGATGTGGGGCTAACATGCTTAAAGGAGGTTACCGCAGGAAGACCAAGAGCTTCTTTAAGTTCCTTAACAAGTTGCCAAGAGTTAAAAGCATCAAGGAAGTTAATGAAACCGGGACGACCGCAGAGGATTTCGATAGGAAGTTCACTTCCGTCTGCCATAAAGATTTTTGCAGGTTTTTGGTTGGGGTTGCAACCATATTTTAATTCAAATTCTTTCATTACGATAATCTCCTTATTTATTTTTGTTTACAATGCGTGATTCGTATTTACCTGTTTCAAGGTCAATATATCTGACGAAAAGTGAAACTTTATTGTCTTCGTTAAGATTTTTCCAGATAATATCTGTTAACGTGTCAATGTCAACATCGGGAAGCGCCAATGTTTTGGGTTCACCCTCAAAACTGGGAAGAGGGTTACCGTCGCATTTATATGTATGAATAAATTTTGCTTTTCCGGGAAGAGGATTAGAGTAAGCAAATGTATATCTCTGGCAGGAAGAACCGTCACCATCTGCAGACTTGAGAATGGACATTGCATAATTCATGTCACCATTTTCAAGACGGATGATACCTGAAATACGAGGTGTGTAGTTGGGAGCATCGTCTTCAAATTCACGGGTACGAAGAGCCTGTTCAAATGTCATCTGCTTGTCCATCAATTCATAGATTGTATCCGTCTGGTCACCGTTTGTAACGATTGTTTTATTTCCCAAAACTCTTACGGGAGCATAGATAATAAGGTGGGGGTCAACCATTTTTGACTCATCAAAAGCCTGAGTTCTGATGCCTTCGCCATCTTCAACAAAAACTCTGTTACGGCTGTTTTCGCTTCTGCCCATAATAAAATAAGCGGTGACAGCTTTTTTAGAATCGGCACTTTTACCGATTATGATACCTCTGCCGTGATAGGCAAGAGAATTAAGTTCATTTTCAAGATTTTTGATTTCCATTATTATCTATCCTTTCGATAAAATCTTTATTCTTTAATAACAGTCTTTCCGCCAACAACCTCAACTTTTCCATCACAGAAAAGTTGAACTGCCTTGGGAAGAATTTTCCATTCTGCCTGCTCCATTATTCTCTTCTGAAGAGTTTCAGGTGTGTCACCCTCAACCACCTCAACTGCCTTCTGAAGAATAATGGGACCTGCATCACATTCCGCAGTAACAAAATGAACTGTTGCACCTGAAACCTTAACACCCTTTTCCAAAGCACATTCGTGAACATGAAGACCATAAAAGCCTTTTCCGCAGAATGATGGAATAAGGGCAGGGTGAACATTTATCATTTTGTTTTTAAATGTATCACAAACATTTTCATCAAGTATTGTCATAAATCCTGCATAAACTACAAGGTCTGCCTTTTCTTCAAGAAGTGCATCTCTCATAGCAATGCTGTATGATTTTATATCTGCATATTCTTTTCTTATAAGAGTTCTTGTTTTAATGCCGTTATTTTCAGCACGGGTGAGAGCAAAAGCATCTGCTTTTGAAGCGATAACGCAAGTAATTTTACCTGCACCAAGTTCTCCCCTTTTCTCTGCATCAATAAGGGCTTGGAGATTTGTTCCGCCACCTGAAACGAGAACTACAATATTTTTTGTATCGGGCATTTTGTCAGCCTCTTTCAATTATTCAAGTATAATTTTATCTTCGCCTTCAATAATTTCACCGATTATGTAAGCATCAATGTCATTATCTTTAAGTGTTGAAATAGCAAGGTCTACTTCGTTCTCGGGAACCACAATGCTCATACCAACACCCATATTATAGGTATTGAACATATCGCGTTCGGGAATATTACCCCATTTAGCAATTACATCGAAAATAGGAAGCACCTTAACAGCGGATTTATCTATTTTTGCACACAAGCCATCGGGAATTGAACGTGGAATATTTTCATAAAAACCACCGCCGGTAATGTGTGAAATACCCTTAACATTAACTTTTTCCACAAGAGCAAGAACGGGCTTAACATAAATCTTGGTAGGAACAAGCAAAGCCTCTGCAATGCTTTTGCCGCCTAATTCTTCGCGCTCTACGTAAAGTTCGGGATTGTTGTTATCAATATCAAAAACCTTACGGCATAAGCTGAAACCGTTAGAATGAATACCTGTGGAGGGAAGAGCGATAACAACATCACCTGCAGACATTTTACTGTTATCAATCATTTTGGGTTTATCCACTATACCTACTGCAAAACCTGCAAGGTCGTAATCTTCCACGGGCATCAAACCGGGATGCTCTGCAGTTTCGCCACCGGTAAGTGCACAACCCGATTGAACACAACCCTCTGCAACACCACTTACAATTTCAGCAATTTTTTCGGGAATATTTTTACCGCAAGCAATATAGTCAAGGAAATACAAGGGTTTTGCACCAACACAAACAATATCGTTTACGCACATAGCTACTGCATCAATACCAATTGTATCGTGTTTATCCATAAGAATAGCTAATTTAACTTTTGTACCGCAACCGTCAGTACCTGAAACTAACACGGGATGCTCCATTCCCTTAGCACAACCAAGGTCAAAGCAACCGCCGAAGCCACCAACGTCATCCAATGAGCCTTCGTTACGTGTCCTTGCAATGTGTTTTTTCATAAGTTCAACTGCTTTGTAACCTGCAGTAATGTCAACACCTGCTGCTGCATAACTTTCTGATCTTGAATTATTCATATCTATTCTCCTATAAATTATTTGATTATTTGCAAACTGATAAATTAGCCTTTACCATTCCAACAATACGTACAAAGTTCTTCTTCAGGAAGTCCGATTGCTTTAACAATGCCCTCCAATGACTGAAATTCAAGAGAAGCAAAATGAAGTTTTTCGCATATTGCTTTTCTCATTTTTGCGCCACGTTCAGTTGAAGCATCGCTGTATTCATCCAAATGCTTGAATCCGTCTTCACCCTCAAGCTCCATAATGGTGCTTCGGGTAATAAGGTCCATATCACTTGTTCCTCTTGAGAAATTAAGAAATTTGCATCCATACATAATAGGGGGACAAGCAGAACGCATATGTACCTCTTCTGCGCCATTTTCATAAAGGAATTCGACAGTTTCACGAAGTTGGGTACCTCTTACGATACTGTCATCAACAAAAAGAAGTTTTTTGCCTTTGATAAGCTCGTGAATCGGAATTTGTTTCATTTTGGCAACCCTGTTACGCTCTTTTTGGTTAGAGGGCATAAAGCTACGGGGCCAAGTAGGAGTGTATTTAATAAAAGGACGGGCGAAAGGCACACCGCTTTCATTTGCATAACCGATAGCGTGAGGAGTTCCGGAATCGGGAACACCGCTGACATAGTCAATGTTCTGTGCCTCATTTAACATTTTATCGGTCTGTGCCATAATTTTTCCGTTTTCATATCTCATTGCCTCAACATTTCTGCCCTCGTAGCAGGATGTGGGGTAACCATAATACGACCAGAGGAAAGCACAGATTTTCTTTTTATTTCTTGCAGGAGAAAGTACCTCTACTTTATCTGCAGAAATTTCAACAATCTCTCCGGGACCTAATTCTTTATAATCCTCAAAGCCTAATTTTTTATAAGCAAAATCCTCAAAAGAAACGCAGAAGCCATCTTCACGCTTACCGATAAGAACAGGGATTCTGCCAACCTTATCTCTTGCAGCAATAATATTGCCGTCGTCTTTAAGAATAAGTATTGAAGATGTTCCGTCAATCATATCCTGTGCAAAGCGGATACCATCTGCAAAACTTGATTTCTGGTCAATCATCGCCGCAACAAGCTCTGAAGAGTTTATACCCTCACTTGTCATAGCACCGAAATGACCACCGCTAAAAGCAAGGTATTGATCAACAAGCGCTTCGCTGTTATTTATAATACCAATAGTGCTGATAGCATAAAGCCCGTGATTTGAGCGCATCAAAAGAGGTTGCGCATCTGTATCACTTATACAACCTATTGATGAATTACCGCTCATCTGGTCGAGAATATTCTCAAACTTCGTTCTGAACGGAGAATTTTCTATTCTATGAATCTTTCTTTGTAAGCCTTTTTCGCTGCTGTATGCCGCCATACCTGCACGGCGTGTTCCTAAATGTGAATGATAGTCAACTCCGAAAAAGGTATCGAGAACAGCATCATTTTTCGATACTACTCCAAAAAAACCACCCATGGTACACCTCTGAAAATTAGTTAATTATATTTTTCTTCTATTGCGTTGTTCTTTTCAAGAACCTTTGCAGTATCGTTTGCTCTTTTATCTGCCAACTTCTTTTCAAGCTCCGGCTCACCAAGAGAAAGAATTTCAATTGCAAGTAATGCGGAGTTTACTGCACCGTCAATAGCAACTGTCGCAACAGGAATACCTGAGGGCATCTGAACTGTTGAAAGGAGAGCCTCCATACCACCTAAGTTTTGTGACTTAATCGGAATACCGATTACGGGTAAAGTTGTATTAGCGGCAACCGCACCTGCAAGGTGAGCTGCCATACCTGCCGCAGCAATAATAACACCGAAACCGTTAGCACGTGCATTTGTACTGAATTCTTTTGCTTCAACGGGTGTTCTGTGAGCAGAGAAAACATGAACCTCAAAAGGAACTTCAAACTCTTTAAGCGTGTTTATTGCTTTTTCAACAACGGGTAAATCACTATCGCTACCCATAATAATTCCGACTTTTTTCATATAAATCAACCTTTCCTTAGGATAATTATTTAGCCTGTGTTTCACAGTAAATACAACGATAAACACCATTGTCTTTATCTGTGAGCTTAAAAACGTGGTTAATCTCCTGCTCTGTGGATGTTATACAACGTGGATTTTTGCATTTAATAACATTGGTGAGCATTTTAGGAAGTTCAATTGCACGTTTCTCAACAAGCTCGCAATTTCTGATTATGTTAACTGTTGTGCCGGGGTCAACATAACCGATAACATCAACATCAATAGCAATATCTGCATCAATTTTAATAATATCTTTTTTGCCCATTTTTTTACTTGCAACATTTTTGATAATAGCAACTGAACAATCAAGATTATCAAGACCTAAAAGATCATAAAGCTTCATACCGCGACCTGCGGTGATATGGTCAATAACAAAACCATTTGTAATGGAATCTATATTCATTTCTGTGCCTCCTCTAATAATTTCAAGATGAGAGCCATACGAATGTATTTTCCGTAAAGAACCTGTTTAAAGTAACAAGCTCTGGGGTCATCATCCACCGCAACACTGATTTCATTAACTCTCGGAAGCGGGTGCATAATGCACAAATCCTTTTTAGCATTAACAAGTTTCTTGGGTTCAAGAACATAACTATCCTTAAGACGCAAGTAATCCTCTTCGTTGAAAAAACGTTCTCTCTGAACTCTTGTCATATAAAGAATATCAAGCTCAGGCATAACACTTTCAAGGTCTGTTGTCTGTTTATAAGGAATTCCGTTCTTTTTAAGTACATCTTTTTTTATATAGCTTGGAAGTTTCAATTCTTCAGGTGAAATAAGAATAACATTAATACCACTGTATCTTGAAAGTGCAGTAATAAGAGAGTGAACTGTTCTGCCAAACTTAAGGTCACCGCAAAAGCCAACTGTAAGGTTTTCAAAACCACCCTTTTCACGATGAATTGTGAGCAAGTCTGTAAGGGTCTGGGTGGGATGGTTATGCCCACCGTCACCTGCATTAATAACGGGAATTGTAGCATTCTGAGCAGCTACAAGAGGCGCACCCTCTTTAGGATGGCGCATTGCAATAATATCTGCATAGCAACTGATTGTTTTTGCAGTATCTGCCACACTTTCACCTTTCGCGGCAGAAGAATTGTTAGCCGCAGAAAAACCGATAACACTACCGCCCAATTCAATCATTGCCGACTCAAAGCTGAGACGGGTTCTTGTTGATGGCTCAAAGAAAAGTGTTGCCAGTTTTTTTCTTTTACACTTTTCGCAGTATTTATCGGGATTATCTATAATATCATTTGCCGTTGCAATAAGTTCATTTACCTCTTCAATGGTAAAATCGAGAATATCAATCAAGCTTCTCATTTACTACTAATCCCCTTTTAGTATTTTTAAATTCAAGAAAACGCACTAATTATTCTTTTGCTCCATTAACAGCAAGATAATTTTTGATTCTCTCTACATTTTCTCTGTTTTTCTCGTCTTCTTCGAGATATTCGATAATATCATAAACGTCAACAACAGAATATACAGGGAAGCCGTATTCTTCACCAACCTCTGCCATAGCAGATTTTTCTGTCTGACCTTTTTCTTTACGGTCAACCATAACAAATGTTGCAGCAACTTTTGTACCTTCAAGACCGGAAAGAATAGACATACTTTCACGAATAGCAGTACCCGCTGTGATAACATCTTCAACAATTACAATTTCTTCGCCTTCCTGAGGTTTGTAACCAACGAAAACTCCGCCTTCGCCATGGTCTTTTTCTTCTTTACGGTTAAAGAAGAATGGAACATCAAGACCATTTTTAGCAAGAGCAACTGCAACTGAAACTGCAATCGGAATACCTTTATAGGCAGGACCATAAAGAACAGTCTTCTTATTACCTACTTTTTCAAAATATGCTTTTGCATAAAATTCGCCTAATTTGCAAATCTGTTCGCCTGTTTTAATATCACCTGCGTTGATAAAATAAGGGATTTTTCTACCGCTTTTTGCAGTAAAATCACCGAATTTAAGAACGCCTGCACCTTCTAAAAACTGTATAAATTCTCTTTTGTAGCTTTCCATAAATTTTTTCTCCTCTAATTAATCACAAAACTCTTCAACGCAACGATTATATGCTTCAACAGGGTCTTCCGCTGCTGTGATTGGTCTGCCAACAACGATGTAATCAGAACCGATTTTCTTAGCTTCTGCGGGAGTCATAACTCTCTTCTGGTCGCCGATATCACCGTCTGCAAAACGAACACCGGGAGTAATTGTAAGGAAATCCTTACCACAGGTTTCGTGAACCTTACCTGCCTCAAGAGGTGAGCAAACAACACCATCAAGACCTGCAACCTTTGCATTGTGAGCATAGTGCATAACAACCTTGTCGATGGGTTCTTTAATAAGAAGATCGTTTTCCATACTCTCCTGGTCAGTTGATGTAAGCTGAGTAACCGCGATAAGAAGAGGTCTTGTTCCATCAGGACGAGTAAGACCTTCAAGTGCACCTTCCATCATACGAATTGTACCTGATGCGTGAAGGTTTGTAATGTCAACATCGAGGTTAGAAAGGACTGCCATTGATTTTTTAACTGTGTTGGGAATATCGTGAAGCTTAAGGTCAAGGAAAATCTTATGTCCTCGCTTTTTAATTTCGCGAACAATCTGAGGTCCTTCTGCATAGAAAAGCTCCATACCGATTTTCACGAAAGGCTTTCTTCCGCCTTCAAATTTGTCGAGAAACTCATAAACTTTTTCTGCGCTTGAAAAGTCACAAGCAACGATTACGTCTTTACCCATTATTTTGCCACTCCTATTATATCTGAAAGATTATTTATTCCGTATTTGTCCATAACTGCAGGTAAATCGTTGATAATATCACGGCACACACAAGGGTCAATAAGGTTTGCCGCACCAACCTCAACAGCGGTTGCACCCGCAAGCATCATTTCAATAACATCTTCCGCAGTTGAAACACCACCCATGCCAACAACGGGAATGTTAACTGCATTTGCTACTTGATAAACCATACGAACTGCAACAGGGAAAATAGCACTTCCTGAGAAGCCACCCATTTTATTTGCAATTACGGGTTTCTTTGTTTTAAGGTCGATTCTCATACCCAAAAGAGTGTTAATAAGACTGATACCATCTGCACCTGCTGCCTCACATTCTTTTGCAATTGCAACAATATCTGTTACGTTGGGAGAAAGCTTAATAATTACAGGTTTTGTGGTTACAGCTTTAACTGCCGCTGTTACCTCAGCCGCGGCTTTAGGGTCTGTACCGAAGCTCATACCACCACCGTGAACATTGGGACAACTAACGTTAACCTCAAGCCAACCGACCTGTTCTTCTTTATCAAGCTTTTCGCAAGTATAAGCATAATCAGGAACTGAAAAACCGCTTACATTTGCCATAACTTTTTTATTGAAGCATTTCTTGAGTTTGGGAAGCTCTTCACTTATAACTTTTTCAACACCGGGATTCTGAAGACCAACCGCATTTATCATACCTGCGGTACATTCTGCAATTCGGGGTGTAGGATTGCCGAAACGAGCGTCCTTTGTTGTTCCCTTAAAAGAGAATGTACCGAGAATATTTATGTCATAAATTTCTGCGAACTCGTAACCATAGCCAAAAGTTCCGCTAGCAGGAATTATGGGGTTATCAAGCTCGATACCGCAAAGGTCAACACTTAATCTGCCCATAAAATCTCCTCCTTCTTAAGTACGGGTCCGTCTTTACAGATGCGCTTGTAGCCTGTAACAGTTTTACAGGAGCAACCCATACAAGCACCAAAACCGCAACCCATTCTTTCTTCAAAACTAAACTGACCGCTTGTGGTACTTACCTTAAAAATTGCTTTTAGCATGGGTTCGGGACCGCAAGTGTAAAAATATGAATAGTCAACGTCTTTCATAGCGTCGGTCACAAAGCCTTTGATACCGTAAGAACCATCAACAGTTGTAACAAAAACGTCTGCGCCCAAAGCCTTGAAATCTTTCTCACAAAAAACTTCTTCTTTAGTATTAAATCCAAGAACAACGCTGACTTTTTTCCCCTCCGCTATAAGTTTTTTACATAACATATAAAGAGGTGGAACACCAACGCCACCGCCTAAAAGCAGGGGCTTGTCGCCTGAAATGGAAATGTCATAGCCATTGCCGAGTCCTGTGAGAATATTAAGTTCTTCCCCTGCAGTCATTTTTGATATCTGCTCTGTGCCCTTACCTACAACCTTGTAGATAAGAGTAAGTACATCATCTTCACAATCGCAAACTGAAATGGGTCTACGAAGATAAAGACCATCGAGTTTTATATTAACAAACTGTCCGGAAGATGTGATATCACTCACATCTCCCTGAAGTTTCATTTTATACACCGTTTGTGTAAGAGGTGTATTATCAATTATTTTGAAAATAGATTCTCTCATAAGTTTCCTTCTGCATCGATAGTTGAAATTGTAAGAGTGATATCTTCAAGCACGTCAAGAAGAACCTTTACAGTATCGAGTGCGGTAAATATTGTTACATTGTTTTCAATTGCATAACGGCGAATTTGATGACCGTCGTTGTTTTCTCCGCTTGCGTTTAGGTCTTTAGTGTTAATAACATAAGCGATGTGACCCTGACGGAGTGCTTCGGGAACTTCGTTGCTACCCTCGCTGATTTTGCCGAGAACATGAGTTCTGATTCCGTTTTCTTTAAGGAATTTTGCTGTACCTGCAGTTGCCTGAATATTAAAGCCAAGCTTATAGAAACGACGGATAAGAGGAAGAGCCTCTTCTTTATCTTTATCTGCAACTGTTGCAAAAACGGTACCATAGTTCTGTAGGTGCATACCTGAAGCCTGGAGAGCTTTGTAAAGAGCTCTGTTCAATTTATCGTCATAACCGATTGCTTCACCGGTTGATTTCATTTCAGGTGAAAGATAAGCATCAAGACCACGGATTTTGTTGAATGAGAATACGGGAACCTTTACATACCAACGGTTCTTTTCTGTGGGATAAATATCGAAGATGCCTTGCTCTTTAAGGCTCTTGCCCATAATAACTTCTGTTGCAATATCCGCAAGAGAATAACCCGTTGCTTTTGAAAGGAAAGGTACAGTTCTTGAAGAACGGGGGTTAACCTCAATGATATAAACATCGTCATTTTCGTCAACAATGAACTGAATGTTGAAAAGACCGACAATGCCTATGCCAAGACCAAGCTTCTTTGCATATTGAAGAATTATACCTTTAACCTTGTTTGAAATACTGAATGAGGGATAAACGCTGATAGAGTCACCGGAATGAATACCTGTTTTTTCAACAAGCTCCATAATACCGGGAACGAAAACATCTCTGCCGTCGCAGATAGCGTCAACCTCAACCTCTTTACCATAAATGTATTTATCAACAAGAACGGGCTTGTCCTCATCAATTTCAACGGCTGTTCTGAGGTAGTGACGAAGCTGTTCTTCGTTTGCAACAATCTGCATAGCACGTCCGCCGAGAACGAAAGATGGGCGAACAAGAACAGGATATCCTATTTCAGCTGCGGCTGCGATACCATCTTCAAGATTTGTAACAGCCTTACCTTTTGCACGAGGGATATTCAATTCATTGAGAAGATTTTCGAATGCATTACGGTCTTCTGCACGGTCGATAGCGGCACAGTCAGTACCGATGATTTTCACACCACGATCATAAAGAGGCTGTGCAAGGTTTATAGCTGTCTGACCGCCAAGAGATGCAACAACACCTTCAGGCTTCTCAAACTCAACGATGTTCATAACATCTTCTGCAGTAAGAGGTTCAAAATAAAGCTTATCTGCAGTGGTATAGTCAGTAGAAACTGTTTCGGGGTTATTGTTGATAATGATAGCCTCGTAACCTGCATTTTTGATAGTCATAACTGCATGTACGGTTGAGTAGTCAAATTCAACACCCTGACCAATACGGATAGGACCTGCACCGAGAACAATGATTTTTTTCTTGTCAGTAAGGCGGGAAGTATTTTCACCAGTATAAGAAGAATAAAAGTAAGGAATGTATGCATTTGTATGGCATGTGTCAACCATTTTGAATGCAGGGAAGAGATTCATTTCCTTACGCATATTGTAAACATCAATCTCATTACAGTTCCAAAGACGAGCAATATATTTATCACTGAAGCCCATCTTCTTAGCAGCAACGAGAACCTCTGCGTCTTTATTGACACGAAGCTTTTCTTCCATGTCGATAATGTTTTTGATTGCTTGAAGGAAGTATGGAGTAATCATGGTAATTTCATGGATTTTTTCAATAGAAACACCATGATAGATAAGTTCTGCAATTGCGAAGATATTATCGGAACGGAACTCTGAAATGTAATCAAGAAGTTCTTCAACGCTCATATTGTCGAATTTTGAAAGGTACATATGGTTAGCACCTATTTCAAGAGAACGAACACCTTTAAGAAGAGCTTCTTCAAGGTTTGAACCGATACCCATAATTTCACCTGTAGCCTTCATCTGAGTACCAAGCTTATTGGTAGCAGAAGCAAATTTATCAAAGGGGAATCGGGGTAATTTAGCAATAACATAGTCGAGCTTAGGTTCAAAAGCAGCATTAGTGTTAGCAATCTGAATATCTTCAAGAGCCATGCCCACAGCAATCTTTGCAGTAACACGGGCAATAGGATAACCTGAAGCCTTTGATGCAAGTGCGGAAGAACGGGAAACTCTGGGATTAACTTCGATAAGGTAATACTCCGAAGTGTGAGGATTAAGAGCAAACTGAACATTACAGCCGCCTTCAATTTTAAGTTCTTTGATGAGTTTGATAGCTGAATCGTTGAGCATCTTCTCATCTTCTTTGCTAAGTGTCATAATGGGTGCTACAACGCAGGAGTCACCTGTATGAACACCTACAGGGTCAATGTTTTCCATACCGCAGATTGTGATAGCGTGGTCATTGGAGTCACGCATAACCTCAAACTCGATTTCTTTATAACCCTTAACACTCTTTTCGATAAGAGCCTGATGAACGGGAGACAACTTGAATGCATTTGTTCCGATTTCAATAAGTTCTTCTTCATTATAAGCAAAACCGCCACCTGTACCGCCAAGGGTAAAAGCAGGACGAACAACAACAGGATAACCAATACGGCTTGCTGCCTCTTTTGCTTCCTCTAATGAGTAAGTAATTTCAGAAGGAATAACAGGTTCTCCGATAGATTCACAAAGCTCTTTGAACATTTCACGGTCCTCTGCGCGCTCAATAGAAGCACTTGAAGTACCGAGAAGTTTTACCTCACATTCTTTAAGGACACCCTTTTTCTCAAGCTGCATAGCAAGGTTAAGACCTGTCTGACCGCCGATACCCGGGATAATGGCATCAGGACGCTCGTGACGTATAATCTTAGCCACATATTCAAGAGTCAAAGGCTCCATATATACTTTATCAGCGATAATGGTATCAGTCATAATTGTTGCAGGGTTGGAGTTAACAAGAACAACCTCATAACCCTCCTCTTTAAGTGCAAGACAAGCCTGAGTACCTGCATAGTCAAACTCTGCAGCCTGGCCGATAACTATAGGACCCGAACCTATAATCAAAACTTTTTTAATGTCTGTTCTCTTTGCCATACTTAAATTCCTCCAAATATATTTCAACGTAAATTATTAACTCATTTAGTGTAAGCAACTTTACCGTTACAAACTGTAAGAACACATTCACCCTTAACCTTCATATTTTCAAAAGGAGTTGCTTTGCCTTTTGAAAGAAACTCTTCGGGGGTTATAACAGTTTCTTTATTTAAATCCCATACTGTGAAATCCGTATCAAGCGGTATACCGAATCTCTTACGGGGATTGATTGCCATAAGCTCAATAAGCTTTTCGAGAGTAATTTCTTTAGTTTCAACAAAGTGGGTATACATTATCTGGAACGCTGTTTCAATTCCCACAACTCCGAATGCACTGCCGGAAAGACCTTTGCTTTTTTCTTCTGCTGAATGAGGGGCGTGGTCAGTTGCTATCATATCAATAGTTCCGTCTTTTATACCTTCAATCAAAGCGAGCTTATCTTCCTTTGAACGAATAGGCGGATTCATTTTAAATCTGCCATCTTCCTGTAAGTCGCTATCGTCAAGCACTAGGTAATGCGGACCTGTTTCACAAGTTACATCCAACCCCTCTGCTTTAGCTTTTCTTATAAGCTCAACGCTCTCTTTGGTTGAAATGTGGCAAACATGGTATTTACAGCCCGTTTCCTTTACCAATTTCAAATCTCTTTCAATAGGCTTCCATTCACTTTCACTGCATATACCCTTGTGGTTATGCTCTTTGCAGTAATAACCATCGTGAATATAGCCACCAAAAAGAAGCGAATTATCTTCGCAATGGGCAACAATCATTTTACCTAATGCTTTCGCTTCGAGCATTGCCCGGCGCATAAGCTCTTCACTCTGCACGCCCCTGCCATCATCAGAGAAAGCGATTGAGTCTTCTGCCATAGCTTTCATTTCGGAAAGTTCCTCGCCCTTCTGACCGATGGTTATTGAAGCATATGGATAAACATTTATTGTTGCATCTTTTTTTATTATTTCGGTTTGTTCTTTAAGATTCTCTGCCGTATCAGGCACAGGATTAAGGTTTGGCATTGTGCAAACTGCGGTATAACCTCCCCTTGCAGAAGCCTTGCAACCTGTTTCAATAGTCTCTTTATAAGAAAAACCCGGCTCACGAAAATGCACATGCACATCGCAAAAACCGGGAAAAATAAAATATTTATCACAATTGAAAACAGAAAGAGCATGGCAAGAAGACAATTGAGCCGCAACATCTAAATAAAAGGAGGGAGAACCGACCTTCTGAGCTGCAGCGATATTTATTGTTTTTGCCTTTAATTGCTGTGACATAAAAAATCCCTTTCCGTGAATTTAGTATATAAATCTCCCAACTGGGAGGCTTTGGACAATAAAAAAGCCTTGCACACCGGCAAGGCTGAACACACAGAAACATTGATACAGTTATAACTGTACCCATATATTCATAATTCAATCTTGCCGATCTCTCTGTACCGACTTAAAGACCTTATTTATGATACCAAAAGGCCATTGAAAAGTCAATAGAAACTCTGCTTTTCAGTCGCCATTTTTGAGTATATAAATCAGGATATTTTTGTTAAGTTTAACTAAAATTTATTTTAACACAAATGACTTATTCAAACAAGAAAAAACGTGTCAATTTTTGCATTTTGTTAAAATGCCCAAAACTTAAAACTCAACTTTGTCAAAGTGACGAAGAATAAATATTGAATATCGCTTTTTTTTAGTGTAAAATAAAACATTATATTGTAGTTATAAGGTGGTGCGGGCTTGAAGGGAAATAATATAATCCATATTTTTCAAAAAGGTTTTAATTATTCTCAGGATGGTCCCGGAAACCGTCTTGTTTACCATTTATCAGGTTGCAATTTAAAATGTCCCTGGTGTTCAAATCCCGAGGGTATGGAAATCAAAAAAAATGCAATTCCTCTAACTGTTGAAAGCATCGTTAAAGAAGCAAATTCCTGCAAAATGATGTTTATTGATGGTGGCGGAGTAACTCTTACAGGTGGTGAGGTTACTTGCCAAAAGGATGCAGTTATAAATCTGTTAAATAAGCTGAAAGAAAATGGCATTCACACTTGCATTGAAACCAACGCATCTTTAAAAAACTGTGAAGATATTTTCAAGACAGTTGATTATATGATAGCTGATTTTAAATGTCCTGATAATGAAAAATTAAAGTCTGTCACAGGTGCAGACCTTGACATTATAAAAGAAAACTTGTTTTTCCGGGCTAAAACAGGCAAACCGTTACTTATCAGAATTCCTCTTATAAATGGTTTTAACAACGGCTCTGAAAATGCACTTTTGTTTGCTGATTTTTTTGAGAAAATAAAAACTCAAAGCGGTAACAAAAACATATATTTTGAAATTCTTACTTATCACGAATACGGCAAAGAAAAATACATAAAAACGGGTAAAGAGTATAAAATCGAAAACGGCTTTGTCTCCCCTGAGGATGTTAAAATTCTTGCAGCAGAAATAAAAAATAAAAAACTGAATTTAATTCACACTTGAGGTGTTTGTTATGTATAAATTTGACCCAATCAAAACAACTGAAAAAGCAAAACTTCTTTTTAAAGAAGAACGAGCAATAAACCATCTTGAAGGTTGGTTTATCATCAAAGAAACAGAACAGAAAGCCGATGAAAAATACTGCTCTCTTCCGCCTATGAGAAGAGCTGCAGAAAAATTCAGAGAGGCAGTAAAGGCTCTTCCTTTATCTATCAGTGACCATGCTATTTTTGCCGGCACTCAAAGAGATGCCTTTGCAAGAAGCTATGCTCTTATTAACCCAACTTTCAGAGTTGAAACTTTTGCGGGTTACTGCGACCCTACCGCAGTTTATGACGATATTGACCCAACAAAAGACTTTCCGAAAGAACGCATTGAAGCACTTCGTGAGCTTGATAAACAAACCGATTATGTTAAAACTCTTTCCACAGTTTACAAGAATTGTGAAAAACTCACGGGCGAAGTTGCGTTTTTCGTTGAGCAGGTAACAGGTCATCTTATCCCCGATATGCGCTATGCTTTGAAATATGGTATCAAAAAGATGCTTTCCGATATTGAAGAAAAGCAAAAAAATGCAAATGACGAACAAAAAGACAACTACGAAGCGATGAAAATCGCCCTTGACTGTGCTCTTATTCTTGCTAAAAGATATAAGAAAATTGCAGAAGAAAAATTAGCGATTGCAGAAGGCGAAAGAAAAGAAGAGCTTACTCTTCTCGTTCATACCCTTGCAAAAGTTCCCGAGAATGGTGCTGAAACACTCTATGAAGCAATTCAGAGTTTCATTATTCTTTGGGAAACAATGTGTCTTGAACAAGCACCAAATCCATTTGCATTTTCCGTTGGTAACGCAGATAGAATTTTTGAACCATACAGAGCAAATGACGGACTTTCAAGAGAAGAAACAGCAGCTCTTTTCAAGCATTTTCTTGTATTCTTTAATGTTGCGGACAGAAGCTGGGCAATTTCACAGAATCTCATTGTAAGCGGTCGCGATAAAGACGGCAACGACCTTACAAACGACTCCACTTACGCTCTTCTTGATGCATACTATGAAATGAATCTTCCCCAACCCATACTCTCGGTAAAATTACATAAAAACACACCCGAAAAATTATATAGCGAATTAGGCAGATTCCTTTTCACTCCCGGTTGTCTTACACCTTCATTCTTTAACGACGATTCTCTCTATGCCGTTCTTACTGAAGCAGGTGTTGATATTGACGATATCGAAGATACCTCAATTGCAGGTTGTCAGGAGCCTTTGATTATGGGTAAAGATAACGGCAACACAACAAACAGCTGGTTCAATCTGGGCAAGGTTCTTGAATTAACTCTCAACAATGGTTAT
>JAZNGU010000030.1:0-80812 GCA_045576615.1 Acutalibacteraceae bacterium | reverse complement strand
ATTATGTTTTATGCTACAAACAAACTTCGCCACTCGACGTACCTTTGTACGCCTTCGGGCAAGTAAAAACAAGCCTGAAGTCTTGTTTTTACTCAGTTTGTTCGTTCTGCATCTTTTTTTCCTATCCCCACAACAAAGGGGATGTAAAAAAACAATTAGTTTTTTTACAGCCCCTTTTATTTATCTAAATCATCAATAACCTTTTTATAGGGCATTAACATACCTTCGTTCATTTTATTGCCCATTTTTGATTTGATTTTGGGTGATGAAAGTGCACCACCTAAAAGGTACATTAAAAGCATCATACCTTTTTTCTTCTGTGGGAAATCGTACTGATTATGGGCTTTATAGAACTTATGGTCTTCTTTCATAAAGCCTTGCATAATCCAGATAAGGTCTCGGAAAATTTTCATACCACCGATGCCATAAAAATTCTGTGGTTGGGTATGCTTGCTTTCCAAAGCATATTCAAGAGTTTTTGCTAATTTATCAATTTCTGCATTTGGGTTAGATTCGTCTGTTGCAACACCACAAAGAAAATTTTCACCAACACTTGCTCTTGCTTCAAGAACTGTCTGAAGATTTTTCTCTTCGCTGTAATTTCCGCTTACAAGATATCCTACGGGCATTCCCATTGTAACAGAGCGGTGACCGTTACAGAATGAGCGGTCATCATAGAGTTTAAACTGTGCACCTAAAGAATGGTCTTTGATGGTGAACGCAAAAACCCTTGCTTCTGCAGAGTTTAATTCTTTTCTCAGATAATCTGCAAAGCCATCCTTATAAACACATTCTCCACTTGTAGCACAGTTAAGACACCCCAAACACCCGCCTTTAAACTGATAATCTCTTATATTAACCACTCTTGTTTTGCGATTGAAAACACATTGGAAACGTGTAATCATATTCTGAATCTGAATGTCACTTTCATCAAAATCCGCAATAATAACAACATCGCCTGTTTTATTGGTCTCAGTTTGTTGTGGAATATCAATTTTTATATTTTTCGGTGTTGTAAAAGTGTTTAAATCAGGCTCAACAATATCATTTTCAACTGACCAGACAAGAAAATCAAAAAATGCTTTTGCTTCGTTCTGACCTTTCTCCAAAGGTAAATCTTCCATATCCGCAGAAAGACCTTTTATATATTTAAGCCCAATTTCCTGACAGTTATCCTGAATATATTTGTGGGCGGTTACATCGTAAAAATGCTTTGATGTGGAAATCTGAGTTGCATATTTTCCTTTAAGGTTGATTTCTTTTTCTTTTAAAAGCGAAATAAACTTATGCAACTGATAGGGTGCAAGAAAAGTATAAACAGGGTAAGAAAAAACCAACAAATCTGCATCATCTATCATTTTCTCAGCCTCAGAAAAATCTTTTTCAAGCGTTTTTATTCTCTGCCCGACATTAAGGTACCGAAACTCGTGTTCAGGGTGCAATTTTGAAAGATATATTGATGTTTGGAGAGTTATACTGTAATCTCCTTTGGGACTACCATTGAGAACTAAAATTTTCATAACTAACTCCTTTTATTTTATCATCTTTATTATACATAAAATTTTCAATAAAAACAAGTTAAATAAGACCTTAAAAACTATCAAATTTCCTATTTACAAGAAAATTCTTTTTTGTTATCATAAGCATATATGTATTCCCGAGGTGATTTGTATGAATAAAATTTTATTCGGTACAGGCGGTTGGCGTGCTGTCATAGGTGAGGATTTCATTTGCGAAAACGTGCGCCGTGTTGCAAAAGGTATCAGCCTTCTTATGAAAGAAGAAAACAAAACAGACAAGCCTGTTATAATCGGCTTTGACAGACGCTTTCTTTCTGAAAATGCTGCAAAATGGGTCGCTGAAGTTCTTGCAAATGACGGAATCAAAGTACTTTTTATGGAGCGCTCTGCACCAACACCTCTTGTTATGCACACCGTTAAGGACAGAGGTCTTGATTTTGGTATTGAAATTACAGCAAGCCACAACCCATCAAGCTACAACGGAATAAAGCTTATAATAGAAGAAGGTAGAGATGCACCTATTGAAACAACATCCCGCCTTGAAAGAATCATTGAAAAAATCGATGAAGTTGAATTCACAGAGTTTTCCATTGCGGTTGAAAAAGGTCTTGTTGAATACATAAATAACCCCTTCAACAAATTTCTTGATGACATTATCAATTTAATTGATATGAATGCACTCCGCAACAGAGGCCTTCGTGTTCTTTTTGACACAATGCACGGTTCAGGCACTTATCCTCTTCTTGTTATTTTCTACACTGCAAGATGTACCATCGACACTATGAATGTGAACAAAGATGCTTATTTTGGCGGTGTTATGCCTGCTCCCTCAGAAAAAAGTCTCGCTAACCTTAAAAACGCTGTTATAAGGGGCGGGTATGATTTCGGTATTGCTATGGACGGCGATGGTGACAGACTCGGAATTATTGACTCTAATGGTAAATATATAAACGCTAATGAAATTCTTTGTCTTTTATATTATTATCTTGTCAAATACAAAGGTTGGCGTGGTCCCGTTGTAAGAAACCTTGCCACAACCCACATGCTTGATAAAATAGCAGAATCCTTCGGTGAAAAATGCTATGAGGTCCCTGTTGGCTTTAAATACATCTCTTCAAAAATTGACGAGGTTGATGCGGTTCTCGGCGGAGAGTCCTCAGGTGGTCTTACAGTAAGAGGTCACATTCATGGCAAAGACTCTGTTTACGCGGCTTCACTTTTTGCAGAAATGGTAAGCGTTACAGGCGACTCACCCTCTCAGACACTTGAAAAACTCCGTAAGGAATTTGGCGATTTTTCGATGGTTGAAGATGATATGCGCTTTGACCCTGCAATTAAACCAATTGTTGAAAAAACTCTTATGGTTGAAAAACGTCTTCCTGTTTTCAAAGATGAAATTGTAAAGGTTAATTATGAAGATGGTTGCAAGGTTTATTTTGAAGACGGGTTTGTTATCTGCCGTTTTTCCGGTACAGAACCACTTCTCAGAATTTTCGCAGAAAGTACTAATCCCGTAAGGGCAAAAGAATATATTGAAACATTCAAGAAATTTTTATTTGACTAAGAGGCGATTATATGAATATCTGGCATGATATTAATCCTGATAGAATTTCACGTTCATCCTATGTTGCTGTTATTGAAATCAGTAAGGGTAGCAAAATGAAATATGAGCTTGATAAAGAAACCGGGCTTTTAAGACTTGACCGTGTTCTTTACACATCTACACACTACCCTGCTAACTACGGCTTTATTCCGAGAACTTACGCTAAAGATAATGACCCACTTGATGTTCTTGTGCTTTGTTCAGGAAACATTCAGCCAATGTCTCTGGTTGAATGCTACCCCATCGGTGTTATTACAATGCTTGACAACGGTGCACCCGATGACAAAATTATTTCAATCCCCTTTAACGACCCCACTTACAGTTCGTACAAGGATATCAGTCAGCTCCCTCCCCATGTTTTTGACGAAATGAAGCATTTCTTCTCAGTGTATAAAACATTGGAAAGCAAGGATACTGCAATTGACGAGGTTAAAGGTGTTCTTGATGCGGTTGCTATCATCGAAGATGCTATAAAAGCTTACGATGAAAAATTCGGAAAATAATCAAAATTTTAGGTTTTTTATTAAAAAAATCTCTTGCAATTAAAATACGTTTGTGTTATTATATATGACTGTATGATACGAAAATAATGACAAGGAGGTGCCGTAATGCCCAATATCAAATCTGCTAAGAAGAGAGTTGTTGTTAATGCAACAAAGGCTGCAAGAAACAAAGCTGCTAACTCTGCTCTTAAAACTGCAATTAAAAAAGCTAATGCAGCTATCGAAGCTAACGATGCAGCAAAGGCTGATGCTGTTAAGGTTGCTGTTAAGAAACTTGACCAGGCTGCTGCGAAAGGTCTTCTTCACAAGAACAACGCTGCTCACAAGAAATCACAGCTCGTTAACAAGCTTAACAAATCCAACTAATTGTTGGACAAAAGAAACCCCACAGCAAAATGCTGTGGGGTTTCTTTTATCTTTTTTATTTTGTCTGATAAAAACCTACTTTTTTCATTACCTTGTCTAATGTACGTTGAGAAATTCTTGTTGCAAGATCTGCACCCTTTTTCATACATTCTTCAAGATATTTCTTATCGTTGATAAGTTCTTTATAACGAGCCTGAACGGGTGCGAGTTCGTCAATTACTGCCTGACCTACGGCAGTTTTAAAGTCACCGTAGCCTTTACCCTCAAACTCTTTTTCAATTTCCTCGTAAGTTTTGCCGGTGCAACATGAGTAAATCGTCATAAGGTTATTTATGCCGTCCTTACCATCTGCATACTTAACACAAGCCTCACTGTCTGTAACCGCACTTTTGATTTTCTTCATAATCACATTGGGTTCATCAAGCATTGAGATATATGATTTGGGGTTATCATCGGACTTGCTCATTTTGTGAGTCGGGTCCTGAAGAGAACAGATTTTTGCACCTGCCTTACCAATAAAGGGTTCGGGCATTTTGAGAACATTGCCGTAAATTGTATTGAATCGGTCAACAATGTTTCTTGCAAGCTCAAGGTGTTGCTTCTGATCTGCACCGATTGGCACAAAATCTGCGCCGTAAACAAGAATATCCGCCGCCATAAGTACGGGGTAATCAAAAAGTCCTACGGAAATGTTACCGCCTAATTTCTGGCTTTTTTCCTTGAACTGAGTCATTCTTGCAGCTTCACCAAACTGAGTATAGCAATTAAGAATCCAACCTAACTGAGCATGGGTGGGCACGTGGCTCTGAACGAAAACAACATTCTTTTCAGGGTCAATGCCAAGAGCTAAAAGAAGTGCATAAAGCTCAAGGGTATTCTTTTTTAGTTGCTGAGGATTTTCGCGGAATGTAGGCACAGTAATTGAGTGCAAATCCGCAACACCATAAAGGCAGTCATAATCCTCACACATATTTTTCCAGTTTTTGAGTGCACCAAGGTAATTGCCCAAGGTGGGTGTACCGGTGGGCTGAATGCAACTCAAAACAATTTTCTTTCTTTCGGGTGTCTGGTTTTCCATTTATATTTACTCCGTTATGTTTTTTGTTAATCTTAGAAAAGTCCTGTGATTTTGCCGTTCTCATCAACATCAATGCGCTCTGCGGCAGGACTCTTGGGAAGACCGGGCATTGTCATAATATCACCTGTGAGAACAACTATAAAGCCTGCACCTGCAGAAACCTTAAGGTTTCTTACAGTAACCTTGAAGTTTTCGGGTGCACCAAGCTTCAACGGGTCATCAGAAAAGCTGTACTGTGTTTTTGCAATACATACTGGAAGGTTTCCGAAACCATCCGCTTTAAGCTGATCAAGCTGCTTCTTCGCATTTGTTGTAAACTCGATTCCGTCACCGCCGTAAACCTTTGTTACAACTGCTTCAATTTTTTCTTCAATTGAAGATTCTGTTTCATAAGAGAATGTGAAATTGGAATTATCCTCCTCTTCGCAAAGGCGAACAACTTCTTTTGCAAGTTCTACGCCACCTTTGCCACCATCTGCCCAAACAGTTGAAAGAACTGTATTAACACCAAGTTCTTTGCATTTGTTGATAATAAATTCAATTTCGTTATCTGTATCTGTGGGGAAACGGTTAACTGCAACAACGCAAGGAAGTTTATAAACATTCTTGATGTTTGAAACATGACGAAGAAGGTTCGGAATACCTTTTTCAAGTGCATCAAGATTTTCTTCACCAAGTTGGTCTTTCTTAAGACCACCATGCATTTTGAGAGCTCTTACTGTTGCAACAACTACAACTGCATTGGGTTTAATTCCTGCTGCACGGCATTTGATATCAAGGAATTTTTCTGCACCAAGGTCTGCACCGAAACCAGCTTCTGTAATAGCATAGTCTGCTGTACTCATTGCCATTTTTGTTGCAAGAACTGTATTACAACCATGTGCAATATTTGCGAAAGGTCCACCATGAACAAAAGCAGGTGTGCCTTCAAGAGTCTGAACAAGGTTAGGCTTAACTGCATCAACAAGAAGTGCTGTCATGGCTCCCTGAGCTTTAATATCACCGCAAGTAACGGGTCTGCCGGAGTAATCATAAGCAACAACAATTCTTGCAAGTCTTTCTTTAAGGTCGGTTACAGATGTTGCAAGGCAGAAAACTGCCATAATTTCACTTGCAACTGTAATATCGAAGCCATCTTCACGAGGAACGCCCTGCATTCTTCCGCCAAGGCCGTCAACAATGTTACGAAGCTGTCTGTCGTTCATATCAACGCAACGTTTCCATGTAATGCGCTTAACATCAATACCGAGAGCGTTGCCCTGCTGAATATGGTTATCAAGCATTGCAGCAAGAAGATTGTTTGCCGCACCAATAGCGTGAAAGTCACCTGTAAAGTGAAGGTTAATGTCTTCCATAGGAACAACCTGAGCATAACCACCACCTGCGGCACCGCCTTTAACACCGAAAACAGGTCCTAAAGAGGGTTCACGAAGAGCAACACAAGTATTATAACCGCAAAGGTTCATTGCATCTGCAAGACCAATTGTAGTTGTTGTTTTACCCTCACCTGCCGGAGTGGGAGTAATAGCAGTAACAAGAACAAGTTTACCTTTTTTGTCGCTTTTTTTAAGATAGGATAAATCAATTTTTGCTTTGTACCAACCGTAAGGTTCAAGGTACTCTTTGCCCACACCTGCTTTTTCAGCAATTTCGGTGATAGGTTTCATTTTACAATTCTGTGCAATTTCAATGTCTGAAAGATAAGCCATTTTTCGTTCTCCCCAAAATTATTTTATTCTTGAATATTTAATTTTTCACGACAAAGATTTTTGAAAAACTCAAAATTTTCTTCTCCGCAAATTTCAATATTATTAATAAGCGAGTTCTGATAATCATCAAAAAGTTTTTGTTTTTTGGCAGGACTGCGCTGTATTTCAATTTGTTTTACCAAATCATTGAAAGATTCATTTATAAAGCCACGAATTATTTTATCTCTTCGTGCGTTTATATCATTCATCTGGTCTGTAGGACCGTTACCCTCAAATCGCCAGTAGGGCTCAATTTTCATAAGGTTTTCAGTGCTTTCAATTAAATCCTTAAAAGAACTGAAAAAAACCTGGGGGTATTTTGTTGTATTAACGTTCCTTGCTGCAGTTGAGCCGATTTTAATATTCTTAACAACATAATTATTGATCGCTGTTATAAGCAAATCTTGTGAAAGCAATTTTCTTGTAACCGGAATTGATGAAACAATTTTTTGAATTTCTATTCTTTCATCTCTGTCAAAATCTCTGGGCTTATGAACATAACCCTGAGGTTCTTTTTTCTTTTTTAAAAAATCAAACATATTAATATTTATCCTTTATTTTGATACCTTTTGTATCATACGCGCTTTTATATGAACCGCTGTATGCTCTTACGGTATAACGATAGGTTTTTCCCTTTTTAGCTGTTTTATCAGTATAGGAAACTTTTGAAGAACCTTTTACTGTTGCAATTTTTTCCCATTCATCAGCACCATTCAATTTGCGGTATATATAATATTTATCCGCACCTGAAGTCCTGCTATATTTTATGGTAATACCGGACTTTGTACTTTTAGCACTTTTGATTACAGGCTTTTTAAGATGTTCAATGGTTTTATAATTGTAACTACTTATGACAGGATTGTTAACCGCTTTAACGGAATAAGTGTATTTAACTCCGCTTTTAACCTTTTTATCTGTATAACTAAAAGTCTTGTTGCTAAGTTTCTTTACTAACTTCCAACTACCTTTTCCGCTTTTCCTGTAAACCCGGTAAGATGTAGCTCCACTAACTTTTTTCCAACTCACCTTAACACCTGTTGATGTGTTTTTTACAGAGGAAATTTTTGGTGCGGATACACGCTTTGTGCCAACACCGCATGTATCGTACTCACTATCACCATTATTATCAAAAGCACAAACAGTATAATAATATGTTTGCGCATTTGAAGCTTTAGTATCGGTATAATATAATTTTGATTTATCTACTGTTCCGATATGTGACCAATAGTTTTCACCTTTTTTTCTTCTATAAATATTGTAATTAGTTGCAGTAGAAACTTTGTTCCATGTAACTTTAATGCCACTTACAGTATTTTTAGCAGAAGAAAGCCTTGGTGTTGGTATATAGTAAGCTGAAACACCTTTTTCAGAATACATACTGACACCTGCGTTATTAAACGCTTTTACAGTGTATACATTTCTATATGAAGAAAATGCCTTTGTATCTGTAAAAGAAGTTTTATTCTTACCCGTTACAGTTGCAATTTTTTCATATTCACCTGATTTGTTTTTTCGATATATGTAGTAACCATCCGAATCGGAAGAAGCTGTCCATTTAATTTCAACGCCGGTTATGGTTTGTTTTGCAGAAAGAAGTTCAGGTGTTATAGCCTGTGAAGAACAATAAGCAACACCGAACATATTACAATAATTGTGACCTGCAGAATTAGTAGGTGCATAAATTTTTGCATCTTCATTCACGACACAAATTATAAAACTATCAATAGGAAATCCCGTTAAAGAAGCATAATAAACAGCATTCTCCTCGGTTACTTTTTCGTGTTCGATGCCCTTCTGGTCAAGCATAAACTCAAGGCCTTCAAAATCAAAAGCATAACCAAAGCCTAATGAACAATAACCAATATAATTGACGGATGTTGGCAAATGAATTTCATTAAATTTGTTACAAGCAAGAAACGCTCCGTCATAAATACTTTTAACGCCGTTCAAAATATTTACCTTTGCAAGATCGTTGTTGCCTGCAAATGCCTGCGCACCGATAGTTTTTACATTGGCAGGGATTGTAAAGGCGGTGTGTTTACAATTCAAAAATGCATAGTCACCGATTTTATTGACGGTTTTGGGAATAACAAAATTGTTTGCTCCACCATTGGCATATCTGCCTATCGGAAATGCTACCAATTCTGTCATATCTTTGGAATAAAGAACTCCATTTACTGCCGTGAAATAAGGATTGTCGGGATGAACTTTATATTCTTTGAATCCTTGAGAGTTAAAAATTGTGCCGTCGAAAGTCTGAAGATTCTTGGGAAGAGTGACAGAGGTAATAGCAGTATCCGCAAAAGCAGAATCACCAATAAACTCAATTGAATCAGGGAGTGATACTTTTTCAAGGTATTCTTCCCCGGAAAAAGCACCTTCCATAATGCTCTTTACACCATTTTCAATAATAAGTTCAGTTATGTAACAGCCTTTTTGCTGTTGTACGGTAAACCAGGACTCATCTGTTCCGTTGGGCATATAACCATCACCGCTCAATTTTAATGTGGCGGTATTTTTCAGAGTGTTATATGAAAATTCCCAATAAATTGTACCATTATCCGCTGAAGAAGTGTCCTGCATCTGTCCGGTTACCACGCCGTCAAAAAGACCTGCAGAAGCAGTTGTTGACAAAGATGCGCAAAAGCCCATACACATAACCAATGCTAACACAACAGAAACAAATCTTTTCATAAACACCTCTCCTTTTAATAATTATTACTCTATTTTAATTATATTATTATATATTGGAATTGTCAATAAAATGGAAAAGAAAACAATGGCACCAACCATTGTTTTCTTTTGTTTTATGATAAGATTATTTTTTCTCCGTCCCATTTGCAGATAATCAAAGTTTTATCTTTAAATTCACCTGCCAGATATTTTTCTGCAAGAGCGTCTTCGACCATTGATGTAATCGCTCTTCTCAAAGGTCTGGCACCGTAAACTGTATCAAACCCTTTCTTTGAAATTGCATCTATAACACTTTCATCAAAACTGATTTGAACACCGCCATTGTTACACCTTTTTTCCAAATCCTCCAGCATACGCTTTGCAATCTCTTTGATTTCGTTTTCATTTAAAGATTCAAAGATGATAATTTCATCAATTCTATTTATAAACTCAGGTTTGAAGAACTTTTTTATTTCTTCATTTACAAGATTTCTTATTCTTTCTCTTCGTCCTTTTTCTGCACTTTCGCCCGAAAATCCCATGGAACTTTTATTGTTAGAAATCAACTCTGCTCCAATGTTGGAAGTCATTATAACGACACAGTTTTTAAAATCTGCTTTTTTACCATTGGAATCAGTTAAAACACCATCTTCCATTATCTGCAAAAGGATATTAAAAACATCGTTATCCGCTTTTTCGATTTCATCAAAAAGAACAATAGAATACGGGTTACGCCTTACTTTTTCTGTCAGTTGCCCACCCTCTTCAAAGCCCACATAACCGGGCGGAGAACCAACAAGGCGTGATACAGAGTGTTTTTCCATATACTCGGACATATCAATTCTTACAATCTGTTGTTCTGACCCGAAAAGACTTTCTGCAAGGGCTTTTGTAAGTTCGGTTTTACCAACACCTGTCGGTCCTAAAAACAAGAAAGAACCAATTGGTCTTTTCGGATTTTTAAAGGCAGAGCGACCTCGTCTTACAGCTTTTGAAACCGCCTTCACCGCTTCATCCTGCCCCACTATTCTTTTATGAAGAAAATCTTCGAGTTTTAAAAGTTTTTTACTTTCTTCCTCGGTTAATTGTGACACAGGAACTCCTGTCCAGGCAGAAACCACATCGGCAATATTTTCTCCCGTAATTGTTTTTATCTCAGTTTTGGCAAGGTCTTTCCATTGTTGTGTTTTCACTCTCAGCAGACTTGTTATTTCTTTTTCTTTATCACGAAGAGTTGCCGCTTTCTCAAAATTCTGTTTTTCAATAGCCTGATGTTTCTGTGAGCATATTTCTTTATGTCTGTTTTCAAGCTCTCTTATATGCGCAGGTGGAGTATAGCTTTTCAAACGAGTTTTTGAAGATGCTTCGTCAATCAAATCAATAGCTTTATCAGGAAGAAATCTATCTGTAATATATCTGACGCTTAAATCCACCGCCGCATTTATGGCTTCATCACTGATTTCCACACCATGATGTTTTTCATAGCGTTCTTTAAGCCCCTGAAGCATTAATACCGTAGTTTCTTTGCTTGGCTCGTCAACACCAACAGTCTGAAAGCGCCTTTCCAATGCTGCATCCTTTTCAATATATTTTCTGTATTCGTCTATCGTTGTTGCACCAACCACCTGCAACTCCCCTCTTGCGAGAGATGGTTTAAGAATATTTGCCGCATCAACTGCACCCTCGGCAGAACCTGCCCCTACAATATTATGAAGCTCGTCAATAAACAAAATTATATCTCCGTCAGCACAAACCTCATCAATTATACTTTTAATGCGTTCCTCAAAATCGCCCCTGTATTTTGTTCCTGCCACCATACAAGTCAAATCAACGCTTATTATTCTTTTGTTTTTCAAAAGTTCGGGAACATTTCCGTTTGAAATCTTCAAAGCCAGACCCTCTGCAACGGCGGTTTTGCCTACGCCGGGTTCACCAATTAAGCAGGGATTATTTTTGGTTCTTCTGCAAAGTATTTCGATTACTCTGTTTATTTCTTTGTCCCTGCCTATAACAGGGTCAATCCCCCCATTCTCTGCAAGTTCGGTTAAATCCTTACCATATTTGCCAATCATAGTTTTTTTATTGTCAGAGGTTTTGCTGTTTTTGTTATCTGTAACATCATTTGAATTTAAAACATCTGAGCTTATATCATAGGGCGCAACACCAAGAGAATTTAAAATTTTACACCCTGCACACTGAGACTCTCTTAGCAAAGAAATTAACAGTTGTTGTGTTCCTGACTCACCCAAATGTGCATTCCGTCCTAAAGCAAGAGCATTTTCGATAATTTTTCTGCAACGAGGAGTTATATCATCGGGAGTAAGTGTGGTTGGCAATCCCACCCCTACCACGCTTCTTATTTGTTCTTCTGCTTTTTTTAAGGTAACTTTCTTACTGCTCAATATTGAAGAAGAAACCATCCTTGAGTCCGACAAAAGACCTAATAAAATATGCTCACTTCCGATATAAGTATGTCCCAGATTTTCTGCCGCTTCTATTGAATAATTAAGAGCATTGTTTGCACTTTGGGTAAAGCCTGTAAATTTATACATAAAAACTCCTATTCATTTCGTGTTACTGCTAATGTAAGAATGGTTAAATCGTCCTGTTTTTCAGATTGAAGACGGCGAATATTTTCGCAAAGTTCTGTTGTAAAGCCTCTTACATTACCACCCGAAAAGGTCTTCAGTTGTCTTTGTAAAAAGGGCATATCTTCTTCTCTTACTCCATCCGATGACATAACAAGAACATCTCCGAAAGATAGCGTTCCTGTACCGCAACTTATTTCCGTATCATTTAAAATGCCTAAAGGTAAGGATGAAAAACCAACATCAATAATTTTGCCATTCTTCCTTACAACTGTATTTGATGCACCGCATTTATAGAACTCCACGTGACCTGTAAAAAGGTCAACTGCAGTTAAATCAAGAGTTACGGAGCACTCTTCTCCGGACCTTGAAATCAAAGAGGTATTAACTGTGTTTATTGCCGCTTTAATGCCAAAGCCTGCCTTTATGAGTTTTTCTAACAGGGTTACTGCAAGCCCCGATGAAAGTGCCGCTTTAGTTCCCGTTCCCATTCCGTCACAAATAACCGCGTAAAATATGCCGTCGCTATCTTCAAAGGTTGTAAATGTGTCGCCGGAATATTTTTCACCTTTTGCACAAAGCTGAACTCCGGAACTGACAATTTTATAATCAGTTTTTTCTTTATAAGTAATTTTTGTAAATTCTTCATTCCGCTCAATTAAAGGAAGCTCAAATTTTCTGTCAGCAATTATACCTATCTGAGTACTTAACGAGCTTAAATCCAGTTTGTTTTTCACAGGTTTAACCTTTAATTCAATACTCTCCTTTTCCATTGAATTTATAAATGCACAGCACTCAACATTTTCAAATCCGCAAGTAACTGCAGCGGCTTTTACTCTGTTGGCGCAATCCATATCAAATCGGATTTTCTCATCAATTTTGCTGCATAGAGAGTCAAGAAGAGAAGAAACATTCACAAACTGCTCCGAGGCTAATTTATGCATTTCATTAAAACGCATTTCGAAGCGTTGTCGGGTTTTATATTCCCCATACAATTTATTAAAACAACTGCTTATATTTTCCGTCCTTATACATTTTGCGGCAAACTGTTGAGGTACTGTTCTGTACTCAAGGTGTATGCCCTCTTTTTTCATAGTTAAAAGAGTGTTAAATATATCTTGAGTTTCCACTCCGTTTTCTTTCCAACAAGCATCATAAAGACCACAGGAACCACAAACACGCTCTTTTGTCTTTTTACTGACATTTCCGATATCTGATTTTTCAGATTTACTTAAAGCATCGCTTACACTTGTGAGAGATGCGCAGATTTCCGCAGAGGTTTTTGAAGCATATTTCAATTTATTGAATATGTCATTTTTAACAGTATCAATTATAGGTGAGGTTACATTTGGTTTTAAAATTGTTCTTATTTTTTCATCAAAAATATTCGTTATAACAAAAAACAGAGCACCTGCAAGCGCAGTTTCAATGAGTATGGTGGGCAAAGATGAATTTTCATAAGAAACCACGGTTACGGCAATGCCCGAAAAAATGAAAGCTAAAAAGGATGCAATTCTGCCATAAGTTGAAAAAACACCTGCCAAAAGGCCCCCAAAGGAATAGAAACTCAAAAGCAAAATATCGGAGTTACCTAATGCGGTTGTTAATCCCCCACAAATTCCCACAATTGCACCGCCCGCCTCTTTACAATAAAAAGCACAGACAAGAATTAAAAAGGTGGTGATGATATTGGCAGGATGCACTCCGAAAACATCCACTTTTCTTACAGAAAGAAGCAATAGCATAGCACTTATTATTACTGCTGTTGCTTCTTTTGAGGTTAGCATTGTAAGTCCGCCCTTTAAAGAAAGAACACTTTGACATTTAAAAAGCAGATGTGCTGTTGCTGCGCCAATTGCACCCTCTGCAAAAGAAAGAAGTAAGGACAAAACAGTTACTTCCTCTGCGAAAACAATTGCAAGACCGGTGACAAAAAGGCAGATAAAAACTGTAATTAAGGGTGTTACTGCATTATCACGAATTTGCCTGAAGGGCTTTAAAGCACTCATTATTACGCAAAGTGCAAGAACTGCCGAGGTATAGCGCAAGGCAGAAACAGAATCAAGACTGAAAAACCATCCCACTGTTGCACCTAAAGCGGCAGTTATTGTCAAATCCTTGGACACACTACCGCAGAAAGCCACACCGAAGGGTGAAAACTCATTATTAAAACCCGCAAGGCTGAAGAGAACACCTGAAACAAATGTTAAGAAATGCCTTATAACAAAACCTTTCAACGCGGTATTTTTTGTTTTCTCCCATCTGCTCTTTCCCACACGCTCTGCAACTTTTACACTCATAAAAATTCTCCAAAATCTACAAAATACTCTATAAATATTGTACGGACAAGCAGTAGAAAAAAGAGTCGTATTGCGTTGTACTTTTATACTGTTTTCTGTTATAATTAAAATGTATTTGAAGAAAAATGGCGAAAAAATAAACATTCTTCTGTTTTTTAAGAAATTTGTAATAATTTTATTTATTATTTTGTAATATACACACCTTAAAATTAAGGTGCAGTAAATAATACGGAGGTTAAACGATGTATAACGTTCTTATTTGCGATGATGATATAGCTATTCTTAACTCCATTGAAATTTATCTTAATATGGAGGGCTACAAGCCTTTTCTTGCCACTAACGGCAAAGAGGCTTTGAAAATCATTGAGGAAAACGAAATTCATTGTATTGTGCTTGATATTATGATGCCGGAGCTTGACGGTCTGCAGACAACCCTGGAAATCAGAAAGTCAAAGAACATTCCAATAATTCTGCTTTCTGCCAAAAGTGAAGATACCGATAAAATCACAGGTCTTGGCTTTGGCGCAGATGATTACGTTACAAAACCCTTTAATCCCCTTGAGCTTACTGCAAGAGTAAAAAGCCAGATAAGGCGATACTGTTCTCTCGGTAGTCTTGAGAAAAAGCAAGGCGTTATTGTGAACGGTGGTCTTTCAGTTGACACAATTGCCCACGAAGTAACTGTTGACGGCGACCCCGTTAAACTTACTGCAACGGAATACGGCATTGTGGAGCATCTTATGAAAAATTTAGGGTGTATTCTTTCCACAACACAGATTTACGAGGCGGTATGGGGTGAACCCTGTATGGTTGGTGATAAGACCGTTACTGTTCACATCAGGCGCATACGCGAAAAAATTGAGATTAACCCGAAAGAGCCAAAATATTTAAAGGTGGTGTGGGGCATTGGATACAAAATTGAAAAAATCTAAATATCATCCGCTCATAAAATTGGTGGCGGTGATTTTGACAATTACATTTGCATTTTTTGCAGGTATTAATGCGCTATCTTATTTAAGAAAAGCTGTGTTTTATGCTGATACAACAAACGATATTAAAAGTACTCCAGCTTTTGCAAATGAAATCAGAAACACAGTAAGAAGTATTTCCTCACTAAAAGAAGCAACGGAAATTTATGAAGAGGATTTAAGCGAAAAGGAATATCTGAAAACAGATAAAGCAAAGAAAATAATCGAAGAATATAATGAAAAGGAAGAAAGAGCAATTAAACTTTTCAACACTATTCAGGATTTGAAAAAGCTTCGCCCTGATATTATTGAAACCAAAAACGGAATTTACGAAATAGAAGAAAACGGTTATGTTTATTTTGATGAAATAGAGGACTATGTAGATGCAACCGTATTCTATGATTATTACAACGATTATTACTATGAAGGTGAATATTCAGAACAGGTTACATATGTTGTGTATAATGATGAATATGACAAAGATATCATTCTTCCCACTGATGATAAAGAACTTTTTGCCTTAAAGGATGAATATACATCCTTTTCTGATTGGAATTATAAATATCAACAATTGAGAACTGCTATTTTCGACATTGTTGAAAATGCAATAAATGAGGAACAGATAAGAGACGATATTCAATTCGAAGCTGAAGAATATCTTCACGAAAGCTATTGTGAGGATTTTGTAGAAAATACTGCCAGACTGAATGAATTAAAAAATGTTAAATTCATTCTAAAAAACAATAAAAGCGGTAAAAGTATTTCAAATGTTGAAAAAGCCGATAGGAGAGGCTTTATAAAAAATCTTGATTATAATAATGTTTTTCATATTGAATTTGACGGAAAAAAGCTTCTTTCTCAACCAAATCCTATAAATCGTTCAACAAACCTTTTAAAATTCTTATCAGAAACAGGTTTTCTTGTAAATACATCAATTACAGAAAACTACCTTCTTGAATATTTTAAGGGATACTCTCTATATCTGAAAATAGGCGGTGAAACACTTGTACCTGCAGAGGGTGATGCCTATTACCAGATTATACAAACCTACAACTCTCTATCTGACACTGATTGCGACACTTATTTATATCTCACCATAATATTTGCGGTCCTTTCTCTCATCTGCTTTGTTGGTTGTTGCATTATAAGTGGCAGAAGAAAAGATAACAGCGTTAAATTGGCAACCACCGATAAAATCCCCTTCGTGCTTTATCTTGCCTTTACGGTCGCTCTTGTTGGTGCGGTAGGCTTCGGTGTTGGCACATTAGGATTTATAGACTTTTTCCCCGAAGAAATCAGGGAACAATTTCCGGGCTTACAATGGCTCTTAACACCTGATTTTATCCGCAATGTAATAGGTCTTGGTTTTGCTCTTATTTCCCTCTTCCTCATGAGCTTTGTTCTTTACATTGTAAGAAACGTTAAAGCAGGAACTTTAGGAAACAGATTTATAACAATTTTCCTTACAAGAAAACTTAAAAATGATATAAAAAAAGCAAAAGAAAAAGCAAAAATTAAAGCTACAGAAAAGGAATTAAGCCCTGAGCAGATAAAAAGAAGAATTAAAACACAGACAATTCTTTTCTTTGCAGGGTATGCGGTAATAAACATTTTCTTTTATTTATTTGCATTTGGCTCTTTGTTCCCCGTATCAATTATAGGTCTTGTAATTTTTAATAGTTTGGCTCTTGTTTATGCTTTACTTTATGTAAGTGATGTTGTAAGACTTGCAAAGGTTGCAGAAGAAATAAAAAGCGGTAATTATAAAACCGTTATTAACACAAAAAACTATATTAAACCTTTAAGAATCTTTGCTTCTGATTTGAATGCTTGTCGTGACGGTATTGAAAATGCCATTAACGAAGCAATTAAAGGTGAGCATCTTAAAACCGAGCTTATAACAAATGTTTCTCACGATTTAAAGACCCCCCTCACCTCTATTATCAACTATGTTTCTCTTCTTAAAATGGGAAATATTGAGGGTGAGGATGAAAGAAAATATATTGAAATTCTTGATGAAAAATCAAAAAAACTGAAAAGACTTATAGAGGATTTGACCGAAGCAAGTAAAGCAAATTCGGGCAACATCAAAATGAATGTGGCTCAGGTTAATCTCAATGAAATGGCACTTCAGGCTGTTGGCGAAAACAGTGATGTGCTTGAAAATGCAGGTCTTGATGTTATTCTTACTGAAAGAGATAAGGAAATAATTATACGTGCCGACAGCCAGCACACCTTCAGAATTATCGACAACCTTTTCTCCAACGCAAAAAAATATTCCCTTACGGGAACAAGAGTTTATGTTGATGTTTATAAAGAAAACGGCTTTGGTGTTTTCGAAATAAAGAATATAAGCCGTGAAAAGCTGAACATTGACCCCGATGAACTGACAGAAAGATTTGTTCGTGGTGACAACTCACGAACAACAGACGGCAGCGGTCTTGGTCTTTCAATAGCAAGAAGCTTTGCAGAACTTCAGAACGGTATATTCAACATTGAAATTGACGGAGATATGTTCAAAGCGGTTGTTAAGCTTCCGTTAATATAATTAAATACTGACCAACAAAAAGAACCTCAACAAGTTTGTTGGGGTTCTTAGTCTTTTTATTATTGAATTTTAGAAAATATCGGAAACTCCACCGGACCGCTTGTATGCTTCAAGCCGATTTTTTCAGCAGCGGCAATACATTTTAAGCCATCTTCATTTGCTCTTCTTTTTCTGTCGGGTATTTCTTTAATCAAGAAGAATGGATTAAAACAAGCCATAGCCTTTATTAATTCTTTTTTAGTTATTCCGCATCTCTTATACTCAGCTAAAATTTCAAAAGCAGCATAATCAAGAGCATCATTTTCAAAACATTTTTTCTTTTTATTTATAACTTTAAGCCATTTATAAAACTCGCAGAATTTATTAACATCTGTTTTTTCTCTGAAATATAGTCCGTTAATATAAAAATCTGCTTGCTGTTCATTCATACTTTCAAGGAAATATGAATAGTAATCTTGCTCAATTTTTACAACCTCTTTGTGTTGACGATCAAGGCTTGTTTGTGTAATTTGTTTGTCATGAAGTCTGTATATAACAAGATATTCCGGTTGTATCTGAATTTTATATCCCGATTTAGCAAATCTTGTCCAAAGCTCTAAATCCTCTGTACAGGTCACTGTTGTATTATACTGCAATTCTTTTATTACATCTGCCTTGGCAATTACACCGGGATGAAGAATGGGATTAGTCAACAGAAGACTTGCTTTTATGGATTCAAAATCGCATCGACCGCCACAACCGCCTGAAGAAACAACACCATTTTTCAATGTCATAAATCTGCAGGAAGAAAGCGCCACATCCGGATTTTCTTCCATAAATTTATACTGTTTCTCAAACCTGTCTGAAAGACAGATGTCATCAGCATCCATTCTGGCAACATATTTACCCTGAGCTAAAGATAACGCTTTATTAAGAGAAGCAGGTAATCTTAAATTAACTTCATTAGTATAAACCTTTATACGTTCATCAGTAGCAGCATATTTATTTAAAATATCTAATGTACTATCTGTTGAGCAATCGTTAATGGCAACCAATTCCCATTCCTTAAAGGATTGATTACAAATACTGTCAAGAGTTTCTGCTAAATAATCTTCACCATTATAAACGCTCATTATTACTGATATTTTCGGTGTTGTACTCAAGATTTTTTCGCCACCTTTTTTAATATACTTTTTATTTCTTTACAAATATACAAAAAATAAAATGAAAGTTTAATTTGTTTTCTTTTCAACAAGAAAATACAAATACGACTTTTTAATGAAATTCCTTCAAAATCCGCTTTTGACAGTTCATCAGCAAATTCGGATTTTAATATAATATCCTCTATTTCTCCAAGTTTTTCAAACGCATTACCAGCGGCAGCAGAAGCCAATAAAGAAAAAACCATAAAGCAATAATATCTTGAAAATTGCTCTTCAGAATCTTTAATTTCCGAAATATCTGTCTGGTTCAAACATTTTGCAAAAACATTAAGTTGTCTGAGTTGCTTCGGAAAAGAACTTACGGACATAGAATCATCCCTTATTGTGTATAGATACACAGGGTTATGACTCACATAAACTTTCTTTGCTTGCAAAAAGCTTGGAACAACACACATTACATCTTCACCGATAGTAATTTTTGTGCTTACATTTAACTGATTTTGCACCACAAGAGTACGTCTTAAAGCTCTTCCCCACAAAAAATAAAGTGCATGTTGCATATTTTTGTTTGCCAGAAGTACGGGGTAAATCTTTTTTTCTATATCCTCTTTCTCATACAAGCCTTCTGCCAATATATCATGGACTGTTTCACCTATCTGACCTTTAGCATAATACTTGTATGAAAAAGATACTATATCAGCATCTGTAGATTTTATAATTTCAAATGCACTTGCGAGAGCATCACTTTCAATTGCATCATCTGCATCAAGATTAAATACATACTCACCTTTTGCAACTTTAACGCCTGCTTGTCTTGCACTGACAAGACCTCCGTTTTCTTTATGTATCACAACAATACGGTTGTCTTTTTTTTCATATTCATCACAAATTCTCGGGCAATTATCAGGAGAACCGTCATCTACAAGTATAAGCTCAAAATCACTGAAAGTCTGCGAAAGCACACTCTCAATGCAACGCTCTAAATATTTTTCAACCTTATAAATAGGAAGTATAACCGAAAAAAACACGTTTTCTCCCCTCCTTATCTATCCCTTAATATTACAACAATCTTTTGCAACAAATACAATTTATATTTCATTGTAAATGCAAACACCGCTTGTTTAACGGGCAGTTTATACCAAGGGTAATACTTTAAAGCACCCTTAACTTCCGCACAAGTACATATTTTTTTCAATTTTTTTCTTAATTCAAAAAACTTCACTTTATTTTCACGGGCATACATAATCTCCTGAGAGCATAAAACTCTTGCGTAACCCTGTGTTACTCTATCTAAATAAATCTGATATTCTGCCTCAGAGACATAGTCTTTTATACGCTCTTCAACTACTTTAAGATAAACAAGAGTTTGCTCAAATCTATCTTTTTTATAAGATTTTGAAATTGAACCATCGTTACGGAAATAATTATAGTAAACACCGGGAACACCAACTGCTGATTTTATGTAATGTATAAAATCGATTGTAAACAAGGCATCTTCGGACATTATTTCTCTCTCGGACAAAAACCTGATATTATTTTCTTCGATAACATCTCTTTTATATAAATTTTTCCATATGCTTGTTCCGTATCGGCTATCCTCAGGTTCGTGGGGTAATGCCCCAACAACACCAAGCAACAAATCTTTTATTTTTTCTTCAGAAAAAAACGTTTCTTTATCAAAGCAGTTTTTTTCTTCATCTGCACCTGATTTTGCAAAAACATTTCCTCCTACAAAGCGAGTACCGGAAATAACAAACTGTGCATCATATTTTTTGGCTGCATTATAAAGCTCTTCAAACATTCGAGTGTCTATATAATCATCCGCATCAGTAAAACCAACATATTCCCCCGTTGCAATTTCCAATGCAGAATTTCTTGCCATACCCGCACCTGCATTCTTTTTATGTATAACTTTAATACGGGCATCTGTTTTTGCGTATTCATCACAGATAGCGGGAGAATTATCGGGTGATTCATCATCAACAAGAATTATTTCAATATCTTCTAATGTTTGATTAATTATAGAATCAACGCATCTGTTAAGATATTTTTCTGCTTTATATACAGGTACTATAACGCTGATTTTCGGTGACACTGCAACATTACCTCCGATTTATGAGTTCATTATATTTACCAATCAAATCTTCACAGTAGCTTTCTACATCTGCAATATTTTCCCATTCGTTTTCACAATTTTTCTTTAAAGTATTGTAATATTCTTCATTATCGAGAGTCTTTACAATTGTTTGTGCAACACAATCAGCAGTGGGAGAATGAACCAAGGAACCATTAACGCCATCCTTAACCAATTCTGCCATACCACCGCTATTCATAGTTACAACAGGAACGCCCATAGAATGAGCTTCAAGAATTGATAACGGGCAATTTTCATAGCACACCGATGGTGCAAGAAGAATTTTTGCATTTGCCATTGTATCTGTCAATTCTTGTCCTGTAAGGAAACCTGTTAATACGATGTTAGGAATATCGTGTAAAACTGCTTCATCCGGACCATTACCAACAACCAAAAATTTATACTGCGGTAAAAGTCGTGCAGTTTCTGCTAAAAGCTCTACACCTTTTTCCTTTGATAATCGTCCTACAAAAACAATATATGGCTCTTTATCTTCTACTATTTTATAATCCGTTTTCTTTTCAATAAAATTATGTATTGTGTATGTTTTACCCTTATAAATACTGCTTGAACTCAACAATTTATTTTCAAGGAAGTGGCTTGGACAAACATACAAATCCACTAATTTATATGTTTTTAAAAGTGAATACAATTTTGATTCAATTACACCTAAAACACTTTTCACCTTTGAATCGTGAATACAATTATATTTTATACAATTAAGCTTTGAACCATTTAAACATCTTTCACAAGGCTTGTTTTCACTGAAGCTGTAAAACAAATGATTAGGGCAAATCATCTGGTAATCGTGAACCGTCTGAACAAGGGGTATTCCCCTCTTTTTTACAGCGTATATTATGGATGGAGTCAACTGAAAGTTAATGTTATTCATATGCACCACATCGGGCTTGAATTCATCAATAACTTGTCCGATTTTTTTATTCGCCTCAAAGGAATAAATAATTTTAAACGGATACAGATATCTGCTTACGGCACTTGAATGAAAATCCATATTCTGAGTAGTAATATTCTGAGCATTGGAAACTGTATTCTTATCATCGTACATACCAAAATACTCAACCTGATGACCTTGCTTTTTCAAGCAGTCACCTAATTTTAACATATAACTTTCAGAACCGCCTCTGGGGTAGAGAAACTTGTTAACCATTAAAATTCTCATAAAATCGACCTACTCTCAACTTTTTTATTCGCATCGGAAATATAGCCGAACATTTTCAATTCTGTTGACCTGACCTTATCATCATATCCATGACCTATCATCAATACTGCAAGAACTGTTGTTAATAAAGGATAGTTCATTGTATTATCTGTTGAAGAAACAATAATCAGATAAACCATAAGTATAAAAACAACAATAGCGTTTTCAGTTTTACCCTGTTTAGCAAAATGATTGATTCTGACAATAGTCATTGAAACAAGCCACAAGATATAACCCCAAAAGCCCAAGTCAATAAAATACTGCAAAAAGTCGTTGTGAACTGCTGTAACACCAACACCGGCACCCAACGCAGTATTTAATTGATACGTAAGAAAACCAATCCCGTTTCCTATGAAACTTGGAGAAAACTCATAATATTTATCAACTACATGATATATAACTGCACGACCGCTTGTGTCCAAACCGCCTTCTTCAAGAAGGGCAAACACATCCATTTTTATTATAGCTATATAACCAATTAAAATAGCAATAATGAAAATTGTGAAAAATCTGGTTAAGCCTAGAGCCAATTTATCGTCACGCTTTGAAATTAATTTTAAACCCCATCCCAAAAATATTGCAATTACAATGGCAATTATAGCAATTCGTTTGAAGGCGGAAATGAAACAAAACGCCGCAAGGGAAAAAAGCACTAAAAATGTAATACTTTTCTTAGGTTTAAAAAACATATAAACCAGGTATGCCCCTAAACAGAATGCCAGTTCATGAACTTCGGCTTTAACAATGATATCGCCCGTTTCATCAGCAAACGTTTTTACCAATGTTATCAATTCAGAAAAATAACTGCCAAAACCATATTCCAGAATAATTGTACCAATCATCATTATATTGGCTATAAGTATTGCAAGTAAATTATACCAAACACCCTTTTCGCCAAAAACATATAAAAGTGCTGCACCTGCAAGAGCAGATGAAAACATGTTCATAAAAATAAACGATGTTGACAAGCCACGGGAAATGACATCAAAATCTGCCCTTTGCACAAACCAGATAAACAAGGACACACAAATAGTTACAAGTAAAGGAAAGCTATAAACACAAGCTGATTTAAATGATGTTACACCTCTTGCAATATTGGGTTTAATTAAAAAGTATAAAACACCCGAAAAAACAATAACGAGGGCGATTGCATGTCTGTAAGTTATATGAACCTTAAATTCAATAACCGCAGTGAGGAAATAATACATTAACACTGCAACCATCAGAAAATAATAACCTATTATTCTGTCGGTTATTTTTGAAACAGACATAATCACCCTCCCTCCTGAGAAATTTTATATTTTAAATATAATTAATATCCGATTGAACTATTTTCTTATCTTTTATTGCTTCGGCAAGGAGTTTTCTTGCAGACTTTGTTCCACTAACATCCTCTGCTATACCAACTTTGTATTCAATTTTTACATTCTGATAACTATCTCTTTCATCAAGTGTAAGTCTGAACAATTCAACTACCTCATTAATTGTATTTGCATCGGTCTTTTTGGCAAATACAACAAAACTGCCATTACCGTTATAAATATATGTTGCATCGGTTTTTCCGAATGCATTTTTCAGACAGGTTGCAAAAATTCTGACAATTTCATCCCCTGTTTTTATATCAAATTCGGTATTAATAGTATCAATATTATCAATATCAACTACACAATAAACCTCACCGCTGTCAAGGGGCTTTTTATCCTGAGATTTTATGTATTTATCAAAGAAAGAACGGTTATTAAAGCCTGTAAGATGGTCACGATAGAATACATAGCTAACAATATCAGCCAATCTGACAATCACAACAGTTCCGCCACAGCAAACTATTACAAGAAATGCGAATGCGAGTAAGGTGTAAAGAGTAACATTTATGCTTTCTTTAACAGATGCAGTAGATAAAACAGAAATGTAACTTGCACCCAAATACTCGTTATATTCATCATTGGTTTCTTTTGTAATTTCGTAAAGCCTTGTTAATTCATCAACAAGAGCCTTCATTTCTGTATCAATTTCTGCTTTTATTGCATCATATTTTTTGTTATGGATTTCTGTACAGGTCAAATTTGATGATTTGCATTCCTCATTCTCACATTTACCTGTGCATTTTTCAAATGTATTAATTACATATTCACAATAAGCAGAATCAATTATAGAATGCTCTTTTGTTTCGTTATGGTCTCTCCAGCCATAAATTAACTCATCATAAGTTACAGTCTGGTCCCCAACAAAGTCCTGCTCAATAAGATTTTTTTCGTGAACGTCATCGAGAATATATTCGTAAGTTATGTTTGTATTACCGGATTCCCTCATTTTATCAACGTAAGCATCAATAACAGTAACCACATCGGCAACAAGGCTTTCTTCTTTTGTATTGGATATGTTGTTGTTATCAATTCTTGTTGTATAGTCAGAAACTAAGATATGTTTGTCTTTTGTAATCTGATATTTATATACCTTTGAAAAAAGCTCTGACACCTTAACCTGACGAATATATGCAAATTCCTCAACTAAATCATCGATTGAAACACCTGTCTGAGTTGACCTGTAGTATGGGCTTTTGGCCATTCTCTGATACAAAACATTCAAAGTATTTTCTATACTGCTGTCAACAAGTTCAAGCATTTCGATATAGTCATAATTTTCATTGTTCAAGTCTTCAATAACGTTATTTGCAGGTTCAACATTTACATATTTCTGACTGTATTCAGCAAAATAAACGTCCAAAATTTCATCAAGAACTCTTCTTGCAAATTCCTCACCCTCGTAACTCATTGCCGTAAACGAAACAATAAATGTACTGGGTTCATAGATATATTCTTCGCCCTCTTCAAGTTTTGCCTCTTTTTGCGCCATTTTATCGGCATCCGGAACAGGAGTAATTGTAATTCTTGAAATAAGACTATCTACAGAATATGTTCCGACAAAGCCCATTCTTTCCACAACCTTTGAAAGAACAGATGAAGATTTAATTTCATTTACGTCAAGTTTTTCTCCCGTTGGCGACAACCCTTGCTCTGCTTGTATATCATTATAGTGAATAACCTCAGAAGCGGTGTAAGTATTGGAAGAATCCAACTTAAGATATACTACATAAGTCACCAAAAGACAAAAAATCAATATTACAGGCAAAAGCTTTCTGACATATTTCAAAATCTGAAAATTTTTCATTTAATATACTCCAATATTGTTATTTCGTTTTCTTTTTTGGAAACTTTTTAGATATCACATACAACATAACAGATGTGTAGGTAAATGCAGCGAAAATCACTATTGTCTTTATCTCTTTAAAAACAGCCCCACTTGAAAAACTAACGGCAATACACTGATTCATTGTATGACTCAGATACTCTCGCCCTGCTGTAACAGCCTCGTTAGCGAACTCATCAATTGTTTTATCAATTGATAAAATCAACTCGTCTGCCGCTTGAGAAACCATCTTTTTCTTTGAAGCGTTCTTTATTTTATCCATAATGAGATTGTTATCCATTATAGCTTTCTCGTTGGATGCCACCTCATCACTGAAACCGGTTGCCATTACAGATAATTCGTCAATACCAACCTTGGTTCTACCCATATAGTATTTACCGCTTTGGTCCCAAGTCGGCACAAGAACAACCCTTGTCATTTCTTCAGAATACATTGCAATTGCATCATTACAAAGGTTAAATGAAGCTAAATTTTTTCTTTTGTCAAAATCTGTATTTTGGTTCTGATAGCTGAGTCTGTCAATATATGATGCTTTATCTCTTGCTATTCCGTTTTGCAAAATCAATGATTTCAGGTTTTCTTCAATCTGTGTTTTTTTGAATTGATGCACCTTACCTGCAATAGAATTGAATGTGTTGTTATTCTGAGTTACAAAACTCGAACTCTTACCTGCCATACCATAGAGATAATTTAATATAACTGTTGTTTCTTTATTCAGATAAGCAACAACATCCATATACTCCATTTTGCTGTAATCAGGTTTCTTATCAATTGTATCAAGACTGAAATTGTCGGTAAATTTTTCAATATAAAACTCTTTATAAGCACTTGTAAGTAGTTTTATTACATTTTCGGCATTCAGGTGTTGTGTATGTTTAGAGGCTTTATATTCAACTAAAAACTCGGTTGAAATGTGATATTTGGTTTCATCAAAAGCATCACCCTGAACATAGGGTTTAACCGACAAGCACTGTTTAATCTGATTAACAGATACATCTTCAAGTGCCCCCATCTCAATTGCTTTTCTTACAACTTCATCACAGGTTATCTCTGCCATACTGTATCTTGTTCCGTTGGAGTTTTTGGCTTGAGAAGCGTCAGAATAATTCAATGAAACTATGGCATAAGCATATTGTTTTGAATGTAAATGATTAAAAAAGCCAAACACACCGGTAAGCAAAAACACTAAAAGCAAAACCCAAGCCTGAACATAATTGGTTGTTTTTAAAATTTTCACAACCTTACGAAAATTCACGTTTTTCCAGCGAAAATAGATAAATGCAACAGCTATAAGCAAAACTAATGCAACTATTGCCACAGGCAATTTTTGTAACACTGAGGTCCAAACCATCGTAATCTTCCTTTATTAATCAAAATCTGTTGATGTCAATAATAGTTAATTCCGGTTTGTTATTAATTCTGAAAATACTGTTATTTTCCAAACCGGGACTAACAATCAAATGTTTACCCGAAACGCTATATCGTCCACTGACATAACAATTGTTTCTTTCCGGTAGCAAGCCACCTTCGCGGGTATACAAAGGTCCGAGGAGCGGAACTCTTACCATACCGCCATGAGTATGACCACATAACATTAAGTCGCCCCAAAAATCCGATTCAAATTGCTCAAATACAAAGGGTTCGTGAATAGCAAAAACCTTTAAATGTTCTGTATCTGAATAGATAAAATCGCTGAAACTCTCCCCACTGTAAGGCCAGAACGCAGACGGATTTGAGGTAAGTGAGCCATATATATCAACCTTTGTTGTACCAACCAGAATTGTTTCTTTTTTATTTTTTAAAACAGTTACGCCTGTTTCTTTCAATTTCTCCTCAAAATCATCTTTCATTTCCAAAAGTTTTTCAGGATTACGATTGTCGTCATCAAACCCCAATTTTTCGTCTAACACATCCTGAGTTAAAGGGAACCCGTAAACTAAATCCACCTCATTATTTCCGTAAACATAATATGAAGGTGCAACATCAGATAAGCTCGAACACATTTTAACAGTCGCCTCAACAGAAGTTTCATTAGGTTCGATGCAGTCACCTGTATATATTATTATATCGGGCTTCAATTTTTTCACACGCTTAATCAACAAGCTGTTTTCTTCGCCGTACACACTACTATGCAAATCAGTAATCTGAATAATTCTGATTTTCTCGTTAGCTTTTATACTACCTACATTATAAAAATTTTCCATGAAAGTTCTGTTACTGACATGGTTGCAACCAAACAATGCGGTAGTAAAAAGCAAACCGGCTACGATAGCAATAATAATAAGGACTCTTATTATCTGTATCGGTTTTTCAAATATAGAACTCTTACTTTTTGGAGGGGAAATTTCATTATTATGTTCCACAATTGCTTGAGCAAAGTCTTCTGACGCTTGTTTTTTTCTTTTATAGATATTAAGTTTTTTTACGCAACCTATAAACGAGCATATTTCAAGCCATACCGCCTTTTTGTGTTTTTTCTCAAATTTCCTTAAAGACGCTGTGCCATAATAGCCGATTGTTATCTTTTCATCGTCAATTTCTTCAATAACAAAATGTTTAACCCAATTATCATAAACATCCTGTGATACAACTTTTTTCAGATGCTCCTCAATTTGTTGATTATCAAATTTATTTGCATCGTCCGATTTAGTCATAACTGACATAAATTCATCCATATCAAATTAATCCTTCCGTTTGTCTGTCAACACACGTTCATATAATTCGCAAGTAGCAGTTGCTACATCATTCCAACTATATTTTTGGGTAATATAATCATCCACACCAGTTTTTAACTCGGAAACATATTTTTCATTATCACATAACATCTGCATTTTTTCAGCCAAATCTTTTACGTTGCTTTTTTCAAAATACAGTGCTCTATCATCAGCAACAGATGTATTTTCTGGTATATCCGAACAAACAACTGCGTTTGCGTATGCCAATGCTTCTAAGAGGCTGAGAGACATGCCCTCCAGGTCGGATGGTAATGTAACAAAATATGCATTACTATACATTTCATCAAGCACATCACCGGAAATAAATCCTGTAAAAATAATATTCGGGTTACCTGCCGCCTTTTCTTTGAGCATTGCAACATAATCATCTGTATCGCTTGTGTCCCCTGCGATAACAAGTTTTTTATCTGTTTTTATGTTATTGTAAGCATCAATCAGATAATGAATACCCTTTTCAGATGTCAACCTTGATATAATGCAAATGTATTCATTTTTCTTTAATCCGTAAAGCTCTGTTATTTTTTCCGCGTCTTTTTTGTTAGGCTTATTTATTCCGTTATGGATTATTACAGTATCTCTGTTGTAGGTTTCTTTAAAATAATCCTGTGCATTTTTACTCAACACAATAATTTCATCTGCGTATTTAGCAAGAACTTTTTCGCCAAATTTTATATATCTGGAAGCAAAACCGCTCCCCCATTTTTCTCTTTGCCAATCCAATCCATGAACTGTTGCAACACATTTCTTACCGAACAATTTGGGTATCCACAAAGCCGCACAAGGACCTTCAGCATGAAAATGAACAACATCATACCTGCTGAATGCCGCACATATAGCTGCAGTAAATGAAGCAACCATTGCCGCAACTCCTCTGAAATCAATGGTAGGAGCAGTTTTTATTGTAACGCCTTTGTACTTGTTGTTTTCAACCGTGCCCACATATTCGTTCTCTACTTTATCTGAAGAGCGGTTATAACAAGTCACATCCGCACCATTATTCACCAATAACGGACACAATGTAGTAAGGACGTTTTCAATCCCGCCTCTTCTGGAGGGAACAACTTTATGACCAATCATTGCAACCTTCATACTTTTCTCTCCAATCCAAACAGTTTATCTTCCTGTTGCCGTAATCATAGCCCAAGGTGTTCTAAATATAATTTTGAAGTCATATTTAAAACTGCGATTTTCTATGTAATCCAAATCCATTTCCATCCATTTTTCAAAAGGAATATCATTTCTGTTAGGATGAATCTGCCAAGCACCTGTAATACCGGGTGTAACCATAAGTCGAAGTTTATGATAATCTGAATAAAGCGCAACTTCTCTGGGAAGGGGCGGACGGGGTCCAACCATTGTCATATCACCTTTTAAAACATTAATGAACTGTAATGTTTCATCCAAGGCTGTTTTTCTCAGAAATTTACCTACTCTTGTAATACGAGGGTCATTTTTGATTTTGAAAACAGGACCATCCATTTCGTTTTTATCTTTTAATGATTCTAAAAGATCTTCCGCATTTACTCTCATTGTACGGAATTTATACATACAAAACTCTTCTCCGTGACGACCTACTCTGGTTTGTTTAAATATGGGACTTCCCTTTGGGTCATCAATAAATATGACAATTGCAATTATAAACAACAACGGAAGTGAAACCAACAGTAAAAAACCGGAAAAAAATATATCAAAAATTCTTTTCTTAGCCCAATAGCGCTTATATGATTTTTCATAAAAAGCATCCAATTTTTCTCTTGTTTTCGAATCAACTTTTTCATACTCAATATATGGCATTTCATCCACTCCTCTTTCATTTTCCCTATTTTATCTTTCCAAAAATATTTACCACTCTAAAAATTTGAATTTATGTAAAAACTTTCCGTAAAGCTTATCATATAGTTCAACACCTAAAATCCTTTTTACTCGCACTGTTCGTTTAGAAACCGCTGAAGTCCAGGAGGCTGCATAATGGTGTATTGAATATGTATTTTCTGTTATATTTATCTTGCCGGTATAATAATTCATAGGCGAGAGATATTCTTCAGGAAGAAACCTTATATCTTTAAAAATCTGGTCAGTTTTTTTCAAATCCATTCCTAAAGAAATCAACACATTTGAATTTCTGTCAGGACACGGGGTTAAATCGAAACTACCGTCAGGCAATACAAAAGATATGTTGTCATAATCTTTTAACAATGCTTCAATTACTTCATTACCTTTTTCTGCACCAAAGCCTAAACCGGTCCCAACCAAGCCACTGCCCTCAAACCCCATAAAGCCTTTATATTCTAACAAAGGCTCAATTGATTTGAGCAATTCTACATCTGTATCCAGATAAATTCCGCCATAATCATACACAACCTTCAAGCGTACATAATCTGTAACAAACGCCCATTTTTGTGCTTCGTAAGCCTCTCTTGCATAACGATTCCGGCTGAAATCAAAATTCTCTTCATTCCAACATATTATTTCATAATCGGGGCAGTATTTTTTCCAGCTTTCAATACATTTATTTGCCAATTTGGGCATTTCGTTGTTACCGAACCAGCAATAATGGATTATTTTGGGTATGCTCATATTTTTTCATCCCCCTTGAAAATTTCCAACAATGTGCGGAATGCACTTCTTTGAAAAATTAAGTTAACTACTATATATAATCCGACTATCCAGACAGAATGAATTATGCCTTTCAAAATAAGCTCAACAAAACCAACACCGCTGAAATTATCAACAAAAAACAATGCCATAACCAAAGTGAAAACCAATCCATTAATTATCCAAAGCTTATAGGTTTTCATCTGACTTCGTTCCAGAACCTTTTTGTTGACAAAATATATTGTTACAATCGCTCTGAAGAGCAATGCAATTGCTGAGCCCAATATGGCACCGCATATCCCCCATTTCAATATAGCAATAATTGATACAGAAATATTTAAAACCATTTCAATAATAGCGTGCGAACGGGTATTTTTAAATTTGCCTGAATATTCTAAAACCTGATTGACAGGCATTTTTGCGTTTGCCAGAAGATTCATTATAACAAACAAGAATAGCAATGAGACATTGGTATATTCAGCATCCTCTATACCACCGGTATAAAGCTGTATAATCGGTAATAAAAACACTGCCATCAGTGTAAAAATAATAAATGTGCACATTATGTAAAAGGTTTCATACATAGAATAAATTTTATCAAACTTTTTTCTATCTACATGAAACATCTGACCCAGAGCAAAACTGAATCCCGATACCAGACTTGTTATAAACGCCTGCACCTGCGAAAAGAACATATTATAAATTGTGTAAACACTTACAACCTTAAAGTCGCACATTACAGAAAGCAGTATAACATCGGTATTGTTGAACACCATACCTGATATCTGATGAATGAGTACGGATTCTTTTTGAGATATTGCTTTATAGTCAGGTTTAACTTTAAAATCCAACCATTTATATCGGCGCCTTGCGTATATGTATATATACGCCATTTGAATAAGTGCTAACGCACAATAAACAACCTGAATCATTATCAAACTATCGGTCAGAAGTAAAACTAATATTTTACCAACATTTGATAATAACTGAAGAACTGTTTCAGATGTAGTGATTACATATTTTCTTCCGTCAACCTCCATAAGTATTCTGTATTTTGCCTGAACAAAATAGCTGAAAACCGACGGCAAGCCTGTTAATACAACAATGGCAAACACTGTGTAACTGTTTATACCCGTTGGAATAACAAAAGAATATATAACCGCAATCAAAACAACAATAGCTGAGTATATTACACCTGTTTTCAGATAATAATTTTTGGTTGCAGTAAGAATGGCGCTTGAATCTTCATATCTGTTTTCAGCAATTGGTTTATAAAGAGCTTGGGTTGTTGCAAGACCAACGCCCGCCTCCAACAAACATAAATATGTGAAAATCTGTTTAATTGTTGAAAGCACACCATTAACTTCAGAACCAAAATTTTCCAGATATAACCGAGGTAAAAGAAAACTGAGAACAATAAAAACTATCTGATAGACAAAACCTGACACAACATTATATTTTATTCTCGAATCTTTTCGTTCCATTTTTCTCACCACCGGACATTAAAAACTACCGTGAATTTGATTTAATTTTATATACAATTCTCCAAATATGAATTATAGCACACACACCACTAAAAATCAATCAAAAACGGTGACTTTTTTATACAAATTATATATATTTTGTTAGATAATGATATACAAAAGCAGGTGTGTTTTTCTCCTATGCAAACCGTCAAAAAAAACACAAGCCTTACGACTTGTGTTTCTGGCACCCGCAATAGGAATCGAACCTATATCTAATCCTTAGGAGGGATTTATTCTATCCATTGAACTATGCGGGCAAATATTAAATTTTACTTTGGTATTATATCAAATATACTTGGTTTGTCAAGGTGACAGGATTATCTGCCACCTTGACTTTTTCATATATTTACAATCAGTTGAACTTAATTGTAAGAATCTTTTTACCTGTGATTTCGAACTCTACAAAGCCATCATCGCCCATCGTAAGTGCTTTATCATCAAGCTCTTCAAGTGTAACAAGTTTAACTTCGTTCCACTTTTTGCCCGAATATGCAGGAAGTTCAAATTCTGCTTTCTGTCTTTCAACGGGTGACTGTGCTTTCTCAATGGGAGCAATACCGCCATTAAGACGAATTGCATTTTTAACAGTTTTATCTGAGGGGTTAAAGAGACGAACAACATAGCCTGTTCCATCTTCGCTCTTCTTAACTGCGCTGACATTAAGGTTTTCATCCTTGAGTTCAAGGAAAGAATGAGTAAGAGGATTCTTACCATGGTCTGTGGGAGCAATCTGACCAATTGTGAGATAAAGGTTAAATCTTTCGCTCTCCTGCCATACATTACCCTCTTCCCAGTTACCTTTATGAGGCATAAAGGCGTAGCGGAAAGTATTTTTGCCGATGCACTGTGAACCTTTGTCCCAATCACTGTAGTTCTGCATATCTTTTGTTACACATATACGTAAGGGATATGCACGGATAAGAGAAAGAAGAAGTGTATTTTCTTCATCATCTGCAGCTTCATAAGCTTTAAGACCTGTATTAAGAAGAGCAACACCGTTTTCACCATCGGAAACACTTACGAAAGAGTTCATTGGATGCTCTGTCATCGGGGGTTCGTCATAAAGTGAATAATCAGGTGCTTGGATAGGTCTTCTTACAACATCAAACTGACCCTGTGCATCTGCATATTCTGCTTTGATATTTGTGGGGAACGCAACCTGAAGATAATGGTCTTCACAACGATTATTAATTGTTGTTTCAATTTCAACAAATTTTGCACCCTTACGGAGTGTTACGAGACTTTCAATATCAACGGGAAGTTTGTGCTCGCTTCTTGATTTTTCATCAAATGCACGTTTTTCGGGAAGTTCCCAACGCATTGTAATTTTATAGGTTGTTTCAAACTCACCGTTAACAAGAAGAGTAACATCTGCTTTTTCACCGAGAGTTGTGAATGTTTCATCAATTTCGGGAGCAACGTGCTGCCAGGGGTTACCGATTTCGCCGCTGTCTTTGAAATAACCAAGGTTATCAAATACTTTTCCGCTTTCTTTATCAAAAACACTGAAAGTACCATTGTGATTAATGCTAACCTTGAGATATTCATTTTCCATAACATTTGTAGTTTTAACAAGTGTTACGGGAGTTGTTGCACGAACATTGTAAAGAGGACTAACCTTAAAGGTTTTGTAACCCATTGCAGGAATATCTTTAACCTCTGCTGCAACATAATACTGCTGAGTATGAAGAACGTTTGCAGTATCGTTGGGATTCTGAATGATCTGTGCATTCTCTTTATTTGTGGTGATAACCTGATATTTAACCGCGTTACCCTCTTCGTCTTCGATCCGGAAGCTGTCTGCTTTCCATTCTGCAGGAATTTCAAGTCGAAGATTAACAGTTTCTGTTCTCTTGAAGGGTGCGGGGTTGAACACTACAACTGCTGCATCGTCTTTAGAGAATGTACGAAGGTTAATGTCACCTGCGATATCCATAAATGCGCGTTCAAATACACACATAGAAAGCTCTCTTGCTTGTCTGTAACGGGACATAACATCTTCATAAACTACGTCACGTCCGCAAGCACCGATACTGTCATGACCATGGTTCTGAAGAAGATAGTTATAGGAAAGGTCGATAAAGTTCTGGGGATAAGGTGCACCTGAAAGAGCTGCAAATACTGCCATAGGCTCTGCATAGTTGATAATTCTTCTTTCAGTATCAAAGTTTTCCTGCTTGATATAAGTTCTTGCAGAAAGAATCCAACCGCAAAGCTCACTTACGCTACCCTTTGTATAGGGATCACGCATTTCGCCTTTAAGAACGGGAGAATCTGCTTTGAAACTGTCTATTATACCCTGCTCCATTTCTTTAAGGGTGCTGTGGAAAACATCTGCATCGGGAAGAGCTTCATTAAGGTCATTAACAAGCTGAACTTCTCTTTCATCAGGACAGGAAGAGTCGTGACCGATTGACCAGAAACGGTGATTTGTTGTCCAGTCATTGTCCTGCTCTTTCATAGCCTGCTCTGCTCTTGCCTGTATATTCTCTTTATGATACTCATAGAAAGGATGAGTATATTGGTAGTCAAGTTTCCAATCACGGTCAATAAACTTGAACACACCATTATTGTCATTCCAAAGCATATCACGATTATTTTCATCAGCCTGATTGAAATAAACGGGACGCTGAACAACATACCATATGTTGTAACGGGGTCTTTTTGCAAGACGGGAAGCGTAAATACGTGTTCCGTCCGGGCTTTCCCAGAAGAATTCTGAATTAGGGGCTTTGTACTCGTTAATTCCACGATAGAATGATGCGAAATTAATACCAAAACCTGAATAAATCTGAGGAAGCTGAGAAATCTGTCCCCAACCGAAAGGAGAATAACCTGTTTTACTGATACCGCCCATTTCACGACCGATTTTGTGACCTAAAAGAAGGTTTCTGATAAGCGCTTCGCTACCAACTGTAAATTCATCAGGTAAGCAGAACCAAGGACCTACAGCAATTTTGCCCTCTTGAATGTATTTGATAAGTTTCTCTTTTTTTTCGGGATAAACCTCAAGATAATCCTGAACAGGCATTGTCTGTGAGTCCAAGTGAAAATGCTTGTAATCAGGATTTTTATCAAGAATGTCAAGGAGCATATCAAGCATATAACCGAGCATATACTGAGTTCTTCTTGCGGAAAAACGCCATTCTCTGTCCCAATGGGTGTTAGATATAAAATGGCATTGGATTCTGTCTTTATTTTCCATATTTATCACCTTAACCTTTAATAATCTTCATAATTTCAGCGAAATTATCGCAGAAATGTGAGCAAACGGCTTTTGTTCCGCTTGATTCAATATTACCACCTGCGATACCGATTGTAGTATAGCCGGCAAGACGCACTGAACAAGCCCCTGCACCACTGTCTTCAATACCTACAACGCGGTTTCTGTCAGCAAATGCTTCACCAAGACCAACAATTGAGGTTTCACTGTAAAGCCATGGATGAGGCTTGGGAGAAAGCTCACCCAAAGTACCAACGCTACCTTTACGAAGCGGGAAACCTGCAGAAATTATTGCATCATAGAAATCCTTGGGGTCACCCATACCGAGAGTTTTGAATGCAGAAAGAATTTCAGGCCATGCTTTTTCATAAAGCCCTGATGTAACAAGACCGATTTTGATGCCCATATCTTTAAGCTCTAAAAGGAAGTCTTTAACGCCCTCTGTGGGAGTGAATGCACCATCTTTACCTCTGCCTGCCATAATCTCTTCCATTTCTCTGTGGGTATGTTCGAAATAGAAATTTCTTGCTTTTTCAAGAGATTCACCGGGGCAATATTTATCAATGCAATATTGAAGATGCTCTGAAACGCTATGACCAGAAACAAACGGAATGTCCGCTTCTTCAAGCTGAAATTTGGGATTACCGAGCATACTTGCGGTTGTCATTTCAATAATCCAAATCCAGAATTCCTCACTACGAACTGTTGTTCCGTCCAGATCCATAAGAACTGCATTTAAAGGATATTCAGTTTTTACGGGATAAACAGGGTAATAAACAGGATATGCAATTGCAGACTTAACACAAGCAAGAGAATGTGTTCCGAAAGAAACAAATTCAACCTTCTGGTCACCTGTTGCAACAACAAATTCAACACCGTTTTTACCTGCTACAAATTTTCCGTCCTCGGTTGCAGGAAGAAGATGGAAACCACTGTCCACACCAACTTCACCCAAGTCGGGTATGTATAAAGTTTTGTCAAGAAGCATAATTAGTGTCCTTTCCTATTACAAAATCAAAGTAATTCTAACACAAATATTCAATTAAGTAAATCACATTTGGCAAAATATTGAAAATCTTTTTTAATTTACATAAGTGATTTTGTGTGATATAATTCAGTAAATATTTCAATAAATTTTTAAGGATGTGGAAACATGAAAAAACATTCAGAAAAAGCAGCAGAATTGTTCGTAAGCGGTTGCAACTGCAGTCAGGCGGTTTTCGGTGCATTTGCAGAGGATTGCGGAATAGATTTTGAAACCGCACTCAAGCTCTCTTCCTCTTTTGGTGGTGGTATGGGAAGACTTCGTGAAACCTGCGGTGCAGTTACTGGTATGTTTATGGTAGCAGGTCTTCTAAAAGGCTATTCTGATACTGATGACAAAACCGCTAAAGATAACCATTACAAGCTAATTCAGGAACTTGCAAACGAATTCAAATCTATCTACGGAACATATAATTGTAATGAGCTTTTAGGTAATATAGGTAAGGGCACCTATGTATCCGCTCCCCGAACTGCTGAATACTACAAAACCCGCCCTTGCGTTAATTTTGTTGTATCTGCAGCAGAAATTTTAGATAAAAAGTTCTTTAATAAGTGATTTTTTTAAATTTTCCTATTTACAAAACTTTAGCATGGTAGTATAATAAAGCAAAATTTTAATCCGAAAGGGTGTTTTTATGGAAAAAGGTCTTAAAAAACAATACGGACTTTTAATGGCTATCTGCATGGTTGTAGGTACTGTTGTTGGTTCCGGTGTTTTCTTCAAGGCACAGGCAATTCTTCAAAAAACTAACGGCGATATGCCCATGGGTATTCTTGCATGGATTATCGGTGGCGCTGTTATGATTTTCTGCGTTTTAGCTTTCTGCGTTATGGCACAACGCTACGAGAAAGTTAACGGTCTTGTTGACTATGCAGAAGCAACAATCGGTGGTAAATATGCTTATTTTATGGGATTCTTCTCAACTGTTATTTACACACCTGCAATGACATCTGTTCTTGCTTGGCTTACCGCAAGATATTTCCTTGTTTTCTTAACATCTGTTAACCCCGATTTACAACTTAACGGTGACCCCGTTACAAGTTCAGAAACTTTCCTTTTGGCTGGTTTCATCCTTATTTTTGTTTTCGCAGTTAACACGCTTTCCTCAAAACTTGCAGGTAAACTTCAGATCAGTGCAACATTCATTAAGCTTGTTCCTCTTCTTTTGATGGCAGTTATTGGTACAATTTACGGCTTGACTCACAACCTTGCAGGTGAATCCACATCAATCCTTGCGTCTAACTTCGGAACAGGTACAGGCAATTTCTCACCCCTCTTCGGTGCAGTTGTTGCTACCGCTTTCGCTTATGAAGGCTGGATTCTTGCTACATCTATCAACTCCGAAATCAAAAACTCTAAGAAAAATCTTCCTATCGCTCTTGTTTTAGGCGGTATTATAATCATTGCTATTTACTTGTTCTATTACATAGGTGTCGCAGGTGGTGCTCCCGTTCAGACTCTTATTGATGAAGGTACTGCTCCCGCATTCATTACTGTTTTCGGTAATGTTTTCGGTAACATTCTTAACCTTTTCGTTGCAGTTTCCTGCCTTGGTACTCTTAATGGTCTTTTGATCGGTTGTATCCGTGGTTTCTATTCTCTTGCTGTTCGTGATATGGGCCCCAAGGTTAACCTTATGAAACAGGTTGATAGCGGTTCAGGTATGCCATCAAACTCCTGTATCGTAGGTCTTGTAATTGTGGCAGCATGGCTTGTATATTTCTATGGTGCAAACCTTACTACTCCTTGGTTCGGCAAATTCAGCTTTGACTCTTCCGAGCTTCCCATCATCACAATCTATGGACTTTACATTCCCATGTTCATTCAGTTTATGAGAAAAGAAAAATCTCTTCCTGCTGTTAAGAGATTTGTTCTTCCCACTCTTGGTCTTATCGGTTCTGCATTTATGGTATTTGCGGCACTTTATTCACATGGATACGCTCCCTATATTGCTGCTAAAGAAGCAGGTCAGGGATTCACCTGTCCCGTTCTCTTCTACCTTATTGTTTTCGCAGTAATTATGGCAGTTGGTATGTTTCTTATGAAACCCAAGAAAGAGAAGAAATAAGGGATAAATTTTACGACCTCATCACTTTGCAAAAGTGGTGAGGTCTTTTTTTATGATTTTTTGCTATGAAATGTTTCTTCGCCTATACGTCTTATGGTAACATCTGCAGTTATTGTTAGTTTTATTTCAGGAAACACTTCAACCCAATCGTTTTTTATTTCTTGATACAAATCATTCTCTTTAAGCCTTAATCTTTTTCCGTAACGCACCACATCTGCACCATGACGACCCTGAAGCACTATAAAAGTATTCTCTGCTTTTTTACAAAGTGATTCCCCTACCGCCGTTTGAAAAGTTTCAAGAACACCCGTATCGGTACTGAAATATTCATCACCCTGAACGCCCTCAAGGTCGCAAGAAACTGCTACTTTCAAGTTGTATTTTAGTTCTCCGTTTTCTTGGGTAATTTTATACCTGCTTTTACCTTTATTAATATAAAATGATGCCTTTTGTCCGTTGGGTAAATCTGCACTTATTACCCCCTCATCAATTTTATCATTAAGAATGGCAATACCCTCAGCAGTTCCACTGTCAATATACATTGAAAATGTGGAATCTTTTCCGAAAAGAGCGCATCCGTCCAAATCATAGTTTTCGTTTTCTCCGTTTTTTTCCACCTTGACTGCTGGAATGCAAATACCGGAGGTTTCATCTTTCATATAATTAACTGCATCAATTATTCTTACTTTGGGAACAAGAGATTGCTTAGCACTTTCTTCAAGCATATTTTCGAGAATTTTGCTTTTTATAGAATCTGTTAAAAGTTTTGCTCTTATAATAGTTTCACCTGTAGTGTTTTTAGCGATACAAAGCAGCTGTGATGGTCTTGAATCATAATTCCTTTCAAAAAAATCAAGAATATCTGCAAGGTTTCTGTTGGCTGCCTCCTCACCGATTACAATAACCCTGTTATGTGCAAACATAGGTTCGTTTCCGCTTTTTGTTATAAGTTTTCGCAAAGCCTCCCCAACGGTTTTACCTTTAGCGGTATACATTTTAGTTTTATTATCACTATTTCCGTTACCACCGGGACTACCGCTTTGCTCGTTATTGAGAATTTCAACTGTTACTTTAAATTCATTATTTGAAACATCAATACCTATACCCTGCATTATCATCAAATCCGCAAGTTCTGTTCCCGGTTTTTCACAAGAACAAAAGCTCAATAAACAAAAGGTGGAAAGAAAAACTAAAGAGCATACTTTAAGCAGTTTTTTCATTGTTCTTTCTCCTTTTTATAAGATCATTTACTAACAAAACCGATGGCAATATAAGCACGGGAACAAGATAAACACCAACCACAAGAGGTGTAAAGGAAATAAAACCAAAGTTCATAATATTACCCGAAATAAATATTAAGAAGATTGATATAATCACCCCAACGGAAATCGCGCTGATTTTTTCAGAAAACTTCGGAAAAACAAAACAGATACATTTAACAATTACAGAGATATAAAGGGTGAGTTTGGTTACAACACACAAAATCCAGATTGCTGTTTCAAGGGCATCAAGCCTTTCAAAAAGACCGAATTGAGCAAGAGTAACTGCCGTATAGGTAGGAAAAAGCTGAGTATCGGAAAAAGCACCTAAAGTGCCAACAACAAAAAAAAGAATAAATGAAAACGAAACTGCACTTAAAACCGACCACAAGATATAATGCTTTTTAACATTACCTTTAATTTCAGGGAAAAAAATTACGATTGCACCAATTTCAGAGGCTTGAACAGAAAATGTAGAGCTATCGACAATAAATTTACTCACGCCATTCTCAAACAGAGGGGTAAAATTAAGAAAATCCACCTCTTTTGATAGAGTAACTGATGCAAAAGCAGTTGCCGACACAACTACAAGAGTAAAAATGGTACTTGCTCTCCCCAATGCGCCTATACCGCAAAATGTAAGAGCAACACAAACTGCCACAAGACCTATTAAAAAATAGGTCATTTCTGTACCGGGGAAAAGTTCAGAGCTTGCAAAAAGGTCAAAACGTCCTACAGTCATAAGGGCATCAATAAAATAAACACCCCCGTAAAAGAGAGCAACACCCTTGTAGACTTTGCTTCGCTTCTCTTTTTGCAGATTTTCTTTTAAATGTCCTTTTTTACAAAGAAAATATATTGGTATGGCAACAATTATACTGAGAACTGCAAAAACAACAGGTCTTAAAAGAGATTCTGCTGTTGCAATTGTTATCTGAGGAGAGGATATATACATAAACACACTCCCCAGCATCGAAAGATATAAAAGCGCAAAGAATTGGGGTGCGCTGACAGATGATTTTGTCATTGTTTTCCGCCTTTCTTAAAACCGTTTATATCAAATACTTTATCCCCTAATTTTTCCATACTCAATCTATATACAGAATCTCGCCAAAGGGTTTTGTTATATGGTGTTGCAGGAGCTAAGAAAGGTACTCCGTAATCGGTCATTGATGCAAGATTTATCAAAAGTGCCGCCGCACCAATCATAATTCCGTAAAGTCCGGATATCCCCCCCACAAGAATAAAAATAATTCTCAAAACAGAAATAGGTTGATATAAATCTGAAGAAACAAGAGAACAGATTGCTGTTAAAGCAACAATAATAAGCATTGGCGCACCGATAAGACCTGCGGTAACTGCCGCATCACCTATAACAAGAGCACCAACTATACTGACAGCGTGACCTATTGCTTTGGGCATTCTCAGTCCTGCTTCTCTTACGGTTTCGTAAACGAAATGAATTATCAATGCCTCCACAGTTAAAGTGAATAAAGTATTGCTTTCCATTATTACAATGTTATAAAGCATATCATCGGGGAACATTTCCTGATGAAAAAGACCAATTGCCACAAAAACGCCGGGCAAAAACACGCTTATAAGAAATGCAAGTAATCTGACCCCCCTCATAAATGCGCAAAAATATGGGCGGTTTATATAATCATCTAAAGTCTGAAAATTTTCTATAAAGAGTCTTGGAACAATAAGAGCAAATGGCGTGCCATCTACAAGTATTCCGATTTTACCCTCACAGACCTTTGCCGCAAGAGTGTCAGGGCGTTGGGTCTGACCCACCATTGTAAATAGACTTTTCCTTTTGGTATCAAAGGTTTTTCTCAAATACCCTGCCGCTAAAACGGTATCTATATCAACAGAATCAAGGCGTTTTTTCACCTCTGCAAGAGTATCGGGATTAACTCTGTCTTTCATATAACAAAGTAAAATTCGGGTTTTACTTGTTTTGCCTATTTCTTTCATCTCTATTTTGAAATTTGTTGTACAAAGTCGCTCTCTTATAAGAGTTAAGTTGGTTTTTATATTCTCAACAAAACCCTCTCTCGAACCGAACTCCTGAACCTCATTATCGGGTTCCTGAAGAGCGCGTTGGGGCGGATTTTGCACACCCAGTATTATACATTCTTTTTGTCCTTCAACAAAAATGAGAAGCGTGCCTCTTAAAATCTGCATCATTGCATTATCAAGACTTTTTTCTCTTTTTTGCTCAGTACCATATATAATTTTATCCTGTATAAAATCAAGAGGATTATCTTCAGGTAATTGCCCTTCAAAAGTGAGCATCGGTTTAATTGCATTGTCCGCAATTCTCTGAGCACTGCAAAGTCCGTCGCAATTGGCAAAAACCACACATTTCCCGCTACAATACCCTTTTTTGACAACAATATCAAAACTGCCCTTAAAAGCTTCCTTTATAATTCTACCGTTATCTACGGCATTTTCTCTTATATCGCCATAACTTTCTTCATTAAAATCTGACAAAGGAGAAAGCACATTTTCTTTATTTTCCATAAAATCACCATTTCTATTTTCCCCTTTTTTTACTGCATATTCCATTGGAATAAGGAAAAAACAAGAATGGTGATTTAATGATAACAACAATAATTCGAACATTTATAATATATTGTGTGGTTTCAATCTGCGTTCGTCTTATGGGTAAACGCCAATTAGGACAGCTACAACCCGGGGAACTTGTAATAACAATTCTGATTTCCGAAATTGCAGCGATGCCCATAGGCGACAACAATACGCCTATATTAAACAGTATAATTCCGCTTTTACTGCTTGTAAGCTTTGAAATAATCAATTCACTCATCGACAGAAAATTTGTAGCATTCAGGCATCTTACAGAAGGAAAACCTGTAACAATAATAAGAAATGGCGAGCTTTTACAAAACGAACTTAAAGAACTGCGTTTCACAATAAATGATGTTTTGCTGGGCTTAAGACAAAAGGATGTTTTTAATATTGAAGAGGTTGAATATGCAGTGGTGGAAACCAATGGAACGCTTTCCGTGCTTTTAAAGCCAAACTACCGCCCTGCCACACCCAAAACTGTAGGAAAATCCGAAAAAGATAATGGTATGCCCTGTGCGGTTATTATTGACGGTAAAATTATCGAAAGCTCTTTTAAAGACTGCGGTATAACCGAGAAAGATGTACTTTCAAAACTAAACAGAGAAACAAACGATATCAGAAATGTTATGCTTATGACTGTTGATAAAAGCAAAAAATTCAACATAATATACAAAAAGGAAGATTAAAAAATGAAAAGAATTATTGTTGCTATAATAATACCTGTTGTTTCTGTTGCTTTAGGAATTTTTTCTTTCTTTTTTGTTAAAAACACCTGTAACCAAGTAGTTTCGGGACTTGACGAGGTTCTCTATAACACATTAACCGAAGAAACAGAAGAGGTTAACCGCTTGTCCGTTCAGACGAACCGAAACTGGCACAAGAAAGTTTTTTTACTGAACATTTTTATCGGCAGAACAAATACAAATGAGGTTGACAAGTTGCTTAATAAAATTGTTTATTTTGCAAAAATCGGTGATTATGAAGGTGTTTTGCTGAATGCAGAGGACTGTAAGGAAGAACTTTTGTATATTATAGAGTCAAATGAACCGAAATTAAGTGCCGTTTTTTGACAGAAAAAATGTAAATAAAAACTATTGAAAACGATGAAAAAGGCGTATATAATTAAATTAGAAACTATCGAAAGGGTGTGATTTTTATGATGGTCTGGATTTGGGTTGCACTGCTTGCACTTTTCATAATTGTTGAGGCAACAACTGCACAACTTCTTACCATTTGGTTCGCAATCGGTTCACTTGCTGCTCTTATTACAACATTTATAACTGACAGCATTCTTGTACAGGTGATTATATTTGTTGTGGTATCTGCAATTGCTCTTGCCGTTACTCGCCCTTTGGTAAAGAAAATGACAAAGGCACAAAAACAGCCTACAAATGCAGATATGTACATAGGCAAAGAAGCCGTTGTTACAGAAGACATCAATAATCTTGAAGCAAAAGGGCTTGTTAAAGTTGGTGGTTCCGTCTGGACTGCACGAACAGAGGTTGATAACTACACAATCCCTGCAGGTTCACACGTTACAGTCATTAAAATAGAGGGCGTTAAACTTATTGTTCGTCCCATTTTATAATTAAAGTTTTACAAGGAGGAAAAATTTATGTTCATTACACTTTCAGCTATGGCAACAGTAGGCGTTGTTGCAATTATTGCGGTTGTTGCAATTATTATTTTACTTGTTATTGCAAACATCAAAATCGTTCCCCAGTCAAAAGCTTATGTTATTGAGCGTCTGGGTGCATATTTTGCAACCTGGGACACAGGTCTTCATGTTAAAATTCCTTTCATTGAAAAGGTTGCAAAGGTTGTTTCCCTTAAAGAACAGGTTGTGGACTTCCCTCCCCAACCCGTTATTACAAAAGATAATGTTACAATGCAGATTGATACCGTTGTCTTCTTCCAGATTACAGACCCCAAACTTTTCTGCTATGGTGTTGAATACCCCATTTCTGCAATTGAAAATTTAACTGCAACAACTCTCCGTAACATTATCGGTGAATTGGAGCTTGATCACACACTTACATCCCGTGACACAATCAATGCAAAAATCCGTGGTATTCTTGATGAAGCAACTGACCCTTGGGGTATCAAGGTTAACAGAGTTGAATTAAAAAACATTCTTCCCCCTCGAGAAATTCAGGATGCAATGGAAAAGCAGATGAAGGCAGAACGTGAACGTCGTGAAAGCATTCTTCGTGCCGAAGGTGAAAAGGCAAGTGCCGTTCTTGTTGCAGAGGGTAAAAAAGAAGCTCAGATTCTTGAAGCAGAAGCTAACAAACAAGCTGCTATTCTTCACGCAGAAGCAGTTAAGGAATCAAAAATGCGAGAAGCAGAAGGTGAAGCAAACGCTATCATTGCAATCCAGAAAGCTCAGGCTGAAGGTATCAGAATGATTAACGAAGCATCGCCCTCTAAAGAATACATTTCTCTTAAAGGTATGGAAGCATTCGAAAAGGCTGCTGACGGTAAGGCAACAAAAATTATTGTTCCCTCTGATTTGCAGAACCTTGCAGGTGTAACAGGTAGTGTTAAGGAGTTCTTGAAGGACTGATTACAGATTAAAAAGTACCGCTCAGTCGGTACTTTTTTTCTTATTTTATTGACACATTTTCAATTTGTGCTATTATATATTCATACTAGTAAATTTTGGAGGTATTGATATGACCGCAGGTTTTGCAACAAGCATTGGTTCAATCATCATGGCGTTCATTACAATGATTACTTCTTTGTTCGGAATTATTGCAAATAAGCCGGACAATGCAGTGATTCAAGGCTTTGAACCCAAGGAGGAAGTTGAAATGAGAATTATGAGCTTTAACATTCGTTGTGCGAATGTTGGTAGTGACAGTTGGGAAGACAGAATCGGTATTGTTTCCCAAACAATGCTCGACAGTGAAGCAGATTCAATCGGCGTTCAGGAAGCAACTCCCGAATGGATGGCAACACTTAAAGAAACAGTTGGCGAAAAATACGCTTATGTTGGTGTTGGTCGTGATGATGGCGACAACGAAGGTGAATATTCCGCAATTTTCTATCGTAAAGATAAATATGAAATTGAAGACAGTGGAACATTCTGGCTTTCTGAAACTCCTGACAAGGTTTCTTTCGGTTGGGATGCAGCTTGCAGAAGAGTCTGCACCTGGGCAGTTCTCAAGAATAAAGAAACAGGTGCTAAATATGCCCACCTTAACAGTCACTTTGACCACATTGGCATTGCCGCAAGAAAAAACAGCGTTGATTTAATTGTTAACAAAGCAAAGGAATATGCAGATATTCCCGTTGTTTTCACCGCTGATATGAACGTAAGAGAAGGTAGTGAAAACTACAACCAGTTTGTTGAATCAGGCGTTCTTAAAGATACAAAGAAGCTTGCCCCCGACACAATGAACTACTGCACATACCACGACACAAAACCCGCGAAACACGCTGATGATGTTATCGACTATGTTATGATTAACGATAAATTTGATGCAGTTTCTTACAAAGTTGTTACAGAAGGTATTGACGGACGATTTGTTTCCGATCACTACCCTGTTTATGCTGATATTGTAATGAAATGATTGATTACAGAAAGCACCTTTTGATTCAATTACGAATCAAAAGGTGCTTTTGTTTTTTATTTCTTCTTTTTTATATTATACATCTTCTTATAGTACTCGGAGGCTTCGTGTACCTCACCATCAAAAATAAGTTTACCGTTTTTCATAACGATACCTCTTGTGCAGAACTCTTCTGCAACAGCAGTCTGATGAGTAACAAAAAGAAGTGTAACATTGTCTTTTTCAATTATCTCGTTTATTTTATCTTTACATTTTACTCTGAATGCATTGTCACCGACGCTCAATGCCTCGTCAACAATAAGAATCTCAGGTCTTATATTAACGTTTATTGCAAAACCCAAACGGGATTTCATACCGCTTGAATAAGTTCGAACGGGTTGGTCGATATAGTCTCCTAACTCAGAAAACTCAATAATTGTTGGCTCGAGTTCTTTTATTTCGTTATCAGAAAGTCCGAGAATATGACCTTTAAGATAAATGTTTTCTCTACCTGAAAACTCTTGGTCAAAACCACTTGTAAGCTCAAGAAGAGCGCTTACACGACCATTAACTTCAATTTCTCCGCTTGTGGGGAAAGAAACTCCGGTTATCATTTTCAGAATCGTAGATTTACCGGCACCGTTTTTACCAAAAAGTGCAACAGAATCTCCACGTTTGATTTCAAAGCTAACATCATCAACAGCTTTCTTTTCTTTATATTTTATATTTTTAAAGAAAACAGAAAGAAGGCGTTTTCTAGTGCTTGTGAAGAGTTTATATATTTTTGTAACATTTTGAAATCTGATTACTGTATCTTTCATACTATACGTACCCTCCTATCAAAGAACATCAGGAATTTCTTTGCGGAGCTTTTTGTATGCCCAGATTGAAAAGAAGCCAAGCACCAAATACCAACAAAGGAAATATAAAAGTCTCTTTGGTTGCTCAAAAAACCAAATGTGATTAACGAAGCAATTTCTGTAACCATAACAAATAAATGTTACAGGGTTCAACATAAGGATTCTATAAAGCATTTTACTATTTGCAACATTTTCTATATTCCAAAGAATACCTGATAACCAGAAAACCGCTATATTAAGGGATTTAATCAAGTTAGCAAAATCCTTGCTTATACAAGAAACCAAACCTGCAAAAAGCGCCCACGCATTAAAGAACATAAACATCAAAAGCATATAAAAAGGTATCTGTAAAAGATAGATTGTTGGCGGGTATCCCATAATCCAAAACAGAACAACTGTAACTGCAACAAGAATTATATGGACAATTAAATTGGATATACTCGTAAAAGTCGGGATTGTCATTATCGGGTATTTCATTTTAGTTACAAGGTAACTATAGCGTCTTATGCAAGTTGTTCCACCTGTTATTGCGTCGCCCATAAAGAACCATGAAACCATACCTGAAACCAGCCACAAAATATATGGATAACCTTCAACAGCACCACCACTACGAAGACCGATAGCAATAGCAAACCAATATACAAAGATTGTAAACACCGGTTTAATAACTGCCCATGCCCAACCCAAAGCAGATCCATTATAAGTCTTTTTTAAATCTGCAATAGACAGTTTAATAATCTGGTGAATGTTTTCTTTATGCTCTCTGAGGTTTAAGGCAATTATATCAAAATAACTTTTCATTAATTAAATCCCCTCGGTTAATTATCTATAACTATAGAATCATCAGTTTCCTTTATTGAGAAGAACACAGGTTTTTCTTCATAAGAAATGTTGGGACAATGGAGCGTCAACTTAAGATTACCATCAAAATCCTTGAAAATCATTCCGTGACCGCCATCATCCTCAAAAACTGGTTTAAGGTGTGACCAATTCCCGAAGATCGAACCGTTATCAGAGGTTGCAACACACTGCACATAGCCCTCAGCACAGGTTGACCAAATCATTATAAGCTTACCATTTTCTTTTCTGTAAAGGAACGGACCATCTGTTACGTTATGACATTCTTCCGTAGCTTCACGATTCAAAAATGAACTTGCGGCAAAAAGCTCAACAGGTTCACCTAAACATCCTGAAAAATCAGGCTTAAGCTCCATAAAACAAATTGTACCATTAAGAATCTGGGTATGCTCATGGCAGAAAACACAATAAGGTTTGCCGTTTTCGACATACAATGTGCCATCAAGGCATTCCCATTCCCAAGGTGTTACCGCACCATCAGACGCAGGAACAAATTCACCATCGGGAGAATCGCTTTTTAATATATAAGTGCCCCTTAACCCATTGGGTTTGGTAAAGGTTGCAAACATATAAAATTTGCCACCGAACTCGTGAACCTCGGGTGCCCAATTGACAGCAGTGTTCATACCATGTTTATCAGAGTTAAATACTTCAATTGGTTCAGACCAATTCTCTAAATCTGCACCTATGTAAACATCAAAACCACCTGTTTTTATGCCGAAATCAGCAGCTCTTGTTCCGTACATATAGTACTTACCATTATGTTTAAGTACAAAGGGGTCTCTAATATTTATTTCTGAGTTTTTCACAAAATCACCCGTAACGATATAAAACTACACTTTATAATACCATATATTTACAAAATAAACAATAGTTAAAATATATTGTGTTGCCATTGACAAAAAGTATTTAGGATTTATAATATTAATATATATAATTTTTAGGAGATTGTTTATGAGGAAATCAACAAAAGCATTACTTTATCTTGGTGGTATTGCCGCTACTGCAATAGGCACACATTTTTTTAACAAAGATTTTCATAAAGACATTTGTATGATTGCTCACAGGGGTCACAGCAGTAAGCACCCCGGCAACACAGAAGCAGCTTTTTTAAGCGCTGTCAAAAATGGTTCAGGTGGTATTGAAACCGATGTTCGTATGACTAAAGATGGTGTTTTTGTTGTTAACCATAATGATGAAGCAAAGTTTTTTGACGGAACAGAATTAATTGTTGCAGACACAACCTATGAAGAACTTTCAAAGAAAGCTCTTTACAACGATAAATCCGATGAAATTGTTTATATCTGCACATTCGAAAGATACCTTGAAATCTGTCGCGATGCAAATATGATTTGCTTTATTGAGCTCAAAGGTGAATTTGCTGATGAGGACATCAAACGCCTTTTCACAATGGCAGGAGAAATTTATGATTTGAAGAAATGCTCTCTTCAATCTTTTGAATTTGAAAACCTTATTAAAACACACGAAGCATTCCCCGATTTACAAATTATGCTTACATACGGCAAAAACTGTGGGGATTATCATAAATGTATCGACTATGGTTTTGATATTGATGCAGACTGGAAAGTGGCAACACCGAAAATGGTTAAGGAATTTCACGATAAGGGCTTAAAGGTCGGTCTTTGGACTGCAAACGATGTAGTTGCGCTTAATTATTGTCGCGCTCTTGGCGTAGATTACATAGAATCCGATGTTTTCGGAAAATAAAAATCAGGATATATTAATTTATGGGTTTAATATTTAAAACACTTTACGTTTACATTGCAAACCTTGGTATTCTTGTAACAAATATTTTTAAATCAATTTTTAAAATGATTTTTAAAGGTCTGCAAAAACTTTTCAAATTTAATAAAGATTCTTTCACCTCTGCAAAAACATTCTTTAAAAGAAGTATTGCTTTTGTTTTAATTTTTGCAGTTTTAGCAGTATCTGCCATTTTTGTGATTTCCACTGACAGCAAAACTGATGCCATAGTTCTTAAAATCGGCGAACAGACCATTGGTTATGCAATAACACAAAATGATGCAGACCATGCAAATGCTTTAGCGCTTAATTATCTTGGTCTTACTTCTAACGATGGTTTTGAAACTAAGAAAGTAAAAACAGAGCCTTACAACATCAAAACCAGTTCTGCTTTATCTGAAGAAATAATAAAAGTACTTGCTCCTGAAAGAATTTGTGTAACTGAGGTTTATATTGACAACGAGCTTTTTTGCGCAGTAAAAAACAGGCAGGAAGCAAGAGAGATCTTTTTCAACCAATTAAAAAATGCACAAAAGGAGTATCCGAAGGCTTCAGTTGCTTTCGCTCAGGAAATCACTTTCAGTGATGCTTACTACGAAAAAGATGATAAAAGAATCTGGTCAGCAGAACAATTAGAGCTTAACCTTAAAATTCTTACTCCACTTGAAATCCGCCATGCAGACTGTGAAAAAACAATTGAAACAGTTGAATACGATACAGTTGAAATACAGACCAACACCCTCTTCATCGGTGACAAACGTATACGTAGGAATGGTACAAACGGCTCCGCCTACGCTATTGACCTTGTTACATATATCGGTGACAAGAGAGTTTCCTCAGAACAAATGATGAGCGTCCCTGTTAAAGCACCTGTATCTCAGATTATTGAACGTGGTATTCGTGCAGAAAGTCTTTCTCTCGGTACTTATTCCGTATTACAAACCACAGGTTATTTCTGTTGGCCCGTAGTTGGTTTGTTCACTGTTACATCACCTTTCGGTTATAGAAGCCTTGGTTATCACAGAGGTATTGATATTTCAGGTGCAAGTGCATCAGGCTCTCTTGTTGTTGCGGGGGCTTCAGGTACAGTTACAACAGCAGGTTGGAGCACGGGCGGTTATGGTAACTATGTTATAATTGACCACGGAAACGGTGTTGAAACTCTCTACGCACATATGCTTGATAATTCCATTATGGTAAACGAGGGTGACAAAGTTACTAAAGGTCAGGCTATCGGTCGTGTAGGTAACACAGGTTATTCTTTTGGTGCTCACCTGCATTTTGAAGTTAGAATAAACGGTAACAGGATTAACCCTGCGCCGTATTTAGGACTTGAATAATGAACATTACGGTTATTGCACTCGGCAAATTAAAAGAAAAGTATTTAAAAGATGCTGTAAATGAGTATTCTAAAAGGATTTCAGCTTATGGTAAACTTGATGTTATTGAGCTTAATCCCGTAAGGCTTTCCGATAACCCATCTCAAACAGAAATTGAAGTTGCTCTTTCCAAAGAAGCGGAGGAAATAAAAAAGAAAATCCCCAACAACAGTTATGTTTTCGCCTTGTGCATTGAGGGGAAAGAGAAATCCAGCGAGAGTTTTGCAAAAGCCATAAACGATGCCACACTTAACGGTAAAAGCAATATTGTTTTCATAATCGGCAGTTCATTTGGTCTTTCGCCTGAAATCAAAAATCTTTCAGATTTTAAACTTTCGTTTTCTCCTATGACTTTTCCACACCAACTTATGAGAGTTATGCTTCTTGAGCAGATTTACAGAGCATTTCAAATAAACAACAACGGAAAATATCACAAATGAGGTTTCAATATGGCAATGTGCGATATGTGCGAAAATTACAGATACGATGAGGATTTAGAAGAATATTTCTGCGATATTGAATTAGATGAGGATGAATACCTCAAATTCCTCACCTCTTCAAATGATGCTTGCCCATATTTCAGAGCAGATGATGAATACAGAATAGTTCGCAAACAGAATTAAAAAACGCTGTGTGGTTTTTAAACTACACAGCATTTTTTGTTAATTTTTTCATTATATAAAAATAGAATACCAGTGACAGAATATTGGCTACCGTCCAACCAATAGGCCAGGACCACCATATACCACCGTAACTCCATATTGGTGAGAACACGTAAGCAAGAACAACCCTTAAAATCAAATCTGTAAAGGTTGCTACCATAAACAGTTTCATTGTTCCTGTTCCTCTTAAAATGCCATCACAGACAAGCTTTATGCCTATAAAAGCATAGAATGGTGCAACAGTTTTAAGGAAAAGCGAACCGGATTTTATCGCTTCGGCACTTCCGTCCCCTTCCATAAACAGTTCAATAAGCGGTACATTAAAAGAAAGATACAAAATCGCCAGGACAATACCCGTTATTACTACCATAATAGTTCCGTATTTCATTCCCTCTCTTATACGGGGGTATTTTTTTGCGCCGAAATTTTGAGCAGTAAAGCTGGATACACCGTTACCAAAAGTATAAAGAGCATTAATTGTGAATGTATTCAGTTTAATTGCGGCAGAATAACCTGCAATTACTGATGAACCATAACCATTTATGAGCTTTTGAATAAACACATTACCAACAGAAACGAAGCTTTGTTGCAAAATGCTTGGTATAGAAATACGAGCAATTTTTCTTAACAATGAGAAAGAAAATAAAGGTGTTTTTTCTTTTACAGGCAATTTTTTTAAATGGTGTAAAAGGGTCATAACTGATAAAAGACCTGCAATCCCTTGAGCTATAAAAGTTGCCCAGGCAACACCTGAAACTCCCATATTAAAAAACACAACCAAAACATAGTCCAGAATAACATTGAAAACAGATGAAAAAATCAAGAAATATAACGGGGTTTTAGAATCACCCAAAGACGTAAAAATTCCGTTTGCAATGTTATAAACAAAAAGGAAAATAAACCCTCCGATATATATTTCAAGGTACAATGCAGACTCTGAAAAAATATTTTCGGGAGTATCAATAGCACTCATAAGAGCAGGTGTTAAAGTAATTCCCGAAATTGTAAGAATTGCTCCTAAAACCACACAAGAGATAAGAGCGGTTGATATTGCAGTTTTCACTTTTTTAAATTCTTTTGCACCAAAAAGTTGAGATATAACAACACTGCAACCTATATTGCAACCAAAAGCAACGGCGTTAAAGATATTGGTTATAGGATATGATGCACCAACTGCCGCAAGAGCATCCTCCCCTGCAAAACGACCTGCTATAAGACTGTCAGCAATACTATAAAACTGCTGAAAAACAACACTTATAAAAAGAGGTAAAGTAAACTGCAAAAGTACTTTATTTACACTACCCTTTGTTAAATCACGAGCCATTTGAAAATCCTTTCAAGAATAAAAAACAAAATTTACAATAGTATATTATATACTGTTTTTTACTTTTGTCAAAGGAAAGAGGTGTTTTATGGAAAGGTTTTTAAATGCAATCGGGGCTGTTGTATGGGGTGTACCCATGCTGTTATTTTTTGTCATTACCGCCTTAAGATTTTCTTACAACAGCAAATTCTTCCAAATCCGCGGTTTCTTTACTATGATTAAGGAAACTGTTTTTAAAATGTTTTCAAAAACAGAAAACAACGGCATTTCACAATTTGGTGCATTCTGCTCGGTGTTGGGAGCCTGTATCGGCACAGGAAACATTGTTGGTGTGGCAACTGCCATTTACTCTGGCGGTGCAGGTACTGTTTTCTGGATGTGGGTTTCCGCATTTCTTTCTATGATGACTGCTTATTCTGAAAATTATTTAGGCGTAAAATACCGAAAAAAAGATAAGCACGGTGTTTTTCAAGGTGGCTCATTTTCATATATAGAACACGGAATTAAAATGAAAGGACTTGCAAAGGTTTATGCTTTCTTCTCACTTTTTTCTGTTATTGGTATGGGAAATCTCACTCAAAGCAACTCTGTATGCGACTCACTTGTTGCGGGGTTTAACATAAACAAATATATCATCGGATTAGTCTGTGCGTTTTTTTGTTTAATCATTATAAGTGGCGGTGTAGGGCGGATTTCAAGGTTTGGAACTTTCATCGTACCGTTTATGACAATCTTTTATCTTATACTTTCATTCTGGGTATTGCTGAAGAACAAAGAAAACATCATTCCTGCGGTTTGCTTGGTGTTTAAAGAGGCTTTTTCTTTAAAAGCCATAAATGGTTATGGTATGTTTAAAGCTATGCGTTACGGCATTTCAAGAGGCGTTTTTTCAAACGAGGCAGGACTTGGTTCATCAACTTTAATCCACGCCGAATCCAACAACCAAAAAGGCGAAACACAGGGTATGTGGGCAATGCTGGAAGTTTTTATTGACACGGTTTTTCTTTGCACAATTACTGCGCTTGTCATTCTTGTCACCAAAAATAATTATAGTACACAATTATATGGTGCAGATTTATCTGTTGCGGCATATTCTTCTATCGGCAAAATCGGTAGTAAGGGTATAGCCTTATTAACAGCAATTTTCGCCTTTACTTCCCTTTCCACTTGTTCTTTTTACGGAGAAAAAAGTTTTTGTTACCTATTTGGTAAGAAGCATATTAAACTTTATAAAGTTTTTTATATTATTCTTGTTTTCATAGGTAGCATAAATCCTCCAAAAATAATTTGGGAATTTGCAGATATCTGCAACGGACTTATGGCAATCCCTAATTTGTTCGCAATAAACTGTTTGGGTAAAGAGGTAGAATACCCACAAGCAAAAATCAACCGAAACAATTATTTATAATTGTTTCGGTTGATAGCTTTTAATATTTATCTTTTATAGATTTTGTGTTGGAATATGCACTTGTGGTTTTGCTGTAATAAGCTTTTACTTTATAAGTGTAAGTTTTGCCCTTTTTAGCAGATTTATCGAGATATGAATACTTCTTACTGCCTTTTACAGTTGCAATTTTCTTATACTTTCCGTCTCCGGTCTTGCGGTAAACATAATAACCACTGACACCCTTAACTTTTTTCCACTTTGCAGTTACACCTTTTTTGCCACTCTTTACACTTGTAAGTTCAGGGTTGTCAAGATAGTAACGGGAAACTTCTTTAAAGTAGCTTAAATAACTACCACTATAAGCAACTACTTTATAAGTATATTTTGTTCCGCTTTTTGCTTTTTTATCTGTATAATAAGATTTCTTTGCACCCTTAACAGTAGCAATTCTCTTATATGCTCCATCTTCTGTTTTTCTGTAAACCTTGTAACCGGAACATTTTGAAACAGGCTTCCAGGTTATTTTTACACCATCTGCAGTATTTGTTGCACTTTTGGTTGTCACATTAGGAATTCGTTTATAACGTATTCCTGCAGTATCAAAAAAGCCTTTTACGTCATTGCACACAGGTACAACAGTATATGCGTATTCAGTTCCTTTTTTAGCAGTTTTGTCAATGTAGTTATCAACATCAGAAACTTGTGCAATTTTAGTCCAACCGGTTGAACTTGTTCTTCTTCCGATAATGTAACCGTTTGCACCTTTAACCTTTTCCCAAGTAATTTTTATACCCTTTGAGGCATTTTCCGCTTTCTTGAGTTTTGGTATTCCAAGATACATTGAGCTTACGCCGTCGTAATCACAACCGCTTTCCAAAGAACCGTCATAAGCCTTTACTGTATAATAGTAAATTTCGCCACTTTTACAGGTTTTATCTTCAAATGAAGTTACTTTACCTTTTAAATCTGCAATTTCATTCCATTCGGTATTCTCAGTTCTTCTGAAAAGAATATAACCTTCTGCATCAGAAACTGTGTTCCACTTAATAGTAATACCCTTTTCTGTCATCTGGGCACTGATAAGTTCAGGTGTTGAAAGTTTTACAAATGTCAATTCAACAGTATTTTCATAAGAACTTCTTAAATTACCTTTTACTGCAACTACTGTATAAATATATGTCTGACCATTTTGAACTGTTGTATCAGAATAAACAGCATCTTCATTTACACCGATTTCTGCAATCTTCATAAAAGGCTTATCGTCAATTTTTCTGTAAACCTCGTATTTTTCTGCATCTTCTGTCTGCTCCCAGAAAATAGTAGCAGAAATTTTATCTGTATAAGCATACCAGATTTCAGGTTGTGCGGGAGAAACATCCGTAAACCTGAAGCCATTTGCAATTGCATATTCTTCTGCAGTTGTTTTGCTTCTTCCTTGAATTTCAAAGGTTTCGTCTTTTACAAATTCAATGTCATCAGCACTGTAATAACCAAAAGCATAGTTACCGATATTTTTTACGCTATCAGGAATTATTACAGATTTAAGCCCTGAACAATGGAATGCCGCACCATCAATCTTTTCAATTCCGTAAGGTAAGTTTATGCTTTCAAGAGATTTGCAATTACTGAAAGCATTTACCTTTATTGTTTTTAATGTTTTGGGAAGAACAATTTCTTTGAGATTATCCGCACCATAGAAACACATTTCAGGAATTTCCGTTATGGTTTCAGGAAGAATTATTTTTTCTGCTTTTGAGAAAGCAAAGGCACTTTCAGCAATATTCTTTACAGTATCAGGCAACACTATTTCTTTTACGGAAGAATTTCTGAAAGCATTTCTATTAATGTATTTCAGTTCCTCGGAGTACCGTTTAATTTCAGTTTTTGCTTCCGGAACTTTAATAAGTGTGGTTTTGTCTCTATTATACAAAACACCATCAACAGATGTATAATCTCCGCCTTCTTCACAAATAATCTCAGTTAAGCAATTTGCATTTTCAAAAGGATTTTCTATTATATCAATAACTGTTGCGGGAATATACACGGACTTTACATCAGAATTTGCAAAAAGGTCTTCATTCAGGATTTTAACTTTATAACCATTTATATCCGAGGGAATAATTATTTCATCAGAATACGGACAATCTTTATATGAAAGTAAAATCGCATGAGCTTCACCTGTAATCTCAGTTTCATCAAACAAAGCATATTCAAAAAACTCTGTATAATCGCTTAAATTTATGAAAGCAATTTCGTTTTCTTCTGCATATCTTTGAGCAAGTGTATCCACCTTTGCAAAGATTGTAACATTTTCTATTTTTGCAAGTGCATCATCAAGCTCTTCGTTGCAATAATACCCAAAAGCATAATTACCCAATTCAATCAAAGTTTCAGGAATACGAATTTCCTTTAAATTCATACATCCGTAAAACGCCATTGTTGCTATATTGGTAACGTCATCGAAATTTACACTTTTAAGTTTTTCGCAACCATAAAAAGCGCGTTGACCAATTGTTTTAACAGTGGATGAAAGCTTAACACTTTCCAGATTTTTTGCACATAAAAAAGCTTCTTCAGGAATGTTTTCAATACCCTCGCCAATAACCAATTCAGAAAAATTGAAGGTAAGCCAATCGGGAGAATTTTTCAATTCCGCCAAAACACCCTCACCTGTTATGGTAAGTGTACCTCCATCTGCAGATAACTCCCAATAAAACTCCTTATCATTCACATCATAAACAACACCATCTGCAAACGGTGCCTCAACGGCAAAACCTACAACAGAAAACATTGTAAGCACCATTACAATTGAAAGTAATAGAGAAATTATTTTTTTCATAACCGTTCCTCCGAAAACACATATATAATTATTATACTATACTGAATAAATAAATTCAACACTAAAAAAGAATACCCTGTGGTAAAAGCCACAGGGTTAGACACCTAAATATTATAAATAATTAAGCCTCTGCTTCTTTTTTCTTGCTGAAGCACTCACTGCAATAAACTGGACGGTCTTCACGGGGTTTGAAGTAAACTTCTGCAACGCCGCCACATTCAGCACAAACTGTTGTGAATTTTTCACGTTCGCCTCTCATAGCCTGTTTACGAGCGTCACGACAAGCTTTACAGCTCTTGGGCTCATTAACCAAACCTTTTTCTGCATAGAACTCCTGTTCACCGGCTGTGAAAATAAATTCGTTGCCGCACTCTTTGCATACGAGTGTTTTGTCTTCGTACATTTTTGCTACCTCGCTTGAAATTTGATGTGCCCTCCAACGGAATTGCACCGCTATCTTTGGTTTCGGAGTAACTCCGTTTTTACAACGCTCTGCTTTTTGAGCTAAAAGGACATATATGTAAACCGACAATTAATCGGAACACACACTTTTTAATTTTTTCCTTGCACGCTGAAGTGCGTTATCAACAGATTTTTCAGTCATTTCCAATCGTTTTCCGATTTCTTCGTAGGACATACCGCCTGCTCTGAAAAAAACAACGGTCTTTTCCACATCGGACAAAGTCACCTCACAAGCGTTTAACACCTCGTTGAGATGCTCGCCTGCTAAAATTTGCTTTAACGGATCTTCGTCATCATCTGTAACCTGGGGCATTTCTGAACTCATACCCATAGGAATTTCGACTCTTGAAACACCTGCTGCAGTATTAATACTGTTTTGCATGCATTTAAACGCATATGCTTCAAAGGGAACACCACGAGAGAAATCGTAAGTTTCAACAGCTCTTAAAAAACCTAACATTCCCTCTTGAACAAAATCATCTGAATCAAGATATGAAACACTGACGCCTGCACCACGGGTATTTAGAAAGCGTGCAGAAAGAACACTACGAGCATCTTCATCGCCATTTTGAGAAAGCTTCACAAGTTCTTCATTACTTAAGGAAGAAATACCTTCGTAAATTTTGGAACTCAACAAACCACCTCAAACACAAATTATTATACTCTTACGATAAACTATACACCATTTTTGTTAATTTGTCAAATATTTTTTTATTTTTCGTGATTTTTTTGTGTAAAATACAGAATATTTCTTAAAACGCATTATTTCTACAAAATAATATACAAAAAGACGGCAGATTACAAAATGAATCTACCGTCTTATTTATCTGGTAATTTATTCTCCAAAATATCAGTTGCAGCTGACTGTATATACCATTTACCGCCAATCTGAAGACAAACAAGTTTTTCATAAACGCTTTTATATGTTCCCTTTTCACCTTTTGCTTCAATCTCAAAATCCAGAAAAGCTACTTTTGTAGGAAATTCGGAATAATTAAACGAAAGTTGAAGAGAATTATTAACCGATACAAGCGAATCTCCTGTTACATATGTTATATCGGTTATTTTGTAATCCAAAGAAAAATCCTCTCCGCACTTTAAAATGTAAAAATCACGACTTTCACTTAAAGGTTTAGTTACTGCATCAAAAGTTTCCTCATCCCCATAATACCAATTATCTTTATAATACTCTTTGATTTGCTCATCATAAAGGCTGTAGTAAAGTTTGGCATCATTACTCTCTATTGCGGTTACCATTGTTCTGATAACTTTATCAGGTTTTGACCCTGTTATTGCACCCGTTACAACAGCAGAAACAGCAAGTACAAAAGCAATTGCAACAACAATTATTACTGTTGTTTTAAAAGAAACAGGTTTTTTCAATTCTTTTTTCTTTGTGAATTTTTGTGGTTTCTTACTTTTATTGGTTTTTAAGGGCGCAGAGCAGTATGGACAATTAACAAAATTGTCCGGACTTTGCCTATGGCAATTATCACAATACATGCCTACACCCCTTTTCATAAAAACCGTCCACTCATTACGGGTGGACGGCTCAATTAATTAATAAATTAATTATTCTTCGGAAGCAACTTCTTCAGCGGGAGCTTCAACTGCTTCTTCAGCAGGAGCTGCTTCTTCCTCTGCTACTTCTTCAACGGGAAGAAGTGCGCGGATTGAAAGACTAACTCTCTTTCTTTCCTCATCAATTTCTGTAATCTTTGCTTCAACCTTTTCACCGATTTTAAGAACGTCAGCAGGTTTTGCAACGTGCTTGTTAGCAATCTGTGAAATGTGAATAAGACCATCAACACCGGGAACGATGTGAGCAAATGCACCGAAATCTGTGAAGTTAGCAATTTCAACTTCTGCTACAGAATCAACAGCATATTTTGCTTTGAAGATTTCCCAAGGATTGTCCTCAAGTTTTTTGTAACCGAGAGCAATCTGTTTCTTTTCGGGGTTGAGGGATTTGATTGTAACCTCAACCTCGTCACCAACAGAAACAACTTCTGAAGGATCTTTAATTCTGTTCCATGAAAGTTCGGAAACGTGAATCATACCATCAACGCCGCCGATGTCAACGAAAGCACCGAATTTCATAAGAGATTTAACTACGCCCTTACGAACTTCACCTTCTGTTGCTTCTGCCCAGAATTTTTCTTCTGCTGCTTTTCTTTCATCTTTAAGTACAGCGCGGATAGAGCCAACTGCTCTTCTTCTCTGTTTGTTAACTTCAATAACTTTGAACTTAACAGTTTTCTTTACAAGATCTTCAAGTTTGTCGTTACGACTTGCAGTTGCAAGAGATGCAGGGATGAAAAGGCGAGCATTGTTAGAAACAACGATAACACCACCGCGTACAACTTCTGTAACTACACCTTCAAGAACTTCGTCAGTGCCTTCAGCAGAAACAACTTTGTCCCATGCTGCAATAGCATCATAACGTTTTTTGGAAAGCATTGTGAAGCCTTCCACATCGTTGGTTTTCATGATGATAAGGTTAAGTTCATCGCCGACTTTGAGTTCTGCTTTGGGATCTGCGGACGGGTCGTTGCTGTATTCGCTGTAGGGAATATAGCCTGTTTGCTTCCTGCCGATATCAACCTGTATCTCTGTGTTAGTCACATTCAATACTGTACCAACAACCTTCTGGTCGCTGTTCATATTGCTGAGTGATTCTTCCAAAGCTGCTGCAAAATCAAATTCTTCAGCTGCTGCAGAGTCCAGCACTTTTTCCTCCTCAATCATAGTTGTGTCTTTGACAATTTCGGACATGGTTTCAAGTACCTCCTTTATAATACCGGCGGGAGTAGATGCACCCGCAGTGAGACCGATAGAATTAAATCCGCCAAGAGTGATACCATTAAGCTCGTCAGCGGTTTCAATAAGAAAAGACGGACAGTTTTTTTCGCAGACGCCAAGAAGTTTTCGTGTGTTTGAGCTGTGACGCCCGCCAACGATAACCATTGCATCAGAAACCTTTGAAAGTTCTGCCGCTTCGTTTTGTCTTTCTTCGGTCGCACTGCATATTGTATCAAATATTTTCGGATTTGTACATAGAATTTTGATTTTTTTTACACTTTTTTCCCATTCTTTTATGCTAAAAGTTGTCTGGGAAACAAAAATCACCGATTTTTGTGCCAAATCAGGACGATTATTGAATAATTCTTCAAGTTTTTCAACCGAATTAATAACAAAAGATTCGCCTTTTGCATAGCTTTTTATACCTTTAACCTCAGGATGATTTTCGTCACCTGCAATTAAAGTTACCACATCATCATCAGAATTCTCTAAAATAATTTTGTGAATTTTCTTTACAAAAGGACAAGCGGCATCAATAAATTCACAATCACTTTTCTCTGCTTCTTCCAAAATTTCTTTGGTAACTCCGTGAGTTCTTAAAATAAGAATTGTACCTTCGGGAACCTGTGAAACATTTTCAACAACCACAACTCCCCTGTTGGCTAATTCCTCAATAACCTGTTGGTTGTGAATTATGGGACCGAGAGTTGCAACCTTTTTGCCTTCACCCACAAGTTTTTCAATTAACTTTATGGCTCTGTCAACACCAAAGCAAAAACCTGCTTTTTTGGCTAATGTAATTTCAGTCATTAAAGTCTCTCCTTTATGACCTTTATCATATAATCAATAGATTCTGAAAGAGTGAGCTCGGTTGTATCAACAAGAACTGCATCTTCTGCTTGTTTCAAAGGCGCAATTTCCCTGTTCATATCCTGGAAATCCCGTTCTTTGATTTCCTTGAGAATTACATCGTATTCAACAACCTGCCCCTTTTCAGTGAGTTCCTTAAAGCGTCTGTCTGCACGAGCTTCTGCAGATGCGGTAAGATAAATCTTTATCTGTGCATCAGGAAGAACAACGGTACCGATATCTCTACCATCCATAATGCAGTTGTTTTTCTTTGCAATATCTCTTTGCAAATCAAAAAGGAACTCTCTCACCTTAGGAATTGCAGAAACATTCGATGCTGCCATTGAAACTTCATTTTGTCTTATAGCAGTTGATACATCTTCATCACCAAGAAAAACCCTCTGCTCTCCGTCAACAAAACGAAGAGAAACATCAAGTCCTTCTAATGTGGGAACTACTTCTTCTGCGCTTTTGGTATCTTTACCAAGTCTTAAAGCATTAAGACCGACTGTTCTGTAAAGAGCGCCTGTATCAACGTAGATAAAACCTAATTCCTTTGATACTGTTTTTGCTATTGTACTTTTGCCTGCACCTGCAGGACCATCGATTGCAATGTTCACTATCATACTGTATTCTCCTTTGTAAGTTTTTTTTAGTTAGGAGTTAGGAGTGAGGAGTGAGGAGTGTCGGGTCTGCGACGCTATTATATCAGTTTGTTTCTGATACCTATTCTTTCTCCTTGTTTTTCCTACTCGTATATTTTTTTAAAACATAAAACTTTTAGAATTTTTAATATTTCGTCTTATTTAATTGTTCACGTGTAGTTTTGGTTATTGATGATAACAATCTCAGCAATTCCTCACAATCGTTTTTAATTGATTGGTATTGTTTCTCGGTTATATATTCACCATCGAATAATAAATCCAACCAATATATTGTTTCACCACACTCTTTAAGTGCGATGTACATTTTCATTACAAATTCTTTCTTACTTATTGCGTATTCTGCCTCAGTTATGTTTGCGCCTATACTTGTTCCGCAACGCAACAATTGCTTTGACATAACGGTCTCATTATGTTCTTGAATAAGAAACTTATATAATTTAATAATTCGCAAAGAAAACTTTTTACTCTTATCATAAACTATTGATGCCATGCCGCACCTTCTTTAATATTCATTCTATAAGTTTGCGAAGTTTAAAATGCTGACCGCAGGTCCCGACACTCCACACTCCACACTCCTAATTCCTCATTAGGAAACGGAGTTTCCAACAAGGTTTCCTGTTGAGAATGCGATTTGCAGATTAAATCCGCCCGTATAGGCATCAACGTCAATTACTTCACCTGCGAAATAAAGTCCGTTAATTATTTTACTTTTCATAGTTTTCGGGTCTATTTCTGAAATGCTTACTCCACCCGAAGTAACAATTGCTTCTTCAATAGGGCGGAAATCCGTAACTGTAAGACGAATATCTTTAAGTAAATCCACTAACTGAGATCGCATTTCTTTAGTAACCTGATTTGATTTTATATTACCGTTTAAGCCGGAAAGCTTAACAACAATCGGTATCATCTTTCGCGGCAACATAAGTGCAAGCGTATTATACAAATTTTTATTTGAGCATTCAAGCAAATCTCGTTGAATACGCTTATCCAACTGCTCGTAAGTAAGTGCAGGTTTAAAGTCAATATGAATAACATATCTTCCCTTTTCCATATTTCTCATATGGGAGGAAGCGGAAAGAATCATTGGTCCCGATACACCGAAGTGTGTAAAAAGCATTTCACCGAAATCCTTGTAAACTTCTTTATAGGTTTTAGTGTCTTCTACTCTTATTTCTACATTACGAAGTGAAAGCCCCATAGCTTCCGTACACCAACCCTCGTGACATTCAAGAGGAACAAGAGATGGTTTCAAAGCTGTTATTGTGTGACCTGCCTGCTTTGCAAGGGTGTAGCCGTCACCGGTTGAACCCGTACCGGGGTAAGACATCCCCCCCGTTGCAATAAGTACATTGTCTGCAAAAAACTCTCTGCCGTCCTCAGTTTTGCAACCTTTGACTGCACCATCTTCAATGATAAGTTCTGTTACTCTGCCTGTTCTTCGTTTAACTCCATTAATGGTAATAAATTTATTGAGAGCATCAACAATATCAAGTGCCTTATCGGAAACAGGAAAAACTCTGTTACCTCTCTCTATTTTAAGCGGTACGCCCATTTCTTCAAAGAAATCGATTGTATCATCTGTACTGAACCTTGAAAATGCGCCATATAAAAACCTGCCGTTTACGGGGACATTAGAAATCAATTCATTAAGAAGAGGACATGAATTAGTAACATTACATCTGCCTTTTCCCGTTATTCCGACTTTTCGTGCTAATTTTTCGTTACGCTCAATAAGAGTAACTTTTAAACCTCTTTTAGCGGCTGTTCCTGCCGCCATAAGACCTGCGGCACCACCACCGATTACAATTAAATCCATATTTTCTCCAAACAATATATTTTTACAAAACAATAAGTTTATCTGTCATTTCTCTGCCAAACTCATCCCTTACGGGAAGAGCCAAGGAAAAAACATCTCTTGCAAAACATTCCAATTCAAAAACTCGTTTTGCACTTTCTCCCAAATCATTTATCTCTGATGATTTTGTCACAATCGGAAGAGTTGCCGATTCTTTTGCTTTTTTTAGAATTTTCGCACCATTTTCATTAAATCCCAAAACTCTGATAAAAGGAACAGGAGCCATAACATCCTCTTTCTTTATACCTAAAACAGCACAAATGATAATTCTTCTTATTCTTGAATGAGTATATCTCTTTGTCTTGACTTTTTCAAGTATTTCTTCAAGATATGAAGAGGTTTTTACTGCCTCAACGAACCTGTATTCAAGTCCCTCACTAACATCGGGTAATTCGTTAAAATCTTTCACATCCATTGAACGCAATTTATAGAGAATTACTTTTTCTATATTCCGGATTCCTGCAGGAAATTTATATCTTGTACTTTCTTCCAAAAATATGTTATATGCATCCGATGGCATATATCTCTTTTCAATATCTGATGTCTCTTCACTCTTTGCACGAATAGCAGAAGCTGAGCAAAAATCTCCGTTTGCATCTTTACTATCGTGGGCTACACCTTTACGGAGAACGGGGTTAATATTCATATTCAACCCCAATTTATTAATGGCTTTAATATACTCAACACCTAAAATATTATTTGGTAGAGAGAGTATTTCTGCAATTTCCTTTCCACAGATTTCTTCAACAGCCTTTTGCCTTGCGACAGGGAAGGATACACCTTCATTCAGATATTTTTCAAGAACACCCGAAAGCTCACCACTAACTAAAACCTCGGCACATTTTTCGAGTTGGTCGGCATTATCGCATTCGCAACCAAAAGCGAGAGAGTCAATACACCCCAAACCGCCTAAAACAGAAAGACCGCCTAAAGCGAAACGTTCTGCACTAGCAGTAGCATAAGGAACAGGAAGAGAAAGTACTAAATCCGCACCGCATTTAAGAGCCATTTGGGTTCTTACATATGGTGACAAACAGGCACACTCCCCCCTTTGAACAAAGCTTTCACTCATAACAACAGTTACTGTATTTTCACCATTGTTTTTTATGGTATCAATCAAGTATTTGTGTCCGTTGTGAAAGGGATTGAACTCTGCTACAATACCGTAATTCAAAAAATCACCTCTTTTTGTATAGGTTTACTATTGAAAAACCTTAAATTAGTGGTATAATTATTACTTGGTAAATATTTTACACAATATTATTGTATTTAATTTTCCAAAAAAGAAAATACACACTTTTAATGGAGGTTTATAATGAAAATTCTCGTAATTAACTGCGGTAGCTCTTCACTTAAATATCAGCTTTTTGATATGGAAGGTGAAAAAGTTCTCGCAAAAGGTATCTGCGAATCTATCGCAACAGATATGAGCCATACAAAAGGTTCAACCTTTGACGGCAGAAGCTTTGATGAATATGTTGATATTCCCGACCATAAGGTTGCTTTCAACATTGTTAAAGATGCTCTTACAACAGGCGACTGCAAGGTTATTGACGACCTTTCCGAAATCGGCGCTATCGGTCACAGAGTTGTTCAGGGTGGCGACCGTTTCACAGAAAGTGTTCTTGTTGACGACGGTGTTCTTAAAGCAATTGATGAACTCAGCGCTCTTGCTCCTCTCCACAACCCCGCTCACGTTGTTGGTATTGAATGCTGTAATGAGGTTTTCGGTGCAGGAGTTCCTCAGGTTGCAGTTTTTGATAACGCCTTCCACAGCACAATGCCTGAAACATCTTACATGTTCGGTCTTCCCTATAAATACTATGAAGAGGATCATATCCGCCGTTATGGTGCTCACGGTACTTCTCACCGTTTTGTTGCATACAGAACCGCAGAAATCGTAGGCAAAGACCTTAAAGACTTCAAGCTCATTACCTGCCACCTTGGTAATGGTTGCTCAATCACAGCTATTAAAGACGGTAAGGTTCTTGATACAAGTATGGGTCTTACTCCCCTTGACGGCTTTATGATGGGTACTCGTTGCGGTGCGGTTGACCCCTCTGCAATTACATACATTATGCAGAAGCACAACATTTCTGCTGAAGAAATGGATAAGATTATGAACAAGCAGAGCGGTGTTCTCGGTATTTCAGGCGTACACTCTGATGACAGAGCTGTTAAGGCTGCTGCAGTTGAAGGCAACAAGAGAGCAAAGCTTGCTCGTGATATGCAGTGGTATCAGATTCGTAAGTGCATCGGTTCTTACATCGCCGCTATGGATGGTGTTGATGTTATCGCTTTCACAGGCGGTATCGGTGAAAACTGTATCGACCTCAGAGAAGATGTTCTTAAAAACCTCTCCTACCTTGGCATCAAGCTTGATGAAAAAGCAAATGAAATTCGCGGTGAAGAAGTTGAGCTTACTCTCCCGGGTTGCCCTGTAAGAGCATTCGTTGTTCCTACAAATGAAGAACTTGCAATTGCAAGAGACACAAAAGCAATTGTAGAAGCGTTATAATTAATTGACCCTCAACATATTTTTTGAAAATATGTTGAGGGTCAAAATTCATCCTTGGCTTTTTAATTTAACAAAATCAATTTTTCCGTAAGGAGTTTTTGAAAATTCCTTTACAAATTCATATTCAAAAGGCACGCTGTAGGAAGAAAGCTTCTTCTTACAGTATTTTTTTATTTTATCAAGGGTGAATGAATCTGCAACATACCCTTTTTCAAGAATTATAAAAGCTTTCGCCACCTCTTTTTTATAAGGGTGAGGAATTGACACCGCAACACATTTTGAAACCTCCGGTAATTCCTCAATTGTTTTTTCAATATAGGTTGGGTAAACATTGTACCCCGAAGAAACAATCATTCTTTTAATTCTCAATTTATAGGTTACAATACCGTTTTCATCAATACTTGCCATATCCCCTGTATGAAGCCAGATTTTGCCATCAGAATGCAATTTTAATACTTTTCGGGTTTCTTCTTCATTATTTCTATAGCCTATCATAACTGTCGGACCTGAAACACACAGTTCACCCTCTTGATTTGCATCTAAAACATTGGTTGTATCAGGTTCAACAACACACATTTCATTCCCTATAAGTGCTTTCCCTATTGTACCTGATTTATAAGCATCATTAACTGATAAGCTCAGAGCAGCAAGTCCCTCAGTCATTCCGTAACCCTCACAAATACGAACTTGTGAATTATGGGCAGTAAAAAAAGCATTGACTTTATCTTCAAGAGTTTTTGGAAGAGTATCTCCACCGCTTACAGCATATTTAAGAAATGAAAAATCAAGATTCTCAATACCTTGTGCATTTAAAAGTGCTTCATAAAGCGTCGGCACACCAAAAAGCATTGTGGGTTTATATTTTTTCAGAATGTTGCCGAATTTCTTGGCATCAAAAAGTGGTATAAGAACGGAACAAGCGCCGAAACAAAAACAGACGTGAACACAAACTCCCAAACCAAAGCCGTGAAAGATGGGCAATATTCCGAGAATCTTATCACCTACGCTTACATCCCTGAGAGTTAAAACCGATTGTATTCCAAAGGCATTAAAATTTTTATTGGAAAGCATAATATCTTTTGGCGTTCCCGTTGTACCTCCGCTATGAAGAATTATTGCAACTTCTTCATTTTCTTTTCCTGACGGAAAATATTCAGGTGAAGCAAGGTTTATATTGTTTATAAAATTTTTCCATAATATATACTTTTCTTCTTTAGGAAAAGTGTTCCTGTTTTTAATATTATATGCCAATTTTAATGTTTGAGGCATTGAACAAGACGCACTCGCTATTACAATTTTTTCAAGATAAGTTTCTTCTATAACATTTTTTATTTTATCAAAGCATTTATCAACACAGAGCAAAAATTTGCATTTACAGGAAACAAGATAATTTTTAATTTCTTCCTGTGCTGATAGCGGATGAACAATATTCCCCACCGCACCAAGTCTGTTAAGAGCATAAACACTTATAACTGCTTCAGGGGTATTCGGCATTAAAACTGTTACAATATCACCTTTTCTTACCCCCATTTTATAATAGGAATGAGAAATATTTTCAACGGCTTTTAATAATGTTCTGTAAGTATATTTTTTGCCGAAATAGTCTATTGCAATTGCTTGAGGGTGGCTTTTCTCTGATATTTTCAGCATACCAAACATTGAAACATCGGGAATGTCAAACCCATATTCACTTTTTGGATTAATATAATTATTAAATGGATTTTCTTGTGTAAAACTCTTACTATTCTCTCTCATTAAGTTGACTACACACCTTTCTTTCAAGTATTTTATTGGCATCTTCAAGATTTTTTTCCGATACATAATAGGGCTCTTGAAAAATTATTTCTATAGAATGTGCAAAAGGTATATACCTACCTTTTATAGTAAATGGAATTACGGGACAACCTGTTTCCTTTGCCATTTTAACCGCACCAATTTTAAAAGGTAAAAGAGTATCTCGTGATTTTTTGTTAAGTCTTCCTTCAGGAAAAACGCCAACCAACGCTCCATTTTTCAAGCACGCAATTGCAGTTTCAAGGGCATTTTTATCTTTACCGTTTCTATAAACAGGTATAAGTCCGGAATTTCTAAAAAACCAATTAAAAAAACTCAATTTAAAAAGCTCTGCTTTTGCAAGAAAATGTATACAACGTCCTGTGCTTGATATAACAATAAAGCAATCCAAATTCGTTAAGTGATTACCTGCAAGAACAGCACCGTTTTTCTTTGGTATATTCTCTCTTCCTTTTATTTTGGGCAGAAAAATAATATAAAACAAAAATGAAACAATGGGAGAAAAAATCTTATAAAATATATGTCTGTTTTTCATTGCTATAACCTTATAAATATTTTATTGTTATTATTTCCATTTTTTTCTCAATATACAAAAAACGTTCTTAGCCCGAAAGCCAAGAACGTTTTAGGTTTTATTAAATTCAAATTAAAATGCTACTGCGCCTCTATCGAACTTACAACTTCTGTAAGGCACGCCCATTTTGAGTTTATCACCATTTCTTGATAGCAATTCATCCACTCTTACAAATTCATAACCTTGCTTCTGTAGTTCAGGAATAGCTCTGAGCACTGCTTTAACGGTTACTTCTCTTGTATCGTGCATAAGAATTATTGCGCCATCTTCAGCCTTTTTCATTATACGCTTATAAATGTAATCCTCTTCTTCCCTGAACCAATCAAGTGTGGAATCTGACCAATGGATAAAAAAGCAATTAAGTTGTTTTAACTGAATAAAATTAATATTGCCGTAAGGCGCACGAAGGAACAATGGATTTTCGCCTATTATACTTTCAATAACGGCAGAACCTTTTTCAATATCCTCTTTTATTTCTGATAGTGAAACTTTATAAAAATCAATGTGACTGTAAGTATGATTACCTATGAGATGCCCTTCCTCGTAAGCACGTGCAACAATGTCAGGATATTTCTCTGCGGTTTTACCCACAACAAAAAATGTTGCTCTTGCATTATACAACTGCAAACCGTCAAGAAGCTCCTCGGTGTAATTTGAGGGTCCGTCATCAAAGGTAAGAGCAATTGCTTTTTCACCTATACCGCTTTCACCGATGTTAAGTCGAATTGTTCCGTCAGGAATTGTTCTCGAAAGAATTGCCAATACAATCAGAAACGGAATTAAAATTAATATATTTTCTGCAATTCTCAAATTGCCTTTTTTGCGTGAATTTTTCATATATAAATATATCGGAGATTTACTCCGCACTCCTCTTTTTATACTTATATAATACCACATATTTACATATATTGAAACAATTGTAACAAGACTGTAAGAAATTATTAATAAATAGGTAAAGAAAAAGCCGACCTAACGGTCGGCTTAATTGTATATTAAATTATTTCTTAAAAAGACCGAGAATATCAACGATATCGCCGTCTTCATCATCTGCTGCAGTTGCTTCAACAGAAGCTGCTGCACCTGATTTATTAGCGAAGCCGTTTGCATCTGTACCGAAACCTGTTGCAATAACAGTAACAATCATTTCGTCATCAAGTTTTTCATCAAAAGCAACACCAAAGATGATGTTTGCATCTGCATCTGCTGCATCTGCAATAATGCTTGCAGCAACATCAACATCATCAAGAGTAATATCAGCGGAAGAAGTGATACTGATAATTACACCCTTTGCACCCTGAATTGTTGTTTCAAGAAGAGGACTGGAAACTGCTGCATTTGCTGCGATTTCAGCCTTTTCTTTACCTGTTGCACGACCAACGCCCATATGAGCATGACCTGCATCTTTCATTACTGCAGTAACATCAGCAAAGTCGAGGTTAATAAGACCGGGAACTTTGATAAGTTCGGAAATGCTCTTAACACCCTGACGGAGAACATCGTCTGCAACATCGAAAGCGTTAGCAAATGTAATCTTCTGATCAGAAACAAGTTTAAGTCTTTCGTTTGGTATAACGATAAGGCTGTCAACATGCTGAGCAAGTTCTGCAATACCTGCTTCTGCCTGCTGCATTCTTCTCTTACCTTCAAAAGCAAAAGGCTTTGTAACGATACCTACTGTAAGAATACCGTTGCTTTTTGCAATTTCTGCAATAGCGGGAGCTGCGCCTGTACCTGTGCCACCGCCCATACCTGCAGTGATAAATACCATATTTGCACCGTTGAGAGCATCAACAATTGCATCTCTGCTTTCTTCAGCTGCTTTAAGACCCATTTCGGGACGAGCACCTGCACCGCGGCCACCTGTAACTTTTTCACCAATCTGAATTTTATGAGTTGCTTTAGAGAATGTAAGCACTTGTTTATCTGTGTTAATAGCGATAAATTCAACGCCCTGAACACCTGAGCTTACCATACGGTTAATAGCGTTTCCGCCGCCACCGCCGACACCGATAACCTTTATCTGAGTAACATCTTCAAAATCATTTGCAATTTCAAAGTTCATCTTTTTCTTCCTCCTATTTTATACGATACGTATCTACATACGTATAACTATTATACATCTTTTAAATATTAACACACAATTTGTTCAATAGCAAGTTATTTTGAGAAAATTTTATTTATTTTGTTATTTTTTAGTATTTTCTTTTTTGGGAGCTTCCTCTGAACCTGATTTAAAATAGACATAAGGTTCAGTTTTAATGTCGAGAGTGCCTTTTGAATACGAATTAATTTCATTTTCTTTTTCCAATGCGGCTAATCCCCTTGCCAATTTAGTTTCAATATTTGTTAAACTTCCCACCTCAAATGTTATTCTGTCATCATATTTGATTTTTATATCATTAACATTTTTAAGGTCAATTTCTGTAAGAAGTTGCATATCAACTTTGCTTATTGCTTCAAAGAGCTTCAAAAGGGTTTCGGTTTTCTTTTCATCCGTAAAAACAACTTTTTCACCCTCAACGTATTCTTTGAGTTTTACATTATTTATAACCGCAACATTCTCTTTTAAAATCGAAGCATTTTTATCAAGAACTTTCCCTGTCTCATCAAGCAAAACGAAACCTTTTTGTGTTGTTACTGCACCAACCTCTTTTGCCGCTTCCACATTAATTATTAGTGTTGAAGGTAATTTTCGTTCTATCGTTGCACTTTTTATGTAAGGCAAATTTTTGGAAAGAACTTCAGAAAGCTTAGTTTCATTAACTTTAAAGAGATTTTCGCCAATTTCTATTCCGCTTTTATCGACAACCATTTTATCAGCATATACTTTATCACCGCTGATGGTTATGGTATTAATTTTAAAAAACAATGAAAAAACAAGAACCAACCCAACACACATCACAACTCCAGCAAGTAAAATTGTGAGAATATGCTTTTTCAACTTTCTTCTGCGACTCATTTTCTTTTTATTGATTGAGCGCACTTCATCACGTGATAAATGGTTAGTTTTATTTTTTTTAGGCGGTTTTAATACCGTCTTTTTTCTCGTTTTTTTACGGCTTTTGTTTTCCATTTCAATTCGCCTTTCTTCTTACATCTGCATTAAGCATTGAAAGATTATTTTCAAAATCCTCATAACCTCTGTCAATGAACTTTGTGTTTTTTACGGTTGTTACACCCTCTGCACAAAGTCCTGCTAAAACCAATGCCGCACCGCCGCGCAAATCAGGTGAAACTACCTCTGCACCATAAAGTCTTTCGACCCCGTCAATTACGGCAACCCTGCCCTCCATCCTTATTTTCGCACCCATTCTCACAAGTTCGGGAATGTGCTTGAAACGGCTTTCAAAAATATTTTCTACAATAACACTTGTTCCTTTTGCAACACAAACAAGAGTTGTAAACGGTGCTTGAGCATCCGTTGGAAAACCCGGATAAGGTTGTGTTATGATTTTATCTATTCTGTTCAGTCCGGTTGGTGCTTTAAGACGTATTTCCTTGCACCTGACATTTATATGGCATCCCGCCTCCTCAAGAGGTGGAATTATTGCATTTAAATGCACGGGATTTGTATTTTCAAGATTAACATCTCCGCCCGTTATGGCTCCCGCAATAAGATATGTAGCACAAGCAATTCTGTCACAAATAACTGAATATTCGCAAGAATAAAGTTTTTCTTTTCCCTTTATGGTTATAACGCTTTCACCTGCGCCATATATTTCCCCTCCGCATTTATTAAGAAACTCGCAAAGGTCAATAATTTCAGGCTCTCTTGCGGCATTCACAATTGTTGTTGTGCCTTTGGCGGTAACTGATGCCAGAATTGCATTTTCTGTTGCACCTACACTTGGAAAAGAAAATGTAATTTTTTTACCAATCAAACCATTTGGGGCAGTACAATTGAGTTTGCCATAGTCTTCTGCTATATCAACACCCAATTGTTTCATAGCATAAATATGCAAATCAATTGGTCTTAACCCGATTTCACAACCACCGGGGGTTGATATAACAGCAGATTTCATTCTGCCTAATATTGCCCCTAAAAATATTACAGACGAACGCATCTCCCGCATCAAGTTTTCGGGAATTTCCGTACTGCTTATATCGGTACTGTCAACAATTATACTGTTCCCCTCTCTCAATACCTTACAGCCGAGATTTTTCAGTATCTTCACAGTCCCCACAGTATCGGACAAATCAGGGCAATTATGTATTACAGACTTTCCTTCAACAAGCACAGTTGCGGCAAGTATGGGTAAAACGCTGTTTTTCGAACCCTGAACACGAATACTACCACTTATACGGCGACCGCCGTTAATTACGAAAGCAGACATAGTGTCGCTCCTTTCGGTTTTAAATAAAAACACTCTACGACACATAATATGCTTTCAAAAAAATAATGTTAATTATTTTTTATTAAACCAAGAACTATATCACAAATTCTTTCAGTTGCATCGGTAACTGCCATTTTACGAGCATTGTCACCGATTTCTTTAAGAAGAGTTTTATCGGAAAGAAGTCTGTCCATTTCCTCACCTAATTTTTCACCGCTTAGGTCTTTTTCCTCTATAATTACTGCGGCATTGTTATTAACAAGTGCCATAGCATTATGGAACTGATGATTTTCGGTAACATTAGGCGATGGAACAAGAATTGACGGTTTACCTAAAGCTTCAAACTCCGAAAGAGAAGAAGCACCTGCACGACATATTACGAGGTCAGCCGCAGAAAGACATCTATCCATATCGTTTATATATGTACGAACATCAATATTTTCTTCTTTGTCGGGGTCAATGCCCTTTTCACGCATCTTGTCCGGAACCCAAAGTCCGTACTGACCTGTAGAAATAAGGTAGTTATATTTTGATTTTCTTCCGTCTGCAATAGAATCAATAACCGCTTCATTAATTGCTCTTGCACCTAAAGAACCGCCCATACAAAGAACGAGGGGTCTTTCATCAAATCCTAACGCAACCCTTGACACATCACCATCGGCAGTAAGGAGCTCTCCCCTTACGGGAAGACCTGTGATAATAGGTTCATTTTTGCAGTTAAGATGTTTTTTCGCGGCTTCAACAGTAAGCATTACCGCATCAACCTTTTCTGCAAGAGCTTTATTAGTTACGCCCGGGTAAGCATTCTGCTCATGAATTGCGGTGGGGATGCCCATTTTTGACGCCATACGAATAACGGGACCGCTGACATATCCACCGAAGCCAACTGCTACATCGGGCTTAAAATCATTTAAAATTTTCTTTACTGCTCCCGAGCTTTTAAGAAGGCGGGTAACAGTTTTAACATTGGCTTTAATATCTGCAGGAGAAAAACCTCTTTTAAAGCCTGAAATTTCAATAGTTTTTAAAAGAAAGCCTGCTGCAGGAACAATTTTCGCTTCAATTCTGTCTGCGGTGCCAACGAAACAAATTTCCGCCTCCGGATATTGTTTTCTTATTTCACCTGCAACTGCAAGAGCAGGGTTAACGTGACCGCCTGTGCCACCGGCTGCGATTAAAACTTTCATTAGACTCACACCTTCTGTTTTTTCGATTTACTGAAAGAATAAAGTTTGGGCAAATCTGCCTGACGGGAAACGCTTAACAAAAATCCCATTTCACCTAAAGTTACGAGGGTTGAAGATCCTCCGTAGCTGAAGAATGGCAAACTGATACCTGTATTGGGAAGTGTATCTGTTACAACCGCAACATTAAGAGCAACCTGCAAACCAATCTGCATCATAATACCGAAAGCAAGTAATGCACCGAAGCGGTCTCTTGCTCTCATTCCGATATAAACGCCTCTCAGAATAAGAAGGGCAAAAAGACCCAGAACAAGGCAACAGCCTACAAAGCCTAACTCTTCACCGATAATTGAGAAAATAAAGTCCGTATGAGATTCGGAAACATAAAAATATTTTTGTTTTGAATTACCAAGACCCGAACCAAAGAAACCTCCTGAACCGAGAGCAAACAGTGAATGGTTTGTCTGCCAACGTTTATCAGTATCAGTAAGGTCTTTTACAAGCCAGGAGCCGATTCGGTCTGCCATATAGTCTCTTAACAATGGTATTTTATCATAATATTTTATTACAATAACCAATACCACAACCGCAGCAATACCGCCAATAACAAACCACCTTGCTCTTCCCTCTCCCATCCAGAGCATTGCTACACCGAAAAGAAGAATAAGAATTGCACCTGAAAGATGGCTACCCAAAAGAACAAAGCCTGCGGTCAAGGCTATAAAGAATGCATAGAAAAAGAGCGTAACCGTTCCTTCTGTAACAACAACCTTGCCGTTTGTTATGTCTGCAAGCTTTACTGCCCAATTAACCTTTGATGGTCTTGTGCTGACCATTTTGTTGTGGTTTTTATCAAGTCCGTTTGCACAAAAAAGAACAACAGCAAATTTTGCAATTTCTGATGGCTGAATGTCAAAAGGTCCCAGGTCTAACCAACGGTTTATATCATCTTCACTGCCTTTAATTTTACCTATGATAATAGTTAAAAGTACAAGTCCCCAAGAAACCACAAGGACTATATTTGCAAAATATTTGAGTTTTTTATAATCAAGACGGGAGAAAACATACATTACTGTAAGCCCCATACACATAAATAGTATTTCTCTGAAGAAAAAGTGAAGACTTGATTCACCGTCTGTTTCATAATAGGAATAGGCATAGCTTGAGGACAAAAGCATTACAAGACCAAATGCCATCAACCCCAACATTATGATAAAAAACGGTATATCCATTCCGTTGCTTACAAACAAACCGGAAAGTAACTTGTTCTTTTTATTCATAGCCGACTCCTAATTTTTTAATATATATTTATTCTTATTTCAGATTGCCGAAATAAAAGAGAAGAATCGCGGCAATACCGCCTAAAAGGTTTACAAAAGAGAAGATTTTAACAATTTTAACCTCTTTCCAACCACACATTTCAAAATGGTGATGAATAGGTGCCATTTTGAAAATTCTTTTACCATGAGTGAGTTTGAAATAACCGATTTGAATAATATCGGAACCAAACTCTGCAACATAAATAATACCGATAAGTAAGATAATGAACGGGCAATCAATTGCATAAGAAAGCGCAACAATCATACCCCCGAGGAACATTGAACCAAGGTCACCCATCATAACCTTTGCAGGATGCCAGTTCCAGATAAGATAACCAATAAGACCGCCAGCAAGAGCTGCCGCAAGAAGACTTACACCCAAACAATTACGAAGCACACCGATAACAATAAAGCTTACTGCTGCAGTTACTGTTACAGAACCGCAAAGGCCATCAATACCATCAGTAAAGTTTACTGCATTTGTTGTGCAATAAATAACCGCAACACCGATTACCCAGAAGAAAATTCTTGTTTCTATCATACCAATAAAAGGAATAAACATACTGCCTGTTGGGTCATTTATGAAAAGAGTAAGAAGATAGCCTACCATTAAAACTATCTGAAGAACTGTTTTCTGTAAAATGGTAAGACCCATATTACGTTTTTTGACAACTTTAATATAGTCATCAAGAAAACCGATAAAAGCAAAGCCAAGAGCCATAACAAGACCGCCCCAGACCTTGATATTCATAGATTTTTCAACAATTTCATTTGTACCTACAATGTCGCCACCGAGAAATTTATCAATTAAAACAACAACACCAAAAGCAACAAGAGTACCTACAATAAAGAGGATTCCGCCCATTGTGGGTGTACCCTGTTTATTTTTGTGCCATTTTGGACCAATTTCGAGAATAGTCTGCCCGAATTTGAGTTTATGTAAAAAAGGAATTACCACATAACCCAAAGCAAATGAAATAGCAAATGCAACAACTGCCGCAACTGCACAAGCAATTATAATATTCATACTTCCCACTCCTTATACAATGCTGTGAAAATTTCTTCCATCTTCATTCCGCGGCTACCCTTGAAAAGAACTGTATCCCCTTCTTTAAGGTTTTCCCGCAGATAATTTTTTAATTCAGTTTTATCTTGGAATGCTTTTGCAACTCCGCCGCTTTCAATAAAAGCTTTTGAAATATCTTCTGCGGCTTCTCCAAAAGTAACTACAAAAGCGCACTCTGTTTCATAAGCTTTTTCGCCCACTCTTCTGTGAGCTTCTTTACTGAAATCGCCAAGTTCAAGCATATCGCCCAAAACCGCAACAGTTCTTTTGATTTTAAGGCTTTTAAGAGTTTCCAAAGCAGCACACATACTGTCAAGATTTGCATTGTAGCAATCCTCAATAAATGTCATACCCTTAACAGAGGTTATTTTCTGCCTCATTCCCTCAGGAGCGAAATTACGAAGACCTTTGACACATTCTTCCAAGGTCATTCCTAAAAGAAGACCAACAGCAATTGCACACAAGCCGTTATAAACATTATGTATGCCTTGAGACGGAACAAACGCCCTTGCAGATTGATTTTTATATTTAACGGTAAAACCGCTTCCTAACGCAGTCGGGTCAATGTTCTCTGCTGTGACATCGCCACCATCAAGACCAAAACGAATCACTTCATATTCATCTGCTGAAACCTTATTAAGAATATCGCTGTCACCATTGATTATAAGAGGTGAACCTTTTTTCATACCGTCAAGAATTTCGGATTTCGCTTTTAAAATACCGTTTCTTGAACCTAAATTCTCAATATGGGCAGTTCCAACATTTGTTATAACCCCAATGTCAGGGCAAACAGTTTTTGAAAGACGGGAAATTTCACCGAAATGGTTCATACCCATTTCGATAACTGCCGCTTGATGAGATTTTTCTAATCTGAAAAGTGTTTTTGGAACACCTATTTCATTATTTAGGTTACCCTCTGTTCTTAAGGTGTTGAATTTTTCGCTTAAAACCGCATAAATCATACCTTTTGTTGTGGTTTTACCAACACTGCCCGTAAGAGCAACAAAGGGAATATCAAAATTCTGTCTGTATCCTGCGGCAATATCCAAAAGAGCCTTACCTGTATCTTCAACAAGAATCACTCTTTCATCATTACCGTCATATCGTGAACAAACAACGGCTTTAGCACCTTTTTCCAGAACATCCTGAACAAAATCATTGGCATCAAAGCGCTCACCTTTGAGGGCAATAAAAAGTGTTTTTTCATCAATATCTCGGCTGTCTGTTGAAATTTTTTCTACAAAGCCATTAAGATTTGTATTAACACCGCACCATTCTGCTATTTTTTCAAGTGAGATTTTTTCCATTAAAAACCACCTTCAAGAACTTTAGCTACTACCTCGCGTTCATCATAGTGAACACGTTCTTTTCCTATTACCTGATAAGTTTCGTGACCTTTACCTGCAAGAAGAATTGCATCATCTTTTTTTGCAATTAAAATTGCTTTTTTGATTGCTTCACTTCTGTCGGTAATGGTAATTATTTCCTTTTTTTCCGCATCTATACCCTCAAGAATATCTCTAATAATTTCTTCAGGGTCTTCAGTTCGGGGATTATCACTTGTTACAACAACAATGTCAGAAAGCTCTGCGGCAATTCTACCCATTTTAGGGCGTTTTGTTTTATCCCTGTCGCCACCGCAACCAAAAAGAGTGATAACTCTGCCCTTTGTAAAGCCACGGACTGCATTAATTGCTTTTTCAAGTCCGTCAGGACTATGAGCATAATCTATTATAACACTAAAATCAGTATTTGTCTTTAAAACTTCTACTCTTCCGCTTACACTTTTAGCATAAAATGCGGCATTTATTACCTTATCCAAATCAAATCCCAAATTATTCACAACTGAAATAGCTGTGAGAGAATTATAAACAGAAAATCCACCGGGAATATGGAAAACAACCTTTTGTCCGTTTAAATCATACTCGACTCTATCGGAGAAAAGTTCTACATTTTCTGCTTTATAATCAGAAGTTTCATTAATTGAATAATCTGTTGATGGTACACGTATCCCCTCTCGCATAAAAGCGGATGCATCATCATCATTATTAAAAATTGCATTATCGCAATTGATAAACAAGTTTTTCTTACATTTTTTATACTCTTCAAGAGTTCCGTGATAGTCAAGATGGTCTTGAGTAAGGTTTGTGAAAGCACCAACTACAAAATGAATACCTGCAAGGCGCATCTGGTGGAATGCCTGAGAAGAAGTTTCCATCACACAGTATTCAATACCCTCATCAACCATCATTTTGAAAAGACTATGCATATCATAAGGGTCAGGAGTAGTTAGTTCTGTATGAAAATCCTTATCACCAACCATATTTTTAACCGTGCCGATAAGACCGCTCTGAACACCCAATTCTCTGAGAATGTCTTTAATAACAAAAGCAGTTGTTGTCTTTCCGTTTGTACCTGTAATACCAATAATTTTAAGCTTATCGGCACTTCTGCCAAAAAGATTTTTGCACATAAGTGCATAAGCTTCACGGGAATTTTCAACAATGATTTGCTCTTTAAGACCTAAATCTCTTGTTACTATTACTGCTTTAGCACCCTGCCTGATAACCTCTTCTGCAACAGAATGACCGTCAAAACGAGCACCTGTTACACAAACAAAAGCACAGCCATCTTTAATATTACCGCTTTTATCGGTAACATCACTTATTTCTCTGTCCTCATAGGAATTGAGAACATTTACGTCTTCTAAAAGTTTTGATAAAAGCATTTTTATCCTCCGTTTTTTAGTGCAAAATGCAAAGCGCAAAGTTTCAGGGCAAAGCCGATTATATATTTTGGGGGCATTGCTTAGGGAATTTTGAAGAAATTGTCGGATTTACGAGACGACACTGTACAATGGTACAGTGAGTGTAAGCAAAACTGTTAATTTTCAAATTTATCAAACTTAATATTGCTTAGAGAAATTTGATGAAGTAACAGATTTTGCGAACCGAAGCTGTACAATGGTACTGCGAGTGTGAGCAAAACTGTTAATTCGCAAATTTATCAAGCAATTAGTCGTCTTGGATGCCTGATGTTGTCTTAAAATAAACCGTTATAGTGGAACCTAACTCTGCCTTTGTACCTTTTTCTATACTCTGGCGATAGGATACTACCTCACTATCGAGAGAGGCGCCCGATATCTTAATATTATAACCCGAGTTTACAGCGCGTTTATTAGCCTCACTGATACTGAGCCCTGTAAGCTCCGGTACTGTTGATGTGGTTGAAACGTTTCCTGTTTCGGTATAAAGAATAACAACACCATCCAAAGGAATGCTTTGGTCTTTGGCAGGATATTGGGAAACAACCTTATCGCCGTTACCTACAACTCTTGCATTGAAATTATGCTTTGAAAGGGTATCTTTTGCCACCGCTACGCTCATTCCGTTAACATCCGGAGTTGAAGCATTGAGCTTTGCCAATTCTTCATCAGAATAAACAGGCTCAACATTCATATATTTTAGAGTTTCTTCAATTACAACACCTGCAACAGGAGCAGCAATTGCACCACCACCGTGGTTATAAACCTGAGGTTCGTCGATAATTATAAGAACTGCTATCTGCGGGTCATCTGCAGGTGCGCAACCTACAAACGATGCAATATACTCACCATCAACGGTAAGTTTTTCTGAAGTACCCGTTTTACCTGCAACACGATATCCGGGAATATAAGCATTTCGACCTGTACCACCATCAACAACCTGTTCCATCATTCCAAGAACAGCGTTTGCTGTACTTTCTGAAATAACCTGTCTTTTTACAGTTGGAGTTTTTTCATAAACTGTATTGCCTTCCTGGTCAATTTGTTTTGCAACCACATAAGGCTCCATAAGTTTTCCGCCATTTGCAACTGCAGAAACTGCAGTAATCATCTGAATTGCACTTACCTGGAAGGTCTGACCGAAAGCACTTGAGGATAGTTGAGATATACCCATATTCTCCTTAGAGTGATATGTCACGTCTGCCACCGGCTTCGCCTCTGCAGGAAGGTCAATATTTGTTTTACCCGTAAACCCAAAGGCATCAAAATATTTATAAAACCTATCTGTACCTAAATCCTGACCTATTGTAATAAAGAAGGGGTTACAGGAATTCATAAGGCCTGTTGTTAAATCCTGAG
>JAZNGU010000029.1:0-6153 GCA_045576615.1 Acutalibacteraceae bacterium | reverse complement strand
AGCCGCCACGTTTTTGTAAAACTGATAGTGAACGGTCACTGCAAGGCTGTCATCGGCAAGGTCGAACTCCAATTTGTTACCAAGCTCGTTCTCAAAATAACGGTGGGTGACGTATTTCAATGTATTGGAGCGTGACGAGCCCGTATGCTTATATCCGTGGTGATCGTCAACGTCCTCACCCGCTATGTGTATGTCAACTATGCGGCAGGAACGGAGATTTTTTTCGGGGTTTCTGACACATTCCTTTTCCTGCGTTGAAAAATGTCGGAGAGACACTCCATTCTCACTATCTATTTCAAAAATAATATAAAATCCGTTTTGCGAAAAGTCAAGTAACATAATTCCCTCCGGTTTTTATTATTTAAACTCTTTGTTCCAATCTTCCATAAATTTTGCAATTCCCGCATCAGTCAAGGGATGCTTAGTCATTTGCATAATTACTTTGTATGGAACGGTTGCAATATGTGCTCCTGCTTTGGCAGAATCCGTCACATCCTGCGGGCCACGAATGGATGCTGCAATAATTTCAGTGCTTATACCATGAATGCCGAATATCTCCGCAATATCAGCAACTAAGTCAATACCACTATCTGAAATATCGTCCAGTCTGCCAACAAACGGACTGACGTAGGTTGCGCCGGCACGGGCTGCGAGTAATGCTTGAGTTGCGCTAAAGATAAGCGTTACGTTCGTATTTATCCCCAAAGAAGTTAATTGCTTGGTTGCCTTTAGCCCTTCCGTTGTCATAGGTATTTTGATTACAATATTGGGATGAATCTTGGAAAGCTCCAAAGCTTCATCGACCATTCCTTTGGAATCAAGCGCAACAACTTCTGCGCTTATGGGGCCGTCAACAATAGTCGTTATTTCTTTGATAACATCCTTAAACACTTTTCCTTCTTTCGCTATAAGTGTAGGATTGGTTGTTACTCCGCAGATAACACCAAGATCTGCGGCAGCTTTGATCTCTTCCGTATTTGCCGTATCAATAAAAAGTTTCATTTTTCTTCCTCACATTTAATTATTCGATCTTCAGATTTTCAACAACAAGTCTTTCTACCGCGAGACCTTGCTTGTATTTTTTCATAAATAATTTAAATGAATTCACCTCTGAGTTACTTGCCGAAACGGTAGTTTTCTCTGTGTCAGCAAAAATACCGTCAAGAAAGCTTTCTAAATTCTGTTCTCCGAGATATGTAAACAACGCAAGCACGGCAATACCCCAGGCACCGCCCTCTCCCGCATTCTGCATAACGGTTACGGGCGCGCCGACCGCTGCTGACATCGCGCTTTGACCGACTAAGGGAGCTTTAAAGAATCCGCCGTGGCCGCAAACACTGCTAATTTGAACATTTTCATTTAACAGGATCTCGCATCCAATAGCCAGCGAACCCAACGCAGAATATATTTGCATCTTCATAAAGTTTGCAAGTGTCAATTTCTCGTCCGTCATTCTTACAATCATCGGTGCTCCGGCATCAACTTGTGCAATAGGCTCACCTGAAATGAAATTATACCCCATAAGTCCACCACAGCTCGCATCGCCTTCCTGAGCTTTTGCATACAACGCGTCAAAGAGTTTTCCGTGATCTATATTACCTCCGACAAGGGCGATTACTTCTTCAAAAAGATCCGCCCATGCATTTATCTCCGAAGTAAAATTGTTTACGTGTACCATAGCCACAGGCGCACCGTGAGGGGTAGTAACCACATCAATTTCCTTGTAGCATCTGTCAAGCTCTTTATCAAGCACCGCCATCAGGAAAGCCGAGGTCCCCGCTGATACGTTACCTGTGCCGCAGCGGATGCTGTTGGTCGCAACCATTCCCGTTCCCGCATCACCCTCGGGAGGACACAGCTGAATACCTGATACAAGATCGCCGCTCACATCAAGCAACCGAGCCCCCTTTTCGGTAAGGCTTCCGGCTTTCTCTCCGGCAACCAATATTTGAGGTAAAAGTGATTTAGCACTTTTTTCAAAGCCGTATTTTCTCAAAACACTTTCAAACTTCTCTATTCTGTCAGGATCATATTCCCCATTTTTGATTGGAAACATTCCGGATGCGTCTCCGATTCCCAAAACCTTTTCTCCCGTCAACTTATAATGCACATAGCCCGCCAGCGTTGTTATGTAGCATATTTTGTGAATATGCTCCTCACGGTTTATAACCGCCTGAAGCAAGTGCGAAGCAGACCAGCGGAGAGGCATATTGAAATTAAGCTCATTCGAGAGTATTTCAGCCGCTTCGCCCGTATTCGTGTTTCTCCACGTCCTAAAAGGCACCAAAAGCTCATCATTTTCATCAAAAGCGAGATATCCGTGCATCATCGCCGATATTCCGATAGCATCAAATTGAGTCAGCTTTTTTGAAAAACGGCTTTCATATTTTCTTTTTAGATCTGCGTAGCTTTCTTGCAAACCATGCCATATTTCCTCCACTGAATAGGTCCAAAAACCTTTTTCCAGCCTATTCTCCCAAGAATACGCCCCAGTGGCAATAACGCTGCCGGCATTATCAATGATCACACTTTTGATTCTTGTCGAACCAAGCTCTATCCCAAGTATCATATCAAGCTCCTTAACTATAAGTATCCTTATGGTAATTTTATACTTTTTCTTGATATTTTTCAAGCATTTTGATACCAAATACTTGACATCTGTTGCTTTTTAAGGTAAAATATAATTAATACGACGAAAGTGAGGGGATAATTATGCTGGCTATGAGAGAAAAAAGAACAACATCACAAGATCCCGTGTGGTGTGCAAGGTGGTCAAACCTAAGAAATAATTATCATTGGCACGAAGAGACGGAAATTGTTTACTGTCAAAGCGGATCTGCTTTAGTTTTTATTGAAAACAAAGAGATTTGCATAAGAGAGCGAGAGTCTGTATTTATACCGAGCGAGCAGATTCACAAAGTCGAGTCCTCGGAGGGGGCTATCGTCATAACCATACTCATAGACGGCGAGCTTGCGTCCGATGTGACCGACCTAACTCCGAAACTGGAAAAGCTTACCCAATATCATGATATCGCCACTTATTATGAGATAATAAAATCGGAGCAGATAGAAAAACGAGATTTTTACTCGTCTGTAATCAAAGGTGAAACACTAAAACTACTTGCCAACATCCTAAGACTGGAGCCTCTTGAAAAAAAGGAACGCACCGTTACATCCAAATACGATCGCTACAAAATGGTTCTTGAAGAGATTCAAAGAGACTTTGCAAATTTAACTTTTGAAGAAGCCTGCAACCGTTTTTCCTATTCTCCCTCACATTTTTCGCGCCTTATAGTCACCTTAACGGGCACTTCCTTCACAAATTATATGAATCTATTAAGAATATCTCGAGCCATCGAGCTTTTGAACAGTGATAATCCCCCCTTAGTGACCGAAATTTCGAGGATCTGCGGTTTTTCGTCCATACGCAATTTTAATAGATGCTTTAAGAGCTTGACAGGATATTCCCCAAAGTCGATTCCAAAGGATTTCAGTCTTTCCTCTGAGCTCCGGCAAGGCACGGTATTAAATGATCCTACTCACAGTATATCGGTCATGTTGCCATAAAATATATTTAAAAGCTGAGTCAAAAACCTTTTAAAAGTAATTGACTCAGCTTTTTGAATTTTATTAAACTCATTTTTTCCTATATTCGGCAGGAGTAATACCGTATTCCGCCATGAATGTGCGTTCGAAGGCGCGCAGAGACCTGAAACCGCTTTCCTCTCCTATTTGCGAAACGTTTTTTTCGCTTGCAGACAGCAAGTGTCGGCTTTCAGTCAGTCGAAGCAGATTAACGTACTTCCTAAAGGATATTCCAACTTTTTTCTTGAACAATTTCGAAAGATAAGCATAATCGTAACCAACCTCCACCGCAGCATCACGAAGGAGGCAAGGTGTCTTGTAATTCTTATCGGCATAGCTCAAAAGCTTTAATAGGCAGTCTCCATCAATGCCCTGACTGTTTAACGCGTACTCTGCTTCCCGTTCAAATTCACCGCAGATATAATATGCTAAGGCTTTTTGGTGGTAAACGGTATCGGTTGGCGCATTATTTGGGAAAGTACACTTGAATTTGTTGTTGACAGGCAATTTGTTCCCATTTTTCTTGTCAAATTCAGCAACCAATTTTGTCGCAAATATGCACATCTTAAGCCTGCCGTTTTCCACGGGAGAAAAAGAATGCGCTTGAAAAGGGAAGATAAGAACAGCCTCTCCTTCCGACAAAATATATTTCTTTTCATCAATGACCACCTCGGTACTTCCCTTTATCTGGTAAATAAATTCAAAAGAACGATGTATATGAAGCGGAAAATAGAGATATCCGAAATCATCAATAAAAAAATTATCATCAAAGACGGAATACTGACTCTCGAAAATCATATGCCCCTCCCAAAAGACTAATTTTGTCTTATATTATACTACTTATCTCCTTGTTTGTCAACGGTAAATTTGGTAAAATTAAATCAAGGTGATATTAAACACCAAACATAAAAACGGAGGTTTAAGATTATGCGAATCATACCCAAGCAAGGAATTTGCGATCCTCATATTCATATTTTTGAAGGCAAAGCATATATGTATGCCACTCACGACCGAGGTCCGGGGCAGCCTATCTACCGAATGGACGATTGGAAAATATTCTCCAGCGACGATCTTCTGAATTGGAAGCTTGAAGCAGTAATTCATCCCGAAGACACATTTCTCGGCAAATGTGAGGAATGTTACGCCACAGATGCCGCTGAGAGAAACGGAAAATATTACTATTATTTTTCATATCAGCAATATTGTACTGGTGTAGCAGTAAGTGAAAACGGCCCTGCAGGACCTTTCAAGGATGCGCTCGGCAAGCCCCTTCTTCCAAAAGGAATGGTGCCAACGTTCTGCTATGACCCCTGTGTTTTTATAGATGACGATGAAGAAAAAACGCCCTATATCTTTTTCGGTATAACAACCTTTGGAAGACATTATCATATTGCCAAGCTTAACGAGGATATGATCTCTTTAGCAGAAGAGCCCCGCCCCGTGGAGCTGATAAATCCTTGGGAGCAGGATGCGGCGCAGATAACTAAGCGCGGCGGCGTCTACTACCTCAATACGCACGAGGGAGATTATGCCACGGCGGATAACATTTACGGTCCATACACATACCGAGGAAAATTCTGTGATGACGCCAACGTTGACCACGGAACGTTCTTTACCTTCCATAATCAGACCTACCTTGCCTACGGTGTTCCCGAGAACTATCAGGAGGACGAGCCTCTGGACAGATTCTACCGTACTACTAAGATGGTATATGCCCACTACAAGGATAACGGTGACATCGTAACCGATGAATTTATAAAGACTGTCGGTGTCGCTCAATACGATGCCAACTGGGACAGTATCAAGGGCGAGTGGTTTTTCGCAGCATCAGACGGAATATATAAAAAAGAAAATCCCGACGGATTTGAGCTTCGCGGCATCACAAACAACTCTTATCTCTATTACCAGAACGTCAACAATATGAGACAGAACGCGCTGATCTTCCTCCGCGTGTCGAATGAAAACAAAAAGCCCTGTGCTATTGAAATCCGTGAGGACAGTCCCTTCGGCAAGACCCTGGGCTTCTGTAAGATAGAAACCACCAACGGATTTGAAGAGATTGCTTGCCGCCTTGAAAACTCCCACGGCACTCATAATCTTTGCTTCGTTTTCAAGGGCGAGGCTGAGGAGCTTTGTCACCTTGAGACCTTCAGATTTGAGCACATAAAACCTTGATATTATTATAATTTCAAGCATTTTGAAATTAGCTATGGTAAGATTTAGTTGATAAACGGAAAAAACTCATAAAAAATAATTATTTAATAAGAAGAGATTAATGAAGAAATCATAAATTCAGAAACCTTATTGTACGGACAATTTCAGCCTCCGTATAGCCGATCGTTGGTATAAACCAACTGTCCTTAGTGCCTTCTGGTGCCGGCCAGATATCCCTCTCGATTATTTTTGAAAGACAATGTTTTAAAAGTCTTTGAAGTTGGCACCAATCAAGATACATCGACCGTCTTGATTGCCAGGTGCTTTCTACTCTTTCTATAAATTCAGGTGATAATTGCATAATAGCTCCTTCCTACGCACATTTCGCGTAAACCTCCGGCACAGCCGCTGTAA
>JAZNGU010000028.1:0-3732 GCA_045576615.1 Acutalibacteraceae bacterium | reverse complement strand
TCAGAAGCTTCGTCTGCACGTAACCCCCGGACTCACCTGCACATGGCAGATAAGTAAAAACAGAAACGACATTCCATTTGAACAGTGGGTTGAAATGGACCTTGATTACATACAAAACAGAACCTTCCCCGGTGATATACTCATAATGCTGAAAACACCTATTGTTATGCTTAGCGGAACCGGAAGGTAGCCGAAAGATGCCGAAATTTCACCGCCTGAAGCGGGTTCGACTCCCTTGGCTTAAAGATTGGAGATGGAAAAATGAAAGTTGCAATGGTTGGTCATAAAGTTGTTCCCTCAAGACGTGGCGGAATTGAAAATGTGCTAACTTCTTTGTGTCCGTTGCTTGTTGAAAAAGGAATAGATGTTACCTGCTACAACCGCAGCTCCGATAAAGTGGAAAATGAATATATCGGCACGGTTAAAGACAAAAAATATAAAGGTGTAACATTAAAAAAAGCGTGGACGATCAACAAAAAAGGACTCTCTGCTATGGTTGCTTCCTTTGCTGCGGCAATTTTTGCGACTTTCGGAAAATATGATATAGTACATTTTCACGCAGAAGGTCCTTGTGCTGCTATGTGGATACCAAAAATGTTTGGGAAAAAGTGCGTAGCAACAGTTCATGGACTTGATTGGCAAAGAGAAAAATGGGGGAAGGGATTTGCTTCTCGCTATATAAAATTCGGAGAGCGTGTTATGGTAAAATGCGCTGACAGTATAATCGTTTTAAGTGAAAGTGCCCGTGAGTATTTTAAGCAAAACTATAATCGTGATACTGTACTTATTCATAACGGAATAGATAAGCCTGATAAAAAGGAAGCAGAGAAAATCACAAAATTATACGGACTTTCAAAAGATGAGTATATTTGCATTGTATCACGACTTACTGCTGAAAAAGGTGTTCATTATCTTATTGATGCCTATAACAGTATTAAAACAAATAAAAAACTTGTTATCGCAGGCGACACAAGTGATACGGATGAATATGTAAAGATGCTGAAGGAAAAGGCATCGGGAAATCCTAACATTATTTTTACTGGCTTTATATCAGGTGATGTATTAAATGAAATATATAGCAATGCTTATGTAGTTACTCTTCCTTCTGATATTGAAGGTATGTCTCTTAGTTTACTAGAGGCTTTAGCATATGGTAATGCAGTTTTATGCTCAGATATTCCTGAAAACACATTAGTTACAGAAGACAAAGCAATGCACTTTAGAAAGAGTAATGCGGAAGATTTGGCAAAAAAACTGCAAGCAATGTGTGATGACGAAAACATTGTTAAGGAACTAAAAACTGATGCCAGTGAATTTATACTGGGTAAATACAACTGGAATGATGTTGCTGCTTCCACCCACGACCTATATAAAAAAGTACTCACAAAATAAAAGAAAGGTAGCTTATGTTATGAAAGGATATACACTTACTACAAAAACCAAGAAAAACTTAAGAGTGTTAAAACTCTTTTTAATAAGCCTGATTTTTGTTGGGGTAGCGGCGTCTATTGCAATAATTGGCTGTAATTATATTGGGAATCGTAATTTCAAAGAGAGCTTTTATAGTGTAAGCAGCCTTAAGGTGAATAACAAGATAAGAATTATTCAAATTTCCGACCTGCATAATTGCTCGTATGGAAGGGATAATATCAAGTTAGTTGATAGAGCCCGAAAGTTAAAACCGGATTTGATAATTTATACCGGAGACATAGTTGATTCAAAAGCAAAATCAAATGACAAAGTACTAAGTTTATGCAAAGAACTTGCGGAAGTTGCACCTTCATATTACATATATGGCAATAACGAAGTGGAAATGTATTATGACATTCCTCTGACTCAGGAATCTCTTGATAAGAAGTTTGGATTCAATGATAATAACCGTGAGCCTGGTAAACTTTTGGAAATCACAGACAATCTTACAAAAAAACTTGAAGCTTCAGGAGTAAAGGTACTTAAAAACAAATCAGACACTATAACAATTGGTTCAACCGATGTGGATATATATGGAGTGCTGACATCTAATCCGTCATCCTTCTGGTCGTATGCAGGCGAAAGCTTTGATGAATATATGTATTCAAATGAGAACAATTTAAAAATCACAGCAATTCACGAGCCGTTAGTGTTTGAAGAATATTCCCCTGACTCATGGGGTGACTTGATGCTCGCTGGACATAACCACGGTGGCACAGTTAAAATACCAATGATTGGTCCATTATACACACATGACGGAGGTTTACTGCCGGATCGAGGCGGACATTTCGTTAGTGGCAGATATGAAGTTCAAGGAAGACCACTCATTATAAGTTCAGGACTCGAGAACAAAAATATTATGAGAATCAACAATCAGCCGGAAATTGTGATTGTTGATATAAATAAATTTTAATGCCAGGAAGGAAGTGCATAATAAATGATTTCCTCACTTTTGCAAAAATTACCTCTTGCAGTAGTAGGACTATTACTGGTTGTATCAGCACTTACAATATACTTTCGTTCAAAGAATGTTACAAAAAGTGAGTTCTTAAAGATATTCAAAAGCACACGAATAATTGGTGCATGGATATTGATTTTCGTGTTCGCTATTTCAGGTATATTTGGAATTTTTAATCATATAAAAGCAAAACACTCTGTTACTGCTGTCGTAGCGCTTAATTATTCAGAAGCATCCGGGGCACAGAATTCCAATGGGACAAGATACAATATGGCAGAGATAATCTGTGATGAGGTTGTAGAAAAAGCTATCGAAATGGGAGCATTTGAAAATGTAACCGTAAAACAGCTTAAAAACTGTTTATGTGTTTATCCTTACGTACAGGGTGACGTGGATGATAAGTCCAATTATCATATTTCTACGGAATTTGTTGTAGAATATCATGCTTCAAAGCACACTGACCACTTAGATGCTGAAAATGTAATTACCTTGATAACAAGTGCCTATAAAGAATACTACATAGAAAAATATACAGATAATTTCAGCATTACAACCGAAGAAGAAAAGCCTGACTATAGCACAATGGAATATATGGACATTGTAACTTATTTCAATAAAGAAACAACCGCTGTTTTAAATTATCTCTACGGAATGGCAGAAAAAGGACCGAGCTTTGTCACAAAAAACAATACTACATTTCATGCGATAGCTGGAAAGGTTCATCAATTTAAGGAAACGCAAATCGAACAGAACTTAAAATCTTTAATCCTACAGCACGGTGTAGCAAGAAACAAAGATAACTATATTGACAGACTTTCCTATCAGAATAAGAATACAGATTTTGACAAGCAAAGAAATAATGCTTCATATGAACTTTGCAATCAGGCAATCCAAATGTATTCCGAGGAAATGACAAGAGTTGTTCTTGTTCCTACATGGGATGAGGGCGGAAAGTATTATATGGGTAGAACAAAAGTCGGCATTGATGAACTTTCTGTTATGGCAACAACATTCAGCGACAATGTTGCTTCAAACGAGAAAGAAATAATGGATAACAATCTTGTTATAGGAAAGATGCAGTCCGCATCAGGAAATATTTCAGCAAAGGCAGAAGCAGACGCACTTATTATGGCCATAGACAAGAGCATCGATGACTTTGCAGGCGAAGCGATTACTGCCGGCAGAGAATATTCAAATTATAGAATGAACCAATGTATTGCAGTCAGCATTTCAGGAACTTCTTTGTTTAGTGAGTTAAAGACAATCATTATATTTATGATGCTTGCTTATATTGCTGCGTATGT
>JAZNGU010000027.1:0-78640 GCA_045576615.1 Acutalibacteraceae bacterium | reverse complement strand
GTTCCCGAAATCAATTTTTCGATTTTTGATGGTACTGCTCCTCACACCTTTGACCCGAAAATGCCGGGTACAAGCGAGCATATTATTGATTTAGGTGTTGCGTGGGACAGAAAATATCTGAATTCCCATATCGACGAAATTGGAAGACTTATGAAAGAAAATTCTATTCAACATAAAAAGACAGTGGAGTTTTTGAGAGTGGCTTCTGCAATTGAGGTTGAAAGCACGGCAATCTGCGCCAACTCTATTGATGAAGAAAAGCTTATGCGCTATGTAAAACGTCTCGCTAACAGAATAATACCTGAAAAGAAAAGTGAAGAAAGAGGAAAAATACATAAAAGATTTTTAAGCGCAGTTTCACCCGAGGGTATTGATGTGAAATACGAAACTGTTGTCGCTTTATCAGAAAAGATTATTACTATTGAAGATGAGTTTTCTGTTGTTTCACCTTTCATTGCTGAATATATAAGCAATTACGCAGTAGAAAATGGTTACGACGTTTATCAATGTTATTGCCCGTTGTTTCCCAATATGAAAATCGAGCATATTATTATCCCTCAACTTAAAACTGCGATTTTTACACAGAACAGTTATCACTATTCTATTGACGATGGTGAACGCCTGGTTCACGCTACTCGTTTTTATGATAAAGAAGTTTTTCATGCCAACAAAGAAAAACTCGCCCTTCAGAAAAGAGCGAAGAGAGAATTGATTGATGAAGCAGTGAAAAAACTTTCAATTGCCAAAGATATTCATGACCAACTTGAAGATTATTATATAAAAGCTACCGATTTTGATGTTATTAATGATATAGGTGAAAAAATACTGAGAACGATATAGCTTTATGTAAAGTGTTAAACTCAAAACGCAAAGTGAAGGGGCGCAAAAATGCGTCAAAATAATGAATGAGTTTTTTGTTTATGAAAGAAAAGGTTCGGAACAGTTATAGTTCCGAACCCTTGTTATAATAGGCTTTGCCCCGATATTTTGCATTCTGCATTTTGCACTTTGCATTTATATATTTCTTCTCCAATGAAAAAGATATTGCTGTGCAATTCCCTGTGTTCCTTTGATACATTCAGGTAATCCGTCGGGATAAATTTCAGCGATAATTCTTTTTACCCAGACATCCACGGGAAAAGCTTCCATTCTGCCAAAACCGTAAAGAAGAGCACATTGAGCTACCTTTTCGCCTACACCTTTTATTTTTAAAAGCTCGTTTTTTGCTTCTTCAAAATCCATTGTTCTGACTTTTTCTATATCTACTTCTCTACTTGAGATTTTTCTTGCAGCGTCAATGATATATTTAGCTCTGAAACCTGCCCGGATTACAGCTAAATCTTCAACCTCAAGACTTGCTAACTTACGGGGTGTCGGAAAAGTATAGCCGCCGTCGATTTTTTCTCCGAAATTTTCGCAAAGGCGTTCAATTATACCTTTAATTCTGGGTATGTTATTATTGGCAGAAATTATGAAAGAACAAATTGCTTCCCACTCATCCTGCTTTAAAATTCGTATTCCGGGGTGAGTTTTACAAGCGGTTGTAAGATTTTCTTCCTCGTAAGAGGAAATAATACTTCCATAATCTCTTTCTAAGTCAAAATATTTAACCCAAAGATTATCAAAATCTTCTTTTGTTGTGTCAAAAAAAGTAATCTTGTTTCCCTCTTGTTTTAAAGAAAGAAATTTATCGCAGGCAATTCCTTGCCATATTCCGTTTTCGGTCTCTTTCCACCTGAAAGCCTGACCGCAGTCAAGGCAAAGCGATATATTAAGATGTTCTGTTTCTGTTAAAATAATATTTCCATCAACAAATTGAATGTTCATTTTATCACCAAAATAACAGTAACATATTTGAGTAAAACAGTAAAGTTTTTTGTCAACCTATTTTAAGAAAATTTAATTTTTTCTACGTTTTCAACAGTATTTTTCAGTAAGTTTTGTACCCTTTTGTAATTGTGTATTTTTAACAACGAACATTTATTTTTGAAGTTGAAAATCACTTTCCGTTCTGTATAATCAGTAAAGTGAGTACAACAAATCGTATATTTTACATTATTCCAAAATTTGTCAAAAAAAGTGTAAAAAATGTCGAAAACCTATTGAAATATAGGGTTGAAGGGGTGGGTTGTAAACATTTTGAACACAGTTTTGAACAATTTTTACAGAAAAGTCGAATATACAATTTGTATAATTTTAGACTTGTCATTTTTTACAAATGCAAAAATGCTTGCTTGAAATACACAAAATTTAAGTTCTTTTTTAGCAATAATTTATTACAGATTGTGAAAAAAATGATAAAGTTTTTTAGTCAATAAATTAAACTGATTTTGTATAAATTCCAAGATAATTTCACACCATAAAGAAGAAGTAAAAAAAGGAGAAAGAAAAATGATAAAAGGTGTTAATAAACAGGTTTTGGAAATTAGCGAAACTCAGAATGGCTTTTTTGAAAAAGCAATTTTTTTTGTTAAGCCCGAATACTGCGGAATGGGTGAGGGGCGACTACGCGAAAGCGCAAGAAAGGAAATTGAAAAAGCAGGAAAGCCACCTGTAAGAAACTATAAATATAAAAACGAAAAAATAAAAAATGTAGTTAAGATAAGCGCTGTTTTCATTTTGGGTGTTATAGTTGGTATTGCTTCAGCAACTCTTTTATGAGTTGCCTTTTTGTTTGTTATATGCTAAAATTAATTGTCTTTCAAAGAGGTGAAATTATGAGATACAAACATATATTCTGGGACTTTAACGGTACAATTATTGATGATGTTCATAATGCTCTTTCTTGTGTTAATGATATGCTTGGAAGAAAAGGTATGAAACCTATTAATCTTACAGAATATTATGATTATGTTGAAACTCCCATTATAAATTTTTATTACAGAATATTGCCACCTGAAGACGTTGATTTTACTGAGATTTCAAGGCAGTATCATTCTGATTATGCTTATCATTTAGAAGAAACAACTTTGGCAAACGGTGCAGAAGATTTGTTAAAAGAGTTAAAGGAAAATGGTGCTCACCAATACATAATAACATCAAATTTTATTGGTGAAACTGTTGAATTGGTGGGAAAATTCGGAGTTTCCTCTTATTTTGATGAAATTTTGGGTGCGGATAATACACTTGCAGAAAGTAAAATTGCAAGAGCAAAACACTTTTTTGAATTAAAGGGTATAAACAGAAATGATGCAATTTTTATCGGAGATACGCTTCATGACCTTGAAACTGCCAATGCTCTGGGTATAGATTGTGTGCTCGTTGCCTATGGGCACCAAGGAAGAAAACTTCTTGAAGCTCACAATGCTTATGTTGTTGAAAATCTTCAAGATGTAAGAAATATAATTTTCGATAAAAGGACTGTTGATTTTCACACTCATTCAACCTGCTCCGATGGGACTTTTACCCCAACAGAGCTTGTGGACCATGCTGAAAAATGTGGACTCTCTGCTTTTGCGCTTACTGACCATGATAGTGTTGACGGAATCAAGGAAGCGCAAAAGAGAGCAGAAGAAATCGGTATTGAATTTATTGCGGGCATTGAGTTTTCTGCTGCAGAAAATACTGAAACCCACATAATCGGTCTTTTTATAGACCCTGAAAATGAAACTTTATTGAAAACTATTGAAAAACTAAAAGGGAGCCGTAAAAGGCGAATGGAAGAGGTTTGCAGCAGACTTCGTGGTTTAGGGTTTGATATTACTCACGATGAAGCGCTGGCGCTTGCAGGGGGGGATTTTGTTGGTAGAGCCCATATTGCGAAGCTTATGGTTGAAAAAGGCTATTGTGAAACCGTTAAAGAATGTTTTGAAAAATATATAGGCCTTGGTAAACCTGCATATGCAGAGAAAAATGAACTTTCTGCAGTTGAAGCGGTAAAATCCATTCGTGCCGCAGGTGGTCTGGCATATCTTGCCCATCTTAATCAAACGGGATATGATATTGAACAACTTGAAAAGCTTTTAATCCAGCTTAAAGAGGCAGGTTTGAATGGTATTGAGGGGTACTATCCCGAGTATACCACGGAGCATATTGCTGAATACAGAGCTTTAGCAGAAAGACTTTCGCTTTCTCTTTCGGGCGGTTCGGATTTCCATGGTAGTATGAAGCCCCATATTTATATGGGAACGGGTAAGGGTGATTTGAAAATTCCTTACTATATTTTAGAAAATATGCGGGGAATTCTTGGCCGTCAATGATTAAAAATAAAAAAAACACCCAAAATATATCTGTGCATCTTTGGGAATGCGCAGATATTTTCTTTTTGGGAGAAATTATGAACGGAAATATTAAAATTAAAAGCAAAACCATAATAAAAGGCGATACTCTGCGGTTGTTTTTCATTTCTTTTTTTAGTTTTGTTGCAAGACGAGGTTCTTTTGCAATCTGGTTCTATTGTGTTGTTAATTTATTTAAGAGCGGTATATTAAAATTTTATCTTGATAACTATAACGATGCACTTGTGTATTCGATGGTAATATTTGATATTGCATTTGTTACGGCAGTTTTGTTTTTGTTTATCTGTGCTTTGAAATCAGGTGAGCAGTTTTTATATTTTATTAAAGCCTCAGGCGGTAAAGGAAGAACAGGACTTCTATTCAGCTTCTTTACATTTGAAAAAAGTTACAGGGCATTTTCTTTTTATTTCAGATTAACCTTTTTAAAATTTGCTTGGCTTTTGTATTTTCTTTTGCCGTGTGTAGTCACTTATGGCTTGACATTTTATCTTTACTATCAAGGAAATCTGTTGCCTGTTGTCTTTTATGTTATGTTAGTGGGGTCATCGTGTCTTTTATCTTGTTGTATATTTATGTGGCGGGTGACATTTTTCAGATACAATGCTGCACCATATTATTTTTGTCTTAATAGGGATATCAGTACTAAAGAGGCTATAAAAAAAAGTATAACTTTTACAGATGGTTTTCTTCGTGAAAGTGTGCTTCTGGAAAGTTCCTTCTTTGCTTGGTTTTTAAGTTGTTTGGTAGTAGCTCCGCTTGTTTATGTTTTGCCTTATTTTAAAATATCAAAAGCGTTATTTGTGGTTGAAAGTCTGAGCTTAAGAGCATATCCGAAAACAAAGACCCGCTATGCAATAAATTATATTGGTCTGAAATAAGTGAACCCCTTGTTACAAATTTTCAGTAACAAGGGGTTCACAATATATTATTTTATTATTTCTTTCTTGCTTCGATTTCTGCAACCATTTCTGCCTGACGTTTTTCTGTAATCTTATAGAAGAACATAGGAACTGCACAAGCGAACATACTGATAACGCCTGAAAGAACAAGCATATTCCAAAGAGTGTTTGCACCTTCTGCAGAAATATAACCTGTTTCAGAGTTGATTCCTGCTGCAGAGAAAGAGATAACACCGATAAATGCGCCAACTGCCATACCGATTTTGTTAATGAGTGTCTGCATAGCAAAGCAGATACCTTCACCGCGTTCACCGGTTTTCCACTCGAGATAGTCAACAGTATCACCAATCATGGCGTAAGTGATGATGTTGTTAACACCCTGAGGAATGCCGAGAAGAACAAGGCCTATTGCAGCAACAATAAGTTTCCAGGGAGCATCGTAGCCAACGAAATACATAATTGCCATTACAACGCCACCGAAAAGATGAACTGCAATGTAAGCCCATTTCTTTGTGAATTTTTTGGACATCCAGGGAACAAGGATTGAAGCCACAAGTCCGCCGGGAACAACGAGAAGAGTAATAAGGCTGTAAAGTCCTTCGTTCTGAAGAACATATTTCGCAAAGTAAAGACCGCCGGTGTATGTATAAACCATTCTTGCACCGCCGAGAATACCTGAAAGAACAATAAGAAGAAGTTCTTTGTTCTTGAAGAGGAGTTTAAGGTTATGGCTAAGGCTCGGGGGATTATCGTTTGTTGTGAAACGTTCTTTAGTGTGCTTGAAACCGTAGAAGAACATAGGAACAGCAGCAACAACAAGAACAACTGCTGCAATGAAATAGGTCCATTTAAGAGTGTCTGCATTTGCAACTTCCTGACCTTGAATAACGGTTCCTACAAAGGTCTGGGCAGCTTCTTCAACTGAAAGACCTTGATTTGCTACAAGAGCTTTAATCTGGTCAGCTTTGTCAACCATAATTGTGCTGATGTCATCAGCAGTATATTTGAACTTTGATGTAACTGCGCCTGTAATAATGGGAACAAAAACAGTAACAATACCTGCGCCTAATGTGCAAAGAAGACGAGTAATTGTAAGCATATTACCGCGAACAACAGTGTCGTTTGTCATACAGGTTGAAAGTCCCCAATAAGGAACGTCTGCAACAGTATAAACAACGGACCAGATAACATATATAATTGCAATAATGATGAAAGAAGAGGGTGCTTTTGCTTGGAAAGCAGGGAAGAAACAAGCGATTGTCATACTTGCTATGGGAAGAGCCATCCATTTAAGATAGGGACGACATTTACCCCATTTTGTTCTTGTTCTGTCAACAATACTACCCATAATGGGGTCGTTGAAAGCGTCGAAAATACGGGTACCGAGCATAAGGTACGCAACTGCCATTGAACCTGTAACAGCACCGATTGTAACACCTTCTGCACCGAAAAGAAGTGCGTCTGTAAGGAAAATTGTCAGATATGAACCGATGATGGTGCATATAAAGTTCTGACCGAAGCCTGCTATACCGTAAGCAAGAGCTTCTTTGGGTTGGAGATTGCCGTCATCAGGCGTTGTGCCGTAAAGCTTATGAAGCAATCCGTTGATTTTTGAATTCATTCCATTTTCTCCTTCGATTTATTTAATATTATAAAACTTCAACAGTTTTCATAACAATTGGTTTAACAGGTGTGGAACGCTCTCCGCCAAAACTCATTCTGCGTTCGATTTTGAGGAAATTGTCAACAGTTTCCATACCTTTGATAACTTTGCCGAAAGCGGCATACTGACCATCAAGGAAAGTACAGTCACCATAGCAAATAAAGAACTGACTGCTTGCAGAGTTAGGGTTCTGTGAACGAGCCATTGAAATAACACCACGAGTGTGGGAAAGGGTGTTGTTCACACCGTTCATTGCAAACTCGCCTTTGATGTTTTCATCACTTCCGCCACAACCGGTGCCTTCGGGGTCACCGCCCTGTGCCATAAAGCCATCAATTACTCTGTGAAAAGTAAGACCATTGTAAAATCCGCTTTTAACAAGTTTTAAAAAGTTTTCACAAGTTATGGGTGCTTGTTCGGGGCAAAGCTCAATAACAAAGCTTTCTCCGTTTTCCATAGTTACCTTAATGTTTTCCATTCTTTATTGCGCTCCTTAGTTTTTAATTACGGGGTTAATTACGCAAACTTCCTTGTTGGTTGCAGTTGTAACAGAATCCATCTGGAGACCTTCTTTACCGTTTTTGTCAACCTCAGGAATTGTAGAAATATCTGCTATATAGGTATATGAATATTCAACGTTTTCAGGAAGTCCGGAAAATTTATTGACCTTTGAAGTAATAACACCATCTTTAAAAGTAACTTTGTTAAGGTTTGAGGTTTTTTTGGTTCCTTCTGTTTCATCAAAGTCAGGAATGTTGAAAACCTTAGCATAAGATACATCCCTGAGTCTTTGTGAAGCACCTTCATTACCGGTGGGGAACTCGTCACCAATATAAGTTATATCGTTCATTGTAACTTTTCTTATGATGTAACCATCTTGTTCGTAACATTCGATGCTCTTAATATCATCAATTTGTAATAAACATGAGTTTAAGTTTGAATTTATAGGGAAATGATCGGTGTGTAAAACACTGTCACGATTTACTTTATTGGTAGAAGTTTTGGGATTGTATATCTCATTTCCTTGCTTCCTTAAACTTGCCACCATATCCAGGGCTTTTTGGTAATCTTCCGGATATTTCACTTTAATTACTAACCCTGCCGGACCATTCAGCAATGAATCCAGATAATCACAATTTGCTTTAGTGTAATCCTTAAAGTCAGTAGGTTGACTGAAGTTGAGTTCTTCAACAGGGGCATTGCGCGTTGTAACAAGAATGGACTGATATTGCACAGTTGTGGTTTTTGTGAAACCGGGTTTTTCGGTTTTAACGCTGTTAAGCTCGGCTTTGAAAAGTTCAAGGTTGAACTCAGCACACTCGTTAACTTCTGCGTCAATACCTGTAACAATGCCGATTACTTTTTTTACATCTTCCATTGTTACGCCGTCACCGTTACCGGTTATATCATAAATTAAACCCTCTTTGGGAGCTTCAAGGTTGGCTGAAACTCTCAAAATGGTTCTTGCGTCAGCAAGATTGATTTTGCCGTCCGCATTATAGTCAAAGTTTAATTTGATTTCCTCCGGTGTGGAATATGCTGCAGAAGCATTCACGGACATAAGAGAAAACAGAATGCAGAATGTGAGTAAGATACTGATTGTTTTTTTCATAAAATCACCTTTTTATTTAAAGTTAAATGCCGCTTTCAAAAACTTGAGGGTTTGTTCGACGATTAAATCGTCACTTTCGGTAGCTTGCTTTCCGGTGTAGATAAAAAATCTTTCTTTGTAGTAGTCACAAGCAGTTGCAAATTGCAACATCATAAAAATGTTGTCAAGCAAAAAAGCAAAGAAAGCCGGGTTAATATCTTTTCTGACATCTCCTGTTTCCTGCGCTTTGCTTATTGTGACGGTATAAATTGAAGCAGATACAGCTTCAATACGTTGGGAAAGACCATTCAAGAATTCTGAATTATCACTTGTTGTAAGCTGACAATAGAGTTTGATTAAAGCAGGGTGCTTACGGGAATATTTTAAAAGTTCACGAATAATTTTTTCTGCTTTTACAATAATGTCATCGGAAGAATCCGAAAGGCTCATCAGAAATTCTTCTAAGGAAGACAAACCTTCGTGGACTACCATTGAAAAAAGCGTTTCCTTATTTTCAAAGTATTTGTATACAGAGCCGACGCTGATACCTGATTTTTTTGCGATTTGTTGGATTGAAGTATTCTGAAATCCGTTATTTGCAAATTCTTCAATTGCAACATTTAAAATTCTGTCGCGCTTTTCTTTAGGTATTTTATCAAATGCAGCTTTGCATAATTGAACATTTCCGTTCTGTGTACTGTCCGTAGCCATCTTACACCTCATAATTAACCCAATTATATAGAGTATAATAACATTTCCGGATATAAAAATCAATGGGAAACAAAAGATTTGTGTCGCCAAAAATCAGGTGTTTTTTTTGGTTAGTGTTGATAAAATATGTTAACAGTATATTAATACTGTGAAAAGTATTTTAATAAAAATATAACGAAATAAATCTGTCGACAATTTGGTTACATTTATTTCACAAAATATTATTGAAAAGAATAAATTTATATATTATAATACAATACATGAAATTATATTGTTGCCGGAGGTTATTCCATGAAAACTACAAGTTTAAAAGCAAAAGTGTTGTTGACACTTCTTGTTACATTGCTTGTTATAGGTGCTATGACGGTTGTTTCTCTTGCCGTAGAAAAAACTGCATCCTATGACAATCAGTATGGTCAGATTGTTCCTACAGACTCAAAGCTTGAGGCCCGTAGAACAAGTTTTAAATTCTATGGCGATAAGGCAAATCTTTATTTTATGAGAATAAGTGAAGGTAAGGAAAATGCTAACTATGCTGTAGAAATTTATTCTGATAAGGCGTGCACAGAGCTTATCAGAAGTATGTCCGGTGAGTTTGATTCTTCAAAAGGAAATACACCTTTGGCAATTTCCTGGAGCTTTAAAAACACAAAAAGCGGAACATATTACGGTAAGTGTTATACCTACATTTCAAGAGATGACGGGACTGTAATTGATACAGACTCCGTTGAAACCTTTACTATCAAAATTGACCGTTTAAGTAAAAAGACAGTTAAAATCAATTCTGTAAAAAACACATCAACGGGCGTAAAAGTTTCATGGTCACCCATTACTACTGCAACCAAATATAAGGTTATGAGAAAAGCAGATGGTGATAAAAAGTGGAAAACAATTAAAACTCTTGATAAAGGTGCATGCACATATACTGACACAAAAGTTAAGAGTGGTAAAAACTATAAGTACACTGTAAGAGCCTATGATGGCAATTATAAGAGTCTTTATAATAAAAAAGGCATTTCAATAACATATCTTTCAACACCTAAACTTGTGAAAGTTGATGGTACAGGTGCAAAAGGTTACGCGAAGCTTCAATGGAAAAAAGTAACAGGTGCAAAGAGCTATGAAATTTATCGTAAAGGCGGATCTTTAAGCAATTCTAAATGGAAGAAGATCGCTACAGTTAAAGGTAACAAAACAGTTACCTACACAGATAAAAAAGCAACAAAAAACGATTGGTACTATTCATATTCAGTAAGAGCAGTCAACGGTTCCAGTAAAAGTACTTATAATTCCGATGGACTCGATTTTAGTTTCCTCAGAGCACCCAAACTCAAAAAAGCATATTCATACACAAATGGTATCAGAATTACTTGGAGCGATGCAAATGAGGATGTAACAAAATATTATGTTTACAAAAAAACATCCTCCGGCTTGAAGAAAATCGGTACCACAACAAATAAATATTTTGTTGATACAAAAGCTAAATCAGGGAAATCATACACATACACCGTTAAAGCCTTGTGCAAAACCAACGATGGTGCATATAATTCAAAAGGTATTAAAGCAAGTTACCTTGCAATGCCCAAACTGGGTAGTGTTACATTTGATGCTAAAGACAGAGCAAAGGTTACCTGGTCAAAGGTCAGCAAAGCAGATAGTTACAAAATTTACAGAAAAATCAATTCTGCAGATAAGTGGAGCGAGATCGCAACCGTAAAAGGTTCAAAGTCTTCATATCTTGATAAAGTAGCCAAGAAATCAGGTTATACTTATCAGTACAGTGTAAAAGCTGTTGACGGCAAACTTTCAAGTTATTACGACAGAACAGGAATTAAAAATATGTTCCTTTCCAAGCCGACAGCAAAACTTGCGAATGACACAACATCTGCGGGTGCTTTGAATGTTAAAGTGACATGGAATGCTATAACAGGGGCGACAGGCTACAATGTTTACAGACGTCCTGTGGGTCAGTCTCAGTGGACTTGTGTTTCCTCAAGAATTTCAGGACTTTCTTTCGTAGATGCAGGTGTGAAAAACGGTATTCGTTATGAGTATGCAGTAAGAGCAGTTAATGGCTCTGCAATCAGTCTTTTCAACACATGGCAGATTGTTGCATTGAACAAACCTGTATTGGGAGATGCTACAATTACAGATAAAGGTGTTTCAATATCCTGGAGCAAAGTTGATGGAGCAGATACCTATTATGTATACAGAAAAACTGAGGGCGGAACATGGAAAGTAATTGGTTCTTACGCGCTTAATAGTTTTATAGACACTTCAAAAGAAGCAAAAACCACACCATTCTATTACACCGTTGAAGCAGAGGCTGATGGTTATAAGAGTGTTTATGATAAAACAGGTGTCAAAAACTTTGTTTCAGTAACGAATGCAACAGCAGAATTTGTTCCTGCAACAGAAACAACAAATCCCTATATCATGGTTAATTGGACTTTTGATGGTACAGCTGACAGCGTTGAACTTTTCAAGAGTATTGGTAATGACAAGGTTTCTTTAGGTGTGTTTGATTCCAAAATGGGCATTACACAATATAAGGATGAAGATATTGCTGTTGGTACGGAATACACATATACAGTAAAAGCAATTAAACAGGGTAAAGTTTCTACCGAGAAAACAGCGAAAGCGAAATTCCCGCATGCTCCTCTTACAGAGGTTGAATTTGAAATTGTTCCGACTTATAGTGACGACGGTTCATGCATTAGTGTAATATTTGCACCGGTTGAGTTCGCCGAGAATTATGAAGTTTATAGAAAAACTTCAGGTGAAACAGCTTGGAAAAAAATTGGTACAGTTGGTGCAAGTCAACTTGGAGAAGAAACGTTTACATTTATCGATAATGACATTGATACAGAAACAACCTATTATTACACTGTTAAAGCAGTAGCTTCCGACAGAGACAGCATTTATAATGAGGCTGGAAAGTCTGCAATTGTGTATGTTCCTGTTGAAGCTCCTGCGGGGATTATTGTAAAGGAAGATGTGGTTGATAACAAAACCGTTGCAGTAATTACATGGGATGAAGTTCAGTATTCTGAAAATTATAGTGTTTTAAGAAAAACAGCAGATTCTGAATGGGAAGCTTTAGGCGAGATAAGTGCAGAAAAAGAATTGAAGTATGTTGATGACACAATTGTTGAAGGTGTTGAATATACTTACACAGTTCTTGCAAAAGCAGAAAACAGAGGCGAAGCGATTAACGAAATTGGTGCCTATTTCTGTTGGGGAACTCCCGTAGTTCCGGAAGAGCCTGAAACTCCTGCAGACCCCGAGACTCCCGCAGACCCCGAGACTCCTGCAGATCCTGAGACTCCTGCAGATCCTGAAACTCCTGCAGACCCCGAGACTCCTGCAGATCCTGAGACTCCCGCAGACCCCGAGACTCCCGCAGACCCCGAGACTCCTGCAGATCATGAGACTCCCGCAGATCCTGAGACTCCCGCAGACCCCGAGAATTCTGATGTAATGGAATAAAAGTTTTAACCCCGACGAGAAAATTCTCGTCGGGGTTACTTTATATATTGAACAATGCTATAGCATTGTTGCAAGCTATATCAAGCACCGATTGAGTGTCGGTGTTTTTTATTTCTGCCATTTTTTCGGCTATATAGGGAATTAGGCTTGAATCATTCCTTTTTCCCCTCATTGGCACAGGTGCCATATAGGGACAGTCTGTTTCAAGAAGGAGTCTGTCAAGGGGGAGCATTTCTGCCACCTCAACAGCTTTTCGTGCATTTTTAAAGGTTAATGCACCGCCAAAGCCAATATATACTCCAAGTTTTAAAACCTCTTTTGCCATTTCAACACTACCCGAGAAGCAGTGTAAAACTCCTTTGGGTTTGTGTTTTTTGAGGATTTCAAGGGTATCACCGTGTGCTTCTCTGTCGTGTACAATTATTGGCAAATCAAATTCTTTAGCAAGAAGAATCTGATTTTCGAAAACTTCTTTTTGTTTTTCTTTTGTATCCTGACGCCAATAGTAATCAAGACCGATTTCACCGATTGCAACGCATTTTTCGTGCTTTGCTAAACTTTTGAGTATTTCAATATAGTTTTCAGGAAGATTTTCAACTTCTTCGGGATGAACACCACAAGCGAAATAGAAATAATCATAAGTCTCAGCAAGTTTCACAGATTCTTTTGAAGACTCTAAATCCGCACCACAGTTTATAACACCGCAAATGCCCGACTCTTTGAGAGAGCCGAGCATATTTTCGCGGTCATCATTGAACGCTTTATCTGTATAATGTGCGTGTGAATCAAAAATGTTGTTATACATAATTATAAAAATTAGCTTAATTGTGTACCTGCAGGAAGACCATCAACAAAAGCAACCTTAATATCATCCTCGGTAATTTCACCTGCAAGAATCATACCGTGGCTTTCAACACCACAAAGAGTTCTGGGAGCAAGGTTTGCAACAACAATAACCTTTTTGCCGATAAGCTCTTCAGGCTTGTACCATTTTGCAATACCTGAAGCAACTGTTCTGGGCTCTTTTGTGCCGTCATTAAGAGTGAGCTCAAGAAGCTTTTTAGCTTTCTTTATAGGTTTGCAGTCAACAACCTCACAAACTCGAAGTTCAACCTTAGCGAAATCGTCATATTGAATTTCAGCAAGACCAACGATTTCTTTTTCTTCCTCTTCGGTTTCTTCTTCTGTTGCTTTTGGAAGAGAGCTTTCTATTTCTGCAAGAGTTTTTTCAACATCAAGACGGGAGAAGAGGGGAGTTGCAACGCCTACTTTGTCACCTGACTTAACTGCACCGAATTCTGCGAGAGAATCAAGAGTGTTAATATCTGTTCCGATTTGCTCAAGGATTTTAACACTTGTTTCGGGCATAAAGGGCTCAAGAAGAACTGCAATAAAGCGGATACCTTCAAGAAGGTTATAAAGAACTGTGCCAAGTCTTGCTTTCTTTTCTTCGTCCTTTGCAAGTGCCCAGGGCATTGTTTCGTCAATATATTTGTTGCAACGCTTTGCGAGATCAAGTATTTTTGAAAGTGCATCGCTTACCTTGTAGGTATCAAGAAGCTTTGTAACCTGAGGAAGAGTGTCAAGAGCCATTGTAATAAGCTCGTTATCTATATCTTCTTTAGCGTCAGGTGACTGAATAACACCATCAAAATACTTGTTGCTCATAGCAACTGTACGGTTAACAAGGTTTCCGAGAGTGTTTGCAAGGTCGGAATTGAAACGCTCGATAATTGTTTCATAGGTGATTGTTCCGTCCTGAGCGTGAGGCATTTCGGAAAGAAGATAGTAACGCACTGCATCAACACCGAAGCGGTTGCAAAGGTCGTCAGCATAAATAACATTGCCACGGGATTTTGACATCTTATCATTGCCAGAAAGAAGCCATGGGTGACCAAATACCTGCTTGGGAAGAGGCTCACCAAGCGCCATAAGCATAATGGGCCAATAAATAGTGTGGAAACGAAGAATATCTTTACCGATAATGTGAACATTTGCGGGCCAGTATTTTTTGTATAATTCACCACTACCGTCGGGGTCGTAGCCAAGGCTTGTGATGTAGTTTGAAAGTGCATCAATCCACACGTAAACAACATGTTTTTCATCAAATGGCACAGGAACGCCCCATTTGAATGTGGAACGGGAAACACACAAATCCTGAAGACCGGGTTTGATAAAGTTATTTATCATTTCTTTTTTACGGCTTTCGGGATAAATGAAGTTCGGGTTTTGTTCAATATAATCTTCAAGTTGTTTCTGATATTTACTTAATTTGAAGAAATATGTTTCCTCTTTTTCTTTTTTTACTTCTCTTCCGCAGTCGGGACATTTACCGTCAACAAGCTGAGAATCTGTAAAGAAGCTTTCGCAGGGAACACAATACCAACCTTCGTATTCGCTCTTGTAAATATCGCCTTTATCATAAAGTGCTTTGAAAATTTTCTGAACTGCTTTTTCATGGTCTTCATCAGTTGTACGGATGAATTTATCATAGGTTGTGTTAAGGCAATCGCATATATCTTTGATTTCTCCTGCAACCTTGTCAACATATTCTTTCGGGGAAACACCTGCCGCAGCAGCGTATTCCTCGATTTTCTGACCGTGCTCGTCAGTACCTGTCTGGAAGAAAACGTCATAGCCCTGCATTCGTTTAAATCTTGCCAAAGCATCGGAAAGAACAATTTCATAAGAGTTTCCGATATGGGGCTTTCTTGAGGTGTATGCAATTGCAGTGGTAATGTAATAGGGCTGTTTCATTTTCGATTTATCTCCTTTATACCTCTCGAATGGGAGAGGTGGTTTATGGTTATTGTATTATAGTATTATTCGCTCTTTAAGTCAAGTTTAACCTTGCCTATTGATTTTGCATCAACAGTTACTGTTATATCGCCTTTTTTACCGTTTGTGCGAATCCAGAATGCTCTGTCGCCACCAACAAGAGGGAATTCTGATGGTCCGATAATATCAGCCGCACCTTTAATGGTAACTTTAACGGAACTGTCTGCAAAGGGAACTCTGTTGCCGTTCTGGTCCTTAGCAACAATTTCAATTCTTGTTGCATCATAGGTGTCCTCTTCTTTGAGAACATAGGAATCTGCTTTAACATCAAGATGAAGCTCTGTAACAGCGGTTCTGACAACTGTTGCAACACATTCACCGTCTTTATATCCCTCAAAAGCATAGGTTATCTGCTCATTACCCCAACCACCGATGTATTTTGTTACAATATCAAACATTCTGTTAAAGGGGATTTTGCCCACAACCATTGCGGCACCTGCTTTAACGAATTTAGAGGGTGGAAGCTTCCATTGTTTTGTCTGAGCGGCAACAAGAGTATCTGTAAGAAGTGCTGCTGCTTTAGGGTCAAGTCCGTCATCTGTTACCAAAGAATCACCGATAAAGTCTGATGCAATCATCGGGGGATGAGGAAGATTTTTAAATTTGGAGCTATCAGGGTAAATTGTACTTGTATATTTGCCGTTTTTATAAAGCTTAACATAATCGCAGTTTGTAAATACCCAGACATCACCGATTGTTCCACCGGGATGCTCGCCAATATCCATAGCTGAGGTTACCTCAAGGAAAGGCTTGTCATCCTGCTGAGAGCGGTAAATTGCCGCACCCATTTTAGGAACACGGAACATATCTGTAACACCGTGGTAGCAAATTCTGTCACCGCTACCAAAGTCTTTATGTGTGTTATAGTCTGCCATACACCAACCGATTGCACCACTTGTTCTGGGGTTGCCGTAAGCGGAGTTGAGAACTCTTGTGTGGCGGAGGGCGTGTTCTGCTCTTACACCTTCTTTGTCAAAACTCTTTGTGGGGAACATATGGCCATTATGCTCTGTTACAAGGTAGGGAGCAGTAAGGCTTTTTGTAACAAGAGCAGGGGGAAGAAGATTAATAAAGCTACCGGAATGAATAAAGTCATTCATAGTATAAACATCTTCAAGAAGGTGGCTCATAGGCATATTTCTTACGCCACCTGTCTGGCGGGTGTTATCAAGCTCTCTGGCAAGTGCATTTGTCTGTGCATAGAATTCGTCACAATCAAGACCTTCGTTAACACGAACGCCCCAAAGAATAACACAGGGATGGTTTCTGTCACGCATAACCATTCTGCGAACATTATCAAGGCAGATATCTCTCCATTCACCCTCACCCAGATGTTGCCATGAGGGCATTTCGGTGAATACAAGAAGACCTATTTCATCGCAACGGTCAAGGAAGTGTACACTATCGGGATAGTGAGAGGTTCTTACAAGGTTAAGACCCAATTCATATTTAAGCAAATCTGCATCTGCGCGCTGAACATTTTTGGGCATAGCATAACCAACATAAGGATAGCTCTGGTGACGGTTAAGACCGCGTATTTTTATTTTTTTGCCGTTAAGGTAAAAGCCGTCGGTTAAGAATCTGCACTCTCTGAAGCCGAAACGAACAGAGATTTCGTCTTTGTCATCAAGCTTTACTTTAAGAGTATAAAGCTTGGGGCTTTCGGTGTCCCAAAGCTCAACATCCGAAACTGCCCATTTAGCGTTAATAACTCTTCCGCTGAAATCGGTTTTCTTTTCACCGATAACCTTGTCACCGTCAAAAAGGGTAAATGTAAGCTCGCCCTTTGCGCTTTCTGAGAGAGTTACATCAATATCAAGAACCTTTTTAGGCTGAAGAACATTGAGAGTTCTCACAAAGGCGTTATCAATATATATTTCGCTTACCTCTTCAAGCCAGACTTCTCTGTAAATACCGCCATAAACGAGGTAGTCAACAACATTACCAAAGGGCGGAATTTCTTTACGCTCTGTGGAATCTAATTCAACAACAAGCAAATTGTCTTTAGCTTTTACTTTATCTGTAATATCAAAGGTAAATGCATTATATGCACCTTTATATTCACCGATAAATTCACCGTTTAAATAAACTTTTGAATAAAGAGAAGCGCCTTCAAAATGAAGAATATATCTTTTACCCTTTGCTTTTTTACCGATGTCAAAATTCTTACGATAACAGCTAACGAATTGATAGCATTTTTCGTCGAAATAGTTCAAAGGTAATTCCTTATTTGTGTGAGGAATATCGACAGTTTCGAATTTACTGTCGTCAAAAGAAGTTTTTATCATATCTTCCGAAAATTCGGGAGAAAATTTCCAACCAAAGTTGAGAGAATGTGCAGTACGCATTTTAACACCCTTTCTTTGTGAATATAAATTCATTCTATACTATTATATTATATATGTCAATAAATCTGCTTTAGTGTTTTTTACTTTATTATCAATAACTGCATCTAAAAGGGTGTTAAGAGTGTTTCCTATTTCTTCCCCTTTAAGACCTTTCTTTTCAAGATCTTTGCCGTTTACTGCAAGTTGGCAAATAGTGCAACATTCGTTATTGTTTTCAATTTCTTCTAACCATTTTAAAGTTTGTGCTGTACCCCGGCTTATATCGCGGTAGCTTTCGCTTAAAGCACCTCTGTCACTTTTTTTTATAATAAGAAGAGTCTTAATATCTTCAGGAGTCTTGGTTTTCAGATGCTTTTTCAGCTCTGTTTTGGTTTCGGGTGGCTCAAAATCGTGGCAACCAACAAGAAATGAAACTCTGTTAATGGTTTTTTTATCGAATTTAAGGCGAGTAAGAATTTCTTTTGCCATTTCACCGCCCACTGTTGCGTGGTTTTTAAAGGTGCTGTCGCCCTTATCATTAAATTTATGAGTTGGTACTTTTCCCAAATCGTGCAACAGCATTGTAAGACGCAAAATTCTGTCCTGAGGGATTGTATCAACAGTATGGCAGATATGCTCCCATATGTCATAGGCGTGTTTTTTGCCGTATTGCTTGAAATTTACGGCGGGTGCGATTTCAGGGATGAATACGGAAAACACATCCGGGTATTCCATAAGAATGTTAAAAGCATTTTTACCGCAAATAAGCTTTGTTAATTCAACATTAAGTCTTTCTGCAGAAATGTTTTTGAGTAAGTCTTTGTTTTTGTGAATGGATTTTTTTGTTCCTTCTTCTATTTCAAATCCGAGGGAGGCAGAAAAACGCAAGGCTCTCATAATACGAAGCCCATCTTCTTGAAAACGGGTATCTGCATCTCCGACTGTTCTTATTATACTATTATATATATCATCCTGTCCGCCGTATAAATCCACAAGACCGCTATCGTCGTTATATGCAAGAGCGTTTACTGTAAAATCTCTTCTTGCAAGATCATCACCGATTTTACTTGTAAAAGTAACATTTTCGGGGTGGCGGTTATCGCCATATTCGCCGTCTATGCGAAAGGTTGTAACTTCATAAGGTGTTCTGTCAATTATTACAGTAAGTGTTCCATGCTTTAATCCTGTATCAACTGTCTTGAAATCCTTAAAAAGCTCTCTGGTTTCTTCAGGGAGGGCAGAGGTTGTAATGTCCCAGTCACCCGGATGTACGCCCATAATACTGTCGCGCACAGCTCCGCCAACACAGTAAGCCTCAAACCCTGCGTTTTTTAATCTATCGAGTATTAATTTAACATTGTCAGGAATAAGTATAGTCATAGGAGACCTCTTTCAAATGCAAAATGCAAAATGTCGGGTGCTGCGCACGGCAATTATAATATTATAGTATATATTATGGTTAAAAATCGGTTTTCTGTCAACAAATAATTACAATTTGACAAGAAATTGGTAAAAAATAGGGCTAAAAGTTACAGTTTGTAATTTCTGCACTTTTGCCAAAAGAAAACTGAAAATGCTTGTGGTTGTTCTAAAATTCGCCACAAAATGTAGGGGGTAGACGATTTTTGTGTTCAAAACCTTTGTGAAATGTTAACAAAAATCACATTTCAAATTATTTGACTTTTAAAAAAACTTGGTTATAATACCAAATGCCATCGGATAACTACGACCTTTTTATTGGTAATTTAAGGCTGAAACGGTGACAATTCAACTTTTTATTGCTGATAAAAATGTCTACAACGGCAGCTTTTCACGGCAGAAATGCCACAAATTTATAATAATAAAGAGAAGTTGCTTGTCTAAGGAGATATTTATACCATGACAGTCAGAAAAATAGGCGAAACGTCTGTTCATTCGCCGCTCAAAAGATTTGGTCTTTTGATTTTAGCGGTTGTATTCTTCGTTTCAGCTACAGCGTTCGCCGTACCGCCCGTAATGTACAATGTTACAATTTACGACGGTAATTCGGTTACAGAAGTTTTGACCTCTGAAATTGATGCTGAAGAAATTCTCAAGGATGAAGGAATTGAAATCAGTGAAAAAAAGGGGGACGAAATCAGCCTTGCTAATTTCGACGGAAAAGACGGAAGTACCATTATTATAAGAAGAGGCGTTAAAGTTACAATTGAAAGCTTTGACGGCACAAAAAATACCGTTTATGCTTTGGGCACAGTTAAAGATGCTCTTGAAAAAGCAGAAATCACTCTTAAAAAGGGTACTGCACTTAACTTCTCTGCAGATACACTTTTAGAAGACGGTATGACAATTGAAATCTATGATATTTTCAAAATTACTCTTACAGTTGACGGAAAAACTACAACAAAAAAGGTTTCCGGCAAAACAGTTGAGGATGCTTTGAGTGTTCTTGGTGTTGAGTTAAAGGGTGAAGATTTCACAGAACCTGCTCTCGATAAGGAACTCAAAAACGGAATGGAAATTTCCGTTTATAGAGTTGAACTTAAAGAGAGAACAGAAGAAGAAGCAATTCCCTACGAAACAGAATATACCTATTCCGATTCTCTTTACAGAAACCGCACAAGAACTCTTGAAAGCGGCAAAGAGGGTACAAAGGCAGTTGTTTATGAAGACCGCTATGTGAATGGTGAACTTCAAAACAGCTCAAAAAAATCTGAAAAGGTTCTCGAAAATCCCGAAAGAGAGCTTGTTCAGGTGGGTACAAAGGTTAATGTTGTTACAACAGGTCTTCCTGTTGGAACACCCATCAGTGAAATGGCAGAGCCATCATACCTTAAAATCGGCGCAAACGGTTTGCCCACTAACTACAAATCAGTTATTAATGCTCAGGCAACTGCATACTGCATTCCCGGTGGTATTACATCAACAGGTAAAAGAGCACAAACAGGTTACATTGCAGTTGACCCTAAAGAAATCCCCTATGGTACAGAGATGTATATTGTTTCTGCAGATGGCAGATACGTTTATGGTTACTGTATCGCTGCTGACACAGGTAGCTACATCTACGATGTTGACTGGACAGTTGACTTGTATATGAATTCCGAGGCACAGTGCAGAAACTGGGGTAGAAGAGATATAATTATATATGTTCTTTAATCAAAAAGCATCGCTTGAAAAAGCGGTGCTTTTTTGTTAGTAAGGAGTTAGGAATGAGGAGTGAGGAATGTCGGGGCGCGAAATTGCGCCAAAAGAGTGAGTAAAAGTAATGGGATGGGGACCATTCCTCTTTGGATAAATTATAATAATATGTAAATTTCGGGTGATGTGTTTCGGTATTAATACAATTTGGGCGAAATGGTGGTGGTTGTCCCGTAAAGACTATCCTTTGTAAAAGTATTGTTGTATTTTATGCATAAAAAATGAATAATATGCAAAAATATACGGTATATTATGTTTGGGTTTGTATATTACATTATAAATATAAAAAATATCTGTATAAAATGTACTGAAAAATACACAAAAAACATAAATAAAACAAGGCTTTTTATTGCAAATGGTCAAAAATGCACAAAAGGGAAATTATTTATGCAAAAAGGTTGACTTTTTTTAATTAAAGGTGTATAACTATGCATATCAAATGAATATTTTTGCAAAGCTTGCAATTTGGAGGAAATAAAAATGGATAAGAAAAACATTAAGAAAGTAGTTCTTGCATACTCAGGTGGTCTTGATACATCAATTATCATCCCTTGGCTTAAAGAAAATTATAACAACTGCGAAGTTATTGCAGTTTCAGGTAACGTTGGTCAGGCAAGTGAGCTTGAAGGTCTTGAAGAAAAAGCAATCGCAACAGGCGCTTCTAAAATTTATATTGAAGACCTTACAAAAGAATTTCTTGAAGATTATGTGTTCCCCGGTCTTAAAGCGGGTGCAATTTATGAAGAGTATCTTCTCGGTACTGCTTTTGCTCGTCCTCCCATTGCAAAAAGAATTGCTGAAATCGCTATTGCAGAAGGTGCAGATGCTATCTGTCACGGTTGCACAGGTAAAGGTAATGACCAAGTAAGATTTGAACTTGCAATCAAAGCAATTGCTCCCAATATGCCCATTATTGCTCCCTGGAGAGAATGGGATATCAAATCCAGAGAAGAAGAAATTGCTTATGCAGAGGCACACAATGTTCCTCTTAAAATCAACAGAGAAACAAACTATTCAAAAGATAAAAACATCTGGCACCTTTCTCACGAAGGTCTTGACCTTGAGGACCCTATGAATGAGCCTCTTTACAACAAGGAGGGTTTCTTGGAAATGGGCGTTTCTCCTGAAATGGCTCCTGATAAACCAACTTATGTTACAATTCATTTTGAAAAAGGTGTTCCCACTGCAGTTGACGGCGTAGAAATGGGTGCAGTTGAGCTTGTTACAAAACTTAATGAGCTTGGCGGTGCAAATGGTATCGGTCTTCTTGACATCGTTGAAAACAGACTTGTTGGTATGAAATGCCGTGGCGTATATGAAACTCCCGGTGGAGCAATCCTCTATAAAGCACACAGCGTTCTTGAAACAATCTGCCTTGATAAAGAAACAGCACATTATAAAGCGCTTGTTGCTCAGAAGCTTGCTGAGCTCACTTATAATGCACAGTGGTACACACCTCTCACAAAAGCAATCCTTGCTTTCGTTGATTCAACTCAGGAAACTGTTACAGGTGATGTTAAGCTTAAACTTTACAAAGGTAATATGATTAACGCAGGCGTTTGCTCTCCTTACTCACTTTACGATGCTGATATGGCAACATTTGATGAGGATGAAGTTTACGACCAAAAAGATAGCGCAGGCTTCATCAACCTTTATGGTCTTCCCATTAAGGTTATGGCAAATATGAGAGAAAAAGCAGGTCTCGATTCTCTTGACAAATAATTAATAACTATATACTTTGCACATTCGATGCTGAAAAGTGGAGAATGTGCAAAAGTAGTTTTTGAAAGGGTATAAATTATTATGGATAAAATGTGGGCAGGCAGATTTACAAAGGCTCTTGATAAGGAAGCGGATGATTTCAACTCATCTCTTCACTTTGACTGTAAAATGTTCCGTCAGGATATCGGTGGTTCAATAGCACATGCAGGAATGCTTGCAAAGCAGGGGATTATTACTGAAAAAGACTGTGAGGAAATTGTTGACGGACTTACAGGTATTCTTGAAGATATTGAAAGCGGAAAACTTACCTTTGACAGCGATGCAGAAGATATACATATGTTTATCGAAAGCGAGTTAACAGCCAGAAAAGGTGAGGTTGGTAAGCGTCTTCATACTGCAAGAAGCCGTAATGACCAGGTTGCAGTTGATATCAGACTTTATCTTCGTGACGAGGCAGAAAAAGTAAATGATTTGCTTTATGCTCTTATTGAGGTTATCCGTGATAAAGCATTGGAAAATCAGGATGCAATTCTCCCGGGGTATACCCATCTTCAAAGAGCTCAGCCTATCACATTTGCTCACCATTTACTTGCTTATGCCCAGATGTTTATGCGTGACTGCGGAAGACTTCAGGATGCAGTTAAGAGAATGAATTATTCTCCTCTCGGCTCTTGTGCTCTTTCCGGAACAACTTATGATACGGACAGAGAATTTGAAGCAAAAAAATTAGGCTTTTACGGAATTATGCAGAACAGTATTGATGGTGTTTCAGACAGAGATTTCTGCGTTGAGCTTATGAGCGCATTTTCTGTTATAATGATGCACCTTTCAAGATTTTCTGAAGAGGTTATTCTCTGGTCTTCATGGGAATTCAAATTCGTTGAGCTTGACGATGCCTATACAACAGGTTCGAGTATTATGCCACAGAAGAAAAATCCAGATATGGCAGAGCTTGTAAGAGGGAAAACAGGCAGAGTTTACGGTGACCTTTTTGCTCTTCTTACCTCTCTCAAGGGTCTTCCTCTTGCATATAACAAGGATATGCAGGAAGATAAAGAAGCAATCTTCGACAGTATTGAAACAGTAGAAAAATGCCTGAGCATTTTTGCTCCCATGATTGCAACAATGACAGTCCTTAAAGAAAATATGTATTCTGCGGCACAGAAAGGCTTTATTAATGCTACTGACCTTGCAGATTATCTTGTTAAAAAGGGGATGCCTTTCAGAACTGCATATAAAATTGTTGGGCAGACTGTTGCGGAATGTATTGAAAAGAATAAGGTTCTTGAAACACTTACTCTTGATGAGTATAAAGCACACAGCGACCTCTTTGATGAAGATTTATTTAATGAAATTTCTCTTGAAACCTGCATTTCAAAAAGAATTTCCGCAGGTTCAACGGGTTATAAATCAGTAGAAAAACAAATTGAATTTGTTACGGAGTTTATCAATGGCAAAGAAAGTATTTATTGATGGTAAAGCCGGAACAACCGGTTTAAGAATATATGAAAGACTTGAAAAGTTCGAGGGGATTGAGCTTATAAGCCTTTCCGATGAAAAAAGAAAAGACAGAGAATGCAGAAAAGAAGCGCTTAACAATGCAGATATTGCGTTCCTTTGTCTTCCTGATGATGCGGCAAGAGAGTCTGTTTCTCTTATAGCAAACGAGAATACAGTTGTAATTGATACATCAACTGCCCATAGAACTCTTGACGATTGGGCATACGGCTTCCCCGAACTTTCCGCTTCTCACAGAGAGAAAGTGAAAAATTCCAAGAGAATTGCAGTTCCCGGATGCCACGCAAGTGGTTTTATTTCCCTTGTTTACCCACTTGTTGAAGTGGGCGCTTTGGATGGTACTGAAAATCTTTCCTGCTTCTCCCTTACGGGTTATAGTGGTGGCGGTAAGAAAATGATTGCCGAATACGAGGAAGAGCCGGACGAGCTTTTAGGAGCACCTCGTCAATACGGACTTACTCAAAACCACAAGCATTTAAAGGAAATGGTTAAAATTTCGGGACTTGAGAATGCTCCGGTATTCTGTCCCGTTGTTTCAAATTTTTATTCAGGTATGGAAGTTACTGTTCCTGTATTCAAAAGTGATTTGAAAAATGGCTTTGATATAGAAAAAATCAAAGAGCTTTACAAAAATAAATATAATGGACCTCTTGTAAAATATGAGGAGAATTTAAACGAAGAAGGCTTCATTTCGGCAGGACTTCTTTCAGGAAAAGACAGTATGATTGTTTCAGTTTTCGGAAATGAAGACAGAATCATTCTCACCGCAAGATACGATAACCTCGGCAAAGGCGCATCAGGCGCGGCGGTAGAATGTCTTAACATAGTTCTCGGAAATGACGATACAAAAGGTTTGGAGATATGATTATGGAACTCATTAACGGCGGCATTTGTGCCGCAAAAGGATTCACCGCAAGTGGTGTTCACTGTGGTATAAGAAAAAATAAAACGAAGCGCGACCTTGCACTGATTTTCAGCCAAACTAAAGCAAGTGCGGCGGCAGTATACACAACTAACCTGGTTAAAGGTGCCCCTTTGGCAGTAACAAAAATGCACCTTATGGACGGAAAGGCACAAGCAGTTATCTGTAATAGCGGTAATGCTAACACTTGTAATGCAGATGGCATTGAGGTTGCACAGGAAATGGCAAAACTTACTGCAGAAGAGCTTTGTATCAGCAAAGAAGATGTTGTTGTTGCTTCAACAGGTGTTATTGGTCAACCTCTAGACATTACTCCCATAAAGGAGGGTCTTCCTGCTCTTAAGGAAGCTCTCGGCGAAAATAACAGTGCGGAAGCGGCAGAAGGGATTATGACAACCGATACTGTTAAAAAAGAGGTTGCGGTTTCCTTTGAAATCGGTGGAGTAGAATGCAAAATCGGTGGTATTGCAAAGGGGAGCGGTATGATTCATCCCAATATGGCAACAATGCTTGTTTTTATTACAAGCGATGTTGCAATTGCTCCCGAAATGCTTCAGAAAGCACTTTCAAGCGATATTCAGAACACTTTTAATATGGTTAGCGTTGATGGTGATACCTCAACAAATGATATGGTTTGTGTTCTTGCAAATGGTATGGCGGGTAACAAAGAAATCACCGCAGAGGGTGAAGAATTTGATATATTTATGAAAGCACTTAATACTGTAACTGTTCACCTTTGCAGAATGATTGCAGGTGATGGTGAGGGTGCAACAAAACTTCTTGAATGCAGAGTAACAGGTGCTGCTGATGAGAAAACTGCAAAAACAGTTGCCAAGAGTGTTATTTGCTCATCTCTTACAAAGGCGGCAATGTTTGGTGCAGATGCTAACTGGGGCAGAGTTCTCTGTGCAATAGGTTACAGCGGTGCAGAGGTTGATGTTACTAAGGTTGATGTTTCATTTGAATCAACTAAAGGCATCGTTCCTGTTTGTAAGGCTGGTTCGGGAATTGAATTTTCCGAAGAGAAAGCAAAAGAAATTCTTTTAGAAAAAGAGATTGTTATAAATGTTGGTCTTAATTCAGGTGAGGCTTCTTCAACTGCCTGGGGTTGCGATCTTACCTATGAATATGTAAAAATCAACGGTGATTACAGGACGTGAGAAAATGGAAAACTTGATAATTACAAATCTTCAGCGTGCAGAGATAATTACTCAGGCACTTCCCTATATTCAGAAATATCACAACAAAGTTATTGTTGTAAAATATGGTGGCAATGCAATGATAAGTGAAGAACTTAAGCTTCAGGTTATGGAGGACTTGGTTCTTTTGTGGCTTATCGGTGTTAAGCCGGTTCTTGTTCACGGTGGCGGCCCCGAAATTTCAGATATGCTTAAAAAGGTTGGTAAGCAAAGCGAATTTGTTGATGGCCTTCGTGTTACAGATAAGGAAACTGCAGAAATTGTTCAAATGGTTCTTGCAGGTAAAATCAATAAACAGCTTGTTAACCTTTTAGGCGAGTTCGGCGGTAATGCAGTCGGTATTTCTGGTATTGACGGTCACCTTATTGAAGCGAAGGTAAAAGATGAAAGATTGGGTTTTGTTGGTGAAATTACCAACGTAAATGTTAAGCCTATTCTCGACCTTATTGAGAAAGAGTACATTCCCGTTGTTTCAACAGTTGGTTGCGATAAAGAGGGCAATGTTTATAACATCAATGCAGACACAGCCGCTTCTTATATTGCAGGTGCAATGAAAGCGGAAAGACTTATTACAATGACTGATATTCCCGGTATTTTAAGAGATGTTAACGACCCCGATTCAATTATCAAAAGAGTTACTACCGAAGAAGCACGTCAGTTGTTTGAAGAAGGCGTTATTTCAGGTGGTATGATTCCTAAAGTTGAATGTTGTATTGAAGCTATTGAAAAGGGTGTAAGAAGAGTTACAATTCTTGATGGTAGAGTGCCACATGCACTTCTTCTTGAACTTCTCACAGATGAAGGTGCAGGTACTTTAGTTAAGGGGACAGAATGATGAGCATTAAAGAACTTGACAATAAATATGTTGCCAATACCTATGCCCGTTTCCCTATTGAACTGGTTTCGGGTAAGGGTAGTAAGCTCTATGACAGCGATGGCAAAGAATATATTGATATGGGTACGGGTATCGGTGTAAGTGCTTTTGGCGTTGGAGATGAAGAATGGGTTAAAGCGGTAACAGATCAGCTTTCAACTCTTCAGCATACATCAAATTTGTATTATACCGCGCCTTGCGCCAAACTTGCAGAGCTTCTTTGCACTAAAACAGGTGCAAAAAAAGTTTTCTTTTCAAACTCCGGCGCAGAAGCAAATGAATGTGCTATAAAGGCAGCAAGAAAATATGCAGCAGATAAAAAAGGTGAGGATTATTATAAAATTATAACCCTCAATAACAGCTTCCACGGCAGAACAATAACAACTCTTGCCGCAACGGGACAGGAAACATTTCATAAAGATTTTCTTCCTCTTACAGATGGTTTTCTTTATGCAGATGCAGGAGATTTGGAAACTATTGAAAAATATATAAAAGAAGAAAAAGTTGCTGCAATTATGTTTGAGACCGTGCAGGGTGAGGGTGGAGTCGTTCCTCTCTCAAAAGAATTTGTTGCAGGTTTGGGGAAATTAGCGGAAGAAAATGATGTTCTTCTTGTTGTTGACGAGGTGCAGACCGGTAACGGCAGAACAGGTGCTCTTTACGGCTATATGAAATATGGGATCCGTCCCGATATCGTCTCAACTGCAAAGGGTATCGGTGGTGGTCTTCCTTTGGGTGCCACAATGCTCTTTCAGAAAACTGAAAATGTTTACACACCCGGTTCACATGGCTCAACCTTTGGCGGAAATCCCGTTTCTTGCGCGGGTGCAATAAGTATTATTGAAAGACTTGACGAGGATTTTCTTTCAGATGTTGAAAAGAAAAGTCAATATATTATTCAAACACTTTCTGCTTGTGAGGGTGTAAAAAGCATAAGCGGTTTAGGTCTTATGCTTGGTATTGAAACCGAGAAGGATGTAAACGAGGTTCTTGCCTATTGTCAGCAGAACGGTGTTTTGCCCATTAAGGCAAAGAATAAATTAAGACTTTTACCGCCTCTTAACATTTCCTTCCCGGATTTGGAAAAGGCAATAAATATTATAAAAAAGGCTTGTGAGGTATAAAAATGAATTTAAAAGGCAGAGATTTTTTAAAGCTTCTTGATTACACAAGTGAGGAAATGGAATACCTTATAAATCTTGCGGCAGACCTTAAAAAGAAAAAGAAAAACGGAATTCCCCACGACACACTTAAAGGCAAAAATATTGCTCTTATTTTTGAAAAAACAAGTACAAGAACCCGTTGCAGCTTTGAGGTTGCGGCAAGGGATTTGGGTATGGGTGTTACCTACCTTGACCCCAACGCTTCTCAGATAGGAAGAAAAGAGAGTATTGCAGATACTGCTCGCGTTCTCAGCTCTATTTATGACGGAATTGAATACCGTGGTTATGGTCAGGAAATTGTTGAAGAGCTTGCAAAATATTCTAAAGTTCCCGTTTGGAACGGTCTTACAAATGAATTCCATCCTACACAGATTCTTGCTGATTTCCTTACAATTAAAGAAAAATTCGGTAAACTTAAAGGTATAAACTTTGTTTATATGGGCGATGCAAGATATAATATGGGCAATTCGCTTATGGTTGGTTGCGCTATTATGGGTCTTAACTTTACCGCTTGCGCTCCTGAAAAATATTTCCCCGATAGTGCCCTTGTTGACGAATGTAAAAAACTTGCAAAGCAGAGCGGAGCAACTCTCAAATTCGAGGTTGACCCCAAGAAAGCAACCAAAAATGCAGATGTTATTTATACTGATGTGTGGGTTTCAATGGGTGAACCTGAACTTGTCTGGGCGGAAAGAATTAACGAGCTTTCACCCTATCAGGTAAATGCCGAATTAATGAAAAATGCAGGTGACAACGCAATATTTATGCATTGCCTTCCTGCATATCACGATAAGAAAACCGAAATCGGTAAGAGAATGTGCGAAAAATTCAATCGTTCTGCTATGGAAGTTACAGATGATGTTTTCGAAAGCGAACAGTCTGTTGTTTTCCAGGAAGCAGAAAACAGAATGCACACTATTAAAGCGGTTATGTATGCAACTCTTTGATTGTTTCTTCTTTATCAATAATTTTAAGAAAGTCATATTGAAAAAAATGATTTTTCAGTTTATTAATAAATAAATCGGATGCACCGTAGTTTATAACAACTATGGTGCATTGTTTTTGTATTCCTAAAAAACAACAAATTTCCCGCAGATTTGTTATTCTGTCAAAAATCTCATAATTGTCAGAATTCAAAGGGATAGAAAGCACAATATCACTTTCTTTCCATACCATAAGTTTAAAAATTATCGAAAACAGAATAAAAACAACGCCTGTAACTGCCAGAATCAAAGTAACAATATCCGATAACATAAAAAATACCTCCCGCAATATTTTATGCGGGAGGCTTGTATTATGTTTGTACTCGATTAGATAAGGTCGTATGCCATTACAGCCTTTGACCAATCTTCAGTTGAAAGGAATTTACCATTTCTGAAATCTCTTGCATAGAAGATAACCTGAGAATCTGTAACTTCAACGAAAAGACCTGTACCGGGGTTGTTGTAAACGCCGTCCTTGTTGTCAATACCAACTGAGGGAACGTTAATGCCCTGAACATTGTTTTCTTCGCTGATTGTCTGGTATGTGTATTTACCGAAGCCTGTGTGAAGGTGACCTGTCAAGAAGAATACATTTTTGTATTTTGAAATGATATCGTAAATATCGTTACTCTGTTCACCGATACTGCCGGTTAAGTCGTAACTATCTTTACGAACGTATGTGGGAAGAGTTGTGTCTTCGGGAGTGCTGTTTGCAGAACCCCAAGTGTTAGGAAGACCGTGAGATTCAGCTAATGACTGATGGCAAAGAACGAAAACAGGCTTGCCACTCTTTGTTGCTTCTTTAAGTTCAATGTTGAGCCACTGAAGCTGTTCATTTGAGAAATGAGCTTCTTCAAAGCGCATTTCGTCAGATGCGATTGAAAGGAATGTGTAACCATTAACTTCGTATTTGAAGAAAACATTGTCTTTTGCGTTTTCTTCAGAGTTAAGAGCGTTCATAAAGTTGAGGAAACGTTCTTTGGATTGTTCAAAATCACGAAGACGGATGTCGTGGTTACCGGTACACATAATGTAATTTTCTACATTCCAACCTGAAATGTGGCTTGTGATTCTGTCATATTCTTCCTGCATACCATTTTCAGCGATATCGCCAACGATAAGGAAAGCATCAAGGCCGATTTCAGCGTTCATCATATCTTCTGAGAAAGAAATGAGATTTGCTTCACGTTCGGGCATATAGTCACAAACCTGAGTGTCACCTGTTAAAACGAAGTCGATATTAACATCATCAGAAATGTTTCTGAGAATGTCACCGGTTGCGGGAGTTGTAACACCGCCGAACATCATTAAGATTGACAAAAAGAATGCTGCGATTTCTTGAAATAAAGCGCTTATGTATTCCATAAAGACCCTACCTTTTCATTATATTTGGGTAGATTATACCACTTAAATTTCGTTTCGTCAACGATAATTTGTAATAGTTTGGTAAAAAATGAAGTTGTATATTATTGAAAAATATATAGTATTGTGATATCATAAATATATCTGTGCGAGAAAAAATTATAAAATTTGGAGTATATTTATGGAAAGATTACTTACAAGATGGGGAAAAACTTTAGATAAGGAGTTACCCCTCAACGATTATCCCAGACCTCAGATGAAACGTGATAGTTTTATTAATCTCAACGGTGAATGGAACTATGCAATTCTTGATGAGTTTAAAAAATTCAATGGTTATCAGGGTAAAATTACAGTACCTTTCAGCCCCGAATGTATTTTAAGCGGTGTTGAGAAAATGGTTCAACCCACAGATGTTCTTTATTATCAAAAAACATTTAATTTTAAAAGAACTAATCACCGCGTTCTTCTTCATTTCGGTGCAGTTGACTATAAATGCACAGTAACTCTTAATAACAGCGTTGTTGGTGAGCATAAGGGCGGTTATCTTCCTTTTACCTTTGATGTTACAACTCTTATTCTTGATGGGGAAAATGATTTAAGACTTACTGTAACAGACCCTACAACCGAAGGTCATCAGGCAAGAGGTAAGCAGACCTTTAAACGTGGCGGAATCTGGTATACACCCCAGTCAGGTATCTGGCAGACTGTATGGCTTGAAGAGGTTTGTGAGGGTTATATTGAAAATATAAAGCTCACTCCCGATATTGATAATGACGAAATTAATATTGAAATAAAATACAATGGTAAACCCGATGACGAAATGGCAGCAGTTGTTATGGACAAGGGTGAGGTAAAGGGTGCAGTTAAGCTAACAGGCGGAAAAGGCACAATCAAGCTTTCTGATTATGAACTCTGGAGTCCTGAAAATCCTTATCTTTATGACCTTAAAATTGCGGCAGGTAATGACAGGGTTGACAGTTATTTCGGTATGAGAAAATATAGTGTTGGTAAGGATAATGAAGGTACTCCCAGGCTTATGCTTAACAACAAGCCTTATTTCTTCAATGGTCTTCTTGATCAGGGGTATTGGAGTGATGGTATGTATACCGCACCATCAGATGAAGCTCTTATTTACGATATTCAGACAATGAAGGATTTAGGCTTCAATACTTTAAGAAAGCACATTAAAATTGAACCTTTGCGTTGGTATTATCATTGTGACAGACTTGGTATGATAGTTTGGCAGGATATGATTAACGGTGGTGGTGCATATAACTTTATGGCTATCGGTACCGCACCTGCATTAGCGATGATTTTTAATAATAAGCATATAGGTAAAGTTTCAGACGGACCTAAGCATTACAGATATTTTGCAAGACAGGATGAAGAGGGCAGAAAGGAATTCTACGAGGATTCCGAAAAAATGATTGAGCTTCTTTATAATGTTACATCTCTTGCTCTGTGGACTCCTATGAATGAGGGGTGGGGTCAGTTTGACAGTGTTAAGGCTTGTGAATTCTATAAAGAAAAAGACCCCACACGTCTTGTTGACCATGCAAGTGGTTGGGTCGATCATGGCTCAGGTGATGTAAATAGTTTCCACATCTATTTCACACCATTCCTTTTCCCAAAATACAACAAAAACGATGAACGCCCGATTGCGCTTACAGAGTTCGGCGGTTATTCAATGCAATTGAAAGACCATAGTTTTAATAAGGACAAATTCTTTGGTTACAGAAAATACTATAATCAGGAAAGCTTTGATAAAGCAATCAAAAATCTTTATGAAAACAGAATTTATAACTGTATGGTAAATAAAGGTCTTTCTGCAATTATATATACAGAGGTAAGTGACGTTGAGGACGAATGTAATGGTCTTCTTACCTATGACCGTGAGGTTATCAAAATTACTCCCGAGGTTATGAAAGCCGCTAATGAAAAATTAAAATATTAAAGGTAGTGTTTACAATTGGAAAAACTCAGAATAGGCGAATATACTCAAAGAATAACAGAACACATTGAACTTTCGGAAAAAATCTCTTCAATTGCGGTAGCGCAGAACGGTGAAATCTATGCTTGTTCGGAAAATGGCCTTTGCCGTTTCAAAGATGGTGAATGGAACAAACTTTTCTCTGATGGGATTTTTTCCAAAGTGTATTGTGATAAGATAGGTAGAGTTTTTGCATCTTTTGATAAGGTTCTCTATGAAATAACGGATGATGGTGCGAAAAAGTTTGCAGATTTTGAGTTTCCGATTGTTGATTTGTGCGGTGATAATGAGCTTTATGTTCTCACAGAGCATTCTCTCCACGTTGAGCAGGATGAAGGCTTTTTTACTCTTCAGAAAATGGATCAGGATGAAATTTCTCTTGCAGTGCAGGGTGAAAAGGTTTGCGTGGCAAGTAAAACCTGCTTGCAGAGAATGGAGGGTAAGCGTAGAACCTGGCGTTGCATTTTCCCGGCATATTCCACAATGCCGGAGATACATATAAATGTTATCGCTTTTGATAAAACAGGATATCTTCTTGTTGGTGCCGATGAAGGTCTTTTCATTTATGACTATAAAAGTGGTTGGTATGGTAAGAACGAAATTTCAGTTCTACCAAGTGAAAGCGTTTATTCAATTTGTGTTTGCAATGATGGAAGTTTTCTTTTAGGTACAGATGCAGGTGCAGTGCATATAAAAAATGGTATGGCGAAGTATTTGCCGGCAACCCGTTATGCTTTTGACACTAATGTAACAGCACTTGCTTATTGCGATGGTGTTATTTATACAGCTTCAGATGGTGGAATTGTTAAAATAAGCGAAAAGCTTATGACTTTGGAAGAAAAATCCAGATTGCTTTTCGAAAATACTGAGAAATATTTCCCCAGAAAACATGGGTATGTTACCTGGGTGAAATCTCTTGACGGAAAAGATTGTTCTCATCCCACTGATAATGATGGACTCTGGACACATTCATACCTTGCGGGTCTTGCAATGTGGTATGCGGTAACAAAGGATGAACAGGTGCTTAAAGCCGCAAGAAGAACAAAGGAAGCAATGCTTTTCCTTACAAGAGCACCCGAGATAAAAGGTTTTACCGCCCGTGCAGTGCGTTTTTCCGATGAAGAGGAATGGGGAACAAATCTTGAATCTGACCATCCCGGTTGTGAGTGGCATCGTTCCTCCGACGGTACTTATGAATGGTTGGGTGAAACTTCAAGTGATGAAATGACAGGTCATTATGCAGGCTTTTCACTTTACTATGATTTGTGTGCCGATGATGAAGAAAAGGCAGAAATCTGCGAAGCAATCTGCAATATTACCGACCATATTTTAGATAATGATGGCTATCTTATTGATAAGGACGGAAAGCCTACATCATGGGCATGCTGGAATGAACAGGCGCTTAATTTGGATAATGCTTGGATGTGGGAAAAGGGCGTTAACTCTTTGGAAATGCTCAATTTCCTTAAAATTTCCTACCATATGTCAGGTAACGAAAGATATAATGAGAAATACCAGAGCCTTATAAAAGACCACCACTTCCTCATTAATGCCGCTTATCATAAAAGAGCGGATGGGCATTCTTGCCATATTGATGATAATCTTGCAATGCTCAACACGCTTTCATATCTTCTTCTTGAAAAGGACCCAGCAATCCGTCAGTATCTGCTTATGGGACTTGCCTCTCATTATGAATATGAAAAGATAGAGGGTAACCCCTATTATGCATTTATTTACAAAGGCTTTACAGGCGCGCCCTGTGATGTTGACAGTTGCGTTAAGGCTCTCAAGGATTATCCTTGCGATATGAAAAACTATAAAATGATTAACAGCAACCGCAGAAATATTGAAATGGATAATGAACCACTTGAGTGGTACGAATCCCCCCATATAAAAGTACCTTTTGCATGGGATGAAAGACCGTTTTCAACCTTAGGTATCGGCCCATTTAAGATTGATGGTGGTAATGGACGTACTTATGAAAACGGAATGTCTTTCATTTTCATATATTGGTTAGGTAGATTTTTAGGAATTATTGAATAATGTGGTTAGGGTGAGAAAATGTCATTAAAAACTTTTTATATAAAATGGGAAGCACAGTTAAAGGCTGTTAATCCTAAATATGATGTGGCATATGAGGTTTCAAAAGAAGAACCGATTGTGTTTAAAGATAGCGACAATGTAAGACTTTCCTTTGCAACAATTGCCGATACTCATTTGGTTAACAATGAAATTGCTGGAAAAAATCTCTCTAATGTTTTTGAAGATATCGGCAACTCAAAAGAAAAATTTGATGCGTTTCTTATGGCAGGGGATATTGCCGAATACGGATTGAAAAAAGAATATGACAGATTTTTCCGTGTTACTGATAATCAGAAGGTAATTCCATATACATTTGTTACAATGGGCAATCATGATGTTCGCTTTTTCTACCGCAAAAACCAGAAAATCATAATGGATAAAGTGAATGAATATCTTAAAATTAATACAAATGGCAAAAGCTATTATTCTTATGATATAAATGGCTATACATTTATTGTTATCGGTACTGAAAAACGAGTTCTCGAAAAAGCACATATTACACAGGAACAGATTAATTTTCTTGATAAAGAACTGAAAAGAGGTACAAAAGACGGTAAACCTGTTTTCGTAATGTGCCATCAGGCGTTTCTTGAAACCCACGGTCTTCCTGAGGTGTGGAAAACAGGTGATATGGGTGAGCAGTCAGACCAAGTCAGAGCAGTTATGGAGAAATATAAAAATGTTATTTTCATAAATGGGCACCTTCACGGCGGAATTTACGAGAAAACATTTGAATGGCTCAATAAAGAAAATAATGTTTGCTCCTTGAGCGTTCCCGGCTACAGAAAAGAAAACAACTTCGGCATTAAGCCCTGCGGTATGGGTTATTACGCAGAGGTTTATGATAACAAAATCGTTTTCGTTGCCCGTAATTTTATGAAAGGCGAGTACATAAAAGGCGATTGCGAGTTTGTGGAGTTTGAGATAAATTTAATATGATTTGAAGCTTTTAAATCCGTAGGGTACAGGCTTGCCTGTACCGCAGAAAGCGTAAAAGCAGAACAATAAAGTTGATGGCAGTCCTGCCTCTCTTCGAAGAGAGGGGGACCGCCTTTTTGTTTGTTATTAACTTGAATATAGTTTCAATCGTGCTGATTAATAAAGTGACGCAATATAGTTTGTCGGGCGGTGGAGAGTTCTTGACGCGAAATATTGAGCGTCATTGAAGCATAAGTTTCAATTGTAATGAAACGTAAGGCACAGGCTTGCCTGTACCACCGGATAGATATATTCAGAAAAATAACTTTGTCATAATTTTGCTTTTATCGAAATGTTGCTTTGCAACAAAGAACCTTCCGTCACGAAAAATCAAGATTTTTCGTGCTACCTTCCTTTGAAGTAAGGCATAAATGCAGTGAACCTATTCTTCTAATTAAACTATTGATAAAACTGAAATATTGTGGTAATCTAAAGTTACCACACAAATCTAATATTGGGCATATTATAAGGGAATGTTTTTTACTTCGGTAAAAATGCATTCTCCAATTGTGCATTCCTTGAGATATGCCTGTGATTTGTGTGGTAGCAATCAGGGGTTATGCATTTTTCGGTGTGTGTAGCTTCGGTTGCACACACTTTTTTATTTTGTGGAGGTGAAAACAATTTTTACTGACATAATTAGTCAGAAGTTACTCTAATGTATAATAGTGGAGGAAAAATATGAAAAAGTTTTTGAAAAAAATACTCGTTCTTTTGCTTGTATTAGTTATTCTCGTTGTTGGATTTAAAATTTTAACAACACCAAAAAACGGAAAAATTGGAGAAACTGTTAAATATAACGAAGTTGCTGAATTTGTTGTAAACGATATTTCGGTATATGAAAACAAATTGGAATTATTTGAAGCTGGTTATGGAATATCAGGCGTTTACGAAGATGAAGGTTTTGTTAAGATTGACTTTACAATAGAAAATATAGGGAAAGAAGATTTTACCGTAAGACCTGAAAAAATATTTGTAGATTACGATGATGGTGTTACATACAAATCAGATTTATTGTTTTACCATACGGCAGAAAATAGTTACAATAATTGTCCTGGTGGCTTTGTATTGGAGAAAGTAACAAGTGATGCTAAAACTTTCACAATGCTTGTTGCTGTTCCACAAGAGATTATTGAAAATGAAGAAAAAAGTCTTGAAGTGAGAGCTTTTAACCACACGTATACAGTAAGATAATTCTCATAAAAATAAGGCCTCTTGACTCTTTAAATTTCACGAAAGAGTCAAGAGGCCTGAAAAAATCCTCAAAAAATGGAAAAACCTTTGAATCCGTTGAGATTCAAAGGTTTTGGTCTGAGTGAGAAGACTTGAACTTCCGGCCTCTTGACCCCCAGTCAAGCGCGCTACCAACTGCGCCACACCCAGATAGCGAAAGATATGATATCACATCGTTTTACATTTTGCAAGTGTTTTTTGAATATTTTTTATTTTTTTGTTGTATTTTATGTTTTCGTATATATTAAATGGAAAAGCTGCGAATAAACTGTATAAATAGTCCAATAGCAAAAGGGGGATTGTTTTGCAGTTATTATCGTTAACCCTGACGTCAATAATTCTTACTCTTTCGGTAGTGTTTGTAAATGGTTTAACTGATGCACCGAATGCCATTTCTACTGTAACTGTAACAAGATGTATGAAACTAAAATCAGCGCTGTTAATGTCTGCTATGTTTAATTTTCTTGGTGTTATGGTTATGAGCGCTATAAATAATTCCGTTACTGTTACGGTTGCAAATATAGTGGATTTTGGAGATGATACATATTCTGCTTCTGTTGCGCTTTCTGCAGCTCTGTTCAGTATTGTGTTCTGGGCGGTGCTCGCTTGGTATTTTGGCATTCCCACAAGCGAAAGTCATGCCCTTATTGCAGGGCTTTCAGGTAGTGCAATTGCAATTAAGGGCGGATTTTCGGGAATAAATGGGGGAGAGTGGCTTAAGGCGGTTAAAGGTCTTTTTACCTCTTGCTTATTTGGTTTTGTTGTTGGATTTATTATCTGCAGACTGATAATAATTCTTTTCAAGAACATAAAAAGAGAAAATGCAGAAAGCTTTTTTAAATATGGGCAGATTTTTGCCGCTGCAGGAATGAGTTTTATGCACGGTGCTCAGGACGGACAAAAATTCATTGCTGTTTTGATGCTTTGCACCACATTTTCGGGTAACGCTCAAAACGAAAATTTCCAACCTGATTGGAAGATTATTTTACTTTGCTCAGTTGTAATGGCGTTAGGTACAATGTGCGGTGGTAAAAAAATTATAAAATCCGTTGGGATGGATATGGTGAAGCTGGAAAAATATCAAGGCTTTTCCGCAGACCTTTCTGCATCAATTTCCCTTTTTGTAAGTACAGTTTTAGGGTTCCCTGTTTCAACAACTCACGCTAAAACTACCGCTATGATGGGCGCAGGGAGTGCAAAAAATATAAAATCTCTAAACCCGTTAGTTATAAAAGAAATAGTATTAACGTGGCTTTTAACATTTCCCGGTTGCGGAGTGATAGGGTTTGTTGTGACTAAAATATTTTTGAAAATATTTTAATGTTGAGTGTCAAGTTGGAAGTGGCAAGTTTCGGTACCTGAGGCATTATAAACCTGATGGAATATAGTGTTTTTGTTTATTGATATGTTGAAGTGGATTTTTGAAAAAAGTATTAGTTTGCAAGTCGAAAAATGATTGGAAGCGAAGCTTCCCAGAACCTCTTCACTTTTCACTTTTCGCACTTTACTAAAAAATAAGGCATCGCAGTCGCGATGCCTTGTTTTTTAATAGTCTTTTCCCCAGTTCTTTCTGTTATAGAACTTCTTATCGTGGAGGTTTTTTAATTTCCTTTCTTTTTTGTATTGTTTTTTCTCTTTGTGGGTCATTTTGAATTTGAATTTTCTTTCCTCAACTTCCTCACAAAGAGGTGTTATAAGACCACCGAGAGAACCTTTTACTTGAGTTGCTGAAAGAATAACAATATCTTTATTCTTTGGAAGAATAATTTCTTTTTCGCCGTTCAACTTGATTTCAACAGCAAAGAAGTACATTGATTTTGCAGTAACATCTCCGAAATCTTTGTGACAATGGGTGAACTCGTAGGCAATTTTGCAATCTTTAATTCTTGCGGTTTCCCCAAAATCATACATATCCCAACGAGCAGGTCGCTGAAAAGCATCGGGAACGAATTTTGTTACTGTTTCCTTACCTACTTTGAACTTTGCATTTTTATCACCATCAATGGAGTTACAAAGAAGAATAAGTTTTGTTGCACCATTATCAACAGTAAGTTTCTGACCCTTGCATACGATTGCATTTTTACCGTCTTTTTTGATTTCAAAATCCACACCGCCAATAGTAATGTTGTCAGGTGTGATTTCATAAGGAATTGTGTATTTGAAATCTCCAAGTTTATTCTGTTTTGAAATCAATTGTTTGTTTGGTTTCAAATCGATGGGAGTTGAAATTGCTTTCTCAGCATTCATTGAATTGCTTGTTAGTGTAAGGGCAAAGGATTTAATTTCATAGGGGTTGAAATCTGTTATAAGCTTTCCGTCAATAACCTTTGCTTCACTGCGGTATTCTTCACTTGCATAAATTTCTCTTGCGCTTTCAATACCGTCACCTAAAGAAAGGGTGAAATTTTCAACATGTTTCTTTGTGCCTTCACCAAGACGAACAATAATTTCATCGCTTTCTTCTGCTTTTTTCATAGCGCGGATAATAATATCGTTTGTTGAAACACTACCGAAGGAATATTCTGTACCAAGAACGCCATCGTGTTTATCACAAACAACCGCGCACATAGGCTGAGTGAACAGTCTCGCCTGAAGCTGAGTAGCAGCACCGACTTTTCCTTCGTGACTGAAAATACCGAATGAATATCTGTTAAGTCCCAAATCCATCATAGACTGCATTGAGTCAATACGGTAGTTGCCTTTGGGTGTGTGAACAACTGTAAGGCGGAGCGTGTTGTTGTCGAACTTGTCCCACCCGTATTTACATTCGCTTATGACAGAAACGCCGAAATCACCGCTCTTATCTGTAATGTCTGCCCATTTCTGTGCGGGAACTTCATAAAGCTGTTTTGTCATATTACCGCGCTCAATTGCACCAAGACCAAGGTCATAAAGAGCTTTTTCATTGTCAGCTGCAAAAGAGAATACATTTTTAGCCATTGTCTGAAGTGACTGCCATTCAATTTCCGAATAAACCTCAACAGTTTCGCCACCGTCAGTAAGTGCAATTATATTTGTAAATGTGCTTCTGTCATCTTTTTGGGTAACCTTATATGCAACTCTTACAACGCCTTTTTCAAGCTCTTCAATTTTCACAAGGGAAGGTTTTCTGTCAGGCTTTTTGTTTGCCTCGTCAAAATTCATTTCCCAGGCAGGCCAATCCCATGAACCCGTGTAGTTGAAAAGACCAATTTCAACAGGAGCTTTAAGAATCTCTTTATTGTTAAGCGTTTTATCAATGATAGAGCAGATATTACCATTGTCGTTGAGTTTTACAATGTATTTGTTGTTTTCAAGAGTGTTGTTGCCTATGGAGATTGTTCCATCAACAGAACAAGGTGAATTGCTTTCACGAACATCGTAAACCTTTAATCCAAGGCTTTTTACATCAGCAATAAATGTGATTTCAGTTTTTCCGTCGGAAAGTTTTTTGCTTTGGGATTTAATTTCGGTTTCGCCGTCAAAGACCTTAATATATTCAGTTTTGATGTTATTAAGACGGATTGTAACCGCGCCGTGCCTGTCTGCTTCAATAGGGTTGTAAACAGTAATGGGTGTACCCTTGCAGTTTTTAGTATTCAGTAATTTACCGACCGAAGAAACTGCACCCTCGATTTCACTTTGGAATTGGTTCATTGAAACATAAAGGTCATTCCAGGAACGTTTGTAAACTCGCTGACAGGATGTACCGGGCATATCATCGTGGAAATGGTGGGAAAGAACTCTCTTCCAGGAACGATTAAGGCTTTCGCGGTTGTATTCGTATGAACCGAGCCAATCGCTTAAAACGGAACTGCGTTCTGCCATATCCGCAAGTTCTTCCGCACGTCTGTTCCAGCGTTTGCTCATAACTCTTGAGGTGTAGCCACCAATAGCATGTTCGCTCATAACAAGTTCATTATTCCAGAGAGGAAGCTTTGCTTTCTGTTCGGGGGTAAACTGTTCATCAATATCTTTATAATACTGGTCAGCAGTTGCAGCGACAATTTCAATATCACTTTCATTATTTTTGTTGATTTCTTGTTCAACGTATGCAACGGATTTTTCTTTAGGTGCACCACCTCTGTCGCCAACTCCGTGGAAAACAGTTGTCCAAGGGAAATCATATTGTTCATTTTCTTTGAACTTTTCCTCAATAAAATCCCAATCGCGCAATTTGTCAAGGGATTTACTGTAAGAACCTAATTTCAAGGTTGTATATACTTCGTTGCCATCAACACCGCGCCATCTGCCTGTGTCAAAGGGTACACCAAAAGCGCCGCCCCAACTTAATTTCTGGGTGGTAAAGCCTTTAAGGTTTGCGTGGTGCATAATACTTGGTAATGCCCAACCAAATCCGAAGCAGTCAGGTAAATAAATATCGCAGGAAGTCTTACCGAATTTGTTTCGGAAATAGGAGTTACCTATAAGAATATTTCTGAAAAGCGCCTCAGGAGAGGGGATGTTAACATCACCATTTTCATAAGCAGAACCACAAACATTCCAACGACCGTCTTTAATATATTCTGTCATTTTCTTGAACTGCTCGGGATAATATTCCTCCATAAGTTCATATCTGTAAGCACCTTCAAAATTGAACTTGTAAGTAGGGTATTTTTCTAGCAATTTGAAATTTTGTTCAAAAGTATCATTGATATATTCATCAATACTTTCTTCCAAATCCCAGCTCCAGACTGTATCAAGGTGAGCTGTAGCAATTGTGTAAATCTTTTTCTTTCCCATAACGCATCTCCTAATGGTAAATATAGGGAAATTATATAATATAAAAACACTCTTTGCAACAGCTTTTGTATGTGAAAAATCCCCAAATATCAAAGCATTTTTTTGGTAGTATAAATGTTTTAAAATTATTGAAATGTATGATAAAAGAAATATAATAGTAGGTGAAGATTTCTGTCTGAAAGGATGGCAAAAATATGGATAAAATTTTAAAAATCGGTATCATAGGTTGTGGTGGTATTGCTAACGGAAAGCATATGCCCGCTCTCAAAAAAGTTGAGGGTGTAGAGATGGTTGCTTTCTGCGACATTATTAAAGAAAGAGCAGAAAAAGCTGCTGAAAAATTCGGTACTCCCGATGCTAAAGTTTATGAAGATTATAAAGAACTTCTCAAGGATGAAAGCATCGATGTGATTCACGTTTGCACACCTAACCGCTCGCATAGCTTCATTACTATTGACTCTCTTGAAGCAGGAAAGCATGTTATGTGCGAAAAGCCCATGGCAAAAACCTATGAGGAAGCAAAGGCAATGTGCGAAGCCGCAGAAAGAACAGGTAAAAAGCTTTCTATCGGCTATCAGAACCGCCAGACACCTCAAAATCTCTATGTAAAAAAATGTGCTGATAACGGGGATTTCGGTGAAATTTACTATGGTAAAGCACTTGCTTTGCGCCGACGCGCAGTTCCCACCTGGGGCGTTTTTCTTAATGAATATGAGCAGGGTGGCGGTCCTCTTATTGATATCGGCACTCACGCTCTTGATATGACTCTTTGGGTTATGAATAATTATGAGCCAGAAATGGTTGTTGGTCAGACCTTCCGTAAGCTTGCAGAACAGGAAGAACAGGGCAACGCATGGGGTAAATGGGACCCGAAAGAATATACAGTTGAAGACTCTGCATTTGGTTTTATAAAAATGAAAAACGGTGCGGTTATTAACCTTGAGTCAAGCTGGGCACTTAATATCGCTGATTATCACGAAGCAGCTTATATGGTTTGCGGTGATAAAGGTGGCGCAGATACTCTTGATGATAAAGCAAGAATCAATTACATAAAGCATCAGCGTCAATGCATTGAAGAACCAAATCTTGAAGCAGGCGGTGCCGCATTTTTTGAGGGACAGAAAGATGGTTCTCCCGCAGAAATGGAAGCATCCTCATGGATTAATGCAATAAGAACAAATACAGATCCTGTTGTTTTACCACGTCAGGCTCTTTGCGTAACAAGAATACTTGAAGCAATTTATGAATCAGCCAAAACAGGTGCCCCTGTATATTTTAAAGATTGATAAGGAGATAAAATAAATGAAGTTTGCAGTACAGCTTTATTCCGTTCGTGACCATATCGAAAACGGGAATGATATGTTAGAAATTCTTGGCAAAGTTAAAGAGATAGGCTTTGATGGTGTTGAATTTGCAGGTTATTTTGACCTTTCCGCTGAAGAACTTCGTTCAAGATGTGAAGAATTAGGTCTTGAGGTTGTAGGCAGCCATATGGGGTTGGATGATTTCAAACCTGAAAACCTTGAAAAGACACTTGAGTTCGGAAAAGTACTCGGTGCAAAGTATCTGGGTGTTGGCGGTGCGCCTCATGGAACCTATGAAGAAGCAAAGAATACAGGTGATGTTCTCAGCGCTGCAGGTGTAAAAGCAAGAGAATTGGGTATGGATACCTATTATCATAATCATACAGAAGAATTCGAAGACCTTAAAGACGGCAAAAATGCTATGGATATTATTTCTGAAAATGGTTGTAAACTTGAGGTTGATACATATTGGAGCTTTTGTGCAGGAATTGATAACAGTAAATATCTGCCTGAAAACAAAGAAAAAATCGTTCTTGTACATATTAAAGATGGTGTTGACCACAAGCCGAAAGCTCTCGGTGAGGGTGAAAACGATTTGGCAAAAGTTATTGAAGGTGTAAATGCAATAGGTCTTGATTGGGTTATTCTTGAAAATGATGACCCTGTTCCAACCGGTTTGGAAGATATCACCCGTAGTTATCAGTGGTTAGAGAAAAACTTCAAATGAGAGAAAGGTAAAATTTAATTATGAAACTTGGCGTTCTTACTAATTTGTTAGGTTCTGTTTCCCTTGAGGAAGCATTGAAATATTTTAAATCTCTCGGGCTTGAAATGGTTGAAATCGGTTGCGGAGGTTACCCCGGTAAAGACCATGCAGATCCCGATATTCTTCTCAATGATGAAAAGGCATTGGAAGATTTTAAGGCACTACTTAAAAAATATGATGTTGAAATCAGTGCTTTAAGCTGTCACGGCAACCCTGTTCACCCCAACAAAGAAATTGCAAAGTCCTTTGATGAGGACATGAGAAAAGCAGTTCTTCTTGCAGAAAAATTGGGTGTTCATCAGATTAATACTTTCTCAGGTTGCCCCGGTGACTGTGAAACTGCAAAATTCCCTAACTGGGTAACTTGCCCCTGGCCTAATGATTTCGGCGAAATTCTTGAATATCAGTGGAATGAGGTTCTTATTCCTTATTGGAAGGAATTCGTTAAATTCAGCACTGCTCACGGTGTTGATAAAATCGCTCTTGAACTTCACCCCGGTTTCTGTGTTTATAACACAGAGAGCCTTTTGAAACTTCGTAATGCAGTTGGTAAAGAAATTGGCGCTAACCTTGACCTTTCACACCTTATCTGGCAGGGTATGGATCCTATTGCTGTTATCCGGGCATTGGGCAAAGAGGGGGCAATTTTCCATTTCCATGCAAAAGATACTAAAATCGATGCAATCAATACCGCAGTTAATGGTGTTCTTGACACAAAATCCTATGCGGATGAAATTAACCGCTCATGGATTTTCCGTTCTGTTGGTTTTGGTAACGGAGAAAGCTATTGGCGCGATGTTATCAGCAATCTTCGTATGGTTGGCTATGATTATGCAATTTCCATCGAACACGAGGATTCGCTTATGAGTCAGAACGAAGGTCTTGAAAAGGCGGTAGCACTTCTTAAAAATTGCATAATAAAAGAAGGTCTTACAGACGCTTGGTGGATATAAGGTTGCTTCGCTCACAGTGAAGAGATAAGAGTGAATAGTGAAGAGGTAGAGTTTTTATAATGGACAAAATTAATGTTGTTGTGGTTGGTTACGGCGGAATGGGTAATTACCACGCTGAAAGAATAGATAGCTTTGAAAATTTCAATCTTGCCGGTATTTATGATATAAAGCCTGAGAGATGTGAATTCGCAGAAGGTAAGGGCTTTTATGTTTACCCCTCCTTTGAAGCAGTGCTTGAGGATGAAAAGGTTGAACTTATTGTTTGTGCTACGTATAACGATGTGCATAAAGATATAGCAATCCGTGCCATGAGGGCAGGAAAAAATGTTATATCTGAAAAGCCGGTTACACTTTGTTCTGAGGATTTGGAAGAAATGATTGCTGTTGCAAATGAAACCGGTAAACTTTTCACCGTTCATCAGAACAGAAGATGGGATAACGATTATCGTACCATAAAAAATATTCTTGATAAAAATGAGTTGGGTCCTGTTTTTTCAATGGAGTCCAAGGTTTATGGTTCTCGTGGTGTTCCGTCCGGCTGGCGCGGAGAAAAAGAACATGGTGGCGGAATGCTTCTTGACTGGGGTGTTCATCTTCTTGATCAGATTCTTATGCTCAATGACGGTAAAAAAATCAAAAGTGTGTATGGTTCGTTGACAAATGTTACAACCCTTAAGGTTGATGATGGTTTTCGTGCAATCATCAAATTTGAGGATGGTCCCGAATGCCTTGTGGAAGTTCTTACAAATAACTTTATTGAGGCGCCACGTTGGTATGTTGCAGGTGAAAATGGTACTGCTATCGTAAGAACATGGGACATTGAAGGCGAAATTGTTAAAATCAAGGATTGGGAGAAAATGGATGCTGTTCCTGTGCAGATGGGTGCCGGTATAACAAAAACAATGGCACCAAGAACACCGGAAACAATCCAAAAATTCCCTCTTGATGTTATAACTGTTCAATGGGCAGACTATTACAAAAATATTTACGATGTTTTAAGAAATGGCGCAAAACCCTTGATTACTCACGACCAACAAAGACGTTTAATGAAGCTTATGGAGGCAATTGTAGAGTCTTCAGAAAAGAATGAAGTAATTTGTTTTGAATAAATTTATCGGATTTTCTCAAAACACTTGCATTTTTTTGTTATAAATGGTAATATATAAAAAACTGTCATTGAAAGGACGGAAGAAATATGAAAAAAAGAGTGTTGGCTACAATACTTACAGTGTGCCTTCTTTTTAGTGTAATGGCTTGTGTAGCAAGTGCAGAGACAAGTATTGTCGTTGGAGAGATTGTTTCATCAAAGAGAATTTGTCCTGGTGATTTTATTGATTTTGATTTCATTCCGAGACCCAAAATCGAAGGCGGTGTTTACGCTGAAGGTTGGGAAATCCAAACTGAAGGTGGAGAATGGCTTCCTTATACAGGCGCTCCTATTGATGAGAGCGCAGGAACTTTTGGTTTGAGATATTTTGCAGCAGATGCACAAGGAAATTATGCATATTCCAATACATGTATGGTTACAGCAAAACATAATCCATTTGGAGAATATCAATATAGTGGAACAGATCATTGGCGCATATGTGTTGACTGTGGTGGTCAGGCTGATAAAGAGGGTCATACGCATCTTAGTGGTAGTGCAACCGCTGAAGATAAAGTTTGTTCTGTTTGTGGTCATGTAAGAACATCACAATGGACGGGTCTTTTAGCTTTCTGGGAATGGATAATGGATCTTATAAGTTCGCTTTTTAGTTAATTATTTATTAAAAAGAACTCCTTCGGGAGTTCTTTTTTGTTGTATTTATTATATAAAGTTCTTTTTTCTTGACAAAGATAGTATATTGGTTTATATTTAAGTGTGGATTTATTATTACTTTCTAAACATAATATATAAGGAGTGTGACACAGTAATGGATTCAGGCAGTAGCGGGCATGGGCGAAGTTGCAGAGATATTAAAACAGCGATAAAACAGCCTGATGAAATTGCAGGTTGTTAACTTGGATTTATATTTAGCGGAAAAGTTTTTCTTTTCGGCTAATGTGTCTTTTTGTCGCTGAGCATTTATGCTCAGTTTTTTTATTTGCATTTTGCCTTCCATTCTGCAAAACAGAAAAAGGAGGAATTTGGTGACAAAAGAAGTTTTTGAAAGATTATTGCTTGAGAAACAATATAAAGCAATAAAAAGTATTTTTGATACGATGAATCCCGTTGATACGGCATTACTTTTACCGGAATTTGAAGATAAGCAGATGGTTATGCTTTTCAGACTTATTCCCAAAGAAAATGCCGCAATGGTTTTTACCTATATGGAGCCTGAGCAGGAACAGGTGCTTGTTGAAGCATTTACAGATAGTGAATTGAAATTTATTATGGACGATATGTTCATAGATGACACTGTTGACGTTATTGAAGAAATGCCTGCAAATGTGGTTGAAAGAATGCTGCGTATGGCAGGGGATAAGAGAACGGCTATCAACACCATTCTCAACTATCCGGAAGACAGTGCCGGTAGTATTATGACCTTGGAATATATCAGTTTGCATCCTGCAATGACAATCGGAGATGCTTTGAAGAAAATCAAATCCCGAGGCGAATATTCTGAAACTGTTAACGTTTGTTATGTTATTGAAAAGCATAGATTATTAGGTACAATAACTGCAATGGACCTTTTAACCTGTGACGATGATGAAATTCTTACAGATGTTATGGAAGAAAATCCCATAACAGTTAAAACATTGAGTGATAAAGAAGAAGTTGCTCAGATGTTTAATAAATACGATATGGTTTCCATTCCCGTTCTTGATAATGAAAACTGCATGGTAGGTATTGTTACTTTCGATGACGCTATTGACGTTATTCAGGAAGAGGCTGAAGAAGATTTCCAGAAAATGGCAGCTATTGCGCCTAATACGGATACACCTTATTTGAAAATTTCTACTTGGGAACTCTGGAAAGGTAGAATTCCATGGCTTCTTCTTTTGATGCTTTCTGCTACTTTTACAGGAATGATTATATCCGGCTTTGAGGATGCTCTTTCAAAATTAGTTGTGCTTACTGCGTTTATTCCCATGCTTATGGGTACCGGTGGTAACTCAGGTAGTCAGGCATCGGTTACGGTTATTCGTGGTCTTTCCTTGGGTGAGGTTGATGTAAAAGATATTTTCAAGGTTATGTGGAAAGAGTTCAGAGTTTCCATTCTTTGCGGTGTATCTCTTGCGGTAGCTTGTTTTGTTAAGATTATTTTAATAGACGGGCTTCTTCTTAAAACCCCCGGAATTAACAACAATGTAGCTCTTGTTGTGGCACTTACATTGTGTTTGACTGTTATTTGCGCAAAGTTTATCGGTTGCGTTCTTCCCATTATTGCAAAAAAATTAAAGCTCGACCCTGCGGTTATGGCAAGTCCGTTTATTACAACCGTTGTGGATGGCGTTTCACTTATAGTTTATTTCGGTATTGCAAAAGCAATTTTACCCGAATTGATGTAATTACGAGGTAGTTTATGAAAATTAAGTTCAAAAACGGAAAAATCAGAATAATGCAGGTCAGCGACCCACAGGACTTACAGTTTGTAAGACCTACAATGATTCGTATGCTTAATAAGGCTTATGATACATTGAATCCTGACCTTATTGTTCTTACGGGAGATAATATTCTCGGTAACCATCTTTGCGATGCAAGGATAGGCTCACGATTGGTTATCAAAGACAAAGAGGGCGAAGCAAAGGCAATGGAAATTGCCATTGATAAGCTTGTTGCCCCCATTGAAGAAAGAAAAATTCCTTTTGCAATGATTTACGGCAATCATGATGATATGAACCGCCTTACTAAAGACGAGCAGGCAGATATGTACAGAAAATACAGTTGCTGTCTTGGTCTTGATGATGAAACTTCTCCGGATGTTGCAACATATAATCTTCCGATTTATTCTGAAGATGGCGAAAAGGTTAAGTTCAATCTCTGGATGATGGACTCTGCTTGGAAAGATAAAGATCTTGATAAATGTTTTTCACTCGTTAAACCCGAAGCAGTTGAATGGTATAAAAAGAAAAGTGCAGAGCTTAAAGCGAATAACGGCGGCGAGCCTGTTCCCTCTTTGATGTTTCAGCATATTCCGTTAATCGAAACTTTTGAACTTACTGAAGAATGTTCAAAAGATACTAAAGGGGCAATAAAAGCACCGGATGGTAAATATATTAAATTAAAAGACGCATGCAAAGGCGTTATGGGTGAGTATCCTTGTGTTGTTGACGAAAAAACAGGTCAGCTTGAAGCAATGAAAGAATGCGGTGATATTAAAGCCGTAGTTTTCGGTCATGATCATTGTAATTGCTTTGAGGGTGTTGTGGATGGTATTAATTTCATTCAGACCTCATGTGCATCTTTCCGTTGCTATGGTACAAGAGACCGTGGTGTAAGAGTTTTTGATATTGATGAAAACGGCAATTACGAAACAAAGTTCTATACATATAAAGAGCTTATGGGTAATGGCGTTTTGAATGAGCTTGCATTTGTTTGGGATGCAGATGGAATGTTAAAACAAAAAATTGCTCTTATTGCAGGTGGCGTTGTTGGTTTAGGTGCCGTAACTGCAGGAATTGTCAAGTTATTAAAATAAGTTGACATAAAACAAGAGTTTAAAGTATAATTATATAGGAATATAGAAAGTGAGGGATTACAATGGCAGAATGTAATGTTATTGCTCACAGGGGTGCCAATATAATTGCACCTCAGAATACAATTGAAGCCTTTAAAATGTCTATGGAAATCGGTTGCGATGGTTTTGAAACAGATATTCACTTAACCAAAGATGGCATTCCTGTTGTTTGTCATAACTTTACTATTGATGAAACATCCAATGGTAAAGGCGCAATCAAGGATATGACCCTGGAAGAATTGCGTGAATTTGATTTCGGTAGTTATAAAGGCTCGGAATATGCAGGTGTAAAAATCCCCACTTTAGATGAGTTTTTAGTTCTTAGCAAATCTATGGGCGATAAAATGAAGGTTCTTGACATTGAACTTAAAAGCGAGCATTTTGGCGAAGCCGGAACAGAGCTTGCTGAAAAAACAATTGATGCAGTTAAGAATCACGGACTTTTTGATAAACTTCTTATATCAAGCTTTGACCCTGCAATTCTTGTTGTTTGCAAAAAAATTGATAAAAATTGCAAAACCGGTCTTCTTTATGCGCCCGATAAATTAATAGGTGTTAAAATTGCACCCAGACCGGTTGCTTTTGCAAGAGAAATTGGTGCGGATGCTTTGCACCCCTACTATATGCTTGTAACCCGCCTTTATGTTGAACGCGCTCACAGAGCAGGTCTTCAGGTTAACCCCTGGACAATCAACAAAGAGAGCGTTGCAAAAAAACTTATAAAATACGGTGTTGATGGTCTTATTACAGATGATTCCGCACTTATGAATACACTTTTAGGGAAATAATTTTTAATGAACGAAATTTTTAAATCCTTGCGCACTTGGGTGGAGATAGATCTTGATGCACTCAAGTGCAATTTTGACGCTGTCAGGGAAATGCTCCCTGAAAATATCAGAATTTTAGCTGTGGTTAAGGCGAATGCTTATGGTCACGGTGCCGTTGGTGTGTCAAAATTTCTTGAAGACAAAGCGGATTACCTTGCGGTTGCCGCAACAGATGAAGCGTTGGAAATTCGTAAAAACGGAGTAAATTGTCCTATTCTTATTTTAGGTCATATCCCTTATGGTGATTATGATAATATTGTTAAATATAAGATTACCCCGACAATTTCAGATTTTTATGAAGCAGAGCTTCTTTCAAAAGCGGCAAAAAAAGCAGGGGTCACAGCGCCTTTGCACATTGCAGTTGATACGGGCATGTCCCGAATCGGATTTGAATGCGATGAAACATCTGTTGAAGTAATCAAAAAAATAAAAACGCTTCCCAATATTGAAATTGAGGGCGTTTTCAGTCATCTTGCAGCAGCGGATATGCTTGATAAGGCGTATACAAAAATGCAAGCAGACAGATTTGACGATTTTGTTTGTAAGTTAGAAGAAACAGGAATAAATGTGCCCATAAAGCACCTTTACAACTCTGCTGCAATTGCAGATTTAGAAAAGAAATATGATATGGTGCGTCAGGGCATTATTCTTTACGGATTAAGCCCCTCTGATGAAGTTGAGTTTAATAACATAAGTGTACCAAAACCCGTAATGTCAATGAAAACCCGTGTGGTTCAGGTTAAAACCTTGCCTGCAGGGGTCAGTATCAGTTATGGTTGCACTTATACAACCGGAAAAGAAACACGTGTTGCAACCCTTTGCGCAGGTTATGCGGACGGCGTAACAAGAGTGCTTTCTAACAATGGTGAAGTGCTTATAAGAGGCAAAAGAGCCAAAATTATCGGCAGAGTTTGTATGGACCAATTTATGGTCGATGTAACGGATATACCTGAGGTTGAGGCAGGTGATACTGCAACAATTTTTGGTACAGACGGAGCTGAAACCATTTCAGTTGACGAAATTGCCAAAAAAGCAAATACCATAAATTATGAAATAATTTGCAATATCAACAGCCGTGTTACAAGAGTTTATATGAAAAACGGCAAGGTTGAGAGTGCTTTTGGTTATTTATTAAATGAATAAAATATAAAAAAGCCTGACAGGAAGGGAGCACCTGTCAGGCTTTAGTTTTTGTTAGCAGCAAGCGATGTATTCACTTGCGATAAGGGTGGATTCTTCGTAATCGCAACGAGTGCAGGATTTATAATTATAAGTTTTTTCTAAACATCTCGGTGCGCTTGTACGCACTTTGTGAGTTACAGTTCTTACAGTGGAACTTTCAAGTTTGTGTCCGAAAAGTGTGCAGGTAAGTCCGTATGTAGAAATACCATCTTTTTCCTCACCACCATTGGAATAAAAAGCAATGATTTTTTCTACTGTTTCTTCTGAAAGATTTTCATTCTCAATGTAAATTTCAATGTGTTCATAAGCTTCTGTTTCAGCAGCATTTGTGGGGATAATTACTGCACAAAGTAAAGTTGTTAAAGCCAATAAAAGTGAAAATACTTTTTTAGTTTTCATAATTTATCTCCTTTAAATTTTTGATTATTTTTATAATATCCTTTTTATCGGTATGGCTTAGCATATATAAATTTCCGTTGTGTTCAAAATATATTTGTGTGTTTGCAATATCCGACATATTACAAATATAACAAGTTAAACCATTAATTTCTTTTATTTCGGTAGAAAAAGATCTAATGTGGTCATTTATCGAAGTATTTAAAGTTATAACAAACGTAATGGATGAATTGTTGAACGTATATGCCATTTTGTCGTTTTTTTCTTTTTCATAGAAAACGATTTCGGTTATTGTTATATCATTTGGTAAATATGTGGGATAAAGAACATTTACTTTTTCGGATTTTAAAGCGTCTTCAATAGTGGGATAAAAGGAACTTTTTCCACCATAAAATACAGAAACACCATTAAATGATTGCTCTTTCTCGATCGGTGCGGAGTGAACCGACCCGAATTTCTCGGAAAGATAGTCAAAGACATTCCAATCGTAAGCAACGGAAACCAAGCTGAACAATGCCACAAGAATTGCAATACAAGCGGCAACAAGCCATACCTTTTTCTTATTGAAATATTTTTTAGTTGTTTTAACCGCTTCGGGAAGTACGGTTATTTCTTCCGGATGGAAGATTTTTCTGACCTGTTCATTAATAAATTCGGGGCTGAGTTCTACGTGCTTGTCCTGCAGGTGAAGAAGAATTTTTATATAATTGTCAACAGCCTCGGAATTCATTTCTCCCAAGGGTTTTGATACTTCTTCATCCAACAAAAACTCGAAAAAATTAATTAATCTGAGTTTTTCTTGCAAGGTTAATTCCATAAAAACAGCTCCTTTCCCGAAAAAATTTTTTTCTCCCTTCACTTATATATGAGGGGAGAAAGCAAAAAGTCACAAAAAATTTTAAAAAAATAAAAAAATTTTTCAGAATAAGTTTTTGATAATGATTTGGCCAACAAGAGTAAAACAGAAAAAACCTAACTTTTCTATTTTGTTTCTTAATCTTGCAGTTTTAGAGCTTACATTAGAAATTGAAATTCCCAATTCTTCAGCAATTTGTGCTTGGGATTTGTTTTCTATAAATTTTTTAACAAAAAGCTCATGCTCATCTTCATTTAACATTTTTAAAATGGCCTCTAAAGTCATTTTTACGTCTGCATCACTGTAGCTGTAGAATTTTGCCATTGTTGAAAAAATTTCATCGGGAGAGGTGAAAGAATCTTCAAGAGAAACAACAATTTCATCATTTTTCAACCGGCGGAAATATTCAAGCATTTTCTTTTTTGCCACAGCCATTAACCAATGGTCCATGTGCTCATCTTCTAATTCTTTTGCCTTTCTAGAAAAAACCAAAAATACTTCTTGTGTAATTTCCAATGCATCATGATAATTATTTTTAGACATAGCCATGCAATAAGAAAAAACTTTTTCATAATATTTATTTGAAATTTCTTCTGCACGTTCTTTGGTTATCATTTGCTTAACACCCGATTCTAAAAAGTAGTTAGTAATTTCAAACATGTATATGATATCATAATTTTTGTTTTTTTTCCATAAAATAACAATAAATATAAAAAAATAAAAATTTTTTGTGACTTTTTCAGTTTTTCGGTCATATATTAGTAGGAGCGGTAAAGGAGCTACAAAATTTTGCTTCACTTTGGTTGTTTTATGTTGCAAAGTTTATTTTTCACTCTTTTTATTTTTCCCTTTGCTCTTTTACCGTTCCGTATTTTTAAATGAAAAACACACCCTTGGTTCAGAGCCAAAGGTGTGTTTTTATATAACTATTTATATTGATTACATTTCGCCGAAGCCTGCGTTACCGAAGAAGAGATAGAGGATGTCGCTTAACATCTGGAAAATTTGTTTAAGAGCATCGCCAAAGTTCATATATGAATCATTTTCTTTTTCTTCGGGTTCCTTATCTCTGTTGAGAATCTGGTCACGAACTGAATAGAAATTGCTCTTTGCATCTTCGAAAGCATCAATGTCAACATTTGTCTGGTCAAGCTGTGCCTCTGCCTGTGCGATTGCATCTTCAAGAAGTGCTTTCTCTTTTTCTGTGAGGTCGCTTGTGTCATATTTTTTCATTTCTGCAACGTCTTTCATAAGACCTTTTGAATTTCTGCCAACATTAAATTGAGGGAATTTATCAGGTTTTGAGAATACATCAACAAAGGTCTCATCAACAAGAAGCTCTGTAACAAGTTTCATGATAACATCGTTTGAACCTGTTCTTTCGTGATTCTGGTTGTAGAAATAGAAGGTTGTCTCAGGAAGAAGACCTGTGCAGGCGTCAACAATGCCGTTGGGGTCAGTGTGGTTGTGGTTTTCGGGGTCAGAGCAATTGTTGTGGGTTGCAACGTAATCGTCACCGAGTTTAACATCAACGCCATAGCTGAAAGCGCCCATTGATGTTGAATCAAGCTGAATAATACCGTCAGCGTTTACTTTGTCCCAAGAATCAACAAGCTGATAGAGGGGCACATTGTAGTCAACGATGTCAAATACCTTAACGCCGTCTTCAATTGCATTTTCAATATTAGTATAACGATTTTTTTGTGCTCCGTAGAACCAGTCGGTCTGTCTGCGGATTTCTTCAAGACCTTCATCCATAAGGTACATTTCGCGACAAGCTTCATAGTTGCCTGAGGGGCAAAGACCCCAAAGGAGAGTTGAATATCTCATGTAGTCATTAATGAGAGTATAAACAGCGGTATCAAGAATGCTGTTTACATTTGCATTGGGCATAATACGAAGAACAACGTTAACAAGGTAGCTAACCATATCTTCTTCGCCCATAAGAGAGGGAAGCATTGTTGTGTAAAGTTCTTCATCGTCAAGAAGACCGTACTGATAAATTTCACCGATAAGAGTTGAACCGTCAAGAGCGGGAACAACATAAACGATTCTGTTAATATCTTCTGCTACTGAACGACCGTTATCTGCATAAATCTGCATGAGTGCATTTGCAACAGAACCACCCTGGCTGATGGGTACGATGTTAACCTTATCTGAACCTGTATCTTCTTTTACAAACTGGATGAAGTCATAAAGCTCTGTTGCTGTATCAATCATATTTCCTAAAGAAGCATAAGAGAAGAAATAAAGGTTTTCGCCACCTGCAATATCGATATAATTCTGTAAGGGGATCTGGTCAAGAATATATTCCTGATCGTGTGCTGAAAGGTCTGCAAAGCAGTCGTTGTATTTTGTAGCACGGATATCATGAACAAATTTACCGTTTTCATCGCAACGGCTTTTTTCCATAAGTACTTCGCCGAGAATGTCAGCAACTGCCTGAGCTGCTTTATTGTCTTTATCTTCCTGAGTTGTAAGGAGCTTAGCAATAGGAATAAGAGCATCAGTAAGTGCCAAGCCAACAATTTCAATGGTGGAATCCATAAAGAACGGGGGTTCAGCATTGGTTGCCGCGCCGTTTTCATAGTATTTTGTTTCGCTCTGGAAAATACCGGGGATTACGATAGAGGGGATGTAAGCCTCTTCAATTGCAAATGCAGTTGCAGAGAAACAACCAATCAACATAACAACCGAAAGAATCAAAGCGATAACTTTATTTGATTTTTTCATTACTATCATTCCTTTCAAGAATGTAAATTTATACATATATAAGTATAGCACAAAAAAATTTTTTGTAAATATTTTCTATAAATTTGTTTGTAGACTTATATTGTAAATATAGAGTGGTTTTTGTAGTGAAAATGCTTGACAATTTTAGTCAAGATATGTATAATACTTTTTGCTTATTCAAAAGCTGTGCTGATATAGCTCAGGCGGTAGAGTGCATCCTTGGTAAGGATGAGGTCACCGGTTCGAATCCGGTTATCAGCTCCAAAAAATCCTCGTTCGTGTGAACGGGGATTTTTGTTTTTCCCTTATTCTACCATCGGTAGAGTGACTTTTTATGAGGTTTGATATATAATTTTATCAAAAACAAAAGGGGGCTGAATTTATGAATACTTTTGATGTAGGGAAATTCATTTCCGAACTCAGAAAAGAAAAAGGGTTAACCCAAAAGGAATTGGCAGAAAAACTCAATGTAACAGATAAAGCCGTTTCAAAATGGGAAACGGGCAGAAGTGCACCTGATATAGCTCTTCTTACTTCTTTGTCAGAAATTCTTGATGTTACCATTGTAGAAATATTGCAAGGTGAAAAAATCGAAACAGAAAAATTCCCTGTGGTCAGTGATGAAGTTGTTGTAAGAACAATGAAAAATGACAACATAAAGCTTAAACGAAGTGTTTTAGTTGTAGTAATTATAATGCTGGCATTGGTTCTTATTTCAGCTCTGTCTTATCCTGCATATCAGTTCTTTAACAGTGTGCCCATAGATAATGAAACCGGAATTGTAAAACAAGAGGGTGTTTTTGATGAAGCGGGGGAGAATATGGAAATTGTTAAAATTGTAAAAAAAGGTAATTTCTATTTCTATCTTTTGCAAGGTGAAAATCGTGCATATTTGAAAATTTTTGAAAAAAATAAAGTTTTTGAGAACAGAATTACCCTTTTGGGTGGTAGTGCTTGCTCTGAGCCAAATGAAATTGCACAATATTGCTGTGGTATGGGTTACAACACAATCAATGTGTTTTTCGGTTATGATATGACAGATACCGTATACAGCTACAATTATCGAGGTGTAAAATGCACAAAACCCATTGATGATGAATTTGTTCTTGATGTGTTGATAGACATTAATGATTCATTTACAAATGCAAGTATTATTTATGATGAGTGAATTCGTCGGATTTAAATTTGATAATTTAGTTATTTCAGGGAACAAGTAATGTAAAATATAGCGGAAATATTCCTTGAAATATATTGACTTTTAGGGAACAAATAGCTATAATTTACTCAGAAATGTTCCCTAAAAAGTGGGGTGGAAACAATGAATAATTTACCTGTAATACAGGAGTTACTGCAACAACGTGCAGATTTATTTGCGCGGTTACATTTGTTGCCTTACGACGGAACTCCGGAAATAAAAGAAAACCAAAGCGGGAAATATTTGTATGTCCGCAAAAGAGTCGGCAGCCGTGTAACATCAACATATGTGGATATTTATTCGGAAGAGCTTTACGGACTTTTACTTCGATATAACAGAGAGGCAAGAGAACTGAAAAAGCAAATCCGCAAGGTAGAAAAACAGCTCGCTGAAGAAGGCTTTGTTGAGAACGAGTTGGGAGCAGATGTTATTCTCAACCTTGATTTTGCAAGAGCAAACATGAAGCTTTCCGTATATGAACAGGCGGTTTTGGAGGGGGTTGCAACTTCATTTCCGCAGACAGAGGATATTATTGAAAACGGAACGGTAAACGGAGTAACAGCATCCGATGTGCAGAAAATACTTAATCTTAAACACGCATGGGAGTTTATTCTTGATAAAGATGTGCTTCAGGTTACAAGCGATTATTCGGTACTTTGCCATATTGCAAGACTTGTTAACGAAGGTTTTTTCTCAAATGGTGGAAGAATAAGAGGGGTTCCTGTAACTATCGGCGGAACGACATATAAACCGCCAATGCCTATTGAAACAGTTGTAATGGAAAATATTAAGGCTATAACAGAAAATAATGGAGATGCACTTGATGTTGCAATTGAATTATGTCTGTATTGCATGAAAACACAGATTTTCAATGACGGCAATAAAAGAGCTTCGGTTATCTTTGCAAATCATTATCTGATTGCTAACGCGGGAGGTCTTCTTGTAATACCTGAATCAAATGTTCCGGAATTTAAAAAGCTTTTAGTAAGATATTATGAAGATAAAGATACAGGTGAAATTAAAAAGTTTTTAAAAGAAAATTGTCATAAGCATTTCAAGTAAAAAACAAAAAAGAGTGGCATAATCATAAGCCACTCTTTTTTGTCTGGTGGAGCATAGCGGGTTCGAACCGCTGACCTCTACACTGCCAGTGTAGCGCTCTCCCGAATTGACAGGTAAACACCCCACCACAAAGAATACGTTTTGTGTTATTGGAGTGACTAAGTATTGACAAAACCTGTTGCTTATGATAATATATACTTAACTTAAATATTTAGTGCCGAGAAGGGGCGGGATTAATTAGTAACACAAGCAATAGGTAAGGCAACCGCTTGTTTGAGAAAGGTAATTTCGCCGAAGTAGATGTAGGTTTGCCTTAACCTGCTCATACTGGGTCAATGTGTAATACGCATTGGGCCGTCACATTTATGTGGTTTACATTTATGTGATGGTTCAATGCTTTTTTTATTAGCTGGAGGTGTTCCGTTCTATGAATTCAACTATAATTGTTATTGTTTCAATTCTTCTTTCTTTTATTTTTTTAGGTGTAATATTGTTGTTACTAGTAAAGTATATAAACAAGCGAGATAAGGGGAATTTACGATTTCATATTAAATTGGGATTTTTCGAATTCGAAGTTAACACTTCTGGTGAAAATGTTATCCAAAGACAAAAATAACCGTTTTTGATGAAAATTATAGATATAAAACAACTTTTTTATTATCTTAATATCCAGTGTTAACTTTTTTAATAGTAAACTCAACAATATTTAAATTAATAATTGTTGAGTTTATATTAAACATTCAAAAAATATATAGTGTTGCAAGTAACCATGAAATTGTGCTATAATGTTTTAACATTATTTGTAGGTGGTCTTAAAATGTTAAGTAAAATTGATATACAAAATGAAATAGGCAAGGGTATTTGCGTATACCCGTTAAATTTGGCTAATATAAAAGAGAATTCTTTAAACCTTTGTACTAGCGAATTTGCATGGACATTAAAAGGTGGAACAGTTTATTATAATGAGGCATTAGATGAAGAATATGAAAAAATCTCGTTATCTAATGCATACCAAGGAAAGGCTATAAATTTTGCGAAGGGCGAGAAATGTGTTGTAAAATGCAATAATGAGAATTACATAGTTTTGTTTCCTCAATCCACTACTTTAATTGAAACAGAAGAAACTCTTGGTGTCGGAAGCAATATTGGTGGAACGTACCATTCTAAGGTTGGCTTGGTATCGCAAGGTTTAGGTCATATTGGAACAATGGTTGGTCCTAATTTTTGTGGTGATTCATTAGTCGCTATTCACAATGTGTCAGATGAATTAATTGTTCTCAAACAAGGCGATTCATTTGTTTCTGTAATATTTTATTATTTAAAAACTAAATATGAAAACCAAAATGCTACTCATTCTGGACACACAGATAAATTTTCCGTTTTAGGTCTCAAACTATCTAAAAATGATGAAAAAATACTAAATGCTGATTGGAAAACACAATATGACGAAATTAAGAGAAAAATGTGTTCATCAAAGCCATATGAAGAATTAGAAGAAATTATAAAGTGTAACAAACGCAAGAAATTTAAAGGTCTAATAAATTTTAAAAATGTAATTATTTTGTTAAGTGTATTTTTTATTATTATTGGACTAGGAGTTGGAGCACATTATATAGATAAAAAAAGCAATACAACTTTATGGTCAGATAGATTTTGGAATGTTTTTTGTTCTGGTCTTGCACTAGGCATTATAACACCGATAGTTAAATTTGTTTCAAATAATCGAAAAAATAGATGATTGCTCATAAAATTATATTACACTTACTATAATTCAATCTAATTTGAGTACTCGGTATTTATCCCCAAATTAATAAACATTTAGTTAAAATATTATAGAAATTAAATTAATATAAAATATTACAACTGAACACAAAAACTTAAAAAAAGCCGACATTCTAAATAATGTCGGCTTTTTGAACAAAATAGAACAGAATAATTAGATTGTAACAAACAATATCCCGAACTATCCAATAGACTCTTCTAAGACTTTATTTTTTCTAAATCAATATTAAACTCGAACTCCAACCGATAACCTTCATAAACATATACTTTGTTTATTATCATACTGGCTATTTGCTTCTTGGTTTCCATAGGACTCTCATCAAAAATCTCCGACCACCTAAGTATTCGAGTATAGTTATTAGTTAATTCCTGTATTTGTAATTCACCCTGAGTATAGTTGTTTTGAGCTTTTAAATAACTTTTCTTTGCAGTTTCCAATGTTTCTTGAGCTGATATCAAAAGTTCTGACAGTATATCTGCATTGTATTTACTTTCACCTTGAATTGATTTTACAACTTCACTTTTTAAGGCGTTGTATTCTTTCTCAGCTTTATCAAATTTTGTTTTTGTTGCTGATAACTCGGTTTTTAAATTTGACATCTGTTTGTCATGAATATGAGTTGCCATTTCCTGTGGTGTCATAGCTTTCATTTTATCAAAAATCATATGTAAAACTGCGATGACCTTTTCATCCAAGATACGCATAGTGTATCCTGTTTGGCCATCGCAGTTTAATTTTTTTCTTGTTTTATTATAGCAAACGTATCTGACTTTTCTTCTGTGTACAGATGTACCGTCTGCATGTTTTCGGGTTTCACCATTGGTTGTTAATGTGAGTCTGCCTTTACAATGTCCGCAGAACACATTACCGGATAACAGTGATTGACCCGATATATTTAAAGGTATTGTTCTTTCATTGTTTTTTTCATTAGTTCGTAAATTTGTTTGTTTTTGTACTTTATAGAAAGTAGCATCATCAATAATTCTTAATTCTTCATACGGTCCTGATATTGCCGAACCATTCTTTAACATACCTATGTATATATTGTTATGAAGTATATGTCCTACACTTGAATCTACCCATGTACCACCACTACGAGTTTTATAACCACGTTCATTTAATATGGTAGCAATTTTCCATCTTCCGTATCCGCTGTTTGCAGATAGGTCGAATATAAGTCTTACTATAACAGCTTCTTCTTCGTTTATCTCTAATTTATATACTTCATGTTTTCTTTTGTTAACTATACCGCTTTTTACAGCTCTATATCCAAATGGTGGTATACCACCACGCCATCTTCCATCCATAACCATTTGCTCCATGGCAGTTCTTGTTCTGATTGCAGTTTTTTGGCTTTCACCATCAGCCTGCCAATATCTTATGTAGTTTGTAAGTCTATCGGTATGAGAGTCAAAGCGTTGTTCACCTTCGTTGACACTCCAAACCTTAATTCCTTGTGAGCAAAGCCATTCTACAATAAATGGTGTTTCATCTGATTTTCTTCCCAATCTGTCAAACATAAAAACGAGTAATATGTCAAACAAACCTTTTGCAGCATGCTCTTTAATAAGTTGTATCTTATCTCTTTCAGCAGCACTTTTTTTGAATCCGGATACTCCGTTTTCTTGTTCCTCACGAATAATGTCCCAACCCATTTTTTTAGCAAACTCTCTGCAAGCTTTTCGTTGCATAGGGATATCTGCTAAATTATGTTCATCCATATCAACTTGCTTTGAAGTTGATACACGATATAAACAATATACTCTTTCACCGGCCATTATTGCACCACCTTTACTTGATTTCGACACAACACTATCACAACAACATTTATATATCCAGCATTATTTTGATAATTTTACAATAGAATTCAACAAACATTCTTTAATATTTTTTACTAATACTTCGTTAGGTTCTTTTGAGAATTTCAATGTAATAATAGAACCATCAATTATGGTTGTATAAGTGTTTTCTTGTACCTTATGTAAATCCATTGCTAACCTCCATGTTTTGAAGAAGTACTTTTGAATCTTATCAAGCGGCTGATAGCTACTCAGCTCCACGGGAATTTCACCCTCAGCAGGTTCTCTGCCAACTGCCCTCATTGGTTGCGACGGTTTTATCACGCTCGACCTGTGACTAAACAGGAGTATCATTATCACTATTACCGGTTATCGCCATATCAAAAGCGGTTTGATATCTATAGCAACTGTTTATCGCTCCCACAACAGAACAAGATGTTGTTAATAAAAACAACATCTGTCCTGTCAGATCATGGCGCAGTTCTATTGTGGCTCTTGCCTCTGCAAGAATAATAGCAACGTACTTGATAAAATATCTATTCTGTTGTCAAAGTGCATTCGAGGTTTTAACCCCCTCTACTTGACAACGGACATTTTTCTAGCCTTTGAGCGGGTATCAATTAAAAATTTTTTGAAATTTTTTTCTGATAGCATCTCTTATGTCTTTAACCGTTGAGTAAGATAAATTATTTTTTCTTGCAAATTCTCGCAACTCCATTCCTTCTAATATGCAGTTTTTATAAACCAAAAACTGTTTCGGTGTCAGTGTTTTTACAACAGCATCAATTTCTGATTGCATAAGTACTTGAGTTTCTAAGTCCTTTTCATCAATCAACCATTCACCTGAAGCTTCTTCATCTTCAAAAATTTCATATGACAAAACTGTACCTGCGTTATTACGAGCATCTTCTATGGCACGATATATCTTTTTTTCTTCTGTTCTTAAAAAACGCAAAGTTTTGAGATCCACTTCAACGACTTGTTGAGTTGCACGGATTCTTACCCAGTAACGCTTAACGCCATTATCATTGGTTGTCCATAAATCGTAATCAAAACTTTTATTTTTATACATTTTTATAATCTCCTTTGTTTTTGAATTTCAGTCTCAAAAACCGGAGATTACGGGTATTTAGCTATATATTCTTCCCATCTACCAATCATATTGTCCTTTCCCTTGTTTCAGGACAAACGAAAAGAAGCCTGACGAAATTAATCGTCAGGCTTCTTAACTTGGGAATAGAAAAGGAGTAAATTAGCTTCTTTTGTTATCCATTGGAGAACAAGTTTGTCGAAAAATATATCCCTTTCGGGATACATTTTCCTATAGTTTTTTTAATAGTTCGGTCCAGAACTCGTCCGAATAATTAAACTCATCAGCTTTTCTGATAAACTCACAGGCCGATTTTTTATTAGAAAGATATTTTAAAATATCAACGGCAATATGAATATTATCACCATCACGCTGTTGGTTATCCTTGGCAGCAATATCAAACCAAAGTTTTCTTTCTGTGCAATTAAGACATAGCACATCAGCAAGTTTCACCAAAATAAAATCATTGGGCGGAGCTTTATGACCTCTCTCAATGTTGTATAAATATGTATGTGACACACCTGTTTTAGAAGCTAATTCTCGTAATGAAATCTGTTTCTCTTGCCTTTTTTGATATAAATAAATACCGAAAAAGTTAAGATTATCCAAAATCTTTTTTTCTCATGCAAAGATTAATTTTGGCGACACATAACAAGAATCCTTCTAGAACTAAACTTACACAACATGGAAAAAACAATAAATCGCAGTGTGAAAATAATGAAACAATCACAATTACTAGCAATGTTGAAGATATTAATATGCTAATTTTACGAAAGTGTTTATGTTCGACATTATTTAATGGTTTGGTTGGTGTATCAATCGGACTAAAAAACCAAATAACCAAATATGCAATAACAGTCACACTCAGAACATATATATGCAAAGCACAATATTTACTTATTGTAATTAAACCTACACAAACAAAAATCATGATAGAGGATAAAATTTCACACTGTGTTTCTGTCTTCGCATGATATCCTCCAGCATATATTCGCACAAATTGAAAAGCAATATAAAAAATTATGCTCTCTATTATGCATTTAAATAATCCGCCACAAAATAACGTAACAATGACAAAAAATACATGAGAAAATATTTGAAACAAACCATATTCAAACATATCGCTCTCATCATTATTTATGTGTTTTTTACGTAATAATCTTTCAACTATGCAACTTGATAACTTATTTATCATTAAATTTACTGAATTTTTTTAAAAGTTTAGGTGCTTTGGGTTCATAACAAAACAGACTACTTGTACTATTAGCACTTGAATATATTGAACCTTTCACAAGAACTTTCAAAACTTTACATGCCGTTTTTTTCATGAGAATTCGACTCCTTTCTTTATTATTAAATTTGCTTTGACATTTTCTTATTAACACAAAAAACTCATTATTGCAATATTTTAGGTGATTCGCATAAAAATTGAACACAAAAGCAGTTTTTCTAAATAACACAAAACATTTTATTCAAACAATACAAAAATACAATTATAATGAAATTTATTCGCTAATAGTTGGTGTTATTATCTGCTTAAGAATGTTACAATTTTATTATAAGGGGGTTGAAGAATATGGGAGTAAACTTAAAACCAATAGGTTCACGAATTTGTCAAAAGAGAAAAGAATTGTCATTAACTCAAAAGGAATTAGCCAATTTAATAAATACATCTAATAATCATTTATCCAATATTGAAACTGGAAAATCCGCTCCCAGTTTTGCAACTTTTTTAGAAATATGTGAAGTTTTACATACTAATCCTGATTATTTTATCGCCGGTACAATATATTCAGATTTAGATGAAGAACTTATTGAACAAATCAAACATTGTTCTGTTGAAGACAAAATCAAACTTTCAAAAATCATCGAGATATTTGCTAACAAATAAAAACTTGAAAAACAACTAACTCTATTGTATAATCGTCAACGATTATACAATTTTTTTGTGTGGTGATTTAAGTGCTCGTTGGTATATGCGATGATATAAAAGAGTACCGTAATAGTATAAAGTGCTATACTACAGAATATTTCAAATTGAAAAAGATGCAAGTAGAAGTAGATGAGTTTTCTAACGGTGAAGAATTGCTAAAAGAAACCAAAAATTACGATATCCTTTTTATTGATATTGAGCTTGGCGGAATTAACGGAATAGAACTCACAAAGGCAATCCAGGAAAAGCACAAGAAGACTATAATAATTATTGTTACATCATACATTAAATACCTTGATGATGCGATGGATGTAAATGTTCTACGCTATATTGATAAGCCTATAACACAAGAACGCATTTTTTCAGCATTGGATAAATCAATAAGCAAAATTAACAACAATACAATAGTTGTACAGACAACATACAATGAATTAGTAACACTTGAAAAATCAGAAATCATTTATGTTGAAGCCAAACTTCGCAGAACAGAGATGATAACAACAAATAATTTGTATTATCTAAAAAACAATATTTCTGATTTGAAAAATAAATTGAATGCCTCTTTCTTTGCTTGTCCCCATAACAGTTTTATTATTAATATGAATTTTATAAAATCTTTTAACAGAAATCAGATAATTCTTAAGGCCAAAGATAAAGAAGTTTCCGTTTCTGTTGCTACAAGAAAACAAGCTGAATTTAAAAAGAAGTATATCAGTTTTATAGGCGAGGATTATTGATGTATAAAATTATTACAGATGTATTAATGTATATGTTTGAAGGACTAATTATTTGGCATTATTCAAATAATGTATTTGAACCTAAATATTCCAAAAGCAAAAATTTAATATTAACTTTAGTTGCTTATGCAGCAATTTTTGGTATTTACCAGTTAAATGTTACTATCTTAAACTTTGTTAGTCTAATAGTATTCAATTTCGTTATTGTAAAGTTTTTATATCACAGTAATATAAAGAACGCTTTATTCCATTCTGTAATGTTTTTGGCTATTATGTCAACAACCGAAATAATTATTATGTCTTTGGCTTCAGTCTTATATAGTGAAAATATTGATAACCATCAAAATAGCATACAGACATATCTATTTGATGTAATGATAAGTAAGTTGTTGTATTTCATAATTTGTATGCTTGTTATGAAACTTATGGCTTTTAAAGCAAAACGAAATCAAAAACAAAAAATGCCTTGGGTATTATTTATAATGCCATTGTCTTGTATAGTTTCTATGATGCTTCTACGTGAGGTTGCTTCACATGTTACGCTTTCTGAAAAGATGTATTTAGTATGGTGCTTTTCAACATTCTTGATGCTTTTTGCAAATATTATTGTTTTTTATATATATGAAAAATCGATAAAAGAATCAAAAGAACTTTATGAACTTAAGGCTACACAGCAACAAAATGAGATTAACGAAACATATTTCACAATCATAGAACAGTCCACAAAAGATATGCACCTTTTTGCGCATGATTTAAAAAACCATATAACCCATTTAAGGAACCTTAATAGTGTTGATGACATTCATTTGTATCTGGATGAACTTTATCCTAATTTAGACAAATTTATGTCAATTGGTATCAGCAAAAACAAAGTTTTGGATTTAATAATCAGCAAGTATAAAATTCTTTGTGAAAACAAAGGTGTAAAGTTTTATGTTAACATAAAGACTGCTAATCTTGATTATTTAAACGACACCGATTTATCAACAATACTTAACAATTTGCTCGATAATGCGGTTGAGGCGGCTGAATGTTCACAAGAACGTGTAATTTATTTAAATATCTTCTCAAAGAATCAAATGAACGATGCGATAATTATAAAAAATAGTTGTGATACGAAACCTTTTTCCGATAAAGAGTTTTTGTTTACTACAAAGAAAGAAAAAGAACTTCATGGCTTTGGTATAAGGAGTGTATTGAAAACATTAAATAAATATAATGCACTTCATAATTGGAATTACGATGAGGTGACAAAGCAGTTTGAAACAACTGTAGTAATACCTAAAAATGAAATAATTGATACGCAAAAGAGAGGCTAAAACAGCCTCTCTTTTGTGCATTTATGTCGTATATTTCTGCGATTGTGTCAAACAATTGTTTTGCTCTTAAATGGTATGTTAACTTTATATTGACGATTTGCTTTGATAATAGGGTATTAGAGGTGAGTGAATTAATTTTGTTGTTTGTTATCTAAAAATTTTAAATGAAAAGGAGATAAACGATTATGAAAAACAGAGTTTTGAAGATTTTGTCAATGTTTCTTGCGGTACTAATGTTAGTTTCTGGATTGGAGGTTACAGTTTTTGCCTCTAATGCAACCAATCATCCAGAAGCTTCTTTAGAAGATTTGGAAACTGAACAAGTTATGCCAAATATTGAAGAAGAAATCATTTCTCGAAGAACCGCATATTCGAAAGTGTTTTCTACAGATGATGGTGGGTTTTATTCTGTTGTTTCTGCAACGCCAATTCATATTGAAGATGAAAACGGCAATTTCCAAAATATTGAAGATCCTACAGTAGAATTATCAACAGAAGAGTTGATTTCAGAATATATTACTTCTGAAGCACAACTATTCAATTCATTAAGTAATGTTGCTACTTATGCGTCAAATATTACTGAAGAAGATAAATATGACGACAACATTAGTTGTATTGTTAAATGTTTTGAGTCAACATCAGTTGATACTACAGGGAATTTTGTTCAAGGTTCCAGTAAAGGAAATAAATTTGTTTGTATAAAGCCAACTATTGAACAAAGCAATATTCTAGTTACTTCAGCAAAAGTAAATGCTAATGCTCTTGGATTAGGTACTACTGCAAATAATTATGTAGTTGCTAAAAAAATTACTACTCATTGGGACGAAGATACAATAAGTAAGCCATCAATACATAGTAACTATTTTGATTGCGTTTCTGTTTCTAAATCAAATATAACAACTTCAGTAGAATGGGATATTACTCATTTAATGAATTCCTGGTTGTTAGGGTTGGACGAAAACAATGGTTTGGCTTTGGTTGCACATAAAAAAGGTTGTAGTGTTAGCTTATCAGAGATAACGATGAGTTTTTATTATCGTGAAATCGATGAGCTAGATGATGATTTTACTTACGAAACCATTGATATGGGAAAAGCAGGAGCTGTTTACATTAATCACTTTTCTTGTGTTCCAATTTTAAAATTTAGTGATGTTGGAATAGATGGAGAAAAGGCACCTGTTTTCATTTCTCACGTATACAACCCATTGTATGAAAATTCCACAGATGCTTATGGTGATAACTTCAGATTAAATTATACAAGTGTATTGCAATATACCGGCACTCTGACTTATACATGGCGCACAATTGATGGAGACACTATTGATTTTATTTGGTCAAACAACAGTGATAATACCAAAAATTTTATAAGTACAGATTTAGATGCTACATTTTCTTTGCGATTAACAAAAGACGAATCAACAAACCAATTTAAATACACATTATATGAAAATATTGTTATTCAAAATAATAAAACAAATGAAAAATATACATTCGAATCACATTCTAACACAGGCTATTTAATAGCAATTGATGATGGTAGTGAAAACCATAATATTAGTATTGTCGACTATAATTTTAGTGATGAAAACACTGAAGATATTTATACAAGTAATGAAATTACTCAAATAACGGATGGTGTTGGTAGAAAATATGTATTTGTTTACAGCATTGACGGAAACCATTCTCTGTTAGAGAGTATTGCGGTTACAAAGCCAGATGATTCGCCTATATCTGTTGGAAATGATAGTGATTCCGAAGAATATAAAATCGAATACACTTATGAAATAATTAATGGTACTCCTTATCTCATAAGTGTTAATCATGTTGGAGAAGCAAACGATGTAACGTATTGTTATGATTCAATTAACAGATTATCAACAATATCAAATGGTAATAAAACACTCACATTAGTATATGCTTCAGATACGTCAAACAAACTTTCTTCATATAACATCAAAAAAATGTATGGAGACAACGAAATATTGGTAGAAAATGTAACTATAGATAGTTCTAAAGTATATGAACGTGTTTTTACTAACATTGATGAAGAAACGTGCATTATTAATTATGATGATAATTATAAAACTGTTTATTATAAAGATTATGATGGAACAATTATTAATGGCGTAAGACGAAATGGAGAAACAACTTATTTGTTTGATTTAAATAACGGTGACAACTTAATTTCAAACGGTGATTTTGAATGGTTAAATGACGAGGAGTATCCAGTAGATTGGATGTTAGAAAATGAAGATGCAGATATTCTTATTGATGATAATGAAATAGACAATAACACCTTACAAATAAATGCAAGTCTTTTTGATTCAGCGAGGGTATATCAGATAGTTAACGCTCCGGATGGAATAAGTTTTAAGAAAGATGATTCTTATGCTTATGGCGGATTGGCAAAAGCAGATAATGCTATTGCATCAAATGGCAACCATACTTTTGGAATATATGTTTTTAATGCTATTGCGGATGGTGAAACATTAATTCCAAATGAGTGTATTTCATATTTCAATTTTGATCATACTCTACACAATGTTGAACAACAAAAGATGTCATATTTTACTTTAGAAGAAGATACTCCTGCACTGTTTGTATACATTTGTTTTGATTATAACTATGATAATGAAAGTGCATTTTTTGACGACATCGAACTCTTTGAGTTCGAACCAACTAGTTGTGAACTCCCTCAAGATCCATATGAATATGAATATAATAGTAATAGTAGCATAGTTTCAGAGCACTTAAATAGTAATATTGACGGAAACACAAAGTATATGGGTTTATCCTATCAATATGATGATAGTTGCGCATTAAATTATCTTGCCGAAATAGAAGATCAACGCGGAATTACAACTTATTATACATATGATCCTGATAACGGTAGACTTGTTTCTGTTGCAACTGGTACTGAAGGGAATGCAAGAAATTTCGAATATAATGCATCAGGTTTGCTTTCATCGGTTAAACAAACAGTAACAAACACTATTACAGGAAACTCCGTTGAGATGAAAACCGATTATGGCTATACTGATGGGATACTATCTTCTGTAACACATAATGGCTTTGGGTATAGTTTTGATTATGATATTTACGGAAACATTACTAACATAAATGTAAGCACAGAAGAATCACCCTTAGTGACAACTACTTATGTAAATGCCAGAAAGTGTCAAGTTGATACAATTACGTATGCAAATGGGGATACAATTGATTATTACTATGAAGCAACGAACCCCAATTTAATTACTAGAATAGATTTCAATCAGCATATTATTGAAAATAATGAAGATAAAAGCAGTTCTAAAACATTATTGTATACATATGATGACGGTGGTAATTTGTTATCGATTTTAGATGAACGAGCAAAAGTAAGAATAGAATATACAGAAGATTCATTCAGTTATATTCTTTTGGATAATAATACTGAAACAACAATATATCATTCTAGTATTAATGATGTGGGTAATACTGTTGAAACCTTTACACAAGGAAATAATTATACTACGACACTTGTTACTACGCCTAGTTTACTGACTACAAATGATTCGCATGATACCATTAGTTACTCTTCACAAGTATTAAATATGACTAATTCAAACGATGAAGAAGCTGTGAATATCATTTATAATTACGATAAGACCAGTGTATACGACGAGTTTGATCGAACAATTTCAAATGATATTCTTGCAAAATACCAAACCGATTCGGATGTATTTGTTATTAATTCTGAGGAAAATTATACGTATAATTCAATTGATGACAAAGAAACCACATTACTTAGTTCTTATAGAACAATAAAATCGACAGGTTCGGTTGACAGTACCGGTGCGATTGTTCGTAATAGTGATGGTGATGTTGTTGACGAAACATTTATAGATTTAACTTACAGCTATACTTACGATTCAGCTGGTAATATTACACAGATTTGGTTAACAGATAATATTACCAATGAAATTATACCTTATAATATTTTCAAATATGATAATGCTAATCAACTAATTTTAGAATGTTCTGTATCTAAAGATTGTTGTATTTGTTATTCCTATGATGCAGGTGGAAATATTACGGAAAAAAGAGTATATGAATTATCGGCGTACGATTATGAAAATGATACAGTATATTCTGATGCAGAGTATGAGAGCTATATTTTCACATATGACGAAAATTATAAGGATAGGCTGCTCTCTATATCTAGTAACGAATCCGCTGATATTAGCAATATAAGATATGACGCTTTGGGTAATCCAATCAACTATGATGTTGCCGATGGCTTTTTTGAATGGAATGGTCGTTTGCTTACTGCTTTTGAATCTAACGGTGCTGGAAATCGTTATGAATACGAATATGACCAAAATGGAATTAGAATACGTAAAAAAATATATGAAAAAGACCTTGTAAGTGAAACAACAAATGAATATACGTACACACAAAATTCAACTATTGAATATGTATGGGATAATGGCGTTCTTAAAGGGCTTACATTAACCAATCCAGAATCAAATGCAACGGTTTTTATGAATATAATATATGATCAAAGTGGAAATGCACAAGGTTACACAGGGATAACTGGTACACCATATTACTTTGTTAGGGATGCAGTTGGGAATGTAACTTCAATAATATCGGCTAATAACGAAGTGAAAATAGACGTAGCATATGATGCGTGGGGTAACCCAACTTTCCCATCTGAAACTGATGATTTCGGCCTTGCATTAGTAACAGCTTTCATATGCTATCTTAACCCTTCAACATATAAAGGTTATTTATACGATTATGAAACAGGATTGTATTATTGTCAAAGCAGATACTATTCACCGGTATGGAGCAGATTCATAAACATGGACGATGCAACTATTTTGAATCTTACTCAAGGGGAGATTTTAGGTGCTAATTTGTATGCATATTGTAATAATAATCCTGTAAACTTTACAGATGAAAGTGGTTTCTTAGCTCAACATTGGTATAATACAGTTTCTAGTGTAGCAAAAGCAATTGACATTGTTATAATTGCTATAAGTGCAGGAAAGTCGATAATTGGAATAAAAGCTTTACGTGCTTTTATAAAAGCTAATCAACGCAAAATAGTTAAAAATGTAGCCAAAGAACTAACCAAAATATTAGGTTCAATATCAACTGTTATGATTTCTTCCGCTGTAGAAGTCGCTTTAACTCTATTTGATACTAGTATAGGTGGATTAATTGCAAAGGGTCTTGATTATATAGACCCACTATGGAAACGCGGATATATTCGTAATAACGGTTACGTCTTGAATTAAATAATATTATGAAAGAATATAACAAATCAAATTTGGTTTTATTGGCAATAGTTTGTTTGGCGCCTTTACTTAATATCTTGTTTGATTATTTTCTTCTACATCAAAAGATAACCATTACCTCGTGTATTATTGCTGGAATAACTTTTTCAATATTGGTAGTATTTATCATAATTCATGTTAAGTTTTTCAAAAATTAATACCTCTAGGAGGAAGAATTATGCGAAAAGTTATATCTTTGTTGATATCTTTTACAATATTAATCATATCAATGTCTTGTTCTTTTTCTGCATTTGCAGGAGTTATTGAATATAAGCAACATGAAAAAGTAAGCTCAAATTTGCAAAACTTTGCAAAAAAGGTTTATGCGTTAACAAATGAATACGATTCGGATTTGACTGATTCTCGTAATTCTTCCACTACAACTGAAGCCGTCAGATTGATGTCGGCGGCTTCGGTTGAAAATGAAATTGATTTTGACTGTTTTGAGACAAATAGATTAATTGTCTATTCGGATCAGGCTTTTGATATATGCAATGCTGTTGAGCATTTATCGGGTTTTGAAGATATGCATTTGCTTCAATATGATAGTATTGAAGCCACAATTGCAGCTTATGAATATTTTAACGACAACGCCAAAATCAATTCTGTTGAACCTGATGTTGTTGTTGAATTGGAAGAGTTTAAGGAAGCTAATTCGAATTATATTGATTATCCACACGATACAACTTTAAAATCATCTTGGGGATATGAACGAATTCAGACTTATGATGCCTTCCAATATGTATTGCAAAACAAATCTCTTGAAAATTTACCTGAGATTGTTATTGGCATTGTGGATAGTGGGATTCTAACCGGAAATAAATATTTTGATGATAGATTGATTGGTGCTTATTCTTTTATTGGTAGAGACCCGTATAGTGATACTTCAGGTCACGGTTCAAAAGTTGCTGGTGTGATTCTAGAAAACACTTTACCAAATGTAAAAATTATAAGTTATCAGGTGTTTCAAAACACAGGAACATCGGTAAAAAGTTTAATTGATTTAGCCGAAGAACAAGCTCGCTTAGACGGTGTTGATATAATAAACAGTAGCTATGGACATAGAAATTACACCGATGATGACCTGAACCAAAACACAACAAACATAAAGAATGATACTTCTTTACAAATTGCAGCTGCAGGTAATGATGGCGATAGAGTTAAGCATTTTCCTGCCGCAGAGAGTGATGTTATAAGCGTTGCTGCTTTAGATGAATATGATAAACTTACATCCTTTTCAACTCATGGTAAATGGGTTGATGTTGCTGCTCCCGGTGTGAGAATATTATCTGCTTGGCCTGGCGCAGAAGGTAGAGCATTTCAGTTTGATGGAACCTCATGTGCAACACCGTTTGTAACTTCTGTTTGTGCAATGATTATGACCCAATATCCCAGTTTTTCTAATTCTCTTGTAGCTGAAGTTTTATTCAATTCTTGTGAAAAGTCTTATATTAATGTTTATCACGGAATTGTTAATATGTTTAACGCTGTTACATATTATGATGCAGAGGCTCGTCAGACAGCAACACCTCAATTTAATTTAGATGCTCAACCTTCTGAAAATCAATTTTATTCAGAAACACAATATATTGAACTTAGTTGTTTGGATAGTAACGCTGAAATTTACTATACTTTAGATAAAACTATTCCAAATAAAACAAAAGGGACATTATATACTGAACCAATTAAAATTTCCTCTACTACGACTATTTATGCTGTTGCATATACAGATGAATATTTTAAAAGCGAAATTGCAAAAAGAACGTTTCTGATTCGAATACCGCTTTCTGAATACCCTAACGAAAACGGATGGCATATCCGAGATAACGGAATGATTTGGGGCTACAGCGGTTCGGATATGGATTTGGTTGTTCCCGAAACTGTTCTTGGTATTGATGTTAAAGGTATTGAGCGTGAAGCATTTTCAGAACAATCATACATCAAATCCATAACTATGCCGGAATGTTTAACAATTATTGAAGATAAAGCGTTTTTTAAGTGTAATTCATTAATCTCAATAGTTGCCCCTGGTGTTAAGGAGGTTGGTGTTTCAGCTTTTTTCGGTTGCAGAGAGCTTAATAATGTGTTTATGTCTGAATTGCAAACCGTTGAAAAGACTTCATTCAGAGATACAGGTTCATTAAGTGGATTCCCGTTTGAGAATTTAGAGAAGATTCCGAGAATGGCTTTTTGTGGTTCTGATGTGTTTGAAGTTAATCTTGAAAATGCTGTAACAATCAGAGAGTCAGCTTTTGCGAATTGTGCATCGTTAACAGAAGTTTCAATGCCGAAAGTTGATACAGAAAATATGGGTTATGCTGTATTCCAAAATTGCTCTATGCTTGAAACAGTTAAATTAAATGAAAATACTGTTTGTATTCCCAGCCAAACCTTTGATGGTTGTAATTTTTCTTCATTGGATTGTTTCGACACAATTGAAATCATTGAATCCGAAGCTTTTTCAAACAATGGAGCATTAATTGATATTACAATGGAGTCGGTAAAGTTTATATCCGAGTCAGCTTTTGAAAACTGCACTAATTTGGTGTCTGCAACTTTCCCGAATGTTACCGAAATTGACCAAGAAGCTTTTCAAGGATGTTCGTCATTATCAAGCCTCAAGTTGTCAGGTAATGTTTCTTGGTTAGGTAGCCAAGCATTTAATGGTTGTGATAACCTTACATATCTTTTATTAAACGGACCTGTTTTATCAGATGTTGGTGCCTTTGAGGGTAGTAGTATTAAACGTTTGGAAATGAATGGTATGGTAACAGCCCACAGTTTACCAATTGTTAAAAATAGTATTATCGCTTTGCCGTTGGATTTTAAGGAATGTACCGAAGAAACCAAAGGTAGAAATTATAAAGTATATGGCACAAAAGGTAGCACATCAGAAAAATGGGCTATCGCCAATGATCATACTTTCTATGAAATCTCACAAGAGAACTCAATCGTTACAGATGTAGCTGCCGTTTATGATGAAAATTCTATTGAACCATTAACTTTTGATGCTATAGGTATTAATAGTTCGTACCAATGGTATGGCTCTTTAGATAACAAAGTTGATAATGGGGATGATGTTGCCGTTAATGGTGCTGATTCAAACGAATTTACCCCTAAAAAATATGACCAATATCCTTACTACTATTGCAAGATGATAAGTAATGATATAGATACTGCAGGAAAGCTTGTAAATGTTAATATATGTAGTTCTATGTGCCAAAACAAATTATATATGATACCTCAGGCTACCCAGGCAGAAAATAAGGTCTCTCTGGTCGATGGAACAGTAACCACTAGTAAACTCATAACATTTGTTGCTATTGGAAGCAATATGAATTTATCTCAAATTATAGAAGGCTCAACTAAATTTATGCCTGTTTCATGGTATGTGACTGATGAATTGCAAGGTAATTTCCAAAATGGTGATTATACTGTGACATATAAACATTCAAATACAGGTACTTACAAATTAATAGTTGTGTTTGAAAAATTTGTTTATAGTGATACTTCGTGGCAATCAACAGGTGAAATCGATGAAAAAACAGTCAACTATATTATTGAGGAAACAGAGAACAACGAACCACAGGAATTGTATGGATCTATATCAGAACTGATTTTTAAAATGATTTCCATGTTGTTACAAATCATTACAAATATTTGTTGAGAATCGCACCAATAAAAGTTGTAGCAAGGTTATTGCATTAAGGTTGGCTTATACTGTTTTTCAACGATGATACAAGGGGAAAATAACATAACATATTCCGATATGGTGCTGTGGTAAAAAATAAAACACGTTTCAATAAAGCATATGGAGATTATCATTACTCATTTAAAAGATAATCTCTGCATTCCCTTAAAAACAACACTCAAACGACAGCAAAACCTACAAATCTACAAAGTTTATTTTGTGCAAAAAGTAGAAAGTAATAAAAAGAAGCAAAAAACGCAAAGAAATTGTGAAGTATTCCCCGAAAACCGTCATATATAAATAGAGACTATATATAAAATTATAGTAATAATATAAAGTAACTTAGTATTCACTAATAAATTAATAAAAACGGATGATTCAATGATTCAAAATGCAAGCAACAATTTTCAGAATACTACTCTCCCTTCTTCTGAATTAAAAGGGTTTTCAAAAGAAGTTTTACAATTTGTAAACTACTATAATTTCAATAATAACAATAACATAAACGATTCTTTTCAAAAGCATTTTACATCAAAACGATTAATTGTTTACGCTGATGTAGCCTTTGATAAATATGGAGCAATAGATCACATTTCAGGCTATGGTAATATGCACATTTTGCAGTATGCTACTCCCCTTGATGCCTTCTCAGCTTTCACAAAATACAACAAAAATCCTAATATAAAACTTGTTGTACCGGATATTGTAATTGAACTGGAAAAGACACACTCATCTGACACATCTAAACTTTCACTTCACAGAGCTGAAATTCAGCACTCCTGGGGATATGAACTCATTAAAAGTAAAGAAGCCTTTGAATACATATTAAAAAACAAAAGCCTTAATGATTTACCTGATGTTGTAGTAGGTATAATTGATGACGGTGTTGAAACGGGAAATGAGGACTTTGCTCATCGACTTTTAGAAGCACATTGTTTTACAGAAGAACCTGAAAGTCCTTTAATATCTAGTACAGGACACGGAGCAAGGGTCTGTAGCGTTCTGATGGAGAATACGCTCCCCAATGTGAAGTTTATAGCATATAAAATTTTTGCAGAATACGAAACCACTCTTTCAATTTTGCATTTAGCTGAAATGCAAGCAGAACTTGATGGAGTAGATTTTATAAATAGTAGTTATGGTATGTTTGCCAAGTACAATAGTGGTTTATCCAAACCCATTCATATTGCATCAGCAGGTAATGTAAAAAGCACACAACCGCAGTACCCTGCCGCTTGTGATGGTGTTATATCTGTTACTGCAATTAATCAAACAGAGAAGTTGTACAAAAAGGCGGCATTTGGTGATTGGGTAAAAGTAGCCGCACCGGGAGAAAATCTTAAATTACCATCCACTTATGCCGAAGGAGATTATGTTGAATTTACGGGAACCTCCTGTGCTGCACCGTTTGTAACCTCGGTTTGTGCAATGATAAAAACTCAACACCCCAATTTAAACAATGAGCAAATAAAGCAGGTTCTATATAATTCTTGTGAAACGGCTGATATACCAGTTAAGTACGGGATTGTTAATATGTTTAACGCTGTTAGTTATTTGGATAACATAACTCAACCTAAGGCAATAAAACGAACTGTTGATTTTACACCAAAAGATCCCGAACCGGCTTTAGTTTAACTGATACATAGCAATTTTCGACAAATTCCGCAATGTCATCTTATGCAAAAAGTAGAAAAGAAAAAATTATAAAATTTTTTTGAAATATTCCGCGAAATTTGTCATATATATATGGATACATTATTACAGAAAGGACAAAGCATGAATAACAACGAAAAATCAAAAAGAAATTTAAAAGTACGATTTTACATCATATCGTTAACACTTTTATTTGTATTAGCCGCAATCGGAACAATAGATACACAAATATTTAGCAATGGTAAATTTATTGGTATTTGTAACATTTTGAGTAATAACATTATCCCCTTGATATTTATAATTTGTGCCATAATATCTGCTTCACTATGCTTTTTAATACGATTTAAATTTAAGGGTTCTTTGAATCCTAGTTATAAGGTTACGTCCGTAAAAAATGAAAATTTTGAGGTTATGACTTTTTTAGCAACATATATTATTCCGCTTGCTTGCATTAATTTAGTAGAAACAAAATACTTAATCATTTTTATTATTTTAGTTGTTATTTTAGGTGTCTTTGTAACAAAAATGAATTTGTATATGGCTAATCCTACACTTTCATTGTTAGGTTATAAATTATATTCAATAACTGTCGATGATCCCCAAATTACCGATAATGTTTTTGTTATAACACGTGATGAAATAAATGTAGACGACAAAATCGAGTGGTTAGAGCTAGATGCCAATAGATGGTTTGTAAGAAAGGAAAGATAATATGAATGTAAATGATTTAAAAACTAGATTATCTGAAGTTTTAAACGAAACAGCCTCAATAAATCTGTTTTTTGTATTAAAAACAGATGAGGATTTAGTAATAAAAAAAGCTGACCTTGATGGTGGTACTACAACTACCGAACTAAATCAAATGTTTAGACAGCGAATTCAAATAATGATAGAAAATGATAACTTGAGCGTTATCAGTTTATCAACAGCAGATGAAAGAATGAATGCAGTATATGAATACGACTATGATTCGTACCCCGATACTATGTCTTTCATCACAAATTTTGATATACATAACATTACTGCTATTCAAAATTTCAATTTTTCAACAGATTCTTTTAAAGATTTAATGGGATATCTTATTTATATAGGTGATATGAATCAAGGAATTCTTTGCTTTAAGAAACACTATCCTTTCTCTTTAATTAAGAGAGATTCGTTCCTTATGTATAAACGACATGAGCGTTTAACTAAATTAGAAAACGAGGATATTTTAAGATTAAATAACGATATTCATTTGTTTATGATTGACGGAACTATGTTCGTTTGCGATGTAAAAACTATTGAATCTTATTTAGGATTTGAAGATTTGGTTAGACATAAAGCAACTGAAGCAATTGAAAGTATACGAGATATTGGTTTGCTTGAAAATGTAGATGTATTAAGCGAAGCTGCCGAAGATATGTCTTTCTCCCGTAAATTATCAAAACTTGCTGGACAATCCTTAATCATAACAAACGGTATACCTAATCATAAAGTAATCAACTTTTCAAAAACACATCCCGGTTTACGTGATATATTCAAATACACAGATGATGATTCACAAATTATATTAGATTCCAAAAAATCACAAAAAGCTTTTCTTAAATTGCTTAATGATGACTTTTTAATATCTGAACTAACAGAACAGCCATATGATTCGTTAGCAAAGGATAAAATAACAGTTTAAATACGAATAAAGGATAACAATATATTATC
>JAZNGU010000026.1:0-129103 GCA_045576615.1 Acutalibacteraceae bacterium | reverse complement strand
AAATGTCACCCCTTCTTTACCGGCAAGCAGAAGCTCGTTGATACAGGCGGACGTGTTGAAAGATTCAATAGAAAATATAACCTCTCTAAGTAAGTTATATCTGCTTGATAAGTCGGTGAGTTATCACCGACTTTTTGCGTTTTTAGAGTGAATATGCACTTAAGGTGATTAGATGAGTGATTCTTATAAAACTCTTGCAAGGGAAGCTTGTGATGAGTATATAGTTAAACATTCAAGGTTTATTGGGTACGCAAAACCTGTTAAAACCGAAAAAGAAGCTATCGACTACATTAATGAAATATCAAAAAAACATTGGGATGCAAAGCACAATGTTTACGCCTATTCTATACGAGAAAGTGGAGTTAAACGTTATTCCGATGATGGTGAACCTCAGGGGACCGCAGGAATACCGGTGCTTAATGTAATTCTGCAAGAAGATGTTACAGATTGTGTTGTGGTTGTAACCCGTTATTTCGGCGGTATTCTTTTAGGTGGCGGGGGTCTTGTGCGTGCTTACACTCATTCTGCCAAAATCGGTATAGATGCGGCTGAAATAATTATACTTTCTAAATGGACTGTTTGCGAAATTCAATGTGAATATACTTTTTACGGTAAACTTGAAACTTTTATCAGAGATTTTGGCGGAGTTATTGAAAACAGTGATTTCGGAGAAAATGTAACTTTGAAATTCCGTGTAAAAAAAGGTTGTGAAGAGTCTTTTGATAAAAAACTCAAAGACTTAAGTAATGGTAAGGTTGTTTTTTCTCAAATCGGAGAAGTAATTGCAGGGGAATAAGCCGATTAATTTATAAAAAATTAAAATTTTTCAAAAAAATCCGTCAAAAAAAGAGGGATTTTTTTGTTTTTATAGTATTATTAATATATAGAGCAAAATAACGCGAAAAGGCGGTGTCTTTTGTGAATGGTGAAATCAGAAAAAGAACTCTGGCAAGAGAAAAAATTTCTTTTTCAAAATATGCCATGCTTTGCGATAATACAAAAGGGCGACTTGTTCACGAAGAAGAATGTCCCGTAAGAACGGCTTATCAGCGTGACAGAGACAGGATTATTCATAGTTCTGCTTTCAGACGTTTAAAAGATAAAACTCAGGTCTTTTTAGCACCTGGCAATGTTCATTACAGAACCCGTTTGACACATACCCTTGAGGTTTCACAAATAGCAAGAACAATTGCCCGTTCTCTCGCTCTTAATGAAGATTTAACAGAAGCAATAGCCCTTGGTCACGATTTAGGTCATACGCCTTTCGGTCACGCAGGTGAGCGTGCTCTTAATCAGGTCTATGAAAAAGGTTTCACCCACTTCGAACAAAGCCTTCGTGTTGTTGATATGCTCGAAAGAGGCGGTAATGGTCTTAACCTTACTTATGAGGTAAGAGATGGTATCCTTTGTCATACAAGGGGTAAAGAGGCAGATACCCTCGAAGGACGAATTGTTAAATTAAGCGATAAAATTGCTTATATAAACCATGATATTGATGATGCAATCCGAGGTAACATTATAAGCGAGGATGATATACCCTTAGAAATACGTCTTGTTGTCGGTTTCTCAAAAGCACAGAGAATTAATACAATGGTTATGTCTGCAATCAATAACACTAAAGATGAGTTGAAAATGGCGGAGGATGTTCAGGCTGCGTTTGACAGTTTACATTCTTTTATGTTCAAATATGTTTATACAAACTCTAAATGTAAAAGCGAAGAGGGCAAGGCGGAAAGTATGATTAAGGAACTTTTCCGTTACTTTTCAAATTATCCTGATAAAATGCCTGAATTGTATCAGGAAATTGCAAAAAAAGAAGGTTCTCAACGGGCTGCTTGCGACTATATTTCCGGTATGTCCGACAGTTACTCTCTCAAAGTATATAATGATTTATTTGTCCCAAAAACCTGGGATTTTTAATTCTTCACTCTTAACTCTTAACTATTAACTCGAATTGGTGGTGATACACGTGGCTCGTTTTTCAGATGATTTTATTCAACAAATTCGCGATAATAACGATATTGAATCGGTTATAGGCAGTTATATTGAATTAAAACGAAGAGGAAAAAATCTGGTTGGTCTTTGTCCTTTTCATAATGAAAAAACCCCGTCATTTACTGTGTATCCCGATACTGCCTCTTATTACTGCTTTGGTTGTGGTGCAGGGGGAGAGGTAATAAATTTTATAAGAAATATAGAAAATCTTGATTTTATAGAATCTGTAAAGCTTCTTGCAGACAGAGCGGGTTTGAAAATCCCCGAAACTGACAGTTATGATGATACAATTGCAAAGCTTCGCAGAAGAATTTATGAGGCTAATCGCGAAGCTGCAAGGTTTTATCACGAAACACTTTTTACAGAAAAAGGCAAGCAACAGCTTGATTATCTTCTGGGTAGAGGGGTTTCTCCGAAAATGATAAAGCATTTCGGACTTGGTGCCGCACCGGATGACTGGCATGCCCTTGCAGAGCATCTTAAGAATAAAGGCTTTAACCGTGATGAACTCGTTGCGGCAAATCTGTTGAGGAGTACTGAAAAGAACGGAAAGCGATATTATTATGATGCTTTCAGAAATAAAGTTATGTACCCTGTAATTGATTTAAGAGGTAATGTTGTTGCTTTTGGCGGACGAGTTCTTGATAACAGCAAGCCTAAATATATCAATACTTCAGATACCCTTGTTTATAAAAAAAGCAACGAGCTTTTTGCTTTGAATTTTGCAAAAAACGGAAACGACCGAAAGCTTATTCTTTGTGAAGGCTATATGGATGTTATCGCACTTCATCAGGCGGGTTACGAAAATGCTGTTGCCGGTTTGGGTACGGCTTTAACGCCTGAACAAGTTAGTCTTATTTCCCGATATGCCGATGAAGTTGCTCTTTGTTATGACTCTGATGAAGCGGGACAAAAAGCTGTCAGAGCGGCAATGACCTTATTTTCTAAAACGGGTGTTAAGGTAAAGGTTATTCGTCTTGAGGGTGGCAAAGACCCTGATGAAATTATTAAAACACACGGCAAAGAACGTTTTGAAAGACTTCTTGACAAGGCAGACAATGATACGGAGTATAAATTGTCAAAATTACGTGAAAAATATATTGTTGAAACCGATGATGGAAAATTAAATTTTCTTCGAGATGCCGTTAAGATTCTTGCATTTTGCGACTCTATCGAAAGAGATGTTTATGCAATGCGTCTTTCGGACGAGCTTAATGTTGGTAAGGATGCAATACTCCAGCAAATTAATGAAGTAAGAAAAAAAGAGAATTACCGTAAAAACAAAGCGGAACTTTCAACTGCACAAAAGAAAGTTCAGAATTTAGATGTAGCAGCAGATCCGCAAAGGCTAAAAAACGTAAGGGCTGCAAAAGCGGAAGACACAATTCTTGTTACTCTTCTCAATAATGCATCGTTTTATAAAAATTTTAAAGAAAGACTTTCAAAGGATGTTTTTGTAACACCTGTTAATAAACATCTCTTAGAAATAATAATCAACCGTCTTGAAGAATCGGAAAGTATTGATATTTCACATCTTTCTCAGTATTTGACCTCGGAAGAAGTAAGCGTAGTTGCAAGGTTACTTGCAAATCAGGCGATGGTTTCAAATACTTTAAAAGAATGTGAGGACTGTCTTCTGGTTCTTGAAGAGGAAAAAAGGAAAAGGGAAATACCCACCCCATCGCAGATGAGTGATGATAGTTTTCTCAGGTTCTTTAATTCTCTTAACAAAGACGAAAACAATTAAATTCAGTCAACAAAAGTGTGAAAAAGAAAGGTGATGCTAAAATGGAAGGTTGGGAGAAAAAACCGCAAATTAAAGCACTTATCGAAAAAGGTAAGGTAAGCGGTAAACTTGCAACCCACGACATCGACAACGTTATTCTTGAAATTGAAGGGTTTGATGTTGACGATATCGAAAAACTCTATGAGCTTATTGAAAGCAACAGCATTGAAATTATCGACGACATTGGTGATGAAATGCTTGATGCTCTTTCAATAGACATTGAGTCAACAAAAACACCTGATGAGGAAAGTCCTGCCGATGCAAAGGCAATGGCAATTGATGACCCCGTCAAAGTGTATCTTAAAGAAATTGGACGAGTTCCCCTTCTTACATCTGAAGAAGAAATTGAGCTTGCTATCAGAATTTCCGAGAATGACCAGGAGGCAAAGCAACGACTTTCCGAAGCAAACCTTCGTCTTGTTGTCAGTATTGCAAAAAGATATGTTGGTAGGGGAATGCAGTTCCTTGATTTGATTCAGGAAGGTAACCTTGGTCTTATTAAAGCAGTTGACAAATTTGACTATACCAAAGGCTTCAAGTTCTCAACTTATGCAACATGGTGGATTCGTCAGGCAATTACCCGTGCAATTGCTGACCAGGCAAGAACAATCCGTATTCCTGTTCACATGGTTGAAACCATTAACAAAGTTAAGAAAACAAATAGTCAGCTTCTTCATGAAAACGGCAGAGACCCCACCGCAGAAGAAATTGCAGAAAAGCTTGATATGCCTGTTGAAAAGGTTCGTGAAATCTTAAGAGTAGCTCAGGAGCCTGTTTCTCTTGAAACACCTATTGGTGAAGAGGAGGACAGCCACCTTGGTGATTTCATTCCCGATGATGATGCTCAGGCACCTGTTGATGCTGCATCAATGGCACTTATGAGAGAGCAGCTTGCTGAAGTTCTTAAAACACTCACTCCGAGAGAAGCAAGAGTTTTAAGCCTTCGTTACGGTCTTGAAGACGGTAATCCGAAAACTCTTGAAGAGGTTGGTAAAGAGTTTAATGTTACTCGTGAGCGTATACGTCAGATTGAAGCAAAAGCTCTCAGAAAGCTTCGTCATCCATCTCGCTCAAAAAAACTTCGTGATTTTTTGGATTGATTTTTTTAAACTTTTGTATTATAATTAGAAATAATTACAAAATAAATAGGAGAAATAGTTATGAAAAATGCAAAAAAACTCATTTCCGTTTTACTGGTTGTTTCTATGGCAATTTCATTGTTCTTACCCGTTTCGGCGTTTGCAGGTGAGGTATCATACGATATAACCAATCCTTATGAAACAGTTGATTGGGATACTTGGAAACAATACAAAGCACAGCTTCACACACATACACTTTATAGTGATGGTACAATTGATGTAAAAGATGTTGTTGAAGAATATTATAAACAGGATTATGATATTCTTGCAGTTACTGACCACGGTGTTGTAAACAAGGGCTGGAATGTAGTTCCTGAGGTTCTTGATCTTATTGGTTATAATCAGTACATTAACAATTTTGAGCCTATGAGCCAAAAACGTTATGAGGAAATTACAATACAGGGTGCAGGCCGTGATGGCAGACCCATGCTTGATGTTCCTATGGGTATTGAAATGAATGCTCTTGTTATAAGAAAGAACCATGTTAACGGTTTCTTCTGTGGTTATGGTCAGGGCCTTTTAGGTGTTGAAGAGGATTACGAAACTGTTATTGCAGGTACTCATGCAGCAGGTGGTCTTAGCTTTATTAACCATCCCGGTGATTTTATTGCTGCAAATGCTGAGAATGGAAGAGCACGTGATTATAATCAGCTTAAAGTTTTTATTGACCCTCTTATGAAGTATGACAGCTGTGTAGGTATTGAAATTTTCAACCTTAGAGATACAACTGACCGTGCAGACCGTATTTTATGGGACAGTCTTCTTCAATATACAATTCCGAACGGTAAAAATGTTTGGGGCTTCTCAAATGATGACTCTCACGCTCTTGATGATATCGGCGTTACTCAGGAAATGATGCTTATGCCTGAGCTTTCCAATGAAGCACTTCGTACAGCTATGGAAAACGGTACATTCTTTGCTTGTTCAAAATATGCTCGTTATGAAATGGGTGAAGATTTCGTTGGTACAGGCGATTATGCAAAAATACACAATCTTGCAGTTGATGACGACAACGATACAATTACAGTTATTGCTTCTGATTATGATGTAATCGAATGGATTGCAGATGGTAAAGTTATTGCAACAGGCAACACTATCAATCTTAGAGAGTATAGTGATGAAATTGGTTGCTATGTTCGTTTCCAGCTTAAGAGCGAGGGCGGTATTGTTTGTTCTCAGCCATTCGTTTGCGATGATGGTGATATGGCTGACGATGCTGTTGAATATCCCGAAGAGCATGTTCCCAATAATATTATCGCAGCATTTTTCCAGGAACTTCTTGCTATGTTGAGAAAAACTCTTATCGGTGCAGTTATTTATGATAATCTTTTCCTTTAATACTTTAAAGACATAACAAAACCCCTGATTCACAAAATGTGAGTCAGGGGAATTTTTATTCGTCAAAAAGGGGAGTGGAGAAATATCTTTCAGCAGTATCTGGAAGAACAGCAATAACAGTTTTGCCTTTGCCAAGTTTTTTTGCAAGTTTTTTTGCCGCTGCAACATTTGTTCCACTTGAAATACCGCAAAGAATTCCTTCTTTTGAAGCAAGCTCTTTTGCAGTGTTAAGTGCTTCTTCGTCGGTTACAATGCAAATGTCATTGTAAATTTCGGTGTTGAGAATGGGAGGAATGAGCCCATCACCAATGCCCATCTGAATATGTGTGCCAATAAGACCACCTGAAAGGATTGCTGCATCCTCAGGTTCAACTGCCCAGATTTCTATTTGGGGATTTGCTTCTTTAAGAACCTCACCGATACCTGTTAAAGTACCACCTGTGCCGATACCTGCGCAAAAGCCATCAATGGGTTTGCCAACCTGCTCAAGAATTTCCATAGCGGTTTTCTTACGCTGAATTTCAGGGTTGGCAGGGTTTTCAAACTGTTGAGGAACAAATACGTTTTTGTCTTCCTTCTGCATCTTTAAAGCCAATTCCAAGCATTCGTCAATACATTTGCCGATATTTCCTGCATCGTGAACAAGAATAACCTCTGCACCGTAGTGCTTAACAAGTTTTCTTCTTTCTTCGCTGACGGAGTCGGGCATAATTATTACTGTTTTATAGCCCTTAACTGCACCAACAAGAGCAAGACCAATTCCCTGGTTACCGCTTGTAGGTTCAACAATTATTGTATCTTTATTGATTTTACCTTGCTTTTCTGCCTCTGAAATCATATTGTAAGCAGTTCTTGTTTTGATTGAACCACCAACATTAAGACCTTCAAATTTAACAAGGATTTCAGCGCTGTCTTCATCAACTATTTTATTAAGACGAATAACAGGGGTGTTACCCATTGCTTCTAAAATATTGTTGCAAATCATCAATTGCACCTCAGAAATTTTAATATATTACCATAATATGTCATAAAAAACACACAGTTACAAAGTTTAGCATATAATCATATGGATTTCAAGAAGTTTGACAATATTTTTTTAGTTGCTTTATCTGACTGTGCTTTTAGGTATAGGCAAGCCCATACCTTACAGTTATTGCTCTGTCATACCAGTATACATGAACCATTACGCCCGTAAGGTACAGGTTTGCCTGTACCTTTGAATAACAAAAAACTATTGCTAAAACTTTCATAATATGGTAAACTGTTGTTGCGAAACGAATTGAATAAATTTTTAGGTAATACTATGAGTATGTGTTAGTTAAAAACACGTGCTTTTATCTCGTAGTATTCCTAATTACAAGATTCGTTTCGCAAACGAAGCAACGTGTTTTATTGCGTAGCTTCGGCTACGCATTTTTTGTTTTATGGGGCATTTTATGACAGATATAGAGCTTATCAGGGAATTACATTGTTACCAAAAAATGTATAATACCCTCCAAAGTAGCATTACCGAATGTATTGCAATATGCAGGGATTTTACTGTGAGAGAAAAACTTATTAAGGCTCAGCAGGATGCTGAGGATATTTATACCGGCGAAATATATGAATATAAAACTTTAACCGCAGATGAACGTATAATAGTTGCATTGCTTAAACTAATTACTGATACTGAAATTGACCGAGTTATCAAGACGGATATGGATTTTGTGAATTACTGTGTTGAATGGTCATTAGCTATACAGAATAAAAGGGTTGAGTTACCAAAAGAATTTATTGATGAGAAGGTTAATAAGATTTTTGATATGGCAAACGAAGAAGAGAATTCAGAGCAGTAATTGTTCCGAATTCTCTTTTTGTTATTTAATATTAAGAATTTTAGCTAAGTTGTTGTATAAAATATTTTCTAATTCTTCTTCCGACAACCCTAAACTGAACAAAAATTTTAATTCATCTTCCTGCTTCCACATGGGAAAATCAGTTCCGAAGATAACTCTGTCTGCACCGTAAAGGTCAATTATTTCTCTTGCTCTTTCTTTTGAAAGGGCATAAAAAGAGGAACAGGTGTCAACGTAAAGATTCTTGTATTTGCATAATATTTCAGGTGCCTTGTTCCAGATGGACCAACCACCGAAATGAGCACCGATTATGGTTAAATCCGGGAACATTTTTAATATTTTTTCAACTCGGTCGGGATTAGAATTATCATATCTTGAATCCCCTGTATGCAAAAGCACAGGTAATTTCTTTTCGTTGCAGATTTTAAAAATTCTGATTACTTTCGGGTCATCAACCTTGAAATTCTGAATGTCAGGGTGAAGCTTAACACCTTTCAAACCAAGCTCAATAAGGTGGTTTGCATCCTCTTCCAAGGTTTCGCTTTCAGGGTGAAGCGAACCAAAACCGATAAATTTATCAGGGGAAAGCTGAACTTCACTTGCAATAAAAGCATTAATGCTCTGTGCGTGGTGTGGAGTTGTGGCGACAGATGTTACAAGGCATTTTTCAACACCGGTGGCATCACATTGTTTTATAAGCGTTTTTGCGGTTCCGACAAATCCACAACCATTGATAACCCCTGATTCGCTTATGTGATAAAAGTTATCAATACTATCCGTTGCTTTTTGAGCGATTTTGTCAGGAAATATATGACAATGGGAATCTATGATTTTAAATTTATTATACATATAAACACCTTCTTATAGTGAGAATTGAGGAGTTAGGAGTGAGGAATGTTGGGGAAGCTTCGCTTCCAAACATTAATAAGAGCTTCGCTAACCACTACTTTTTCTTCGCTATTAATTATTTTTTAATTAAAAAAATTTAGAAAGATATGGTTTAGGTTTTTTTTATTAACATAATTGCGTCGCAGACCCGACACTCCTCACTCCTCACTCCTCATTCCTCACTCCTCATTCCTCACTCCTAACTTAAAAAGTCGGGCGTTGCCCGACTTTTTCTTACGCCTTCTGGCTGTTATATCGCTCAATTGATTCCTCTCTCATTTTGTATTTTAGAATTTTACCTGCAGCGTTCATGGGGAATTCATCAACAAATAAGAAATATTTAGGAACCTTGTGCCTTGCAATAGATGCAAATCCGTATTCCTTCATTTCTTTTTCATCGGCTGTTTCGCCCTTGTGAAGAATAATCCAAGCGCAACATTCCTCACCATATTGTTCATCGGGAACACCAACAACCTGAACATCACGAACCTTAGGGTTGGTAAGGTAGAATTCCTCAATTTCTCGTGGATAGAGGTTTTCACCACCACGGATAATCATATCCTTAAGTCTTCCCGTAACCTTGTAATATCCGTCAGAGGTTCTCATACAAATATCACCGGAATGGAGCCAACCATCACTGTCTATTGCCTGGGCGGTTGCTTCGGGCATCTTATAGTAGCCCTTCATAATGTTAAAACCACGGGCAACAAATTCACCGCTTTGACCATCGGGGAGCTCGCAACCTGTTTCAGGGTCAATAATTTTACATTCAACACCGGGGAATGCACTGCCCACAGTTTCAACGCGATGGTCAAGATCTTCATTTACTTCACCCATGGTACAACCGGGAGATGCTTCTGTCTGACCATAAACCGAAATGATTTCTCGCATATTCATTTCTACAGAGGCACGGCGCATAAGGTCTGCAGGGCAGTTAGCACCAGCCATAATACCTGTTCGCATATATGAGAAATCAGTTTTGGCAAAGTCAGGGTGATTGAACATTGCGATAAACATTGTGGGAACACCGTTAAAACAGGTAATACGCTCATCGTTGACGCAAGCAAGTGATGACTTGGGGGAGAAATAGGGGATAGGACAAAGCGTTCCTCCGTGAGTCATCATAGAGGTCATGGAAAGCACCATTCCAAAGCAATGGAACATGGGAACCTGAATCATCATACGGTCAGCAGTTGACAAATCCATTCTGTCACCGATTGTTTTGCCGTTGTTTATTATGTTGCGGTGTGTAAGCATAACACCCTTGGGGAAGCCTGTTGTACCTGAAGTGTATTGCATATTGCAAACATCGTCAGGCTTTACAAGCGAGGAACGTCTGCGAACCTCTTCTCTTGGAACAAGCGCAGAGCGTGATAACATTTGCTCCCAGGTAAGACAACCATCCATATCAAAGCCAACGGTTACAACATTACGAAGGAAGGGGAGATTTTTGGAATATAAAGGTGAACCGGGCTCAAGATTTTTAAGTTCGGGACAAAGCTCCTCTATAATCTCCTTGTAGTTGATGTCTTTGCAATACTCAATCATAACAAGCGTGTGAGTGTCTGATTGTTTGAGCAAATATTCTATTTCGTGAATTTTGTACGCTGTATTAACAGTAACAAGAACTGCACCTATTTTGGTTGTCGCCCAAAAGGTGAGGAACCATTGTGGAACATTGGTTGCCCATATTGCAACATGGTCCCCCGCTTTTACTCCAAGTGAAATTAAAGCTGCGGCACATTCGTCAACATCACGACGGAACTGCTCATAAGTTCTTGTGTAGTCCAGAGTAGGATACTTGAATGCATACTGGTCGGGATATTTTTCCGCCATTGTGTCAAGCACGTCGGAAAATGTTGCGTCTATAAGGTCATACTTTTTCCACACGAATGTGCCTGTTTTATCACGGTTGTAATATGCACGATCATAAACTTTTTTTTCACGACCTAAAGAGGAAATGTAGTTTGTAAAGTGAGTGAGAACGATGTCGGCATCGCTGATTTCTTCGTTCCAAGCGGCGCAGATAAAGCCTTCGTAATTAAGGGAAGAAAGAGAGTTTAATAATTTTTCAACATCTAAATCGCCTTCACCGATTAAAACAGTCTTTCCGTTCTTCATATCTCCGAGGCGTACATATTTAATGTATGCACCAAGGTTTTTAATGGTGGTTTCAGCAGTTTCGCCTGCATCAAAATATGTTCCTCTAACATTCCAGGATGCACCGATAACTGAAGAAGCAAAGTGGTTTATAACACCGATTACATTTTCGGTTCTTGCAAGGTAACCGACGGTTTCGAATAAAATATTAACATCGCTTGACTGAGCACGCTTAATTGCCGCAGACATTTTTTCATCAAGTACATCAAATGAGGTTTTTGTTTCTGTGCGGACAATAACATTTTCAATACCCGATGCAGCCGCCATATTTACATATTTTTCTACAAGCTCAGCAGTTGTTTTTTCACTTTCAACAGGATCAGGCATACGCAGTGCCGAAACAGTAAGGTTTCTGTTGACAAGCTTTCTTTTAGCATCAGCAATACGTTCGCGTCTTAATATACTGTCGTGATGTCCGCTTCGTTCCTTTATGGCATCGTAAATTTCAAAGCCTTCAAAACCATAGTCAAAGGCGTAACGACAGGTGTCGAGGAAAGAGGCTCGACTCACATTTTTAGTCGAAAATACAATTTTCATATTATGCCTCCTCGAAAACGATTTTGTTTAATGCATTGATATATGCTCTGATACTTGCGGCAACAATGTCAGTAGATGTGCCATTACCTGAATAAAGTTTTCCGTTGTTACGAAGTCTTACAAGTGCAGAACCGAGAGCTTCTTTTCCCTCTGTAACAGATTGTACCTGAAAATCATCAAGCTCATAGTGGTGACCAATGCACTGCTCTATTGCGCGGAAAACGGAGTCGATAGGACCGTCACCATTACTTACACCGCAAATAATTTCGTCGTTGCATTTCAAAGTAACCTGAGACATAGATGTGGACATATTGCTGCTTGTGGTTGTATATGTTTCAAAGTGGTAGGTGGAAGGCGCCTGCATAGCTGAACTTGCTATAATAGCCTCGAATTCTTTATAGCCAACGGCACCCTTCTTTTCGCATACCTGTTTAATAACCTTGTATACATTGCCAATATCTGAATCTGAAAGCTCATAGCCCAATACAGCGGCTGCCTGAGCAACCTGAACAACTGTAGAATCAGAGTCAATAAGAATTTTTTTGCCTTCGCTTATTGTTTTTTCGTTTTCATAGGCATCATGGTTAATGCTTGATAACATATCTTCAATACTTGCATGGATTTTTGTGTTGTTAAGTTTGATTTCAGCATCAATCTGTGTGCCACAAGCATTAATTGCATCGGAAATTTCACCTGTAAGAAGTGCATTTTTGCCAACCATTGCGCATTTGATACCATCTGCACCGGTTTTAATTGCGGAAAATGCAGATGCAACCGCCATGCTGATACGGTCTGATACCTGTACGTAAACGGGGATGCTTACGGCTTCTTTTACCTTTGAAACCAATTCTGCAATATCATCAGGAGTTGAAACACCTGCATCGTCGCAAATGGTAACCAAGCTTGCACCACAATTTTCAGCTTCTTTTACTGCGGCAATAAGGAAATCCTCATCTGCTCTTGTTGCATCAAGAGCAGAAAACTCTACGTCAGAGCAAGTGGCTTTTGCTCCCTTGACAAGCTCTGCAATTTTCTCAAGCATTTTTGTCTGTTTTACATGATATGTGTATTCCATCTGAATTGTGGATACCGGAAGCTCAATTTGAAGACGGGGCTTTTGGGCATCTTTGATACACTCCCAAGCAACAGCTACATCTTCGTTGCTGAATCCGACAGGGATTGCAAAAACAGCATTCTGCACATTCTGTGCGATTGTTTTATAAACAATTTTATCTTCACGAGGGGATTTTACTGCAGGAATTTCAATTACATCTACACCAATTTTATCGGCACAGTTTGCTATTGCTGACTTTTCACGGAATAGCAAGGATACAGCTCTGTCCTCTGAAATCTTTTTAAGTGTGATGTCTGAAATAATAACTTTTTTCATTTTACTCATCCTTTCAGCAGTTAAAATTATAATGTAATAATAAATGCAAATAAAAAAGCCCTGAGATTCAAAAATCTCAGGGACGAATTCACATAAAATCCGCGGTACCACCCCGGTTACTGACAAAAGTCAGTCACTCATTAGGACTCTTAATAAAGCCTGTAGCCATGGTAACGGGGCTGCCGTAACTCCTTACACGAGAATATCGGTTGGGGAGCTCTGCTCCGGAACGAGACCGAATTTTTGCAACGCACTGACTTGCACCAAACGTCAGCTCTCTGAAACGCCAAACCAAAAACACGTAATTCCTTCATCGCATTTGAAAAATATTGAGAGAATAATAACACTTTATTTTTTGAATGTCAACAGTTTTTTGAAAATTTACAATTTTACTGGCATCTGGCATCTGGTATCTGGCATCTTTTTTACAAAAAAATTCACAATTTAATTTTCAAAAAACTATTGACACATAAAAAAGAAAGTGCTAAAATCCTCTCAATTGAAAATATCACAAATAAAAGCTGTGACGAAGACGGTTGAAATTTACAACTTCCAGAGAGTCGGCGGTTGCTGTGAGCCGATAGATTGTATTTTCAAAACCTATCACTTCCGAGCTGAAGGTCCGAAAGATTTTTCAAGTAGGCGCCTTCCGAGAATGCTGCGTTAGTGCAACGGAGTTGATGGACTCCTGAGTGGCAATTTATAATTGCAATTTGAGTGGTACCGCGGAATTGATTTTTCGTCTCAAAGTAAAACCGAATGGTTTTATTTTGAGGCGTTTTTTATTTGTGAGTTTTTGATAATACTTTGAAAGAAGGAATTATTATGCAAAACAATTCAGTTACAAACAAACTTGCAGAGGTTGCAAAGCGTATCGGTGAACTCCGTGATATTTACGGCTTTTCTGCCGAGGAGATGGCTGAAAAAACTGAGCTCACATTGGAAGAGTATCTTGCTTTCGAGCAGGGTAAGGAAGATTTACCTTTTACATTCATTCATAAATGTGCTCTTGCTTTTGATGTTGAAATCACAGACCTTCTTGAAGGTCAGAGTGCAAAACTCACAACTTATAACGTAACCCGTAGGGGCAAAGGTCAGACAACTGCCAATGAAGAAGGAATTCTTATTCAGAACCTTGCTCCAAAATTCAGAAATAAACTTGCAAATCCCTATTGGGTTAAATATGAATACAGAAGCGAGCTTCAGTCCAAACCCATTGAGGTTACAACTCATTCAGGTCAGGAATTTGACCTTGTTATCAAAGGTTCTCTTAAGGTTCAGGTTGGCGACCATACAGAAGTTCTCCACGAGGGCGACAGTATCTATTATAAAAGCTCAACACCTCACGGAATGATTGCAGTTAACGGTGAAGATTGCCTCTTCTTAGCTATGGTTATGGCAGAGGATGAAGAGGTTGCTGATACTCATATGAGTACTGTAAATGTTCCTAACCCCACAAAGAGAGTTCCTCTTATCTGTGATAAATTTATTAAAACAGTTGAGGATGAAAACGGCGTTTGCACAGGTGTTTCATTTGAAAATGAAGATGCATTCAACTTTGCATTTGATGTTGTTGATGAAATCGGCAGACAGTATCCCGAAAAGCTTGCAATGCTTCATATTGCAGACGATTTAACAGAACGCCGTTTTACTTTTAAAGATATTAAAGAAGGCTCTTCTCAGGCAGCTAACTATTTCAAATCTCTCGGTATCAAAAAAGGTGACAGAGTTCTTCTTGTTCTGAAGAGAAACTATCAGTTCTGGTTGGCAATTTTAGGTCTTCATAAGCTTGGCGCAGTTGCAATCCCTGCAACAAATCAGCTTGTTACACACGATTATGAATATCGCTTCAATTCTGCAGGTGTATCAGCCGTTGTGGTTACTGCAGATGGTGTTGCAACAGATTACATTGATGAGGCACAGAAAAACTGCCCCACACTTAAAACAAAAATTGTTGCCAACGGCAAAAAAGACGGTTGGCATTGTTTCGATGAAGAGTATGCGCTTTTCAGCCGTCGTTTTGTTCGTGGTGAGGATGCTCCCTGCGGTAACGATCCTATGATTATGTTCTTTACCTCGGGAACAACAGGTTATCCCAAAATCGCAACACATTCCCACAAATACCCCTTGGGTCATTTCCTTACTGCTAAATATTGGCATTGTGTTGAGCGTGACGGAATTCACTTTACAATTTCTGAAACAGGCTGGGGTAAAGCTCTTTGGGGTAAGCTTTATGGTCAATGGCTTTGCGAGGGTGCAGTTTTTGTATATGACTTTGAACGCTTTGATGCTTCAAAAATTCTTCCTATGTTTGCAAAGTATAATATCACAACCTTCTGTGCTCCACCCACAATGTACAGAATGTTAATCAAGCAGGATATTTCACAGTACGACCTTTCCTCAATCCACCACGCCACAACAGCAGGTGAGGCTCTTAATCCTGAAGTTTTCAAGCAGTTTGAAAAAGCAACAGGACTTAGAATTCATGAAGGCTTCGGTCAGACTGAAACAACTCTTTCAATTGCTAACTTCAAGGGTAGCCAGATTAAAATTGGTGCTATGGGTAAACCTACACCTCTTTATGATATCGATATTGTTGACCCCGATGGTAAACCCGTTGCAGATGGTGAAACCGGTGAAATCGTTGTTCATACGGAAGGCAAGGTTCCTTGTGGCCTTTTCCTTGGCTACTATAATGACCGGGAGAAAACCGACGAGGTTTGGCACGATGGTCTTTATCACACAGGTGATACCGCTTGGCGTGATGAAGATGGTTACTTATGGTACGTGGGTCGTGTTGATGATGTTATCAAATCATCCGGTTACCGTATAGGACCATTTGAAATTGAAAATGTTATTATGGAGCTTCCCTATGTTCTCGAATGTGGTGTTTCTGCTGCTCCCGATGAGGTGAGAGGTCAGGTTGTTAAAGCAAGCATTGTTTTGACACCCGGCACAGAGGGTACAGAAGAGCTTAAAAAGGAAATCCAGAAATATGTTAAGGAGAATACCGCTCCTTATAAATATCCCAGAATTGTTGTTTTCCGTGATGAACTTCCAAAGACTATCAGTGGTAAAATAATGAGAAATAAGCTTTGATATATCGCGATACTTTTACAAAGTAAAGAGGGGAAGGGGCAACCCACCACCGCTAACGCGGTCCCCCTCCCTATTAGCCTAAAGGCTAACAGGGATGATAGGTTTCGCATTACTTTTACATACTGGCATCTGGTATCTGGCATCTAAATTTAATAAAAAAACTTGACATTTGATATATATTGTGTTATCTTTGAGAAAATTAAATAAAAGGCGTTGAAGAAAAGGGCGCGGTTGTTTCACCTTTCAGAGAAGTGGCGGTTGGTGCAAGCCATAGGTTGAGAATCCGATGTTTGTAGTTTCCGAGCCGGGAGGAAGAAAGGCTTTGGCTTAGTAGAACCTCTCCGTGATTGCTGCGTAAAGGCATAGAAGTTGATGGACTTCGAGAGAGGTAGTTTTTTAACTGCAATTTGAGTGGTACCGCGGGTATGAATTTTTATTTTTACTCGTCTCAAAGAATATCTTTGGGACGAGTTTTTTATTGTGTCCCTTGCGAAATTCAGGAGGATAGAACTTATGGACAAAATCACCGGACTTGATTTTAAAATCAAGGAGATGGCGGCGCGTATTCGAGAGTTGCGCGAAATTGAAGGCTACACCGCAGAAGAAATGGCTGCTAAAACAGGTGTAAGCGAAAGTGAATACCTTGCTTGCGAAAATGGCGAAAGCGACCTTAACTTTGCTTTCATTTATCGTTGCGCTCTTGCGTTTAATGTTGATGTTTCAAGTATTATTGAGGGCAGCACACCCAAACTTACAAACTATGTTTTCACAAAAGCAGGTAAAGGACAAAAGATTGAAAAAGCTCATGGTATGACTTATTTCAATCTTGCTTCCAAATTTAAAAATAAAATCGCAGAACCGCTTTTTGTTGAGGCTACATACAGTGAAGAAAATCAGAATAAAGATATTGAGCTTACCTCTCACGATGGTCAGGAGCTTGACATTGTTGTCGAAGGTAAATTAAAGGTTCAGGTTGGTGAACACTCTGAAATCCTCGGACCCGGCGACAGTATTTATTATGATTCACTTACACCTCATGGTATGATTGCCGTTGATGGTAAGGACTGTACTTTCTATGCTATTGTTCTTAATCCGTCAGGTGAGCCTATTCCCGAACTTCAGCACGTAAAGACTGAGGAATATAAAGCACCTGAAAAGATTAAAGAAGATAAAAAAGAAAGAATTTATCATAAATTTATTGATGTTGAGCGTAACGAAAAGGGTACACCGACCTCAATTAAATTTAAAAATACAGAAAACTTTAACTTTGCTTTTGATCTTATTGACGCTCTTGCAGACAGAGAGCCCGATAAATTGGCAATGCTTCATATTTCAAGAGATAAGACCGAAAGAAGATTTACTTTCAAGGATATGAAAAAAGGTTCTGCTCAGGCAGCTAACTATTTCAAATCCTTGGGTATCAAAAAAGGCGACAGAGTTATGCTTATTCTCAAGCGCCACTATCAGTATTGGTTTGCAATGCTCGGTCTTAACAAATTAGGCGCTATCGGTATTCCTGCTCCCAATCAGTTGCAGGAGCATGATTTGGAATATCGTTTCCGGGCGGCAGGTGTTAAAGCAATTCTTTGCACAACTGATGGTGATGTTGCTAATCAGGTTGATATGGCGGCAGAAAAATGCCCCGACCTTAAAATCAAAATCGCAGTTGGTGAAGATCGTGACGGCTGGAGAAACTACGATGAAGAAAGTAAGCTCTTCAGTTCTCATTATGAGAGAGGTGAGAATGCTCCCGGTGGCGACGATTTAATGCTTATGTTCTTTACTTCGGGAACAACAGGCTATCCCAAAATTGCTGCTCATTGTTATAAATATGCTCTCGGTCATTTCCATACTGCAAAGTATTGGCACAATGTTGACCCCGATGGTCTTCATTTCACTATTTCCGATACTGGCTGGGCAAAGTCTATGTGGGGAAAATTCTACGGTCAGTGGCTCTGCGAAGCAGCTCTTTTCGTTTATGACTTTGTCCGCTTTGATGCAGCAGACATTCTGCCAATGTTTGCAAAGCATAATATCACAACCTTCTGCGCACCTCCCACAATGCTCAGAATGATGATTAAACAGGATATTTCTAAATATGATTTCTCCTCCGTTAAGCATATGACAACGGCAGGTGAAGCCCTTAACCCTGAGGTTTATCGCCAGTTTGAAAAAGCAACAGGTCTCCAGATTCTTGAAGGCTTCGGTCAGACCGAAAGCACAATGATTATCGGTAATATGACAGGTGCTCCTCATAAAATCGGTTCTATGGGTAAACCTGCTCCAATTTACGATGTTTGTCTCGTTGATGCAGATGGTAACAAAGTAAATGTTGGTGAAAACGGCGAAATTGTTGTTAATGTTAAAGATGGTGCTCCCTGCGGTCTCTTTAAAGGATATTATAACGATGAAGAGAAAACCAAAGAGGTTTGGCACGATGGTTATTACCATACAGGTGATGTTGCCTGGATGGATGAAGATGGCTTCTATTGGTATGTTGGTAGAGTTGATGATGTTATCAAGTCATCCGGCTATCGTATAGGACCTTTCGAAATCGAAAGTGTTATTATGGAACTTCCCTATGTTCTTGAATGTGGCGTTTCTGCCGCTCCCGATGAGGTAAGAGGACAGGTTGTTAAAGCAAGTATCGTTCTTGTTCCCGGTAAAGAGGGTACGGAAGAACTCAAAAAAGAAATTCAGCAGTATGTTAAGGAGAAAACAGCTCCATATAAATACCCAAGAATTGTTGTATTCCGTGACGAATTACCAAAAACAACAAGTGGAAAGATACAACGTAATAAGTTATAATCTAAACGCAAAATTTTTGGACCTGAGGATAGCATTGTGAAAGATGCCAGTCGCCAGATGCCAGATGCCAGTATCGGGTCCTGCGGACAGCATTTTAAATTATAATTGCGTCGCAGACCCTTAACTTGCCACTTGCCATTTGCAACTTGCAACTTTAATTTCACACTTTAAACGGAGTGATATATTGAATAACAAACGAATGACCCTTTTTGCAGGGCACTATGGTAGCGGTAAAACAAATATTGCCGTAAACTATGCTTTGTATCTTAAAAGCATTGGTGAAAAAGTTGTTATTGCCGACCTTGATATAGTAAATCCCTATTTCAGAACCCGCGACAGTCTTGAAGATTTGAACAATGCAGGAATAAAGCTTATTTCTTCCGCATTTGCAAATTCCAATGTGGATTTACCTGCTTTACCTCAGGATGTTTATTCTCTTCTTGACAAACGCGAAGAAAAAGCCATAATGGATATTGGCGGTGATGACCGCGGTGCTTATGCATTAGGAAGATATGCAGATGCTATTAAAGAAGAAAATGATTATGAAATGCTTTTCGTTTTCAATAAATATCGTCCTTTAACTCCCGATGCAGCTTCTGCTTTTGAAATAATGCAGGAAATTGAAGCGGCGTGCAAAATAAAATTTACGGCAATTGTTAATAACTCCAATCTTGGTGAAAGTACCACAGCAGAGGATGTTATAAATTCGGTTGACAGTGCCGAAAAATTGTCAGAATTAACAGGTCTTCCTGTTAAAATGACAACTGTCACAGAAAATTTAGTAAATAATCTCAACGGAAAAGTTGAAAATCTGTTTCCGCTGACTTTACAAAAAAAGATAATTTAGGAGGCAGAAAAATGGCAAAAGTAACATTCGCAGAAAATGTTTGCAAGGGTTGCGGTTTGTGCGTAACTGCTTGTCCCAAGAAGATCGTAGAACTCGATTCTGCAAAACTTAACGCAAAAGGACATCATCCTGCACATTGCATCGACGAAAGCAAGTGTATCGGTTGCGCATTCTGTGCAACAATGTGCCCTGACTGTGCTATAACTGTTGAAAGGTAAGGTGAAATAAATGGGTGAGAAAGTTTTAATGAAAGGTAATGAGGCTATTGCCGAAGCTGCAATCAGAGCAGGTTGTATGCATTATTTCGGTTACCCCATTACTCCTCAGACAGAAATTGCCGCTTATATGGCAAAAAGAATGCCCAAAGTAGGTGGCGTATTCCTTCAGGCTGAAAGTGAAATTGCTGCTATAAATATGGTTCTTGGCGTTGCCGCAACAGGCAAACGTGTTATGACATCATCTTCAAGCCCCGGAGTTTCTCTTAAGAGTGAGGGAATCTCTTACATAGCAGGTTCGGACGTTCCTGCACTTATTGTTAACGTTCAGCGTGGTGGACCCGGTCTTGGCGGTATTCAGCCATCACAGTCCGACTATTTCCAGGCAGTTAAAGGCGGTAGCCATGGTGACTTCAAGAAAATTGTTCTTGCTCCTGCCTCAGTTCAGGAAATGGCAGATCTTACAAGCACTGCATTTGACCTTGCAGATAAATACAGAATGCCTGCAATGATTCTTGCAGATGGTACTCTCGGTCAGATGATGGAGCCTGTTGAGCTTCCTGATACAGCTCCCAACAGCTTTGATAAGCCTTGGGCACTTACCGGTACAAAAGGGGAGAGGAAGCACAATATTGTTAACTCTCTTTACCTTAAACCTGAAGAACTTGAGAAAACAAACTTTGAGCGTTATGAAAGATATAAAACAGTAGAAGAGAATGAAGTTCTTTTTGAAGAATATCTTATGGATGATGCTGAAATCTGTGTGGTTTCCTTTGGTATCACAGCTCGTGTTGCAAAAAATGCTATTGTTGAAGCACGTGCAAAGGGTATCAAAGTTGGTATGATTCGTCCCATTACTCTCTGGCCGTTCCCTGAAAAAGTTCTCAGATCTGCGGCAGATAAATGCAAAGCATTCCTTTGCGTTGAAATGAATATGGGTCAGATGATTGAAGATGTTAAGCTTGCTACAGAATGTAAGAAACCCGTATATCTTTGCAACCGTACCGGCGGTATGATTCCCGCTCCTGAAGAGGTACTTGCAAAAATTGAAGAAATCAATGAAGGAGGTAACAAATAATGGTAGTATTCGAAAAACCGAAAACATTAACTGATGCACCGCTTCACTATTGTCCCGGTTGTACTCATGGTATCATTCACAGACTTGTTGCCGAGGTTATTGATGAACTCGGTATTGATGGCAGAACTATCGGTGTTGCTCCTGTTGGTTGCTCCGTTATGGCTTATGACTATTTCACCTGTGACTTTATTCAGGCGCCTCATGGTAGAGCACCCGCAGTTGCAACAGGCGTAAAGAGAGCAGATCCCGAAAACAATGTTGTATTCACATATCAGGGTGACGGTGACCTTGCAGCTATCGGTACTGCAGAAACTGTTCATGCTGCTGCAAGACGCGAAAATATTACAGTTATTTTCGTAAACAATGCAATTTATGGTATGACAGGTGGTCAGATGGCTCCTACAACTCTTCCCGGTCAGGTTACTCAGACCTCTCCCTATGGCAGAGATGTTAACACAGTTGGTTATCCTGTTAAGGTTTGCGAACTTCTTCAGAATGTTGATGGGGCTGCATATCTTGAAAGAGTTTCCGTAAATAATCCATCAAATGTTAAAAAGGCAAAAGCTGCTATTAAAAAAGCATTCCAGAATCAGCTTGAAGGTAAGGGCTTCTCTCTTGTTGAAGTTGTTTCCACTTGTCCTACAAACTGGGGTATGACACCCGAAAAGGCACTTAAATGGCTTGAGGAAAATATGCTTCCTTATTACCCCTTAGGTGTTTATAAAGATATCTACGCAGAGGAGGCAAAATAATGAGTAAAGCATGTAACATTCTTTTTGCCGGTTTTGGCGGTCAGGGTATTCTTTTTGCAGGTAAATTCGTTGCGTATAAAGGTCTTCTTGAGAACAAACAGGTTTCCTGGCTTCCTTCTTACGGTCCTGAAATGCGTGGCGGTACTGCAAACTGTAGCGTTATTGTAAGCGATGAACCTATTGGTTCTCCCATTGTTGGCAAACCTGATGTTCTTGTTGCAATGAACCTTCCCTCACTTGACAAATACGAAAATGAAGTTGTTTCAGGCGGTAAAATCTTCGTTGATTCAACCCTCATTTCCCGTAAGGTTGAGAGAACAGATGTTGATGTTTTCTATATTCCTGCAACACAGATTGCAAACGAACAGGGCATCAGCACTCTCGCTAATATGATTATTACAGGTAAACTTCTTAAAGAGGTTGAAGCACTTGGCTTTGACGGCATTGAAGCACCTCTCTCAAAGGTTGTTTCTGCTCGTCACCAGAATCTTCTTGAAGTGAACAAAACTGCTCTTAAACTCGGCTACGATTATTAATCAGTAATTATTCAGAATTGAAAAGAGGTTATTTTCAATGAGTTACGAATTCAAAATTGAAAGAACAACCGCGCCCAAGGCAAAACCTCAGGACGAGAGTAAACTTGGTTTCGGTAAAATCTTTACAGACCATATGTTTATTATGAACTATGATGAAGGTCAGGGCTGGCACGATGGTAGAGTTGTACCTTACGGTCCTCTCGCTCTTGACCCCTCATCAATGGTTTTCCACTATGCCCAGGAACTTTTTGAAGGTCTTAAAGCATACAGAACTGCTGATGGTAACATTCAGCTTTTCCGTCCTCAGAAAAACATTGAAAGAATGAACAACACTTGTGATCGCCTTTGCGTTCCCAGACTTGATCCCGACATGGTTCTTGAAGCAATCAAAACTGTTGTTGATGTTGATAAGGAATGGGTTCCTCACAATGACGGAACATCACTTTACATTCGTCCTTTCATTATTGCAACTGATGCTTTCCTTGGCGTTCACGCTTCCCATAGCTACATTTTTGCAATAATTCTTTCACCTGTTGGCTCTTACTATGCAAATGGTATGGATCCCGTTAAGATTTACATTGAACGTGAGTATGTTCGTTGTGTAAAAGGCGGTACAGGTATGGCTAAAGCAGGCGGTAACTATGCTGCATCTCTTATCGGTCAGGAAAAGGCGGATAAAATGGGTTATGCTCAGGTTCTTTGGCTTGATGGCGTTGAGAGAAAGTATATTGACGAAGTTGGCGCAATGAATGTTTTCTTCGTTATTGACGGTACTGTTGTTACACCTTCTCTTGAAGATGGTAACATTCTTCCCGGTGTTACAAGGGCTTCTTGTATTGAAGTTCTTAAAGCAAACGGCTACAAGGTTGAGGAAAGAAAGATTTCTGTTGATGAAGTTAAGGCTGCTTATAAAAATGGCACACTTACCGAATCTTTCGGAACAGGTACAGCAGCAGTTATTTCTCCCGTTGGTGAATACATCGATGGTGATGAACATATCATTATTAACGATTCTAAAATTGGTCCCGTTGCTCAGTTCCTTTATGATGAACTTACAGGTATTCAGTGGGGCAAACGCGAAGATAAGCTCGGTTGGATTGTTAAGGTAGATTAATTAATCTTTAAACACTCCTTGCATTTTGTTGCAAGGAGTGTTTTTGTGTGTATACACTTGAAAAAATATATAAAAAAAGATATAATTAAATAAATTATTAACCAAAGGAGGTAATTCTATGTTGAAATATGAAATTGAAGGCGGTAGTTTACCCGTTGTTATCTGCTATCCCGAGCAGGGTCAGACTCTTTGCACCGAAGGTGGTTCAATGAGTTGGATGAGTCCTAATATGAAAATGGACACAAATTCAGGCGGAGGAATCAAAAAAGCATTAGGTAGACTTTTTGCAGGTGAATCTCTTTTTCTCAATGAATTTACCTCTGTAAGCGGAACAGGGATGATCGCTTTTTCATCAAGCTTCCCCGGTGAGATAATTCCTTACGAGGTAACTCCGGGTAATGGTATTGTTGTTCAGAGAAAAGGCTTTCTGGCTATGGAAAAAGGTCTTGATATCTCTGTTTTCTTTCAGCATAAAGTTGGTGTTGGTCTTTTTGGCGGAGAAGGCTTTATAATGCAGAGAATTAACGGTAATGGTATGGTATTTATTGAAATTGACGGTCATTGTAAAGAATACACTCTCGGTGCAGGGGAAAGTATTATTGTTGATACAGGGCACCTTGCAGCAATGAGTGAAAGCTGCTCAATGCGAATCGAAACTGTTAAAGGTGCTAAAAATATGTTCCTCGGCGGTGAGGGCGCATTCCATACTGTTATTACCGGTCCCGGTAAAGTGTATCTTCAGTCAATGCCCATAATCAACCTTGCGCACGCAATTGGAAAATACCTTCCTCAACCCACATCTAACGGGAATGGTATTAATATAAAATTAGGAGAGTAAATACCCTTGGAAGAAAAAAGAAACCCTAACGAAGAAAAGAAAGTGTCCATAAATGACGATTACATAGAACTTCTGAGTTATGTAAAAGGTAAAGATGAGTATGAGGACATTTACAGTTATTCTTCAGATGAAGATGAGTTTGAAGATGTTTTTAGCGATTCTTCCAAAGAAGATATTTATATAAGTCAAGGTCGCAGAAAACAGACAGAAGATGACGGTATTTATATAAGTAGAAATAAATCATCTCATCAACCGGTGAAAAATGAAGAATATACAGCGGATGAATTTTCCGTTGAAATACCTGTTACGCCTCCCGTAACAAGAAAGAAAAGTTTACAGGATACTGATGAAATATCTGATTTTGAGGCAAGAAGAGGCAAAACTGTTTCCGACAAAAACGGTTCAAAGGGTAAAAAAATAGTTGCAATAATTCTTGCGGTGATATTAGCTTTTGGTGCAATCCTGTTTGCAATGGCAAATAGTGTTGTAGGCAAATTTGCAAAAGCTGAGAAGATTGAACATGTTGAAGGAATCGAACTTACAAGTGATAGAAATGTCCGTAACATTCTTCTTATCGGTTGCGATAAAGCCAACGGTGGTTCTTCCCGAAGTGATAGTATTATGATTGCTTCCGTAAACAAAAAAACGGGGAAAATCACAGTTTGTTCAATTCTTCGTGATACACATTTATATATTCCCGGTAATCGTGAGGCGAAAGTCAATTCTGCTTATGCCTGGGGTGGAGCGAACCTTCTCATTCAGACTATTGAACACAATTTTGGTATTAAAATTGATGATTATGCAACTGTAAACTTTGAAATGTTTACTGCTCTTGTTGATGGTCTGGGTGGTGTTGATGTGGAGGTTACAGAAAACGAAGCGGATTATATAAACAACCGTCACAGATACGGAAATGAGAAAAAACCCGACACCTTTGAAAGCGGTGAAAGTGTTCACCTTAATGGTTATCAGGCGCTTTGGTATTCGCGTATTCGTAAACTGGATTCCGATTTTATGAGAACTCAACGTCAGAGAAAGGTTATTTCTGCGATTGTTTCTAAGGCTAAAAAACAGGTTAATCCCATCGGCATTTTTGGTCTTGTTTCAACTGCAAAAGAGGTTGCACCATATATTGAAACAACGCTTTCAACAGGTGATTTCTGGAGTCTTATTTTCAGCCTTTCGGGTTGTCTTGCAAAGTCAGGCGCGGATATGGATAAGCTTCTTGTTTCTCAACAGATACCCTTTGATAATACCTGGTGGTATTCTTCCCAGTGGGATGGTTCGAGTATTTCAATCAATCTTGAAGAAAACAAAAAAATGCTTTATACACTCTTATACGAAGAACCTGTTGAGGAAATAACAGAAGATGTAACAGAATAAACAAGTTATATTGAACAGAACTCCCGCATATACTTTCACAGAAGGTATATGAAGGGAGTTTATTTTTATGGATATAGCCTTAAAAAAAGAGAATTATATGCTATTAAAAACCGTAAAAGACAATTCTGTAGAAGAATGTATTGAGGCGGATTTTTCATTACCGGAATATATGCCGGAGATTTTACGAATTGTCAAATCAACTGCTCAACCTAAGGTCAATTCCTGTAAAGCGGTAGGTGAGAGAGTCACTGTTGATGGTGAGTGTGAACTGCGAATGATATATACTGCAGAGGATGGTGGAGTTTACTCGTTTTCTCAGTCGAGACCCTTTACCCGTCATTGTGAAAACAATATTTTTAATGATGCAACAGATATTAATTGTGAAATGTCTGTTTCTTATGTGAATTGTCGGGCTACAAGCACAAAAAGAGCAGAAATAAAAGCAGGACTTGTTATAAAGGTTACTGCATTCCTTGAAGAGTCTGAAGAAATAATATCCTCTGAAGAAAATTCTTGCATTGAAGAAAAATGTGTATCGGTAAGAGCTATGTCATTAGGTTGCAAAAAAACCAAAAGTTTTTCAATGAGTGATACAGTTTCACTTTCTGTTCCTTGTGGCTTTATAATCAGTTCACGAGCAAGCGCAGTGTGTACCGAAATTAAAAAAATCAGCAATAAAATAATGGTTAAAGGCGATGCATCAGTAGATATATGTTATGTGACCGCAGCAGATAAAACAGTTACTGAACGCATCAGACATTCCTTACCAATTAATCAAATACTTGAATTTGAAGGAATGGATGAAAGATATACGGGGAATATAGTCCTTAATGTAAATTCGGTTGATATTATGCAAAGAAGTGAACAAGAGGGTGCAGTAACAAGCTTCGATATAGCTTTGGGTATAAATGCATCAGCTTGTATGTGGGAAGAGAAAGAATTGAATGTTATATGTGATGCTTATGCCGTAGGCAGTAACATTGAGTTGAAAAAACAACCATATACTTTTTACACTGCCATTGATGAGATTCGTGATACATATATTTTTAAAAGTAATTTCCAGGTGAATGGTGAGGGGATAAGTAAAGTAGTTGATTGTACAAGTGAAATAAGTAATGTAACTGTAAAAAAAGAAAACGGTTTATTGGGTGTATTCGGTAGTCTGAATTTATCAGTTTTACTTAAGGATACTTCAGGCAGTCTTTCCAATATCAATAAGATACTTGATTTTAAATACGAAAGAAAGATAGACAGTGCAAATGATGATGTTTATTGTTTGCCCAATGTCTGTGTAATCAGTCTTGATTGTGGTGAAAAGGGCAGTGATAGCATTGATGTACGGGCTGAAATTAATATAATAGGAACAGTTTTTGGCAAAATTGAACTTGATACTGTAACCGATATTTGTGAAAGCGATGCACCTATTGAGAGAAAATCAAATGCAATAACCGTATATTTTCCGGAAGAATCAGAAAGCCTTTGGTCTATTGCAAGACGCTATAACACAACTGTCAGCGCAATTGCAGATGAAAATGGTCTGGAGGGAGATACAACCGAAGATTTAAAGATTATATTTATCCCCGCAGTGTAAATGTTGAAAAAATAATAAAAATATGTATAATGTAGAGTAGATTTATAATCTACTCTGCTTTTTTTGAGGTGTAATAAGATGTTAAAGAAAAATAACATCCAAAAGTATAATCCCCTAATATATATATTTGTATTGAATGTTTTGACATTGTCTCCGCTTCTCGTTTTCGGAGGGAGTAATTACAGCATTGATTCTTATTCTATTCTTTTGGATTGTAATGTTCATCTTAATAATTTTATAAGCGGATACAGATATTTCGGGGCATTTCTTTATAAAATTATTATGGGGTTGGGGCATAATCCAATTGTTGATTCGACAGTTGATAGTGTGTTTTTTATTTTTATAGCATCAATAGCTGTAGCTTTACTAACCCAAAGTTTTTATAATAACCTAAAAGAAAAAGATATATTGTCTTTATTGATAGTAGATTTTTCTGTTGTTGTGTCGGTTGCAAATGTATGGCTTTGCGATATTTTGTCTTTTCCGGAATGTGTTACCATAACAGGTCTGGGGTTGTTTTTTTGTCTGTTGGCAGTTTGTGTTATTGATAAAAAACAGTCTGTATTGCGATGTGTAATTTCTATTCTTTTATTGATTTGTTCAACAGCAATATATCAACAGTTTATTTCAATGTTTACGGTATTTACAATCGCTTTGTTTGCTTTGAAAGCGTATAATAAAAATGATTTGAAATCTTTGATAAAAAATTATATCAAACCTGCAGTAATTGTAATTACAAGTGGGATGTTATATTTTATTATTGGCAAGTTTGTTCTTTCAAATTCAGGCTTGCAAGAAAGCAAAAGAATTGCTTTAAGTTTTAATCAGATTATAGAGAATGTGATTTATTTTGCAGCTAATCAGCATTCTTATCTTAAAGGAAGAGGATTTTTTTCAACAGAATTGCTAACAGTATTATTTATATTAATTGGCTTTTTGTGGTTCGTTGGTGTTGCAGTGGATTGGTTTAAGCATAGGAAGCATATGAGGACATTGTTTTTACTTTTGTCATATGCGGTAGCTTATTTAGGAACCTTTTTGTGCGGTATTTTATCCCTTTCTCATGCAGCTCGCGCAATGTTTCCCCTGTTTTCTGTTTTTTCGTTGTTTGCACTTGGAATATTGGTTTACAATAATAAAAAAATAGTAAAAATTGCTACACTGGTAATTATTGTTTTAGCGTTGTCTATTAATTTGATTAAGATAACAGAGCGGGAAATGGCATTAAAACAACAGAACGCCGAGGATTTGTTTTGGGCATCACAAGTTGTTTATGAGATAGAAAAGTATGAAAAAGAAAAAGGCGTAATAATTACTTCCATAGAACTTTGCGATGATGCACAATATTCTTCGGGGTATAGTGAAAGTATAAGATATGTTCCTTACGCAAGAAAAGCAATATTGAATTTGAGTGGCAATAGAGAGTTTTTATGTAAATCTATGTCTGAAGAAAAATATAAAGAATATTTCGAAAACAAAGATTGGTCAGTTTTTGATGCTGATGAACAAATGGTATTTGAAGATGAAAAATTATATTTATGCTGTTATTAAATAAAAAATAAAAAAATGTGTTGATTTTTTCAATTATATGTGATATTATTATCAAGTCTATGTGTGCGTTGTTTCGAGACAACGGCAGTTAATGGCAACATTAAAGCTGGCGGTCCGCTGTTCTTTTTCGAATATGAACGCTTGAAAAAATTCGGAGGTTTATTATGGACGCATTAAAACTTATTGCACAGGACAGCCTTAAGGCTGAGAAGCCCGAGTTTAACGTTGGTGACACAGTTAGAATCGACGTTAAAATCCGTGAAGGTCAGAGAGAAAGACTTCAGGCTTTCGAAGGTACAGTTATTGCTAAAAATGGTAGCGGTATCAGTGAAACATTCACAGTTCGTCGTGTTTCTTACGGCGTAGGTGTTGAAAGAGTTTTCCCTGTTCACTCTCCCAACGTTGCATCTGTTAAAGTTGTTCGTTACGGTAAAGTTCGCCGTGCAAAACTTTATTATCTTCGTGACAGAGTTGGTAAGGCTTCTAAGGTTAAGGAAAAAATCGGCTGATTTCAGTCGAAAAACGGGGCAGATGTATAATCTGCCCTTGATTTCTTTTAAGAAAGATTTTTATTTGCTAAGAGGTGAGCTCTATGCGCAAAACTGAAGAATATAATATTACGTTAAGTGAAGACAAATCTGTCCCTAAAAAGAAAAAATTTGATAAAGATGCTCTTAACGTCTTTGAGGTCTTTGAGGCAGTGATTGGGGCACTTGTAGTAATTACTGTGCTTTTTACATTCTTTTTCCGCGTGTTTGATGTTGATGGCCCTTCAATGAAGCCCACACTCCAACATAACGACAAAGTAATTGTTTCAACAGTGGGTTATGAAGCCCAAAGAGGCGATGTTGTTGTTATCTCTGAGGCAGTTGATTTGGATGAGCCTATTGTAAAGCGCGTAATAGCAGTTGGTGGCGATGTTGTTGATATCAACTTTACAACCGGTGTTGTTACAGTGAATGGAAAAGAGGAAAAGTACACACATGAGTTAACATCTCAGCAATTTGATATAGCTTTTCCCATTACGGTTCCCGAAGGAACAGTTTTTGTTCTTGGTGATAACAGAGCTAATTCTCTCGACAGCCGTTCAACAAGGGTAGGTTGTGTAGACGAGAGATATATTGTAGGAAAAGTTTTATTCAGAGTTTTCCCTCTCGGTGATTGGAAGGTAGAATAATTATGAATAATAATGATGAAAGAATTATTGATATAGGAACTGAAGAAACTGTTAGTGAGGTTGAAATAGAAACTAAAAATACAGGTAAAAAGAAAAATAATTTTCATTTATCTGTGTATGACTTGGTTTCAATAATTATGTCATCCTTTATAATTATTGCAGTTGTATTTACTTTTATGTTTCGTCTTGTTGGTGTAGAGGGTTCTTCTATGACAAATACGTTACAAGACAGTGACTGGCTCCTTACAGTTCAAAAAGATAGCTATGACCGCGGTGATATTGTGGTTATAACTGAGCCTAACTACTTTAATGAACCGCTTATTAAAAGAGTCATTGCAAAAGGTGGAGAAACGGTTAACATAGACTTTTCAACAGGGACTGTGTATGTTGATGGTGTTGCTTTAGTAGAGCCATATACAAGAGAAGATTTTATAGCACCCAAATTGGATGATATTGATTTTCCGTATACAGTGCCCGAAGGTCACATTTTCTGTATGGGCGATAACAGAAACGGCTCAACTGACAGTCGTTCCACACTTATCGGATCCTTGGACGAAAGATATGTTTTAGGCAAAGCAGTTGTAAGAATATTGCCATTTGGAGATTTTAATATATACGATTATGAGTGATTACCAGAAACAAACAGTTCAATGGTTTCCGGGGCATATGGCAAAAACGCGCAGGCTTATTAAAGAAAGCCTGCCGTTTGTGGATTTAGTGACCGAAATTGTTGACGCGAGAATACCTATGAGCTCATCTAACCCTGAACTCAAAGAAATGATAGGGAACAAACCCCGAATTGTTCTTCTTAATAAATGCGATGTTGCCGATGAAAAAGCAACTGCAGAATGGGTTGAATATTATAAGAATAACGGAATGTATGCAATACCCGTTGATTGCCGTAGCGGTAAAGGTCTTAATGCCTATTTACCACTTGTTCGCCAGGTGTTGAAAGATAAAATACAACGCAACGCTGAAAAAGGGATGGCAGGAAAACCTTTGCGTGTTATGGTTGTGGGAATTCCCAATACAGGTAAATCTTCTTTTATAAATAAAATGGCAGGGCGTAATCGTGCAAAGGTTGCAGATAAACCCGGCGTTACCCGTTCAAACAGTTGGTTTGCAGTGGGTAATGGCGTTGAACTTCTTGACACACCGGGGGTTTTGTGGCCTAAGTTTGACGATAAAGCCGTTGGCGACAAATTGGCCTTTATAGGCTCCGTAAAAGACGAGGTTCTTGATAGTGAGATTCTTGCTATGCGCCTTATTAACGTGCTTAAAAGCGGCTATTGTGACCGAATAAGCGAACGTTTTAAGATAACGGGCTTTGAGGATAAGGAAGATTATGAAATACTTGAAATGATAGGCAGAAAAAGAGGTATGCTTATTTCCGGTGGTGAAATTGATACAGAAAGGGCAGCTATAATGCTTCTTGATGAGTATCGTGGCGGAAAGCTAGGCAGACTTACTCTTGAAATGCCTTTATAAATATTATAAAATAATAGTCGGAACAATTGTGTTTCGGCTTTTATTATTTTTAGGAGATATATGGTATGTTGGATTATTCTTACGAGATACAAGCACATAATGATGGATTTACAGTTGTTTGCGGTGTGGATGAAGCAGGGCGTGGTCCTCTTGCAGGACCCGTTTTTGCAGGTGCGGTAATTTTACCTGAAAATTATTCTCATGAAATTCTAAATGATTCAAAAAAACTTTCCGAGAAAAAAAGAGACATTGTATATGATGATATAATCAGAGATGCAATTTGTTGGTCTGTTGGTGTTGCAACAGAAAAAGAAATTGATGAAATTAATATACTTAACGCAACGTTTCTGGCTATGAAAAGAGCAGTTGATGGACTTAGTTTAAAACCTGACCTGGCATTTATTGATGGTAACAGATACCCTAATACAGGCGTAAAAGAGATAACAATTGTAAAGGGGGACAGCAAATGTATGTCGGTTGCTGCGGCATCTATTATTGCAAAAGTCAGCCGTGACAGATTTATGCTTGAAATGGACAAAGAATATCCACAGTATCAATTTTCGAAACACAAAGGTTACGGAACAAAGCTTCATTATGAAATGATTGAAAAATATGGTGTTTCTGAAATTCACAGAAGAACTTTTCTTAAAAATATTTTAGGTGATAAATAATGGACAGCGTTTTATTAGGTGCATTGGGTGAGCAGTTTGCTGCCAGGTATTTAAGATATAATAAATATGAAATAAAAGCCGCTAATTTTAAAACTTATACAGGTGAAATTGATATAATTGCACTGAAGGATGGGGTTCTATGCTTTATTGAAGTGAAAACCCGTCAAATAGGCGGAATGACAGCACCTGCAGATGCGGTTAATATTCATAAGCAAGAGAATATAAAAAGCGCTGCTTCAGTATATATGAATAAATGGGCACCTGATTTTAAAGAGTTCAGATTTGATGTTTTAGAGGTTTTTGTTGATGGCAAACAGTTGCAGAAGTTGAATCATATTGAAAACGCTTTTTGAGGTGTTGTATGAAATTTTTTGATTTGCACTGTGACACAATCGGCGAGTGCAGTAATAATAAGTTTTCATTAAGAAAAAATGCCCTGCATATTGATTTGGAGAGGGCAAAAGTGATTGAAGAATATACACAGTGTTTTGCTGTTTGGATTCCCGATGAACTTCGTGGAAAAGACGCAGTTGAATATTTTAATAAAACTGCAGATTATTTTTATCAGGAAATTGAAAAAAATAAAGATTTGATTTCTTGTTATGAAGATGATTTGAAAATACCGTTTAAAGCAATTCTGTCCGTTGAGGGCGGTTCTGCATGCGGTGGCACTATAGAAGGTCTTCATCATCTCTTTAAAAGAGGTGTTCGGCTTATAACTTTAACCTGGAATGACAAAAACGAGATTGGTAGTGGCGCATTTTCCTCAGGTGGCTTGACAAATTTTGGAAAAGAATTTATCAAAGAAGCAGAAAAATTAGGTATTATCCTTGATGTGTCCCACCTTAACAGACAGAGTTTTTCTGAATTTGTTCAGATAGCAGAGAAACCGTTTGTAGCAAGTCATTCAAATGCAAATATAGTGAAAAATGAATTTGGCAAAAAAAGAAACTTAGATAAAGAACAGATTTTAATTATTAAAGAGCACGACGGATTAATTGGTTTAAATTTGTGTCGTGACTTTTTAGAAGATGAAAAGGCAGAGGGGATAGATGCACTTTATCGTCAAATAGAATGTTTTCAATTGTTAGGGTGTGAGGATGTAATAGCATTTGGTTGTGATTTTGACGGTTGCAAAGTCCATAAAGATTTTGATGGTATACAAAACATACCTGTTATTTATCAAAAACTTCAAGAAAAAGGTGTTAAAGAAAAAGAATTAAATAAACTCTTTTATGAAAATGCAGAAAGATTTTTTATAAAAAATAAAGCAGTGTCTTCGGATTGATTTCCAAAGACACTGCTTTTGTTTTTTATTTAGTATGTGATAGAAGATGAGGATGATGCAGATGATGCATAATATGATGTGTAATTTGAAATCATTTTTTCGTTTGTTTTAACGAAGAAATTCATAATGAATTCTGTTTTTTCAATTTTTTCTGAAATATCATCATAAAGCTTAGTTGAGAAGTCGTTGAATTCTTCTGTTGCAATAGCTGCACGAACATCGCTTTCCCATTTCTGTGTTTTATCTGCACCAACAAAGTACATAATGTGATAACCATAATCTGTTTTGATTATTCCTGTGTCACCGACTTTGTGAGAAGCAAGAGCCCAATCCAAGAATTCAGGAACATAGCTGCTTGTTGAAGTAATATCTTCGTAAAGACCACCTGTTTCTTTTGAACCGGTGTCATCAGTTTTCTCTTTTGCAAGTGCAGCAAAGCTATCTTCTGTTGCTTTACCGTCTTTCCACTCTTTAAGAATTTTTTCAGCTTCTGCCTTAGCATCTGCAAAATTCTTATCGATTTCAGCCTGTGAAAGTTTAACTTCTTTGCCTTCTGAGTCTTCTTTAGTTGTTTCTGCCTGAACAAGAATGTGTCGTACATCTGCACCTGCAGTCTGTTTATCGGGAGCAGCGGGAGAAGTGATGTAGGCAATGTAATATGTTTCACTTTCTTCTTCGTTAATAACAGTTACGTCGCCAACTTTGCGAGCGCTGTCAAAGAGCCAATTTGCAAGTTTTTCTGCGGAAGCGCTAATGGAAGACTTTGTGAGTTTTTCAGCAAGTGTAGCGCTATCGTTTGCGTATGAATCTTTCTGAGAGGGGAGAGCATATTCTTTTGCAAGTTCAACAAATGAAGCTTCATCGGTTACTTTGCCTTTGAATTCGTTAGCAAGTTTTTTAGCTTCTGCCTCTGTATAAGTGGGATCTTTGCTTTCACTTGTTTCGTCAGCTTTTGCATAAGATATTGCAAAAAGTCTTGTGCTAACCAAATCAAAATCTGATCTGTTCTCTTTGTAGTAAGCGTCTACATCAGCTTTTGTTGTTGTTTCGGAAATGTTTTCCTGATACCAGGTAAGGTATTTTTCTACAACCATATCTCTGTTGAGAAGTTCTTTGTAGGTTTTTTCAGTAAGACCTTCACCACAAGTTTTTGAAATGTAGTTGTCAAGAGAGTAATCCTGTTCTTCGGCATTGGTTACATACTGTTTCATTGCAGATTCAATCTGTTCATCGATTTCTTTCTGTGCATCAGCATTAATTTCAAAACCGGCTTTTTTAGCTTCTTCGCTCATAGCTTCTTTGTAGAGGGTTCTCTGAATAAAAGCTTTTTCAGGAGCCATAAGCTTGAAGTAGTCAGACCAGGTTTCAACACCTTCGGGAGCATCTTCGCCGATATAATCCTGTTCAGCAGGGTCTGTGGTAATACTAAAGCCTGTGTACTGTGCACCTGTACCTGCGCCATAATAAGAATCAATCTGCTGAGTGGTGTTCGCAATTTGGTTGTAAAGACTCATATAGTAGTAGTTATACTCTGCTACGTTGATTTTTTCATCTTCATATGTAGCAACTGTGAGAATTTTCTGAGGAAGACAGAAAACCTTTGTAAGTATGCTACCTGCACCGTAAAGTACAACACCTGCAATAAGTAAAATGCAAATTGTTTTTACAAGAATTCTGATAATCTTGTCGCCTTTGCCGTTTTTCTTTTTCTGTGCTTTTGCAAGACGCTCCTTGCGCTGTTCACGATAAATTTCGGCATTGGTTTTGATTTCGTTGTTTGCCATTGTTTTTCATCCTTTGCTTTCTTTTATAATACAACAAAAACTGTTGCAAAATATCATTCCTATTCTATACCAAAACTAAAAAATTTACAAGGGTATTTTGCATATTTGTTGTTGTATATTGTTCAATTTACATTTTAATTATATTTATTTTACAATAAAAGCTCATATATAACCGCTCTTTTTGTTGCATAAAAAGTGTAACTGTGCTATTATATATGAGAAATTTTTTAACGGATTGGTGTTTTATGACCGAAAAGAGAAGTAATAAATTAAAAATATTTATTCCTGTAATTTGTGTTCTGATAATTATAGGCGTTTTATGTGGTGTGTTTATTCCGCGCCTTTTTGCAAAAAGTATTATTCAGGTGAATCTTTATCAGGGTGAACAAAAAGCTTATGATTTCACCCATGGTTACAAACCCTTTGTAAAAACTACTTCAGGTACACTTTATGTTAACAAAAAAACATCTGCTGTTGCGATAACCGATGCTAATAATCAGGTTGTTTTTAATTCTCATTCCGAAGATGCCGCAGATAATAAACTTGCATGTGTACTTTCATTAACTTTGCGTGACAAAATTGGTAATATATATATTGAAAACAGTTCTATTAACAGCGCTGAATTTGGTGAGTTTAAAGTAACAAGCGAAGATAAAAATAGTGTTACTATTACTTTTTCATTTGTTGAAGACCGGGAAGGTAATATTTCAGAGATTATTCCGGTTAAATTCCGCGAAGAAAATGGTGGTATAAAGGCAGAAATAGATTTGAACAATGTTACCTTGAAAGAGGGATATTGTATAGAAAAAATCAGTATATTGCCCGGACTTTTTTCGGAAAATTCTCCTAAGGATAAGTGCTTTTATACTGTACCTGATGGTTGTGGTGCCCAAATTGATTTAACTGCGAAAACACAAAAGGCTTATTCGAAAACTCTTGATGTTTACGGAAGTGATATTTCTTTTACAGAACATGCTCAGGGGGCGACATTGCCTTGTTTTGCTATGACCAAGGGTAATGTTATGTTAACAACAGTTATTGATGAGGGCGATGCACTGTCATCAATTTATGTAAAACATAACAAAAACAATGGTGGAAATCTGTATAATACATTTGTTATAACGCCTTACAGCAAGGTGAATGACAAACTTGTAAAAGGTGCATCATACAGTGGTGTTATTTCACAAACATATTATATGTCAACAAAGGGCGAAAAAAATTATAATACAGTTGCTTCAATTGTTCGTGACAGTTTAATTGAAAAAGGCTATTTACCTTCAAAAATGAGCGAAACATTTGTAGACTTTCCTTTCTTTATTACGGCAATAGGTAGTGAGAACGGAAAGAAAAATACTGTTTATACCACATTTGAAAACAGTGCGGAAATGGTTGCTCTCCTTAAATCCCGTGGCGTAAGGAGTATTGCATTAAGATTTGTAGGTGCAGGCAATAAAGGGTTGAATTCGGGTGCTAAAGGATGTGACGATTTAAGCTCTGTTCTGGGCGGAGATAAAAAATATAATGCACTTTGTGATTTAGCAACTGAAAAGAATAGTTCTGTTTGGTATGATGTGAATTTTGCTGTTACACCAAATAAAAATGGTAAAAATAATACAACGTTATACAATGATTTAAGAACTTATCTGGCAAAAGAAAAAATTAATTCCAATGTAGGTTCATACAACTATGCTTATTCAAATATTTCGGATGTATATAAATTTATTTCCGGAATTGAATCGGGTAACGTATGTATAAATGATTTGTCAATGTATCTTTATACAGATGTACTCGGCAGGGTAGACAGACAAACTGCGTTGAATAATCTGGCGGATAAAACCCAGGCTTTAAGCGTTGGTGGCGGGTTAATGCTCTCTTCACCTGCTGTGTACCTTATGAAGCAAGCGGACGCGGTTTTCTCTATGCCGCAAAGTGCTTCTTTAGGAGCGTATGATGGTGTTACGGCAGTTCCGCTTTTACAGATGGTTTTACATGGTAGCGTTTGTTACGGTTCAGAACCCGTAAATCTTTTCGAGAACAGTGCGGACGCAGTTTTAAAAGCCGTTGAATATGGTGCATGTCCCTCATTTGTTTTTACCTATGATAAATGTGATGTTCTTGATTATGGTATTTATGCAACGCAGACTGCAAAGTTTTATTCGTCTGTTAAAAGAATGTTGCCGTTAATGGATATGACAATTACATCACACGAACAAGTGGTGTCCGGAGTTTATAAGATTGTTTATGACTACAATAAAGTTGTATATGTAAATTACAATCCATCGGTTGTTGAAGTTAATGGAATTTTAGTTTCTGCAAAAGATTTTGTAGTGATTTAATCAGAAAAAAGGCTTTCATTTTAATTGGAAGCCTTTTTTGTCGCTTTTGGGTGAAATAGTTATTATTTTAACAAAAAGTATTTGCATTTTATATCTTTTGTGTTACAATGTAAAAGTATTAATCCGTAAAAAAAGAAAGGATGAATTTAATGGACTACAAAATGGAATTAACTCCCGAACAGGCCGCCATACTTAACGGCGAACAGGGAGAAACAATGGCAAAGGTTATGAAAACCCTTGTTATGTATGGTGAAGCTTTCGGTGCAACAAAAATGGTACCCGTAACAAGTGAAAAAGGTCACCTTGTTACAAGTTTCGGTCTTAAGGTAATGACACCTGTTTATGACCTTATGGACCAGCTTATTAATGCAGGTATCAAATCAAAACAGCAGTTCTCAGTTGACCCAAAACCCGTTGACCCCAAGGTTCCTTCAAACTTTGTAAAAAATCTTGTTTTTAACAAATTTATGTATACAAAACAGGATAGCTATGATGAACAGCTCAGAAAATTGGGCCTTGTAAGCAACGATGCATACACTTGCACATGCTATATGGATCAGGTTGGTAACGTACCCCAAAAAGGTGATGTTCTTTCCTGGGCAGAATCCAGCGCAGTTGTTTATGCTAACTCTGTTCTTGGTGCTCGTTGTAACCGTAACTCCGGTATTATTGAACTTTTTGGTTCTATTGTTGGTTTTGTTCCTTATTTTGGTCTTGTTACCGATGAAGGCAGAAAAGCAACTTGGATTGTAGAAGTTAAATGTAAAAAGAAACCTGAAGCACAGGTTCTCGGTTCTGCAATCGGTATGAAAGTTATGGAAGATGTTCCTTACGTTAAGGGTCTTACTGATTGGATTGGTACAGAACTTGACGATGCCGCAAAAGCATATCTTAAAGACTTTGGTGCAGCTACTGCTTCAAATGGTGCAGTTGGTCTTTATCATATTGAAGGTCTTACTCCTGAAGCTGTTGAAATGGGTGATAGCCTTATTGCAGAAAATGCACAGGTTTATGTTATTGATGATGCAGAGCTTGAAAGAGTTAAAAATTCTTATCCTGTTATGTGGAAGGATGCTTCTAAAGCACCTCAGCTTTGCTTTATCGGTTGTCCTCATCTTTCTCTTCAGCAACTTAAAGAGTGGACAGATAATGTTTGCGAAGGACTTAAAAAGAGCGGTAAAAAGAAAGTTACAATCCCCACAGTATTTACTGCTGCACCTGCAGTTTGCGATGAATTCAATAAAACTGAATATGCTGCAAAACTTGCTGCAACAGGTGTAACCCTCAGTTATATTTGTCCTCTTATGTATATGAACAATCCCGTTGCTAAAAAGGGTAGAGTTATTACCAACTCAAACAAACTTCGTACTTATACAACATCTCGTTACTACACAAGTGAAGAGATTCTTGACATAATCACAAAGGGGGCAAAATAAGATGAAAACATTTAAAGGTCGTCCCGTAGTACCGGGCACAGCAGAAGCAGTTGCACTTGTTTCTCATGGTGGTTTTAACACTCTTGCATCTTTCCAGAACGCTCTTCAGTTTGGCGATAAGGAAGCAAAATGCGGTGATCAGAATAATAAAGACATTTTTGAAAAACCAATGGTTGGTACAGCACTTTGCCTTCCTCAGACAATCGGTTCAACAACTGGTGGTATGGTTCTTTATTGCGCAAAGGTTATGGAAAGAAGCCCTGCTTGTATGCTTTTCTCCGAGCACATTGACTCCCTTGCAGCTGCAGGTGCAATCCTTGGTTCAGTATGGACAGATACTCCCATGCCCACAGTTGACTGTTTGGGTGACGAATTCCTTAACACAGTTAAGACAGGCGATAAAATTAAAGTATACGAAGACGGTACAGTAGAAATTCTTTAATAAATTTGCGGATTTGCGTGTTTACTCACACTCGCAGTACCTTTGTACAGCTTCGGTTCGTAATTCACGCAACTCCATCAAATTTATTTAAAGAATTGATTTGTAATTAAATTTGCGGATTTGCGTGTTTGCTCGCACTCGCAGTACCTTCGTACAGCTTCGGTTCGTAATTCACATAAAAATAACGCGGTTAAGATGTTTCAGCATCTTAACCGCGTTTGATATTTAATTTAGATAATGCCCTGAGCCATCATTGCGTCTGCAACTTTGATGAAGCCTGCAATATTAGCACCTGCAACAAGGTCATAACCAAGTCCATAGGTTTCTGCAGCATTTGCAGAGTTATCATGGATTTCTTTCATAATCTGCTGAAGCTTTGCATCAACTTCTTCTGCAGTCCAGTTGTATCTCATTGAGTTCTGACCCATTTCAAGAGCAGAAACAGCAACACCACCGGCATTAACCGCTTTTGAGGGAGCAACAACCTTAACATTTTCTTTAAGGTATTCAAGAGCATCGTTTGTTGTGGGCATATTAGCAACTTCAATGTAGTATTGTACGCCGTTTGCAACAAGCTTTTTAGCTTCGTCCATATTGATTTCATTTTGTGTTGCACAAGGCATTGCAACATCAACTTTTACGCCCCAAGGTTTCTGACCGGGGAAGAATTCTGCACCGAATTTATCTGCGTAATCCTGAACTTTGTCGCGGCCTGATGCACGCATTTCAAGGAGGTATTCGATCTTTTCATCTGTGCTGATGCCGTCTTTATCATAAACATAGCCGTCAGGACCTGAAATTGTAAGAACTTTACCGCCAAGCTCTGTGATTTTCTTTGCAGCGCCCCAAGCAACATTACCGAAACCGGAAAGTGCAAATGTTTTGCCTTCGATATTTTCACCAAAGTGTTTGAATACTTCAACTGCATAATAAGTAGCGCCATAACCTGTTGCTTCAGGACGAACAAGAGAACCACCATATGAAAGACCTTTACCTGTAAGAACACCGTTTTTGAAAGCACCTTTAATTCTTCTGTACTGACCGTAAAGGTAACCGATTTCTCTTCCGCCAACACCGATATCGCCTGCGGGAACGTCAACGTCAGGACCGATATGTCTGTAAAGTTCTGTCATAAATGCCTGACAGAAACGGAGAATTTCCATATCGCTTTTGCCACGGGGGTCAAAGTCGGAACCGCCTTTACCGCCACCGATGGGAAGACCTGTAAGGCTGTTTTTAAAGGTCTGCTCGAAAGCAAGGAATTTCATAATACCGGAATAAACAGAAGGATGGAAACGAAGACCGCCTTTGTAAGGTCCGATAGCGCCGTTGAACTGAACTCTGTAGCCGGTGTTAACGTGAACCTTGCCATTGTCATCAGTCCAGGTTACTCTGAAAGTAATCTGTCTTTCGGGTTCAACGATTCTCTCAAGAAGAGAATATTTTTCGTATTCGGGGTGTTGGTCGATAACAGGGGCAAGAGAGGTGAGAACTTCAGTAACAGTCTGAACAAACTCGGGCTCATTTGCGTGTTTCTTTGCAACATCACCAATAACATTCTGAATGTAACTCATTGCGGACAACTCCTTAATAGTTCCAAAGAACTGAATAAATATACTATTTTTATGTCAGTTATTTTATACCACTGTTTTTTAAATTGCAACAAAAAAATAACAGTTTTTTCATTATTGTAACATTAAATAAAAATGAACCTTTTAAACAATAATTTTTATTGCATTTAGTAATCTTTTTTCTACAATTTTTACTAAAAAAACACCTAAAAACAGAATAAAATAGTGAATTTTCATTCACTTTTTGGCACAAAATAACGTAAAAACTAAAATTAAAGAAAAAACTATTTATCCATAATGCTTGTTCTATTATATGATTTGTCAAGAAAACGGTGAGTTGTTTTAATATTAAATGGCAAAAACTTGACAATATTAAAGTAAAATATTAAAATAGATAAGATTTGATTGAAAATTTTTTGAAAGGAAATTTCGATTATGATTAAACCCGAAAACAGAAACTGTTTTGAGTTTTTCAGAGATTGCACCAAGGATTTTGGTGTGTATGATGTGTCTGAGAGTTTTGGTAACCTTATAAGCCGAAAAAAGTTTATGAGAGATATTGAAGCAATTGCAGGATTCCTTGACAGTAAGAATATTAAAAGGGGAGATGTTATCACAATTTTTCTTCCCAATACCGTACAGAGCTTTGTAGCTTTTTATGCTGCAAACCGAATCGGTGTAATTGCTAATATAGTTCATCCGTTAACTCCGCCCGATGTGCTTGAAGAGATTCTTAAAAATTCTCATTCCAAAGCAATTTTCATTCTTGACGTGTTAATGGAAAAATATGTAAGTGTGCTCAGAAAGAGAAACAAGCTTGTTGTTGTATGTTCTCCTGCTGATTATGCTTCCACTCTTATGAGACCTGCACTTAAAGTTTATTCCAAGATAAAGGGCAAGGATACACCATCTTCAAACACTGCATCTTATCATACAATTTGTCATTTGAACAAAACTGCACCAAAGGTAGAGAATAATGGCGATGAAATTGCAGTTTATCTTCATGGTGGCGGAACAACCGGCAAAAGTAAAACTATTCAGCTCACTTCAAAGAACCTTAACGAGCTTGCGTATAAATTAAGTTTCTTTGATGCACCCCATGCTCCCGGTGCAGAATGCTCTCTTGCAGTTTTGCCTCTTTTCCATGCTTTTGGACTTGGTGTTGTGATGCATTTTAGTATGTGTGCAGGTTTTACCTGTATACCTATGATGAATTTTTCAGCTGACAAAGCAAACAGACTTATAAAAAAATATAACATCACATATATTGTTGGTGTTCCCAATATGTTCAAAAAAATGTATGAGGCCAATAATTTCGATGGTCCTCATCTTTCTAAACTTCGTCTTTTGTGGGCGGGTGGCGATATTATAAGCGATACGTTCCTTAATTCTTTTAATTCAAAGCTTGAAAAATATCATGCTAAAGGTAAACTTTACAGGGGGTATGGTCTTACAGAGGTTAGCTCTGTTTGTACTGCTAATATTAAAGGCGCTTATAAAGAAAATTCAATCGGTAAACCTCTTGATGGTATTACAGTTGAAATTTGGAGTGAAAAAGGCAAAAAACTTCCACCCAACACTATTGGTGAAATTGTTGTAACAGGCTCAACTGTTATGGCAGGTTATCTTGGTAGTGAAGAAAGTGGTGTTTATACTGATAAAAAAGGTAATCGTTGGGTAATGACTGGTGACCTTGGTTATATGGATGAAGATGGCTTTGTTTTCTTTACAGGTAGAAAGAAAAGAATGATTATCATTTCAGGCTATAATGTTTATCCTAATGATATTGAGCAGGAAGTTCTCAAGCTTGATTATATTAATGAGGCTTGTGCAGTTCAGGGGTATATTGATACAAAGCCAATTATTAAACTTTTTGTTTCGCTTTATCAGCCAACGGACAATCCTGATGAAGTTTGTAAACTTATTAAAGAGTATTGTGACAGTAAACTTGAACGTTTTTCAAGACCCAGTGCAGTTACAATTCTTGATGCACTTCCAAAAACCCGTATGGCAAAAATTGACTTTATGAAACTTACAGATATGCCACCTGCTCCTCAGGCAACAAAAAAAGAAATCCGTGAAGAGCGTAAAGCAAAGCGTGAAATTGAAAAAGCAGCGGAAAAAGCAGGTAGAGAAGCGGAAAAGCAAGAAAAAGAAGAACGTGAAGCCGCAGAAAAAGCGAAAGAAAACATAGTTTCAACGGAGGTAAATGATGGACGAGATGAATAAAAATAGCCTGTCCTATAAGATACAGAAAAATCCATTTCTTTTAGGATTGTTTGTAATTGTTATAGCGATTGCTCTTGTTGCAATTTTCAGTCTTTCTTCTGCAATCAGTAAAAAGGCAAAAGAGTTTGAAACCACAACAGAAAAAACAACCGTTGAAACAACTGCTAAACCCGTTGAGGCAGAAAAGGTTGTTTCTCTTGATGGATTGAAAAAGCATGTGGATACAATCAAAAACGTGTCAGCGGATTTTGATAATAAAAGTGCAAAAATTATAGTAGAATTTGAAGATAAAGAAGCTCTTCTTGATACACATTACGCCACTAATGATTTCACAGTTAATGTAGTTCCTGTTTTCTGTTTCTATATCAACAACGGTACTCAGGTTGCTTGTCCCGGTGAGTTTAAATTTCTTTCAGACGGTAAAAGTGTTGAGTATAAAATCACTGAAATTGACGACCTTGTAAATGTTGTTGCTTTAACAGATGAAATTACAGTTAATTACGAAAATGTTTTTGAAGTTCTTAAATTCAATGTGTATCTTGAACATCAGTCTAATGATGGGGTAGGAAGAACCGTTGTCGGAACTTATCCGAAAACCGTTGAAAGTTTTAATCTGGATTATGCTGAGGAACCTGCTGTTGTTTCAAACCTTAATGAAGGTGTTGAAAAGATTCAGGTAACTTCTGCCGATGAATTTGTATGGGTTGATATTTATTTTACTAATGATGAAGCATATCAGCAATTAAATCACAATTTTGAAAACAACTTTATATGCTTTGGATTTGAAAAAGGCGGATTAAAATTTGATTGGAAATTCCTTTCAACAGAGTATGATGATTTGTGTATGATTCGTTGTAAGTTTGATAGTTATTCTCTTAAACAACTTGCAGACGAAATTGATGATAAATCTATAACAATTCCCAATCTTTTCAATGATTATCAAATGAATATCTGGACATCGGATTACGATACTGAAACACAGTTATTTACACTTAACTAAAAGAAGACCTCAAATCTTTTATTTGAAAAGATTTGAGGTTTTCTTATTTGTTTAGAAGATAAACGCTGAAATTGAGCACTGCCGCAAACGTAACCCAAATTAGATAAGGAATTAAAATATATGCAGCTCGATTTTTTATCATTTTAAACTCAAGGATTGTTGCAATAATAAGAAGCCAAAGAACAATAATCCAAACAAAAGCAAATAAATAATTGTTTGCTGAAAAGAAAATGAAACTCCACACAAAATTAAAGAAAAGTTGAATATAATACACCGTTAAAGCTCTGCTTTTTCGTGGACTGCTGGTATTTTCGATAATGTAAGCTGCAAACCCCATTAAAGCATAAAGTATAGTCCAGACAACAGGAAAAACCCATCCTGGCGGAGCAAAAAACGGTTGCTTTGCCGTTGTCATATATTCTTTAACATCACTGCTTGTTAAAAATCCTGACAACGCACCCACAAGCAACGGAATGGCAAGATTTTTAATCAAACTTTTTGTTCTTACAGATAATACCATACACACACCTCTTTTACTAATAAAGTATATGTATAAAACTTATAAAAATACCCGTTACTTATTTATGAAAGTAACGGGTATAAATTTTATTCCTTTGCTATCTGTCGTCCCATAAGAACGCCCATAACGGATGCCATCATGAGACCTCTTGTCCAACCGGAAGAGTCGCCGAGGCAGTGAAGTCCTTTAACACTTGTGTTAAGCTCTGTGTCCATTTTGATTTTATTACTGTAGAACTTAAGCTCAGGGGAGTAAAGGAGCGTTTCTGTTGAAGCAAAGCCGGGAACAACATGGTCAACTGCCTGAATGAAGTTGATGATGTTGGTCATCGCTCTGTAAGGCATTGCAGCAGTAATATCACCTGCAACTGCATCGGGCAGTGATGGACGAAGGTTGGACTGTGCCAGCTCCTTAGGCCATGTTCGCTTACCGTCAAGAATGTCGCCGTAACGCTGAACAAGAATGTGTCCGGCACCGAGCATATTAGTAAGCTCACCAACCTTCTGAGCATATTCAATAGGTTGGTTAAAGGGGTGGTTAAAGTTGTGCGAGCAAAGAATTGCAACGTTTGTGTTATTGGACTTTTTTTCTTTGTAAGAATGTCCGTTAACAACCGCAAGGTCGTTGTCATAGTTTTCCTGACTTACAAATCCACCGGGATTCTGACAGAAGGTGCGAACCTTGTTTTTAAAGGGTTTAGGATAGCCTATAAGTTTAGATTCGTAAAGTACTCGGTTAACCTTTTCCATAACCTCATTTCTTACTTCAACACGAACACCGATGTCAACAGTACCTGCCTGATGCTCAATACCATGCTCGTTGCAGAGTTTTTCAAGCCAGTCTGCACCTCTTCGACCTGTGGCAACAACGATTTTATCTGCGTCAATCTGTAAATGCTCGTCACCCTTACTGATAAAAACGCCTTTGCAAACACCGTCTTCAATGAGAATGTCGTTACATTCGTAGCCGAACATCATATCAACATTTTCTTTGCGAAGATGGTTTTCAATTTCAAGGTAAAGTGTCTGTGCCTTTTCAGTACCTAAATGGCGGATGGGACAGTCAACCAATTTAAGACCTGCTTGAATGGCATTCTTTCTGATTTCTTTAACCTCAGCATCATTACTGATGCCCTCAATATGCTCGTCTGCACCGAATTCAAGATAAATTTTGTCGGTGTAGTCAATAAGCTCTTGCGCAAAATCCTCACCGATAAGAGAGGGTAAATCACCACCAACTTCGTAGCTTAATGAAAGCTTACCATCGGAGAATGCACCTGCACCGGAAAAGCCGGTTGTAATATGGCAATAGGGTTTGCAGTTTACACATTGTTTTGTTTTTGCTTTAGGGCAACTGCGCTTTTCAACAGGTTGACCTTTTTCAACAATAAGAATTGATTTGTTGCAACCTTTACGGCGCATTTCAAGTGCCGTAAATATACCTGCAGGACCTGCACCAACGATTACTACATCATATTTCATTTTAATTCATCCTTAGTTTTCAATTTTTACGCCGGAAGTTTTTCTCTTTTCGGCAAGTTCTTTCTGAATCTGGGGTTTCATATCGTCAATTTTATAGAAGAACATGGGAATTGCACAAAGGAGCATACTAACACCGGGAACAATGGAAACAAGAGAGAACATTGCAAAGTTCTGTGTTCTTGTAAGGTCCGTTGCCGCCATAACAGCTGTGGAAGAAAGCATCTGTGCAGGGTCAATATCAATGAACATATACATTAAAACAATACCGCATGTTGCAAAAGCGTTGCCCAGCTTGTTAACAAAGCCCTGACAAGCCGCACCGAGTGCATTGTCACGGAACCCTGTTTTAAGCTCCATAAAGTCAAGACAGTCGCAAATCATAGCGATTGAAATAACATTAATAACACCCAAAGGAATGCAAGAAATTATAATGAATGGGATGCAAGCATAAAGGTTATTTGTAAACCAACCGATAAGGGTTGTGAAAATACTTGCACCAAAACCCAAAAGGCATGTAAAGATAACAATTTTGCTGTATTTAAATTTCTTCATAAGAGCGGGCATAAAGAGCATTGCGCCAAACATACCTACAATAGCGCATACCTGGAAAATTGTTTTAATTGAAGAAACACTTGCATCAATAAGAGCGGTTCTTTCAGCAAGAGTCATATCTGCAGTAAGTTCGGGTCCGATATAGAAAGCATATCTTGCAACGTGAAGTGCAGCTGCCTGAACCATATATCTACCGCTGGAAAGAACACCCATTGCAATAACGAGCATAAGGGGTTTGCAGGTGAATATTCTTTTGAGTGTCAAAGGTTCGCCTGGAGCACGTTTTTTAGGCGGAATGATAACTCTTTCTTTAACCTTGAAGAATGTTCTTACATAGAGAATTGAGCCGATAACAACGGTTATAATTGCAATTATAAGATATTTCTGTTTATTAAATGCGAGGGGGTCAGAAGTATCAAGAATTTTGGGGAGAGTGAAACCGCAAACAAGGAAGAGAACTTCCGGAATTGCGGAACCTACACCGTTAACGGTTTTACCGATTGAAAGCACCTGGCTTCTTTCTTCACTGTTTGGAGTAAGGATATTGGGAAGACCCCAGAAAGGAACATCAGCCATTGTATAAAGCATACCCCAACCAACATAAACAATTGCAGAGTAAATCATTAAATATGTTTTGGGTAAATCCGGACTTAAATACATAAGCACAGTGAAAATTGCAATGGGCATTGTAGCATAAAGAATATATGCTTTGAGTTTTCCGTGCTTTGTTGTGCGTCTGTCAGCAACTATGCCCATAAGTGGGTCGTTGATTGCATCCCAAACACGAGCAAGAAGCATCAAAAGTAAAACGAACATAAGGGGCAATTGAAGAATATTTACATAATAGTCGCTTATGTAACTTGACATCATAGCGTAAATCATACCCTGACCCGCGCCACCAATAGCAAATGCCCACAATTCTTTTTTGCCTAAGAATGTGTCTTGCATTTTTTCTTTAACTTTTTCTTTAGACATTTTCATTCCTCCGAAATTATAAAATTATTAAAATTCATTATTTGAATTTATAAGCGTAAAATAAATTTGCTGCTTCTTCGGTATATTCGCCATTATCTTTTTCAAGAATCAGTGGTTCTTTTATTCTGAAACCGGGAGCAGAACCCTTTTTGCCCTCAACCATAACAAGACTTGGTTCTTTTCCGATTCTTTGAATAACCTCTCTCATTGATTTTGGTTCAATTTTATATTTTCTCATAGCAGCAAATATATCAGGCAACCTTTCAGGACGTTGGCAAATACAAAATCTGCCACCGAATTTTAAAAGGAGTGAGGCAGCTTTTGCAGCATCTTCAAGAGTACAAGTAAATTCGTGGCGGGCGTTTTTATAATCTTCACCTTCATTAACAATGCCCGTACCAAGCTTTTTATAGGGGGGATTAATGCTCACCAAATCATAGTATTCATTGGGTATAACACCCTTCAGCTTTCTTAAGTCACAGTGGACGATATTAACCTTATCAGTCAGATTGTTCTCTTTGAGCGTCTTAGTGAAAAGAGCAACTGCGCTTTCGGAAAGCTCAACACCTGTAATCTCTTTAGGTTGAAAATCTCGCAACCAAAGCATAGGTATAATACCGTTTCCTGTTCCTAAGTCACAACATTTATCTTTGTGACGGGGAGCACAAAAGTCCGCAAGTAAAATAGCATCTGAGGTGAAAATATGAGCATCGCTGACATATATTTTTATTTCTTTGGAGAGAGCTTCTGTACGCTCTTTACGTGATGCCATAAAAATACCCCTTATGTTAAAATCTGCACATAATCATACAAATATTATTTTAACATAAGAAGTTACTTTTTACAATGTGAAAAATGTTGTATAAATAGGTTTTGGTGGAATGCACAAATATAAAGAAAAGCTTTTGTGTATTTATTCTTCCATTTGTTTTCCTAAAAATGCCGCTGCAACCTGAGCAAGTTTGATTTCTGTGTCTGTTGGATAATCTCCACTTTCGTTTTCGAGAAAAATAACAGCTCCGCTAATATCACCTGAGGCAATAATAGGAAACGCTAATGAAGCAGTAAGCTCCATATTATCAATAGGATGGAAGGTAGGAAGACCTTTTTGTCTGATATAATTTTCGCGGTTTTCCATCAATTCTTCCATGCCCTGTGATATGTGCTTTTCAAGTACATCTTTTTTGGCAATTCCTGAGGCGGAAACCACATGGTCACGGTCGGTAATAAGAACTGGCATCCCCGATGTTCTGCTGAGTACCTCGGAATATTGCCCGGAAAATTGCGAAATCTCACCCATAGGAGAATACTTTTTAAAAATCACTTCACCATCACTCGCAGTAAATATTTCCAATGGGTCTCCCTCTCTTATGCGGAGAGTACGACGAATTTCTTTCGGTATTACAACACGACCAAGGTCGTCTATTCTACGAACTATTCCAGTTGCTTTCATATATAAAAACTCCTTTGTTTAGTTTGATAACATTTCTATTATCTGTAAACAAAGGAGTTTTATACTTTATTTATGTATTGCAAAATTAAATCCGTTATTATGCGAGTTTTTGATAAGGTATACCGCTATTTTTGCTTTACTTTGGATTCACTATTTTTGTTATTCGATCTACTCCGGAGCACTTCAAAATCTTAAAAATACGTGTATTGGGATTTTCTATCACAAGTTCTGCCTGTAATTCTTGCAACAATCGATATCTTCCAATGATAAATCCAATTCCAGAAGAATCCATGAAATTTACCCGTGATAGATCAAGCACAACTTGTTTTGGAGATATTTCAAGGATTTTGGCATCGGTATCTTCACGCATCTTAATAACACTGTGGTTATCTATTTCACCAATGATCAAAATTCGCAGAATTCCGTTTTCAATAACAAAAAAGAGTTTATCGTTTGTCATGTTTTCACCTTTTATCTATTCAAGTGATTTGTTGTCATTATTCTATTATAAACACATCTATTTGTCAAGATAAGTGTCTCTCCACCACACATTATGTATCGCAAAGCAAAACCTGTCGAAAAGTGTCAATGTTGTCTGTAATAGAATAAAAAAATTTAGGGAACAAAAGTTGCAATACAACAATTTATGTTCCCTAAAATTATTTAATATTCATTTGAAAGCAGAAAATCAGCAACGTGCATTGTCTTGATACCCTGATAATTGCCACCTGCGAAATCATCGGTACGAAGCAGGTATTTTGGATAATTATCTTTGATTTCGAGAAGACGGTCATATTCTCTCTTTTCTGTTTTCTCGGACCTGATTTCTTTAGTTATCTGAATATAAAGTTTGTCATTCTGTCTGGTAGCGATAAAATCAATTTCACCGTGCGGTGTCTTACCGATACATACTTCATAACCTCTGCGTAGAAGTTCGAGATAAACTACATTTTCGAGCATTGCAGCCACACTCTGGTCATTATAACCCAACACACTGTATTTAAATGAGCTATCCGCAAGATAGAATTTCTCCTGTGTTTTAAGTAGCTCCTTGCCTTGAACATCGTATCTTGAACAGCGGTGCAAAATATAAGCGTTCTCTAATTTTTCGAGATAATTATATACCGTTTCATTATCTATGGTGCGATGCTCGGACTTAAGATAATCAGAAATAGACTTCGCTGAGAAAGTCTTGCCTACATTGTCAAAGACAAATTTTACCACTCGTTCTAACTGGTCAATCTTGCGAACTTGGTTTCTCTTAACGATGTCAGAGAATATGGTTGAATTATAAATATCACGAACAATGGTGTAGGCATTGTCAAGAGGATATTCCTGTAAGTGTATTGCGGGAAAACCGCCGTATTTTATATAATTAACGAGTTCTTTATGAATGTCTTCTACTTTGCCGTATTGTTTCTTAAATGTAAGATACTCTTCAAATGAAAGCGTGAATATACGGAAAGATACATAACGACCTGTAAGATAAGTAGAAATCTCAGAAGACATCATACGAGAGTTAGAACCTGTAACATATATATCTACATCAAAATCTGTATTAATAGAGTTTACAGTCTTCTCCCAAGAGGTGATTTCTTGTACTTCATCAAGGAATACGTAAGTTTTTTCTGTATCAGATAATTTCGTTTTTAGCATTTCATATAACTGCTTTGCAGTCATACCTTCGTATTCCATTGAGTCAAAACGATAACTTACTATTCTTTCTTCTGGAATACCTTTCTTTCGAAGTTCGTCCATTATCATTTGCATAATGGTGGATTTTCCGCAACGGCGAACACCTGTAAGGACTTTAACAAAAGGTGTGTCGGTGAAAGCCATTATTTTTTTTACATAATTTTCTCTAAATATCATGTTAAACACCTCCGTGTGCTATCATTATAACACCAAGAGTCTTGTTGGTCAATAATTTTGCGGTTATAACACTAAAAACTATTGTTGAATTATAAATGTTGCGGTTTAGTTATAAGGTGTATGAGTTAGTATATCTTTCTACCACACTATGTATTGCTATGTAAAACTTGTCGAATTGCGTCAATGTTGTATGAGAAGGCTCTCCTTCACGAATACGAAGTGTTCTTCTGATTTCTTTTGGAATAACAACCCTACCAAGGTCATCTATTCTACGAACTATTCCAGTTGCTTTCATAATATATAACAATCTCCTCGTTTTACAAATTTGTACTGTTAGTATCTGTAAAGCAAGGAGATTTATATTATGAATTTAAAGTTCAATTTTATTTATGACAATCTCGTTAGCTGTTAGCAAGTGTGGCTAATAGATTACTGCGCTTGAAAACATGTATATTATTACTTATGTAATAATTTTTTTATAATATGTTTTATTTTTACTTTTATTGGTCGGTGAGTCAAATGGCATATTTTGTGAACTTTTTCTTTGCTTGGGAAACATTTCTTTTTAGAAAAAATATTATATAATTTTAGCATGCCGCTATGCTTTTCACTAGGTAAATGTAAAATGGCGATTTCATTATATTTAAAACAGGTCGAAACAAGATAAAAACTGCCAGTCCAAAATCTATATATATATGCTCCTGCATTTTTTATTCTTTCTTTCATTCTATACGCGGCAATAGATGTGATAAACTCATCACCTTTTGTGGTTACAAAATTTTTTTGCTGCATTTCATCGAACACTTTCTTGCATTGCTGAACAAACATTTTTGCATTAGCACGGGACGCACCAAAAAATTCGCCACCATAATGAGTTATGTATGAATCTATGCCAAACTTTTTAAATTCATCGATTATAATTTCATAATTTTTTACAAAAAGACCATGGTTAATATCATACAACAAAATGTTGTCCTTTAATTCTAAAAAAACTTTATCGAGCGATTTTTGCACAAAAACATCAGTATCTGTGTAAATATAGTTGTCATAATCGTATTTGTTGACCATTTTTTCTAATGCACAAAGTTTATAAAAAGCTAAGCACCAAACGTAATTATCAGCAAAAACAAAAGAATCGAAAGGCTCATTATAAATTAAAACATCGTTTTCAAACAATATTGTTTCATATTCTGTTGGGATTTTTATATTAGACACAAGTGCAACATCAATGTTTGGAGTTGCTTTTTTAGCAGAGATTAAAGAAACACATAAATTTTTGAGATATACATTTAAAACATCATTATTTATATTAACACCTGTCATTTTGTTTTCATCAAATGCAAAAGGCACAAAAAATAAGTTTTTCATAAATTACTACCTCTTTTTAAATTGATACGTAATGTAATATATAGACAAATACCACCATACTATAGTTGTCATTTTAACATAAATTGTTATAGTTTTCAAGTAAATCGTTTCACTTCGCTGCTTTTTATATCTTTTACCACACTATGTATCCCAATACAAAACTTGTCGAAAACTGTCAATGAGTTATGCGACGGGTCACCCTCACGAATTCTCAAAGTTCTTCTGATTTCTTTGGAAATAACAACCCTTCCAAATCGTCAATTCTTCTCACAATACCTGTTGCTTTCATAATATATAACAATTTCCTTGCTTTACAAATTTGTACTGTTAGTATCTGTAAAACAAGGAGATTTATACAGTTTGTTTATTTAATAAAATGTTTTTTTAATAACTTTTGAAGCGGCTTTTCTATAAATTTTCCAACTAACCAAGTTACTATAAATGTTCCTAATATAGCCAAAAAAGCAATTAGTATTTTTGATACTCCGTATTGATTTAACTTGTCTATAACACTGCAAAAAACAACACCGTGCATTAAGTATAGTGTGTACGAATATTTGTCCAAAAAATTAATTATATTTTGTAACCATTTGGGCAAACACAAATTTTGAATTGAATCCAAAATTAAAATCATACAGGAAAAAATAAAAATAATTGCATATTCTGATTTGGATAAAGTTATCATACCTAGCGACGCTATCAGCAAGAGTATAGAGCCAACTTTTTCTTGTTTTTTACGTGCACAGATATACACAACAGCACCTAAAAATAATATATGCAGGTAATTAAAAATGGTACAGGTGTAAAAATTTTCTAAAATCTGTGTTATAATGAAAATTGCAAGCCAAACAGAAAGGGCTGAGGGAATAGATTTAACTTTTGGTAAAATGAAAGGTGCGATTAGATAAAAAAACATAAATATTGGAATTGTCCATGTTATACCTAAATTACTCCAAAAATATGTATCACTATTTAAAAATCCGTTTAACAAAAAAATATATCTAAACCACCCAATACCTAATTCGTCAGAGGGGATAACATCGATAAAATTGTTTAATATGTTTTCTGTGATGAAATAGTAAACAATAACCAAATAATATAAAGGCAGAATTGCTATCATACGCTTTTTGTAATAAGTCCAAATATTAATATTTGGTTTTTCCAAAAAAGTTTTATATGCCAAAAAACCACTTATTAATAAGAATAGTTGCACACCATACTGACCAAAATTTGAGAAATCTCGTATTGTACCTGAAAAACCAACACGTTGTCCAAAATGTACTATAAATACCATAGCACAAGCACATACTCTTAATAATTGAATTGAAACATTTCTTTTTTCTGCCACAGTATCACTCCTTTATTTTGCAAAATTTTAACATATCAGTGGTCATTTTGCAACTTGTTTATTGTAGTTGTTCACCAAACTATGTATCCCAATGCAAAACTTGTCGAATTGTGTCAATGTTGTATGTGACGGCTCTCTCTCTGATCCTCAAGGTACGACGAATTTCTTTTGGTATTACAACACGACCAAGGTCGTCTATTCTACGAACTATTCCAGTTGCTTTCATAATATATAACAATTTCCTTGCTTTACAAATTTGTACTGTTAGTATCTGTAAAACAAGGAGATTTATACTTTTAAAAATGTTTTTGAATATAGTCAAGGTTTCTTTATTGTAAAATTAAGTCCCAAAGCACCAATTGCTAAAATAAGAAGCATAATAAATGGTGCGGTGTAGCTTCCTGTTGAAATTAATAAGGAGTTACTGAATGTTGCAATAAAGGAAGCAACAATTAAATTAAAGTTTGTAAGACTGTAGTTTGTTGAGAAATATTTTGTGCCATAAAATGATGCGGTAAATGCAGAGGTCATGGTGGGGCAGGAGCCGTAGGAAAGACCTGTAAGGCAGAGCCCGATAATGCAAAGTGGGAGTGAATTAACCTGAACAGCAACAAGTGTAAGTCCTGCGGCAAAAATGGTGAGAATGTTGGAGGCTAACATTGTTGTTTTTCTTCCGAGAGAGTCATAAACCGCACCTGTAAGAATGCGACCAATACCGTTGAATATAGAAAGAACGCCTACTAAAGTAGTTGCCAGAGCAGGAGCTGCATCAACGGAAATTACGAGGTCTCTTGCGAAACTGATAACCGAGTTGCCAACAGCGGTTATAAGCGCCATAAACACAAACGCTCTCCAGAAAGTGAAGCTTTTAAGCATTTGTTTCGTTGTGTAATCTTTGGTTTTGGAACGTTCTTTTTGGATATTCTTTTTAGTTTTTGGTGTAGGGAATTCTATATCAGCAGAGGGTTTTCTAAGAACAAGACCTGCAGTAACAAGTACAACAGCCACAACAATACCCAAAAGTATATATGCTTTACTCCAACCTACATTCACATTTTCAAATAATGCGCTGATAATGTTGCCGAGCAAAAGAGTGCTAACGCCGAAGCCCATCATAAGACAACCTGAGGAAAGTCCTTTTTTATCTGGGAACCAGGAGTTAACAGTTGATACCACAACGTTATATGAAATACCAATACCTGTACCTGCTAAAACTGCGTATGTAAGATATAAAAGATAGGGGATTCGATAATTTAAAAGACCTGTTGCAACAAAACCTATTCCAACTAATATACCTGCGAGAATAAGTGTGATTTTAGGTCCGATTTTTTTGCAGATTAAACTGCCGAAAAATGCACCTAAACAGAAGAAACACATTGTTAATGTGAAATTGAAAGCTAAAACCGAGTCGCTCCAATTATAATCTGTTTTAAAAGGTATTTTTAAAATTGACCAGGCATATAACACACCTGAAAAAAGCATTGTAAATACACCTGATATAAGATAAAACCAACGTTTATTCAAATTAGATTTTGTTGCCATAAAAGTTCCTCCAAAACAACAAATAAATTGTTTTTAATTATAACACATATATTTTACAATTCAATAAAAAAGTGACCATACTGATAAAGATTGTTTATCAATATGGTCACTTGATTTTAAATTTACATTTCGCCTTCGTGTTTGGAAGATTTTTTCTTGTCAGGTGTCAATGCAGTTTCACCGTTAAGATACATTGCAACCAAGCCCAAAACAACCATTATAGTTGAAATATAAATAATTACAGGAAGTATTTTTCCTTGAATAAAGGCGCAGATTGCGGCAGCTGTGTCACCACCGATAATGAGAGCAGCAACATAGCCGAAGAATGTAAGACCACCACCGAAAAGGGCAATCATAATTCCGTAACCGAAGATAGTTTTTAAAACTGCTGCAATTTTTTTACATGCATTTTTCATTTTCCTACCTCCTTATAATCCTAATATGGGAAGCCATCCCATAAGCACTACAACTTCAAGAATAAATTGAGCGGCAACCCACCACATATTATTCTTAAATGTTTTACTGAAATCAGATTCTGCAAGGGTCATACCTGCATACATACCAAGTCCCAACGGGGGAGTGATACCGCACATAACACCGCAGATACAAGGAAGCATGGCAGCAACAAGTATGGGTTCGCAACCAACCTGTGCAAGAACTGTAATGAACATGGGTCCGAAAATAACAACGAGCGAAGAACCGGGAATAAGCATACCCATAAAGCATGTGATTAAGCAAACTGCAATAACAGTACCAAATTTACCGAAATCCCAAGCAGTAATAATAGCACCCATTTCTCCTGCAACGTCAAGGTCTGCGAATAATGCACCTACCATATAACCGAATACACAAACACCAATTGAAGGAGCAATTGTTTTTACACCATCTGCAAACATTTTTGCAATGCTGTTGATTTTAACAACAGATTTATCTTTTGCGATAAGGCAGGTGTAAATTGAAGAAAGACCACCAATAAAGAGGAGAATTGATTTTGAAAGAGCTTTTGCACCATCTGCGCCAAGACGAGCGGTAAAGAATGTGTCTGTGAAGAGATAGTCAAGAATAAAAGGAAGAAGAATGATTACGGGGATTAATAAGCCCTGCCAACCTTTTTTGAGTGTTTCTTTAAGGTTGGGAAGGTCTTCTTTTGCCATGGGCTTAACTTTATAATATTTGCAGAAGCCCCATACCATAGCGATTCTTTGAACGATAAACCAAATTGAGATACCCCAAAGTACAATCCAGAACTGACCTGTTGTTATGTTAAGGTTAGGATAAAGTGCAGCAAAAGCACCCAGTGCAGCAACAATATTAGATGAAGGTGGAATCATATTACCCATATAACTTGCGTTGCTTTCAATGTTAGCAGCAAGCTCAGCAGGGAAGCCGGATTTCTTCATGGCAGGAATTGTAATAGCACCCGTAGCCATAACGTTACCGGGACCTGAGCCGGAGAGTGCGCCCATAAATGAGCTTGCAACAACTGCGGCATAGCCTGCACCACCTGTTAATCTACCTACAAGAGAAAGAATAACAGCAATACAGCTATCAATTATTTTGGTTTTTGTTAACAAAATGGACATTGAAACAAAGGCTACCATTGAATATAAAAGTGAGGTAGACAATGCATCGTTAATGTAACCCCAGACATTACCCCAGGTACCTGTGACAGTAAGTAAAACGAGGAAACTTAATAAAACAGCTTCGTAAACAGGGCGTTTTACAAACATAAACCACACGATAATAACCGCGAGCATAATGCCAAGGTAAATTAAACATGAAGGCATTTTGTTTTTCTCCTTTCTTTTCTGTTAATACAAAAAATGTAAGCTTCTAAAACTTTTTGGTTATAGGTTTTATTGCTTAACGGTTATATTATAGCTCCTTTTTTTAGTTTGTCAACAGTTTTTTATGGATTTAAAAATATTTTTATTTTTTGCAAATTTTACTTGAAAAATATGAATTGTGCGAGTATTATGTAGGTGAAAAATCCTTATTATAGGGAGAAAAGTAATGAACAGAAAACAATTACAATATGTTATAGAGCTTTCAGAAGATTTGAATTTTTCTGTTGTTGCGGAAAAATTAGGTATAACCCAACCTGCATTGAGTAAGCAGGTTCTATCTTTGGAAAAAGAACTTGGTGTTAAACTCTTTGACCGTAACAATATTCCAATGACCTTAACTGCCGCAGGGGAGCATTTTGTAGCAGAGGCAAAAAAGCTTATATACCGTGAAGACCAGCTTCTTCGCTCAATGGAAGATTATAAATGTGGTAAGCTTGGTAAACTTGAAATTGGTATTTCACCTTTCAGAAGCCTATACCTTGTACCTTATATAGTTAACATGGTAAAAGAAAAGTTTCCCGGTGTAACTGTTGTTCTTCATGAAGAGGGGAGCGACCAGCTTCGTAAAAATGCCGTTGAAGGCAAATATGACTTTGCAGTAGTTAATCTTCCTGTTGATGAATCAGTTTTAAATGTAAAACTGATTGAGGCGGATACTCTTGTTCTTGCAGTACCTGATAATCTTTCAAAAACTCTTCCCGTTTCGTCTGAAAACGGTATTCCTGAAATAGAATTGAATGATTGTAAAAATCTTCCTTTCGTTGTTGTCAGTCCTGCTCAGGAAATGCGCCAACTTTTTGATAAAATGTGTGCCGAGGTTGATTTTACTCCCGATGTGGCAACAGAGGTGGTTGGGGTTAGTACCGCTTGGTCTATGGCAAGAGCAGGCGTGGGCGCAACTCTTTTACCCTTGCAGTTTGTTAAGAATTTCAATTTTGATGAAAGTATAACTTTATTTAAACTGAAAAATTGTCATCAAACCCGTCAACCTGCAATTGTAACAAGAAGAGGGCAATTTGTTTCCGAATATGCAAAATTTGCAATAGATTTGTTAACTGAAAAGAATAAATAGTTAAATCGCACTTACCTTTAGGGGAAGTGCGATTTTATTAATTAAAGGTTATTTAAAATATTTAATACACAACGGAGTTCTTCAGGTTGAACTTTTTCAACGGGTGTGTTATTTATTACGCAATCTGCAAAATAACGGATTTCGTTAGCATAAGCATTGCTTTTAGGAAGATTTATATCACCTGTATCGCCTTCTGCTTCTTCAGAAAGGTCGATTCTTTCATCATCACGAAGATAAATCATCATTTTACCGTTTTCATTGGCAATAACTGCATCTTCAAACTGGAATCGGAATTCAGCGGTAAAAGGGTAGCTTGTTGCGTACCAGGAGGCTTCTGAGTTTATCTGGAAATCACCGTAATCGTAACTGATACTGATGAAATCCTGGTCAGGAAGCTTTGATCGGTATTGATGAGCAACCTTAGGCATACCGAAAGCATAAACCATAAAATCAAGGTCGTGAATATGTAAGTCAAAGGGAACAAGACCACTTCTTTTTTCGTCCATCATCCAACCATCCCAGCTCCATCTGGGGTAGCAACCAAGTCTTGTCATTGTGCCGGAAAGAAGTTTGCCGTATTTTTTTGTTTCGTAAATTTCTTTAAGAAGCTCATATTCGGGCCAGAAACGGAGAACCTGAGCAACCATAAATTTAACATTGTTTTTCTCAGCAGTTTTATAAACTCTGTCAATGTCCTCTTCTTTTAAGGAAATAGGTTTTTCGGTAATAACATTTATACCGCGTTCCATTGCTTTAACCGCAAAATCTGCATGGAGATATGTAGGAAGGCAAATGTCTATAATATCAAACTCTTCATTGTTAAGCATTTCGTCAAAGTCTGTATAATGATGCTTTTCAGGGAATTTTTCCATTCTTTCAGGACGAATGTCACACATAGCAATAAGCTGAGCATCCTCCATTTTTTCCCAAGCATCAATATGTGAATGACTTATACCTCCAACACCAACAAGACCGATTTTTAACATGAAAAGACCTCCGATTTGTGAAATAAAATATAATTTGATTTTAACATATTATATTAAAATTACAAGAAGATTTTAATATATAAAGTATTTTTTTGCGGAATTTTTAAACCTTTCTAAATCTTTCTTTTGTGAATATAGATATTTATGAGGATTAAAATCCGAATTCAAAATTTTCTTTGTTCCTGCAAGGTTCATAAGATGCTCAGAAAATTCAATTTCGTCAGGGTGAATATTTTTGACTGCTCTAATAAGCTGTAGCCCTGTTTCGAACATATTAACAACTTTCTTGTTTACTATTTTAATTTGTATGCCATTGCATTTTTCGCCCTCATAATCACTGAATGTAGGGGTGAATTCACAAGAATTAAAAGATAACCCCTTAAAAGCTGATTTCTCTTCATCGGGTAGATTATTCAAATATTCAATTATCTTTTCTGAATCTAACCAAGGTGCACCAAAAACTTCAAAAGGTTTATCAGTGCCTCTTCCTTCGGAAAGATTTGTGCCTTCAAAAAGGCAGGTTCCTGCATAAAGAAATAGTGCATCTGTGTTTCTCATATTAGGTGAGGGAGGAGTAAAGATTAAATCTGTGTCCTCAAACAACAAATCTCTTGTCAGACCTTCGCAAGAAATTATCTTAATATTTGCATTTATATCTAATGTATCGTTATATGATAAAGCAATTTCGCCAATAGTCATACCCGTAATGGTAGGTTGACCAGCAATCCTTCCAACCTCTGAAATGCAGTCAGCTTCTAATAAATTACCCTCAACTCTGTTGCAACCAAGGGGATTTATTCTGTCGAGAACAATTAACTCAACATTTTTCTTTTTACATAAATATAAAGCATCAAGAAGTGTGTATTGGTATGTATAATAACGAGTACCTATATCTTGAATATCGAATAAAATGCAATCAAGCTTTTCAAAAATCTTTTCTGCTTTTTCTAAAGAATTTTTACCACCGAAAAGGTCATAAACAGGAACACCTGTTTCTCTTTCTGTAAAAACTTCGGTATCAAAACCACCTGCTTGCTTTTGAGTGTTAAATCCGTGTTCGCCGCTGAACAAAGCACATAGATTATATTTTTCATTAACTTCAAAAGCAACTGTTTTTCCGTTTCTTAAAATAGCAGAGGAGTTTGAAATTAAGCCTGATCGTTTACCCGAAAGCATATTAAAAGCAACCTCACTATCAAGCAAATCGCATCCGTTCAAAACTTTTTTCTTCAGTGTTTTCACCTCTTTTTATGGTGATTTTTAATAAATTTTATCATTTATATCAATAAAAATCAATATGGTTTTTCGTCAAAATTAACATAATTAATTGAGCTCAAGTAAAAATACTTTACAATATGCATAGTATATTGTAAAATAAAGTTAACCTATATGGTAAACATTAATTTACAAAAGGAGGCTTATTTATGGTAGATGCTAACAAATTGCCGTTATTACTGTTAGATAACAGTAGTATGATGTCTGTTCTTAACGAGGGTCAGTTCAAATGCTATAATATTTCATTCGAAGAGGCTAAACATATTCTTGAAATTTTTGATGAAGACGAATATATCAAATGCTTCACCAATGCGGACATTGAATCAGTAATGTTCGAGCAGTTGGGTATCAAAAAACGTAATTTTGAATACAAAAGCATCCGTAATATGCGTCCCGGTCAGAATGCAATAGTGTTTAAGCTTTATCGCACCCCTTCTGAAACCAATCCTGTTATTCAGGCAGATGATGGTGTAGAGGCTAAAAAGATAATGAATGTTTACGCATATTGCCAGTATCTTGTAAGAATTGAATAATTTTTAAAACTGTTGCAGTTTTCTGCAACAGTTTTAATTCGTTTGAGGTATTAATTTGAAAGTTATAATCGCTTGCTTAAATTCAAAATATATTCATGCATCCCTTGCCCCTTGGTGCTTACTTTCGGGGGTCAGGGAGTTTTGTGTTTCTTCTGTTAATGCAAAAGTAATGGAAAGTACAATAAACAGCGATATAAATACTTTTGCCGTGCAGATTATAAACGAAAACCCTGATATTGTTTCATTTTCCTCATATATCTGGAATATAGAAAAAACTATGGAGCTTTGCAGGATTTTAAAAGAAAACATTGGTTGCACCATAATTCTCGGTGGTCCCGAGGTTTCTTATAGAGCAAAAGATGTATTAGAGAAACACACGTTTGTTGATTTCGTACTTTCAGGCGAGGGCGAAAAGAGCTTTCCGAAATTTCTCGATATTTATTCAAACAAAGGTGATTTAGACAAAGTCAGCGGACTTTCTTACAGAGAAAATAACAACATAATTTCCATACCTGAGGAAGAATGCACAGAAACACCACCCACACCATACAACGATGAGTTCTTTGATAATCTTAAGGGAAGAATTTCATATATTGAAACAAGTCGTGGTTGCCCATATAGATGCGCTTTCTGTTTATCAGGCAGATGCTCACCTTTAAGATTTTTTGATGTTGAGCAAGTTAAAAATGATATTTTAAAACTTGCGGTTAGTGGTACTAAAACAATAAAATTTGTTGATCGTACCTTTAATGCAAAAGCAGATAGAGCCAACGAAATTTTGGAATTCATACTCTCAAATTACGGAACAAAAATCCCTGCAGGCACTTGCTTCCATTTTGAAATAGCAGGGGATATACTCAAAGAAAGTACAATGAAAATTCTGTCACGTGCTCCGAAAGGTGCTTTTCAGTTGGAAATCGGCATGCAGTCTTTTAACGAGGAAACATTAAAAGCAATTAACCGGAAAACAGATACTAAAAAACTTATTGAGAATATTAAAAAACTTATTTCATTCGGCAATATGCATATTCACATTGATTTGATTGCAGGGCTTACAGGGGAAGATATAAAGAGCTTTGAACGCAGTTTTAATATCGGATATAGCCTGAAAGCAAATATGCTTCAAATGGGTTTTTTAAAGCTTTTATATGGTGCTGATATGCGAGAGAATAGTGAAAAATACCCTTGCGAGTTTAACAAGAAACCACCATACGAGGTAACTTCAACGCCTTGGCTTTCAAATGAAGAAATAATTAAACTAAAAAAATGTGAAGATGCTCTTGAAAGAATGTATAACAGTGGGCGTTTCCTGTTTACTCTTGATTATCTGTTAACCGAATGCGGTTTCACTCCATTTAAACTATTTATGGATTTCGGCAATGAAATTGATGGCAATAAAATGAGCCTTTCGGACTATGCTGTGCATATCTATTATTATTTTAAAGATTTTGCTGATGAAGAAAGACTTCGTGAAACATTAATTTGTGATTTGCTTTCAAGCTCATCTGCATTGCAGATACCCGAAATTTTTAAAAGAAAAAATGACCCTCTTTACAAGAAGGTCAAAAAACATTTTACAGAAGATAAAAACGCAATTAATAAAGTTGCAATTCTTTATAAGAGTCGAAAATTATTCGTTGTAAACCAACGAAGTCAAAAGGATTTTAACGGAAGATATGAAAGTGCTTTTTACGATTTAGTGAATTTTATAAACTAAGTATGGGTACACATTGAAAAACTTTTTTCGATGTGTACCCAATAATTTTTTATTGTGCTTTTTTGTCTTTTATATATTTTGTTAAACAACCAATTCCCATCCCGATAGAAGAAAATATAATTCCTGAAAGCAATGAATCAATATTTATAAAGTTAAATTTATCAAAAGCAACCATATTTGCAAGGGAGAAAGTGAAATATTCGCAGAGCATATACATTGTTCCGATTAAAGCAACAGCACCAACTTTAGCTGAAGGTTTGAAATTATCTTTGCCTATAATAGCAGAAATAATTAAACTTGTAATGGGTAAAATGCCCCAGAATACGAATATGGAATAAACCATGGCATCAGTTGTACCGCTGAAAATCCAGAAGAATAAAATACACGCTGTCCATATTAAAGTATAAATTAAAACAGGCAGAATTCTTCTTAAACGGTTTTTGCTTTTTACTATATTTGTAGTTTCATCAAGGTGTTTAATCATATTCTTATCCTCCTTTAATAAGGCGTCAATCGTGATAGAGTAAATTTCACTTAGTTTAATTACACTTATAATGTCAGGGTATGATTTACTGTTTTCCCAATTGGAAATTGTCTGTCGGCTTACACCTAATTTTTCTGCAATTTCTTCTTGGGTAAAATTTGCTTCGTTTCTTGCATTTTTTAGTTTGCTTCCAATGTCCATTTTGTCACCTCTTTGGCTTTATTATAGGCTTTTGTTGGTATATTGTCTATCAAAAATCTTTTACATCTGCTGTTTTTGTTAGAAAATTCCTTTACAAAAAAGAATATCTACCGATTTTGGCGGTAGAATCTCTTTTTTGTTTGGTATAGTAACCCTATTGTGTTCGGCTTCGCCGAGTGGAGTTCGAATCTCTGAAAAATGAAATCTATAACAAGCAAAAAAGCACCATCCAATGATGGTACTCTTTTGCTGGCAGGGATGGCGAGATTCGAAGGCTCCGCCTTCGGTTTGCTTCGCAAACATCCGATTGTGTTCGGCTTCGCCGAGTGGAGTTCGAATCTCTGAAAAATGAAATCCATAACAAGCAAAAAAGCACCATCCAATGATGGTACTCTTTTGCTGGCAGGGATGGCGAGATTCGAACTCACCAATAAACGCTTGCAAGCCTTGATACATAAAGGTTTTTAATTTCCGCTGACTTGCATTTGACTTGCATTTGTATTTTTATTAAGATAATCATCCAGTTTTGTGATGCTTTTCTTTTCTCTTTCTTCTCGAAGATGAGTGTATATTCCCATAGTGGTTGATATTTCAGAATGCCCCATCAATTCTTTCGCAGTGAGAACGTCAACACCTGCTTCGTAGAGAATAGTGCAGTAGGTGTGACGGAGACAATGAGCAGAGGTTTCAATAGTTACATTGTGGATCTTCTTTATTTTGTTTAGGTAACTCTGCCATTGGGAATACCAATTCGAATTTTTAAGCGGTTCACCGTTCAGTGTGCAAACTTGTATAGTGGTTTTCGGGAGTTCTTTTAAATAATCTGCAAGAAGCTTAGGCATTGGCACCGTTCTGTAACCTGCTTCTGTTTTTGGTGATTTTATAATTCCATTGTTCTTGAAATTGACCGCTTTATTTACTGATATGGTATTATTATTGAAATCAATATCGCTCCACGTCAGAGCAAGAACTTCACCGCGGCGAAGACCTGCATATATCATTATGAGTGCTGCGGTTTGCAAAGGATGGGGAGTTTCCCAAAACAAGTTTATTTCCGCATCTGTTATGGGTTTTCTTTCTCTTGTTTTAGGTGCTTTAGGAATAGTGATATAATTTGCCGGGTTAAACTCTATTACTCTGTTTTGAATACAGAAATCAAATACACGGTTTACTGTGTTGCGATATCCTATGAGTGTTTTCTTTGCGGATGGTCTTTGTGTATAAGGGTTGCAGTTCTTTATTTCATCAATAAAGTTATCGAGCTCATAGGTGGTTATTTTTGATATATCTGCTTTTCCGAGATAATCAATCCATGCCTGAAGTCTTACTTCGCATATATGGTGCCATTCAGGAACGGCAGTCTTTTCCAGGTTCTTTAGCCAGGCTTTCGCCCAAAACTCAAAGGTTTTATTTTCTCCCGAAAGAATATCAATTCCTTTTGCTAAAGAAGCTCGTATTTCATCAGCCTTTGCTTCAGCTTCTTTTTGGGTTTTACCATAAACAGTTTTATATTTTCTTTTTCCATCAACTGTTCCGAGGTAAACCTGAACGGCAATTCTGCCATCCTCTCTCTTTTTATTACTTCTTTTTGCCATAAAAATTCCTCCATTGACAATTCAAGGAAGAATGACTATAATTTGATATAGCCATTCGCTTAGTGTGTTTGAGTGTGTGGTTCTATGAGCTCTCTCGGTGTTGGTAGCACCGGGGGAGTTTTTATTTTTTTAGTAGTTCTATGATTTTTTCTTTTTCTTCAGGATGAGAGCGTATATATTCAATGAGCTGAGCTTCATCCCAAGATAAATCGGATTTTTCAAGAATAGGGTTGGGGATTTGTTCATCAGATGTTTTCATTTCTTATTTTGAATTTCTTCTAATTATTACACAAGAATGAGCTACATAACCTTGATTTTTTGCATATTCAATATTATGAACATAATAAGAATCAGCATTTTGAAATGCACTACAATCATAGGTGTGATAATAATGTGGATTATCTGCATCAATAAAAGCTAATTTGTTGTCTAAAAAATGTGCTTTTATATAATCATCAAGTGCTTTTGACTTATAGTTATCGTATTCATCTTCAAGACTTTCATATTCTATAAGACTATCGTTATATTTGTTCTTGTAATACTCTGTAAGTTCTTTTTCTTTAGCAACATCATTTTCAAGCTCTGAAACATAAACTGCCAAAAGAATATTTGCAATGAGTGAAAAGCAGAGTACAACACAAAGAACAATTGTAGTAATTTTGAAACTTCTGGGTGTAGGTTTTTTATGAGCTTCCTTTAATAAGCGTTTTTGTTCCTTGTAAATTCTACGAGCCACCTTTTTTCTATCTTTGTATGATAAAGGTATTGTATTTTCAGTCTGTGTTGTTTCAGTATTGTTTTCTTGTGGTGGCGTATAAAGAGTATTGTCAGAGATTGTCTCTGATTTTTCTGTAACAGTCACAGTCGCAAGTTCCGTATTGTTCTTTATATCAGATCTTTTTGTTTTCTTTTCTAACATTTTATAAAAGTATTCGTCCCATATTTCACCGGATTTTTTACAAAGATATATAGAAACAATATAGCAAAGCATTGTTGGTAAAAAACCTAATAAGATATCCTGTGCTTTTAATAGTGAAATGAAAAATGTTATCAGGAATAAAATTAATAACCAAATAAAGAATTTACCAAGAATGCGTAAAAGAGTATGTTTTTTTGATATATTTTCCTTTTCTTTCAAAACAACCACCCCTTATCAATAATTTCTTATAACACTGGTAAAAGCGACAGCTTTACCTAAAATTTTGATTTGATTAAGCTGTTCATCGGTGTAAACCATATCTGCATACATTGGGTTGCAAGGGGAGAGGGTTATTTTGTTCTGCGCTTTGTAAACCTTTTTCAATGTAGCTTCATTATCTATAAGGACGGCGGCAATTTCACCGTTCTCAACATCGGGCTGAGGGCGGATATAAACAACGTCACCGTCAAAGATGCGGGCAGTAATCATACTGTCACCCTTGCATTTGAGGGCAAAGGTTGCATCAGAGTTCTCGTCAATAGAAATATATGCATCAATATTCTCTTCAGCAAGAATAGGTTCTCCGCAGGCGATAGTGCCGAGCAGGGGGATTTTTTTCATTTTAGGGAAGGGAATGACGTTATCTGGAAGTTTTGAACCAAACGCAGAAGAACTAACTCGCGATACATCGTAGCCCATTAACCAAGTTTCGCTTACACCAAGAGCCATTCCTAAAATAGAGAGTTTATCGGAACCGGGGTTTACCTTTCCCGAAACATACTGACTCAAATCATTTCTTGCTAATTTAACATTATATTTCTCACAAAACGGCTTGCACAAATTTAAAATATCAACTTGTTTGAGGTTTTGCTCTCTCATTAGTTGTTTCAATCTATCAGAAGTGCTAAATTTTTTCATTTTTAAGGTCACCACCAAATTATATTGTAATAGGATTATAAAATAATTTAAACAAAAGTTCAAGAGGAAATGAAAAAAAGTTCAAAAAAATTGAATTTTTGTATTGACAAGGCAAAAATCGTGTGATAATATCAAGTTGTTCAAAAGATTGAACTTTTATTCAATTTGATAAACAGGACGTGAAAAATATGAAGAAAAAAATAAAAATACCGTATGATTATTCAAAGTTGGAAAAATTGATTAAATCTGTATATGGCACAATTTCAGCCTTTGGTAAAGCTATGAATTTATCAGACAGAACTATGTCTTTAAAGATGAATTCACAAATACCCTGGACTCAACCTGAAATGGAAGAGGCGGCTGAATTGTTAGGTTTTCCTAAAGCCGATATACAGATTTATTTTTTTACTTTAAAAGTTCAATAATTTGAACAACGATACCGTGCAACCAATGATACATAGATGTAAAAATTATTAGAAAGAAGTGAGAAAATGCCACGATGTTCTAAACCGAGATACACACGTACATATACAAGCTGGGATGAACTTCCCATAAATCTTACTGTTGAAATGGTCTGCAGTATATTGTTCATGAATGAAAAAGTAGTTCAGAGAAAACTTGCTGCAGGGGAAATCGAAGGGGTGAAAATGGGCGGAAAGTGGTTAATCCCCAAGGAAAAGTTGAGAAAACAGTGCGGTGGATGATGCTCGTACATAATTAATAAACTTTATGGAGTGTGTAGTTTTATGAGCTATCAATTATTAAAAGATTTTATTGTTATAACCTGCTGGATGTTGGCAATAGGCTTTTGCATCCTGCATGAAAAGGACCTTATAAAGCTTGAGCGTAAGCTTTGGCGGAAAATAAAGAAATATGCACGTGCTTTCATCAGAAGTGTTGAAGCCTGCATAGCGGAAAGGAAAGGTAATATGTTTATTATTCTCAAATCACCCGGGCAGGAGCCGGAACAGAGGCATAATGTGGGGAACTGCTTGAAAGCTATCCACAAGGAGCTCGATTCAGAAAACCCCAACAGCCTTGAAGTAATGCCCGGTATTTATATGTGCTATGACACAGACGGATTTGCTAAAAGTCTTGCACCCTGTATGGCCGATGATAGAGCAGATAAGATTTACTACGGTGATGTTGCTTTTTATGCAATGGATTCAAAAGAAAAAAATCTTCGTTGCCTTACTCAGAGAGAAGCAAAAGATGTAGAGAACTACATAGCAACCTACAGGGCGGACAAGCTCAATTAATTTATAAAGACTGCCCGGTAAGTCGGGCAATATGCAGGGGCGGGAGCCGGTTATATTTTCCCCATAATAAAAAATGTGCAAGGCCTGAGCAACCTTACACATATCTCCTTCGGATTCAGTCCAAAAAATATTAATAAAGTCTGCGAACATTATATTAACACTGTAAATTATATAACCGTGGCGGTTCAACTCCGCTACCCTGCACCACCTAAAATTAAATAAAGGAGTTGTTGAATTTGGCGGAAGGGAAATACGATTGTTCAAAAACGAGCGATTATTTAAAGGTTAAGCTTAAGATTTGCCAAAACCATAATTGCGAAAAGTGTTTGTACCGTAAAGAATACGGAAACGGCGGATGTTTTGAAGCGGAAGCCAACGAACCCGAAAAAGCAATTGAAATCGCACAAAAATATGCGGAAGGGAGCTTGTGCGATGAAAGCAGTTCTGATGAGCACACAACCGAAATGGTGTGAGCTTATAGTAAGGGCTATAAATCCTGTTAGATATTCTGTTTTCAAAACTATCGAGGTAAGGAAGACAAGACCGAAAATTGAAACACCTTTTAAGGTTTATATCTATTGTACACATGGTATTGTTTGGGCGGATTATTGTCGTTTTGTCAAAGAAGGCAGAGGAAAAGTCATAGGCGAGTTTATTTGTAATGAAATAACTGTTGCAGAACATGGCAATTATTGCGTTTTGCCAAAAGCAAAAACAATGATTGATGAACTTGATTTGCTCGAATATGCAAATGAAAAAACAGTTTACGGTTGGAACATATCCGACCTTGTAATCTATGACAAGCCGAAAGAGTTGAGTGAGTTCTATGTTGTTGATTATGAAGCGGTCAATCATTGTGAACACAGAGAGCGAATATACAACAATCCCGATTTTACAAACGGTGCTATGCTTCTTGGCTCTTACCTTTGCAAAGATAAAACCGATTGGTGCTCAAAATGTAAAACAAGACCTATTAAAAGACCACCTCAGAGTTGGTGTTATGTGGAGGAATTGCAGGCAAGTGGGTTCTAATAAAAACTGGAGTAAAGAAGAACTTCTTTATCTTGAGGAGTCTTGGGGAACTGTTTCTGTAGAGAGCATTTCAAAAAAATTGAACCGAAGTGTTAATGCAATATACATTAAGGCAAGAAAACTTGATTTAGGTCCGTTTCTTTTAGGCGGAGAATACATTACCTTCAATCAGCTGGTGCAGACAATCACCGGGCACAACTCACACAGTTATCATTTAAAAAGCTGGTTGGAAAATCGCAAATTCCCGATGCATTATAAAAAGATTAATGAAAAGAGAGTCAAAATCGTTTATCTCGATGAATTTTGGGAATGGGCAGAAAAAAACAGAAGCTTTATCGATTTCTCAAAAATGGAACCGCTTTCATTGGGCGAAGAGCCTGAATGGGTCGATGAACAGAGGAGAAAAGACTATAGAGCCTTTTCTTTACAGCGAAAAGACCCTTGGACTGCAGCTGAAGATTCCAAATTATTATATTTGCTTGAAAAACAAGAATATGGCTATAAAGAGCTTTCTGCAATACTCCGTCGCTCTGCAGGTGCAATTCAAAGACGTTGCACTGATTTGGGTACCAAGTACCGCCCGGTAAAAGCAGACAACCATAGCGCTGAAAGTGCCTGGACTGATGAGGATTATGAAATTCTTGCTGAAGGCATTAAAAACGGTGACAGCTATACAGTTATCGGAAATATGCTTAACAAGTCAGAAAAGGCTGTAAGAGGAAAAGTGTATTTTGTGTATCTTACGGAATCAGCTGATAAGGTCCGTGTAATGTTGGGAGACGGTAAGTGGGGTGATGGTGCACCTGATGTGTTAGTGAAACAAGGTGTTCATTTATCACGCTGCAGGTCTGAAACCCGTAAAAACTTATCAACGTTTGCCGGTCTTTTAAAGTATCGGATGAATCAGTTGGGTTACGACCCATATTTCCAAAGATTTATGTGTATGAACTGGGATGACTTCGAAGGATGCTCAGCTGGTGGTACCGACTGTGATTCCTGTCTTGAGTTCAAGAGAATTCATCCTCAGTACTGTGCCAGATGCGGCGGAACATTTTACGAAAGAAAAGAAAATCGTTTTTGTGAAGCCTGCAGAACAGCCAAGAAAAAACAAGCACAGAAAAAGTGGTGCGCACTTAATAAAAAGGCGGTATAGAAATGTCAAGTGAAATAAAAAAACTGCTTTCTGTGGGCGACGTTGTATATTCTGCGAGAAACGGCGCGCCGATGAGAGTTACCAAAGTTAGTAAGTTCGGTTTTTATACCGAAAAGAATTACTTTTCTTTTTATGATGTCAGAAAGAAATATTATCTCACCCAGAAAGGCTATGAAGATAGCTTAAAAGAAAGACGTGAGAAAGAAGGGAGACTTGAGTTTGTTTTTAGGCACTGACGATTGCAAAAAAATGTGCAAACAGAAAAACACCGAAAGGTTGTCCTTATAAGAATCTTTATGATAAAAGCACAAAAATACTTGAGAAGCTTCTGATGCAGAACAAGGGTGTTGAATTTTACGGCACCCTGAGGGCTTCTTGTGATTATTACATATTCGATAAAAACTCAGAAATAGGAGTGTGTAACTCGGTATGCAATTCAGGTTAAAGAATGATGATGGAATTGAACTTGTATTAAGCCCCGAAGAAAGAAAACTGATCTTTAACGCTCTCAGGCATTACTCAGCTTACGGCGAAAAAGACAACTACATAATGGAGCAAATGGGTAATATATGCGTGATTATGAATGTGCTGCATACACCGGAGTTTGATATAACAATATGAAAAACAATGATTTCCAGGAATGCACGGAATGCAGGTGCTTTGTGTGGTGCGAATTTCCGAAGCAGGTCTATCACAAAGTGTCCGGCATTCCTTGCGATGAATTTGAAAAAGCAGAGGAGAAATCCAATGAACAACAAAATTGATGAGATTTTAAAACCGGAAAGAGTCAATGCAACTGTTGACTTTAATGAAATTGATACATTGAGCGATTTGAAGGATGCGAAAATTGATGAAACACACTTCTTTCATATTGTTGATACAAAAATGATAATTGAGCAGGATGGCGACAAGGTTAAGGTTGGCTCAGTTGCTCATTGTTTTGTAAGAGAATTTTCACAGGTTTCTGAAAAGAAATTTCTCTGCAATAACCATTATGGAACAATTATCGAATATGAATATCAGCCTACTGATACGCCGATTAGCGAATTATTTAACTTGCTGGTAACTTGCCGAGCTCGTGTAAGAAAAAGAATTGGTGAGGTTATCGCTAATAATGGTGCAGAGTTTTATTGATAGAAAAGAGGCTTAATTATGTGCTTAGGTATGGCTAACGGGTACAGAGCACCTGAAAAAGAAAAAAGCGATTTTGTTATTTCAGATAAGGATGGCAAACTCGTCGTTAATTATAATGGACCGAAAAACACAAGTAAAATTTGTGGAGCTTTTACAATAATTGAAGATGATGTAACAGAGTCAAAAATCGAAATAGCTAAAGAAATTGTTTTGAACGAAATGTTTGATGTGATAAAAGAAGTTGTAAAAAATCACGAAGAGTTTTTTATTATCAAAGATTTAAGTGAGGAAGATGACCCGTTAGGAACAATTGAATTTAAAAAAGGATTTAGTGTTGGAGCAAAAGCAATTTTACCCACCGTTATAATAAGTGATTCTGAAGATTTTTTAGCAAGTAGAAAGGTGACTTTTATAGACTCAGGACAATCTGATATTGGAACTATAAATGAATTGAAGCGTAAGCTTACCGAAAAAGATGCAGAGATTCAGAAACTTATAAATGAACGTGCATATTTAAAGCGCAAACTGGCGAAATCTCCCGAAAACAGATTTGATTGCTGTATCTGTGTGGAACGTGGCGAAATATACACAAAATCACTTGCAGATTATGACAAACTTTTAAATGACATAAAAAAATGTTTAATCGAGGACATTGAAAGAGCTTATAAAGCAAGAAAGCTTCTGATTACTCATGAACCTGTTAGGTATGTAACAATTCCGTTAAGTATGTTAAAGGGGATAAGGTCTAATGATGACATAAACCGCAGATATGCTCCTAAGCATCCTGAACCTGAATTTAAAAATTCTTTTGAACGTGCATTTGACCTTGATGGTGTGGATGAACTCGACAGACTGTTTAAAGTTTTTATGGGTGGTGACGGGATATGAATATAAGTCAGAAATGCAATTGTTGTTCGCATGAAAAGGTTTGTTCATTTTGTAAAGAATACAATTCTATATGTGAAAAAATCGTTTCACTATGCAAAAGTGAAGGTGTAAATACAGTTGAAGTTTCCATAAAATGCAAACATTTTAATTCTTTGAGTAGTAGTACTACAAATTTTCGTTGAGGTGAGTATGAATGAAAAAATTTACTGATTGGCTTAAAAATGAAGCGAAAGATTGTGGAATGTGCGCCCCACCGTTGGAACCTCAGAAGGCATTGGAGTTTTTGCAAGAGTATTTGTTGGGTGAAGGTTGGTATGTTACAACTCCTGAAAGCACAAATCAGGTAAATACAGAAATTGTTTTTGAAATCCTTTCAAAGCATTCAAGCGAGTTTCGAAAAGAGTGGAAAAAATACACGAAAAAAGAAGATTGGAAAATTACAATGCTTAAAAATCTTTTCTCAAAAATCAAATTACATATAAAAAAAGCACACTGTTATATAGCGCATATAAGAAGTGGTTGGACTGCTCCTTGTCGTAAGTGTTGTGGTCTTTATCACAACAGCGAAGCTTATAGACAGTGTTCAAAATGCCCGTATTTTGCAGATAGGAAGAGTGATGGCAATGTGTAAATATCAGAAATTTCCACCGAGCATAGTTGTAAATGGTGAAATAGTCGCAAAATCAGCACCTATATGCACCTATACCAAAGAGCGTTGCACTTATTGTATTTGTGGTAACCGTAAAACTTATGAGAAGCGAAAAGGAGTGAAGGTAATGCCTAAAGAATACGGAATTAATAATCCTAAACCTAAAATATTGCAGTTGTTTTGTAAGCATAAATGCAATTGGTATCGTCCTCAAACAGAGTTTTTCAATCTTCGCGGAGAAATACAGTATAAAGTGTGTGAAAAATGCGGAAAAGTTGTTAATGAAAGGTTTGTTCCAAACTATGACGAATGAAAAAAGAGATAGGCTTGTAGAGCTGGTGCAAGATGCTTTGTTTCAACACGCTCATTATGTCGGCAAGGAAAGGCAAAGAGCGTTGGAAGTTGAAACAGAAGCAGAGCATAGTGAGATATACGAGAGTATTAAAACTTTACAAGAATTTATTGCTGACTACATTATTGCTGACGGTTGGATAAGACCGCCTTGTAAGGTGGGTAATGTTGTTTGGATTATTGAAAAAAACGCTGTTGAAAGAGCAACGGTTAATAAAGTTGAAATAACAGGAACTTCTGAATTTCGTATAACTTTAAAAAAACTTAATCTTGTTGGGAAATATGTATATTTTCAACTCGAACCAAAAGAACTTGGCATAACGATTTTTATAGGTGAAAACGCAAAAGACCAAGCCGAGCAGAAGTTAAAGGAAATGAGGGGTATCAATGGATGAATACATTGGAAAAGGTGCATTGTATGATGCGCTTTGGGATGCCAAAGAAGAAAAAAAGGTTAAATCATTAAAAGATGTTTTTGATTTTATTGATAAATTTCCTTGTGAAGATGTTGCTGAGGTTAAGCACGGTGAGTGGATTGTAGATAGAGACTGCACATCCGTTACATATCGCTGTCCTATTTGTAAATTTGAACTTACCCTTGCAGACCCTGATGAGAAACTCGAATACAAAGGTTGCCCGATGTGTTTATCGATATTGAAGGACGGTGCAAACAATGACCGGTAAAGATATTGATTCTCTTCCTGTTCGTAACGGCCACGATGCAATTTGTAAAGCTATATTTCAAGCAATATATAACAGCAAATTCCCGGACAAGCCCACTGAATGTACTATTGATTTGCACGTTGATTTCGGAACGGCAAGCCTGAAGCTGAAAAAAGAGGTAAAGCTGAATGACCACAAGTATTATTGGTGAAGTTACACTGCATCAGCTGGAGCGTGCAGTTCGCCTTGCACCTGAAGACGAGAATTATAATTCAATGCTGTTCTTCAGGTATCTTCAGCAGGCTATGTTGAAATTAGCCCGAACAAATTTTGTAGATTATAACGAAGTCCGTCAGGCTTTAGCCCTCTTTCAGATTGAGCTTGTTTCCCCAAGTCAGCAGAAAACGGAGTATCAGGCGGTTATAGACCGAAAAGCTCATACAATAAGCTGGCGGAAAGATTTCACTAAAAACGGACAATACATAGGCGTTAGTGAATTTATAACAGTTTCTCCCGGCGGAAAGAAAGTTGAAAGGCGGAAATATAAAACCCATACCAAAATAAACCGTAGCAAACAACGACCATTCAGTGAGCTTCCACCGGAGCTGCAGGAAAAGATTAAGGAACGGCGGAAAAATTTATTTTAAAACAAATCCCCGTGGCAACACGGGGACGAAGCTTTGATTTTAGTTGCTGAAAAATCAGCGGCGGAAATGAGAGTTTCGATTCTCTATATATAAGTGTTATATATACAATTTTAAACAAGGCGGCGGGTGCCGCTTAAGGCTTGTAAGAATAAATTAAGTTAAGAACCATTTTCAAAATCTGAAAGAGTAAAGATAGAAGAAGGAAGTTTCCGAGGGTTCTCTTTTTCTTCTTGTTATTTAATTTCTTTCAAAACAAAGGGGTTGCAGGGGAAACGTGTTCCCCTGCGTAATAGAGAGAAAAAAGTAAAGGGGAAAGAAAAATGCAGATAAGGCATAGATTACACATTTACTATACCGGGCAGTACGCTGAAGCTGAAGTTTTTCCCGTTTTTCCGAAGCCTCGTTCCCGCAAACACAAATTTCAGCCTACAAGCGAACTGCAGGAGCGTATAAATCAAGAAACTGCGGAAAGAAAATTCCACAGACTTGTGCACACAAATTTCACGGGGGATGATATTACTCTCGGTTTGGATTACTCTGATTATTATTTGCCCTCAAATATTGAAGTTGCAAAAAAACACATTAAGAACTTTATACGCAGAGTTAAGAGATTATATAAAAAAGCAGGTATAGAGCTGAAATATGTCTATGCCATCGAAATGGCTAACCGCTTTCACACCCATATGATTTTAAGCGGTGGTGTTGACCGTGACGACGTAGAAAAATGTTGGGGGATGGGCTATGCCAACGCAAAGCGTCTTCAATTCTGTGAATTCGGAGTTATAGACAATGCAAACTATATTCAAAAGCAACGTCTTACATATCGTCGCTGGGTAAGCAGCAGAAATCTTATTCAACCTGAAGAGCGTGAACACTATATTTCCAACAAAACAGCAAGAGAATATGCTGAAAACTGGAATGTGCAGAGTTTCATCGAAAGAAACTTTCCTGATTATTGGGTAATTCTTGATGATAGCGAATGTATTTTGAATACAACCAACGGATTCGACTATGTTCGCTTGTTCCTCTGCAGGAAGGATGCACAGCTCTCATTCTATTCAACATCTCTTGCAGAGTTTGATGACCGTGTAAGGCGGAAGATAGATTGCAGAGATTTAAGATTGCCACCTGATGAAGATACTTGGGTGCAAGGTTCGTTGTTCCGACAGTGAGGAGTGGTATGTTTGGACTTTTTACAACAGAAAATGTGTTCTTGCGGAACTGCGCCTGCATTCGCTGATGTAGGCGGAAATATGCCGTTGTATGAAATTTGTTGTTTCAAGTGCAACAAGACTGTTTACGCTTCCACTGTTCCGGAAGTGTACGAACTATGGGACCGAGTGCGCCTTATCGAAGGTTCACAGGAGAAATTGTTTTAAAGGAGAACGTCATGAGCAGAGTGAATTATAAAAAATACGGCATGTCACAAGCACGTTATGAGGAGTTGCGCGCTTTTGCAAGGCAATATAATGAACTTGATACCGAGCGTAAAAGGTTGTTGGATGGTTCGGGTTCTGTTAAAGAGAATGCTATAAAGGCGGCGGATATAAAAACCAAGCTGGAAATAATAGATAATTGCATAGAAGTTGCCTGTAGCGATATTCCTTTGCTCAAGCCTTATCTGTTCAAAAATGTAACCGAAGGCACACCTTACCACAAAATGCAGGTGCCATTATACGAAAGAGGCTTTATACTTCGCCGTAAACTTTTTTTTATAGAATTGAATAAACACAAAAAATAGCAGTCAAATTTTAATTTTTTATGTTATAGTGAAATTGATGAAGGTGTCGAAAACAACTCGCGACATCATTCATTCCGTTCCGCGCCGCCTGTTTCAGGCGGCTTTTTTATTTGAAGTAGTTGGTGAAAAATGATAGATGAATTATTAAAACAGAAAAAAGAATGCGAGAAAAAGCTTAACAAACAGCAAATACAATTTTGTGTTCATTACATCGAGTGTGATTATAACGGCACAGCAGCGGCGGAAAAAGCCGGCTATTCAAAAAAAACAGCACGGCAGCAAGCATCAAGACTGTTGACAAATGTTAACATCACCGCGTACGTGCGTATTTTACAATTAATTGCGATTGAAACTTCCGGGTTATCGTCTGAATTTATCACTCAAAAAAGACTGGAAATTCTTAATAGGTGTTTACAAGCTCAACCTGTTGAAGAGTGGGACTATACAGAACAAAAGAAGGTTGAAACGGGTGAATATGTTTTTGATGCAAAAAATGCTCTTAAAGCTCTTGAAGCTCTTGAAAAAACTGTTAACGGCGGAAAAGATGCTGAAGGAATAGTAATCAAATTTGAATCACCGGCAGCAGAAAAATGGAGTAAATAATGGTAGAGTTTTTGTTTCCTGAACCAAGTCCTAAACAGAGTTTGTTTTTAAGTGATGAGCATCGGTACATTGGCTACGGTGGAGCTCGTGGTGGTGGGAAATCCTGGTCAATCAGATTAAAAGCCTGTTTACTTGCGCTGTATTATGATGGAATAAGAATCTGCATAGTTCGTAGAAGCTTTCCGGAATTAGAAGAAAATCACATAAAACCTTTGAAAACCTTGCTTAATAGTAGCGATGAAAATAAAAGTAACCGTATAGCAACCTATAATGAGTCAAAAAAAGTTTTCAAATTTAAAAACGGTAGTGAGATTTTGCTGAAATACTGTGAAACTGATAAGGATGCTGAAAGGTTTCAGGGTATAGAATTTGATGTTCTTTTTATAGATGAAGCAACGCATCAAACAGAAGAACGATTTGTGAAAATGAATTCGAGTGTTCGTGGTACCAATAGTTTTCCACATAGAACATATATTACCTGTAATCCTGGTGGTGTAGGACATACTTGGGTAAAAAGAAGATTTGTAGATAGACGTTTTAAAGAAACTGAAAATCCGGATGATTATTCTTTTATTCAAGCATTTGTTCAGGATAATAAGGCACTTATGGAACTTGACCCCGGATATGTAAAAGAACTTGAAGCGTTACCGCCCAAATTGAGAACTGCCTGGTTGGAAGGCTCATGGGACGTTTTCGAAGGACAATTTTTTGAAGAGTTTGTTGATGATCCGAATCACTATTTGGACAGAAGATTTACTCACGTTATTGAATCCTTTGAAATTCCTCGTGATTGGCCAATATATCGTTCATTTGACTGGGGCTTCAACAAACCATACTCGTGTGCTTGGTGGACGGTGGATTATGATGGAAGACTTTACAGAATTTTAGAATCATACGGCTGCACAGGAACTCCTAATGAGGGTGTTAAATGGAATCAAAATAAAGTTTTTGAAACAATTGCAGCAATCGAAAAAGAACATCGGTGGTTAAAAGGTAAGCAAATTTTTGGTATTGCTGACCCTTCAATTTGGGCTAGTAATGGTGGGATTTCTATTGTTGAAGTTGCAAATAAGCACGGTGTTTATTTTACAAAAGGTGACAATCAACGTATTCCCGGTTGGATGCAGGTTCATTATAGACTTTCTTTTGATGAAGAGGGTTTACCAATGATGTACATATTCAACACCTGCAAAGATTTTATTCGCACAATGCCAGAATTACAGTTCTCAACTACCAATCCTGAAGACTTAGATACAACAGGTGAGGACCATATCGCAGACGAAACACGTTATATGTGTATGGCACGGCCAATAAAACCGCAAATAAAAGAAGAGAAAAAGCCCTTCGGTGATGACCCACTTGATTTACAAAAAGGTTACCGCAGGATTTAAGGAGCAGTTATGGACGAGAAAGAAAATGTTATAACTTTGGATGAAATAAGATCCAAAGTTGATGAAAACAGAATAGCAGAAGCGGAAAGAATTCTGAAGAAATATAAAGAAGGCAAGACCAACCTTGAAAGTCGCGTTATTAAGAACGATGAATGGTACAAAATGAGGGTCGAACCCGAAAAAAAGGACGATTTGAAGTCAACTTCAAAAAAAACAGCTTGGCTTTTCAATTCGCTTGCCAATAAACACGCTGATATGACTGATAATTTTCCTGAAATTAATGTCCTTCCTCGTGAACAGAGTGATGAAAAAGCGGCGGAAACATTAGGACAGATTTTACCGGTGATTTTTGAACGTTGCAATTTTGAAAAAACTTACTCTGATGTAGCGTGGGAGAAAATCAAAAACGGCACAGGTATTTATGGCGTGTTCTGGAATCCGGATTTAAACGGAATAGGTGATATAGATATTCGTGAAATCGATATTCTTTCGCTGTTCTGGGAGCCCGGCATAAAAGATATTCAGGAAAGCCAGAATGTTTTCTATGTAAAGCTTGAGAACAATGATGTTCTTGAAAGTATTTATCCTGAAAAGCTCAAAGGCAAATTGGGAGCAAATGGTCTTCAAATTTCGCAATATGTTTCTGATGATACAATCGATAACAAAGATAAAACTGCCGTTGTGGATTGGTATTATAAGCGGAAAACTATGGAAGGAACAGTTTTACATTTCTGCAAATTTTGTAATGGTGTGTGCTTGTATTCTTCAGAAAATGACCCTGACTATGCAGAACGTGGTTTTTATGACCACGGCAAATATCCATTTGTATTTGATGTTTGCTTCCCGATGAAAGACAGTCCTTGTGGGTTCGGTTATGTTGATATTATGAGCGATACTCAAGATACAATTGACGGCCTTACAAATGCAGTGGTTAAAAATGCAAGTAGAGGTACAACCCCGAGATACTTTATAAACTCCGCAGGAGCAGTCAATGAAGAGGAATTTGCTGATTGGAACAACAGTTTTGTTCATGTTTCCGGAAGTAATCTTGGTGAAGACAGTATTCGTGAAATAAAAGCACCGGCTCTCGATGGAAATTATCTGACAGTTCTTGAAATGCAACAGAACGAGCTGAAAGAAATTAGTGGTAACAGAGATTTCTCTCAGGGTTCAACAGTTTCGGGTGTAACGGCGGCAAGTGCTATTGCAGCTCTTCAGGAAGCAGGCGGAAAGCTTACCAGAGATATGGTTAAAGGCGGTTATGTTGCTTTCCGTGATTTGAACATGCTTGCTGTTGAACTTATAAGGCAGTTTTATGAAGACGAACGTACATTCCGTATTGTGGGTCCTAATGAAGAAGCTTCGTTTGTAAGCTTTGATAATAAAAACGTTAAGGTTCAGCAAACTCCGATGTTGGGAGTTGAAGGAGTAAGCTCTCGTTTACCTGTTTTTGATATAAAGGTTATTCCTTCAAAGAATAGCGCGTATTCGCGACTTTCTCAAAATGAACTCGCTTTGCAGTTGTATAATGCGGGAATGTTTAATCCGGAGAATGCAGACAGAGCTACGGCTACTGTAACTATGATGAATTTCACGGGCAAACAGCAAGTACTTGAGACCATCAAAAAGAATGGGTCTATATATGAGGCTATTCAGGCACTTGCTCCGTTAGCATTGAAATATGCGCAGTTGGTAGATACAAAAGAACAGAACGGCGGACAAATGACACAGAAAATTGCAATGGTGTTACAAAATCTGCAGGGCGCATCACAACCGTTAAGCGCAGAAATTAAGCCTGCTGACAATTCTCTTGCAACTCAGGCAAGAGAACGTGCGAATGAAGCAGCAACACCGAAATAATTATTTTCAGTTTTCACGGGCTTTGAAACCCCTTGAAATAAATTAAATGACGCGCGGGAAAAGACCGCAGGAGGAATTATGAAAAAAATACTTACAATTCGCTTACAGCTTTTTGCAGAAGGTGCAGAAGGTGAGGGTGCAGCAACTGCAGATGTTGTAAACGAAACCCAAACGGCTGATGAAACTGAGGTCGCCGCTCAGGAACAGGCTGAAGACGGTCAGCTCGCCACTGACAACAAGGAAGACCTTGATGCTGAATTTAATAAGCTTATAAAGGGCAAATACAAATCTCAGTATGAAAGGCATATTCAGGAGAATGTTGGCAGAAGAACAAAAGGTTCAGATAAGCTTCGTGCACAGGTTAGTGCTCAACGGCCTATTATGGATGCTTTAAAACAGCGTTATGGTGTTACGGATGAAACAGAACTTCTTCATGCATTTGAAGAAGATGCTCTTTATATCCGCAAACAGGCAACCGAAACCGGAGAAAGTGAAGAAAGCATTCTTTCTAAAATCCGTTCCGGTAGAAAAGATACTGAAATTGCACAACTTAAAGCAGATCAGGTGCTTCGCCAGAAGTTTACAGGTTGGAGTAATGAAGCAAAAGAACTTCAGAAAAGCACTTATCCCAATCTTGACCTTATGACAGAAATGGAGAATCCAGAGTTCAGAGAATACCTTGATATGGGAAAGAGTGTAAAAAAAGCGTACGAGGCAATCCACCATGATGAAATTGTTAAAGCTGCAGTTTCTCTTGCATCAGAAAAAACGAAAAAGCAAACAGAAGATACTATAAGAGCGGGCACCAATCGTGTTCGTGAAAATGGTTTATCTTCTCAGGCTGCATCAACAACTAAAGTTGATGTAAGTAACCTCACCAGCAAAGATATAATGGCTATTCTCAAAGAGGTTGAGAATGGCAAAAAAGTTACTTTTTAAAGGTGAAAATAATGAAAAATATTTATGAAAGAAAATTAACTCCTAACATTCAGCTTTTTGCTGCAGGTGACGTTGTGAATACAACAACATCAGAACAGCTTTCTGCTGAAATGAAAACATTCTATGATAAAACTCTTATCACACTCGCTTCTCCCCATCTTGTTCATGACCAGTTCGGTCAGAAGCGTGATATTCCCAAAAACGGCGGTAAGATTATTGAATTCAGAAAATTCTCTGCTCTTCCCAAAGCGCTCACTCCTCTTACAGAGGGTGTTACTCCCACAGGTAACAAGCTTAACGTAACTGCTATTACTGCTACAGTTGAGCAGTATGGCGATTACATTGAGCAGACTGATATGCTTGAACTTACCGCAGTTGACAACACCATTGTTGAGGCAACAAAACAGCTTGCTGCTCAGGCTGGTCTTACAATGGATACTATTGTAAGAAATGAAATTGCCGGCGGTACCAATGTTCTTTACTGCCCCAAAGTTGTAGATGGCGTTGAAACAACAGTTACATTGAGAAGTCAACTTGATTCAACTTGTCTTCTTCGTGTTAAGGATGTTTTCAAAGCTGCAGCAGAGCTTAAAGCAATGAATGCACCTAAAATTGACGGCTATTATGTGGGTATTATTCATCCTTATGTTGCTTATGACCTTATGCAGGAAGCAGGCAATCAGTGGATGGAAGTGCAGAAATATGCAACACCCGAAAACATGCTGAATGGTGAAATTGGTTGCCTTGGCGGTATTCGTTTCGTTGAAAGCACAGAGGCAAAAATCTGGAAAGACGGCGATTCTCCCGCAGTATTTGCAACCCTTATTATTGGTGCAGATGCTTACGGTGTGTCAAGTATCAACGGTGGCGGTATTGAACATATCGTAAAACAGAAGGGCTACGGCAACGACCCTCTCAATCAGCGTTCTTCTATCGGTTGGAAAGGTCTCAAGACTGCCAAACGCCTTGTTGAAGAATATATTGTGAGAATCGAAAGCGGTTCTACATTCAGCGGTACAGCAACCGCTAACTAATGAAAGGATGTAAATTATGAGTAACAGAAACAACACCAATCAGACTACTGCAACACCTGATACACAGGCAACACCTGATACACAGGCAACACCTGAAAAGAAGGTAAATAAAGCAGATGAACTCGTTCCTGTTTTTATTCCGAAACAGAGCAGAAACGATACTGAGCGTTTTGTTGCGGTGAATGGTGAAAGAATTCTCATTAAGACCGGAATGACGGTTGAAGTTCCCAGAAAATTTGCTGAGGTTATCAAAAACAGTGAAAAAATGGCGGCAGAAGCAGCTGCATATATTGATGCGAATATTTCCGTTTAATTAAACACGGCGGCGACACTTTGCGGTGTTGCCGCTTTTTCAAATAAGAAGGTGAACGTATGAAAATCATAGAGGCAATAGAGAGAGCAGATAAACTTTTAAACAATACTTATACTAAAAAACAAAAAATGGACTGGCTCGAAGAATTAGATGAGCGGATTTTAAAAGAAGTTTATATCAATCACGAAACACTTTGTGAAATGGCTGAAACCGATTGGATTCAATATTTAATCAATAAATTTCTTCCCTTGTATAAAAGTGCAGGAAAAGAAATTGCAACAACTGAGGAATTAAGTGATATTGCAGAGGAAGAACTTCTGTTACCGATGCAGTACCAGGATATATATATTTATTTTCTGCTTTATAAATATGCTTTACACGGCGGAGAGCGTGAAAGAGCAGAATATTATGCTGCAGAATACCGTGGTTTATATGAACAGTATACCTGTTGGGTAACAAGAACCTATAAACCAATACAAAAAGCAAAGATAACGGGGTGATGTAATTGTCTAAAACAAGATACACAGTTGATACTTTTCAAGGCTATAACCACGGCCTGAAAATCAATGCAGGCGAATTCTATGATATGAAAAATCTTACATCATCATATTGCCCGGTGCTTTCCCCACGTCACAAGAGAGCTGAATTCAATGTGAATGGTGATGTTCATTCACTTTACAGCAAGGATAAGCTTCTTTATGTGCAAGGCGGAGAATTATATTACGGCGGTGAAAAGATAGAAGGCTTTCCTTACCTGCATCCCCAATACAATGAAGTGCGCCGTATGGTGTCTATGGGTGCTTATGTGGTTATCTTTCCTGATAAAGTATATCTGAATACTGCTGATTTGAGCGATTACGGAAGCATAGAAGCGCATTTTTCAACTGAAGAGGGAATAAACGTGGATTACACCTTGTGTATGCTCACAGGCGAAAATTACGAAAATTACAGCACAGGAGCAGTTGCACCTAAAGACGCGAAAAACGGAGAATTATGGCTTGATACTTCCGATACACCTCATGTTCTTAAAAAATATTCTGAAACAGATTCAATGTGGGTGAGTTTTGCAACCACTTTTGTAAAAATTACATCCCCTAATATCGGAAAATCTTTCAAGGAATTTGACTGTGTAACCCTAAGTGGTTCTGTTGTTGAGGATTTTAATACCGATATGATTATCTGGGGTTGCGGTGATGATTACATAATCGTTACAGGTATTATAGATGAAATGAAAACTCAAAATACCACTTTTGCAGTTGACCGCAATTGTCCTGATATGGATTTTGTATGCCAGGGCGAAAACAGAATATGGGGCTGCAATTCTGAACTTAATGAGATTTACTGCTGTAAATTAGGTGATTTTAAGAACTGGCGTTGTTATATGGGGCTTGAATCAGATAGTTATGCTGTGACAGTAGGTTCTGATGGGGCTTTTACCGGTGCGATTCGCTATGGTTATTACATTATGTTTTTTAAAGAGAATTGCATACATAAAATATACGGAGTTAATCCCCCGTTTGAAGTAGCCACGAGCTTTGCTCGAGGGGTTCAAAAGGGTAGTGATAAGAGCTTATGTGTAGTTAATGAAACATTGTTTTATAAATCGCCTACAGGTGTATGCGCTTATGAAGGTGGTTCTCCTGCAACGATTTCTGATAATTTCGGCACCTTATACTATGACCAAGCGGTTGGCGGCGGCTTCAGAGACAAATATTATGTTTCAATGCATAACGGCGGAAAAAGAACATTGTTTGTTTATGACCTTAACCGTGGAATGTGGCACAAAGAAGATGATATTGAAATTCTTGAAATGGCAAATAACAGCAGTAATTTGTATATGGTAGTCAGAAAAGATGAAAATAATGTTCTCTGTTTAGCTGATAGTGAACAGGCTCACGGTGATTTTAACGGCGCACTTGCCGGATGGAAAATTGAAGAGAGTGTTGAGTGGGAAGCCGTGACCGGACTTATAGGTCTTGATGTTCCTGAACAGAAATATTTTAACCGCCTTATTTGTCGTTTGGAAATAAGTGAAGGTTCAACGGTTAATGTGTTGGTTGAATATGACAGTTCGGGTGAGTGGAAGCATCTTCATTCTATTACTGCACAAAAAACCTACGGAACAGCGTTTCCTATAAGTCCTGATAACAGGTGCGACCATTTCAGATTGAAATTAACAGGAACAGGTGATGTGAAGATCTATTCTCTCACTTTTAATATAGAACCGGGGAGTGAAATGAAATGAGTGCAGAATTACAACAGATTGCTAAGGCTTTATTGCAGCTTGACGAAACTTTGAAAATGTTTCATGGCAGTTCAGGTACCAATTTAAAAAGCATAGCATCAATGGTTTCCAAAGGTAATGAAATTGCTGATAAAAAAGATAGTTCGGGATATAAAGCTGCAATACAGGTTTCAAAAGAACAACAGGCTATTAAAGAAGATTTTAGAAAAAATATTGAAGACTTGCAAAAATCTATAAATGAAAAAATTGAAAACATTCGGAAAGATATATCTGATTTAATGTATGAAAATCTAAATGTAACTTTTAATAATGCATCAATTTCTGAATTAACCTGTGTTGCACGGTTTATGCCGTCTTTAGGAGTTGTTTTTCTGGGGATTTCGTTTAAAACTGAACAACTTTTGACTACCGGAGAACAATATATAATCGGCTCATTACCTGACAAAATACCCAATATATATACTCCACTAAAAATTGATATTGGCGGAGACGGTATTCAAAAAGGTAGTGCGGCAATTGTAGCCGAGACAGGCGAAATATTAATATCTTCTGATACAGATATTGCAGGTGACACCTATGTTTATATTAGCGGAAGTTATTTCTCGTACCAAGAAAATGAATAAGGAGAGATGAAAAATGGCATATTCAACAATCAGATACGGCTCATCCGGTGCTGATGTTAAAAAATTGCAGGAAAAATTAAACTCTGCAGGCTATAAGTTGGATGTTGACGGACAGTTCGGAAGTAAAACACAGTCGGCGGTCAGGGATTATCAAAGCAAAAACGGACTTACTGTTGACGGTATTGTTGGCACAAATACCTGGGGTAGTCTTACGGGCGGTACAACTAAAAACACCGTTTCTAAGTCAACTTCACAGAAAACAAAAAGCAAAAAGACAACTACTACCGACCGTCCTACATATAAGAAAAGTGATGCGCTAACAGCGGCGGAAAAGCAGTTGGCAGAGTTTGAAGCACAGAAGCCTGCTGAATTCAGTTCGCAATACACAGAGAAACTTGATGCACTTGTTGATAAAATTCTTGGTGGTGAACCATTCTCTTATGATGTAAGCGAAGATGCACTTTATGACCTTTATAAAGAGAAGTATGTCAACCGGGGCAAAATGGCAATGGCGGATACAGCTGCTCAGGCTGCAGCCTTGACGGGCGGTTATGGTTCTTCTTATGGTACAACGGCGGCACAGCAGACCTATCAGCAGTATTTAACTGAACTGAATGATATTGTTCCCGAACTTCACGATAGGGCTTATCAAAAGCATTTGAATGAGAAAGCGGCGGATAAAGAGAACCTTGCAATTATTCAGGGACTTGAGGAAAGTGATTACGGCAGATATCGTGATGAAATGGGTGATTATCTTACCGAAAGGGATTATCTTTACGGCAAAACAAGTGATATGTCCGAAGAAGAATATCAAAAATATCTGCAGTTGGTTAACAACTGGGAAAATGACCGCACATTCAATGAGAATGTACGTCAGTATGACGAACAGATGGCATATCAGAAAGAGCGTGATGCAGTTCAGGATGACCAATGGGAAAGAACCTTCGCTCTTCAGCAAGCGGCAGCGGCACGTTCAGGTGGATCCGGTGGTGGCGGTTCATCAGGTAGCGAATATAAAACTCCTGAAGATTATATGTATGATGAAGCTCTTGCTGCTTATGAAGAGGGTGGAGAACAGGCACTGAATGCCTACGTTGCCAAATATCCTGCTTACGATATAACAGACTTAATGAATTATGCGATTACTTATGGTAAATATTCAGGAACTTCAGGTGGTTCTGGATATGCTAATCGTGTAGGAAACAAAGATTATGCAAACGGCGCAACCGGAAGAGATACTTTTGATAGCAGTGTGAGAGAAAGTTATTCAAAGAGGAAGAAAAAATAATTTTAGTGAGGTAAAAAACTATGAGTGGCGTGCAATCTCGTATAGATGATTTTTGGAAAAAGAAAAAGCAACAGGAAGAAAGCCACGAAAAAAGTGTGCAACCTTCAACCTCTGCTGTGGATGAGCGTATAAATCAATTTTGGGCTCAGAAATTTACTTCATCCTTACCCAAAAGATTAAGCACTCTGCAGGAAAGCAAAAACCAGATGTATAAAAGTTATAATTCCCGCTTCACTGATGGAAACGGGAATTATAAAAATACATATAGGGGCGATACTGCAGATGCACTTTCTGCTTTTAATTCTTCAAGAACTGCCTATGAAAGCGATTCTAAAAAGTTTTTGGATGAATTGGCAGGCTATGAAAAATATCTTGATGCAGAACAGGTTAAAAAGATAAAAGATGCCCTGGCGGATAACAGCGACCTTGATGACCTTTATAAAGCTTATCAGGGCGACCACGACTATTTCAGTCAGTGGGAAAATGAGGAAGCATATAACTATTCTGTATCGAAGGCGGAAAAGCAGAAGAAATATTCAAAGATGTCCGATGATGAGCTTGAAAAAGAACTGAAAAAACTTAAAAATACCGAAAAGGAAAACAAGCTTGTTTCGGGTGTTGGCGATGTTCTCGGTAAAGCTCTTTCAGGTTTAGGAATTAATAGCGATGAAGCAAAAAACACAACCGATGATTTAAAAAATAAAAGTGTGGATGCAACTACAGATGTTTCTTTGCTTCAAAAAGAAATCAGTTCCCGAAAACTCAAGACCATGGATTCTCTTCCTGATGATGTGAAAAAACTCATTGAAGAATATACAGAGCTTGATGCTCAAAAGGATGAAACCACCATTGAGAATATCGGTAAAGGCTTTCAAAGAGCATTTAATAAGAATACAGGCGGTTTTACACCTGAAACAACAGCCTTAAGGCGTAAAGAAATCGCAGATGCACTTGAAACTGCAGGTGTTGAAAATTGGCAGGAACTTGTTGAATATAACCGCATCCGTAGGGATGAAGAGAAAAACAAAGCCTTTAAAGAGGAAACAAAAGAATTCGCCACAGAGCATCCGTGGATAAGCTCTGCAACAACTATTCTTACAAGCCCCACAAAAATGCTTGGTGCTGTTGAAATGCTCGAAAGCGCAGTTGCAGGTTCCGGTGCTCCTCTCAATTATAATTCACCCTATTTCACCGGTAATAACTTTGTTAATACTACCCGTGAAACCGTAATGGAAAATTACGATTGGGAAGGTCCAAAAACAAATATAGATTGGTTCGACCAAATATATTCAACTGCTATGTCAACGGGCGATTCGCTTTTGAATATGGCTCTTACAGGCGGAACAAAATTAGGCGGTGCAGTGTTAGGTGCAACCGCCATGAGCGACACTGCTCAGGAAGTTGCGCGAAACGGCGGAAGCAAAGAACAGGCTCTTTTAACAGGTATTGTTGCCGGTGTTAATGAAATGGTCTGGGAAAATATTTCTATAGGCAATTTCAAAGGTATGGCGGAAAAAGGTATTAAAAATCTTGTTTCAAAAAAGGGAATCAAAACTCTTGCGGGTAATATCTTAAAATCCGTTGGTGTAAATGCTTCTGAAGAATTTAACACCGAGGCGGCTAATATCATTGTTGATTATCTCGTTAACGGTGGCTTGAGCTCATATGCTCAGGCCTATGATGCATATCGTCAGGGCGGTTATACTGAAACCGAAGCCCGAAAGAAAGCTCGAACCGATATGATAAATCAAACTGTTATGTCAGGTGTCGGCGGAGCTATGCAGGGTCTTCTTATGGGTGGTGCAGGCTCTGCTCTTGGCGGAGCTCTTTCCAAATCCCAATATAACCAACAGGCAAAGGATATGAGCCCTGAAGAAATCACTGCTCTGCAGATGAGGGCTGCAGAATTAGGTGTTAAGGAATCTGATATCAACGTTAATGTTGAGGATGTGGGTCCCTGGGGTGAAACAGGAAGAGTTTCCGAAAAGAAAATTTCAAATCTTTTAAGTGTTGTTGAAGATGCTGAGGCGGAAAGCACCAAAAATGAATTGGTAAAAGAAGCGAAAAAATACGGTATCAATACAACACAATTTAATTTGAAAAAGGATGAAGGTGTTCAGGCTCTTGCTTCCGCTATTGCTGAAACTGAAGAACGGATTCAAACCGAGGTTAATCAGTTAAGCGACAGTATTTATAAAAATGCTTTGAAAGAACGTCTTGTTTCTTTAGGTGAAAATGAAAGTACTGCTAATTATATGGCTGAAAACCTTATAAAAAAGAAAAACGGCGAATCTCTTGATTCGTACCGGGAGAACTCCACGAAAGCAAAATCTGCAGAAATTGCTTATAATGAGCTTTTGAGTGTTGGGGAAAATGCTCCTCAATGGGTAAAAGACACTGAAGCACAAATCAATTCCGCAGGTGTAGATTTAATTAAAACCTATACAAGAAAAGCAACGGCGGAAACAACACCTGCTGTGCATAGTGAAACTACTCCCGAAAGTGCACCTCCAACGCCCATGGTGGAGATGCCCCCTGTTGTAAGCAAGGCGGCAGAAAACTTTGCGGCGCAGTTCGATAATTCACAAAAGCAAAAGGCTGCACGTCGTTTATATGTTCCTGCTCTTGACCGTAATGTTGGTTTTAAAAGTGCTTTTGATGCTTATTATAACGCAGGTTTGAAGGGTATCGGTAGCTTTGAAGCAATTGATAAGTATTATACCTATGCTCATTCTTTACCTCTTTACTGGAGAAAGAATGTTTTCTCTGCAGGTAGAGAGAACAAGGTTTATAACCCCGGTGTTAATGCTTTTTATCAAAGCAAATTAACCGCTACACAGAAAAATCAGGTTCGCATAATGGATGCCATAGGTAAAGAATTCGGTATTTCATTTATTGTTTTTGATAGACTTAAAGACAACGGCGAAGAATTAAACGGTATGCAGTTATCGGGTACCAATAAAATTCTCGTTTCTCTCGATGCAGAAGGTAAGCTTTATCTCAGAACTGCAGGTCACGAATGTTTCCATCTTATTGAAGAATGGAATCCTGCAGAGGCGGAAAAACTTACTGAAAAGGTTATCGGGTACCTTAAAAATACTGAAGGCTATGATTATTCTGCAAGAGTGACCGAATATGCAAATCGCTATGGTGTTGATGTGAATACAGCTGACGGTTTGAAGCTTATTCATTCTGAAATGGCGGCGGACAGTATGTTTGACGTTTTCTCTAATGAAGAGTTTGTAAAAGACCTTGTAGAGAAAAACAGAACCCTTGCGCAGAAGCTTAAGGATATTCTTCAGAATTTCCTCAAGCAACTCCGTAATATGATAAGCGAGTTCAAGGGTAGTGCGGAAATGAACGCCCTCAGGGAGCAGACAGAAGTACTTGAAGAAATTCGTTCATCTTTCCATAACGCACTCAGAGTTGCAAGCACCGAAATGCAGAAAAACTTACAAAATGAGCAAAAAAATTCCGCTTCCCGTACAGATATTACGGAAAAAGCGGGAAATGGTGTGCGATACAGTAAAAAAGATTATTTTATTGAAGATAAATATTTCAAATCTGTTGTAAGTAAATGGGATGAATTGACACATGGTCAATATGTTAAGGTTGGTGTTGTTGGTAATAATCATCCTCTTGTTAAAATCGGTATGCCTGCCGGTATTTTAAGATATGATGTCAGTAAAATTGAAACAAACTTAAAAGTGCATAACGATTATCTGAATATTGATTTGTTAAAAATTGTACCTGATATAATTTTTAATCCTATTGCTATATCGGAATATTCTGCAGAAAATACTGTAAGTGTTTTTGGTAATTATTTTATTGGTGGTTCCCCCATGATGGTGGGCATTACTATTTCAAAAGATAGAGCAGGTAATGATATAACAAAAGTTCGAACATTTAATGCTCGAAAAGATGTAGGTTCTCTTGTAACTGATGAAAAAGTTCTATATCTTAATGAAGATAAAAAAAGAACCCAAGAATGGTTCCAAGCCTGTGGGATACAAGTCCCGTTAGGGGGAACACAATTTGGGTTCATACGTAGTATATCACAAAAAACTGAAAATAGCAATACTCAAAATCGTAAGTCAATTAAGTTAATGGATTCTGAATATATTTCTGCAGTTGAAAAAGGTGATATGGAGACTGCACAAAAGCTTGTTGATGAGGCTGCTAATTTGTGGGGAGCATATTCAGAAGACGGAAAGCCTGTAAAATTTAGTCATGGAACCAAAGGTGATGGGTTTACTGTTTTTGAAAAAGGCGATATTGGTTTTCATTTTGGTACACGGGAACAAGCAAAAACTAAAGCGGGTTATATTACTCCTGAAAAAACTGCAAACCCCTTTTTCTTAGACGAAGATAATGAGATAAAAACAGGTAAAATAATTTCTGCATACCTGAAAATGGAGAACCCATTAACTTTCTCAAGAGATTTAGGTGAATGGACTGTACCGCGAATGGTTGGGTATTTTGAGGCATTGTTAAACAACAAGGCAACAATTGAAATTGAAAAATATGACAGAAAAAAACAGGATTTCGGATGGGAAAAAGTCAATCCTAAAGAAATTTCAGAGGTTTTTATTACCGAAGAGGACCGTGCGGAACTCGAAGGAATAAAAATGCAGTATGAAAGGGATTCATTAAGCCATATAGGAGAAGAATTAAAGGATTACACTTATTCTTCTCGCTCAACCGAATTGTTAAGAGATTTCTTGATAAGTAAAGGTTATGATTCATTAAAATATCTCAATGAGTATGAAGGTAAAGTAAACGATTATTCTTATGCTGTTTTCTTCTCCAATCAAATCAAATCTGCCGATGCTGTAACCTACGACGATAACGGTGAGATTATCCCTCTTTCCGAAAGGTTTAAGGATGATAAAAAGGATATTCGCTATTCCCTCAAAATGTCCTCTTCTGCACGTGAGGCGTTGGAGAGTAATCCTGAATTGAAGCTTGTATTCGAAAACCTGCAGAAACAGATGAAGCATTCCGAAGGGTATATTCCGGACGGAAAGCGTATTCATCAATTTGCCGTGAAACTACGTAAGGATGTTGAAACAACTTTACCTGTTGCAGAGCTTGAAAGCGATTTGCAGAGCATATATAAGGTTCTTGCATCTATCGAAGATTCAGAAGGCTATGAATACGCCTGGGATTTAACTGTTGAGCTGGCACAGAAAATGCTTACCAATAGCAGAGTGCTTGACGATTTGAACGCAGAAAAGAAAGACCTTAGGGAAAGGTTAACCAAATACCTGAAGGGCCGTAAATTCTATCTTTCACCTTCAATGAAGGCGGAAATCGAAAGCTATTACGATACTTACGGAAATTATCACCGCAAGATTTTCGGCAGAGGCTTTTCATTCTCTGAAAATGCCACCACCACTCTTGAGAGTGAGTGGAATGACCTTTGTGCAGAGCTTCCCGAACTCTTTGACCCTGAAACGCATGTTGTTGACCAGCCTATTGCTTTGTTGGAAGCTTTCAATGCAACCGAATGGCAGTATGGCTTGTTTGATGAATATCAGTATGATTCACAGGTGAATTATACCGCAACTGAAATAATGAATGCCTTAACCGATATTCCTACTACAACAACCTTGCTGGATAGAATCACCGAAAGGCAGTATAACGAAATTGCAAGCCTTAATGCAGAAAACAGAAAGAAAATCCAAGAACTGAAGCAACAGTTTTCAGAGAATATGGAGCGTATGTCTTCTGAGGCGGAAGCAAGATATAGACTGCAGATTAAAAAGAATATGGAGCAGAAAAAGGCGACAGAGGTTCGCGGACAAATTGAAAAACAAATTGTTCGTTTGAGTGATATGCTCGCCCACGGTAAGAAAAACCGTCATATTCCCTTAAAGCTTATAGATGCAGTCCGTGATTTGTGTTATTCAGTCACCCTGAACCGTGCATCACAGAACAAGCTCGGTGAAAATCTCGGTATTATTGAAGCATCCTATCTTGCGCTTAAGCAGGGCAGTGACGGGCCCGATGGTGAACAGAACAGTCAGTTCCTTATGAATGCCTATGATGAATATGTTTATGGCTTAATTCAGAATTTGGGAACCACTTTGCAGCATAAATCAGTTGCTAATATGACCCTGGCGGAATTGATTCAGGTGAATGAAACCGTTAAGGCTGTTGCTCAGAGAGTAACAAGAGCCAATGAGTTACATATCGAATCCCGTAATGAAGGCGTTGAAGAAACTGCAAATGCTATCGGCTTTGAGCTGGGTAGTCCTAAAGTTAAAAGAGAATATTCGTGGGATGTACTCAATAAAGCTTCAGATAAAGGCGATGTTGAAGCTTGGAAATTCCTTAAGCCCGTTTATGCTTGGCGTATGATAGGTTCGGAAACCCTTGGAGAAATTATGGGTAATATCCGTGCCGGTGAAGATACCTGGGCGGTTGATATGTATGAAGCAAAAGAGAAAATAGATGCTCTGGCGGAAAAGTACAATAAAAAGACCTGGGAAAAAGGCAAAATTGAAGTTGAACTCAGTAGCGGTACATATAGCTTCAGTATTCAGCAGTTGATGATGCTTTATGTTGCTTCTCAGCGTGAGCAATATATTCCTCACTTGCTTGGTGAACACGGAGGTTTTGTTTTTGAGGATGCATATAAAACTGTTGAATCAATAAAAGATGGTACAAAAAAGAAACCGAAGGTATATCGTAAGCGTGATGCAGGTACCCACAGACTTTCTGAAGAGGATTTGGAAATTGTTGCAAAAACTCTTACAGCGGAGCAGAAGGGTTATGCTAACGAAATGCGTGACTATCTTGCCCGTGACCTTGCAGTTAAAGGTAATGAAATCACCCGTGTTCTTTATGATATGAATAAATTCGTTGAAGATAAGTATTTCCCGATTAAAGTATCAAGAAGATTTCTTGACGGTACCACCAAAGAACCGGAAGTAAGAAGCGTTCTGAGTCAATCAATGCTGAAAGACCTGCAGGAAGATGCTTCGAATCCCGTTTTGCTTCGTGACTTTGATACTGTATGGGCGGAGCATGTGCAACAAATGGCAATGTTCCATTCCTTTGCTCTTCCTCTTGACGATTTTAAGAGAGTGTTTGATTTTAGAACAACCAAAGGTAAAGCAATTTCTATAAAAGACCAAATTGAAACTGCCTGCGGTAAAGGTGCTATTTCATATATTGAGAACTTTATAAAAGACGTTAACGGCGGTGTCCGTGCTCAAAATGGTGCTGAGCTTGTCAATACAATGATAAGTAAATTTAAGAAAGGTGCAGTGTTTGCTTCTGCATCTGTTACCATTCAGCAGCCTTCGGCAATTGCAAGAGCTATTGCAGTTATTGACCCGAAATATTTCACAACCCCTACATTAACCAACAAGGATTATGAGGAGTTAATGAAATATGCTCCTATAGCACGAATTAAATCAATGGGCTTCTTTGATACAAATATCGGACAAAGCTCAACGGAGTGGTTGACTTCTGAAAAGTATTCCACCAAAAAAGAAAAACTCGGTGCTTTCTTCAGTACAGAAGACAGTTCATATCGTGATGAGCTTCTTTCAAAGGCTCCTGAGGTTATGGATGAAATAACCTGGTGCAATATCTGGCACGCTGTAAAAAAGGAAACGGCAGTAAAAACAGGGCTTACAGGTGAAGAACTTCTCAAAAAGAGTGGCAAACGCTTTGCAGAGGTTATTGAGCTTACTCAGGTTTACGATTCTGTTTTCTCAAAATCTGAGCTTATGAGGTCCAGAGATACGGGCGTTAAGATGATGACCGCATTTATGGCAGAACCAACAGTTTCACTTAATATGCTCGTTGATGCAGCTGTTCAGGCAAAGAAGGGAAACCTTAAAGGCGGCGGCCGTTATATCGGCGCATTTGTGGCATCGGTAGTTTTAAATAACATCCTTAAAGCCCTTGTTACAGCTCCCCGTGATGATGACGAAGAAAAGACTTTAATTGAAAAGTATATTGCTAAGGTTGTCGGCGGAATCGGTAGTGAATTGCATCCTATAAAAGGACCTATGTCACTAATTCCTATAGCAAAAGATATTGTTTCTATTTTTGATGGCTATTCTATCGAACGCGCTGATATGGCTTTGGTGCAGAACCTTTATGATGCAATTAAAGATTTAAGCTCCGATAAAAAGAGCGGTATTGAAAAGGGCTTCGGCGTTGCAGGTGCTCTTGCAGCATTTCTCGGTGTTCCTCTGAAGAATATAACAAGAGATTTGAAAGCTGTAGGTAACCTTGTTTTCGGTATGTTCACTATCGGCGATACTTCAGCGGAAGGCATCAAGCAGTCGGTTAAAGAGGATTCAAGTGATTCTTTGTGGAATAAATATATAAAGAAAATTATCTTCGGTTCTTCTGAAGAACAGCTTTACAGTGCTATCAAAAGCGGTGATTATTCTGCTTATGAAAAATTGCAGAAGGGTGAATACGGTGGTGATAGCAAAAAAGTGAATGCAGCAATCAGAGAAGGTCTCGTTAAAGGTGATGAGCGTGTAACTCTGGCAGCGCAGGCAAGACTTAACGGAGATTTTTATTCCTATGATAAGTATGTTCGTGAGATTGCTAAAGACGGCTTCAGTAATGAAAATGTTGTTAAGGCGGTAAATACCGTTTATAACAAGCTTACTGAAGAGGAAGATGAAGAAGCCAAAGAGAAGTTCTACAGCTTATATTCTTCCGAGGATCTGAACAATGCTCTTGAGACCGGTGGAGATTATGAAACCGTTATTGAAGATATGATTGAAGCTTCAAAGAAAAACGGTTCAACTCAAAAAGATGCAGAAAGCGCTGTTAAAACCCGAATCGCAAGCTATTGGAAAGAAGTTTATTTCAATGCTTCAGTTCAGGAAAGAAAAGATATTGAAGAGCTTCTTGACGATACAGGGCTTTACCGTGATATCGAAGAAACAACTTCCGGTTGGGTTTGTAGTATTCTTAAAGAAGAATATCTTGCTGCTACCTCAACGGCGGAACGTAACCAAATAAAACAGGAAATCTGGAAAAGTGGTTTTTATTCAACTCGAAAAGCTATGAACAATGCTCTTGAAAAGCTTTTTGAAGGTACAGAGGAAGAATAGCAGTCAAATTTTAATTTTATATGCTACAATGAAATTGATAAGAAAAGCGAAACCGCTCCGGAAGGGGCGGTTTCATTGTTTAGTAGGTGAAAGTATGAATGAAGGTACAAAGGTTGATAAAGTTTTAAGTTACTTAATAGGAAAACTGAATCCGCTGTTAGCTGATATAAGGACGGCGGAAAGTAACCGTGCTGCTAATGAAAGATATCGCCAGGAGAATGAGGAAGCAAGGCAAAATGCACTTGTGGAAACTATTGATGAGAACTCCACATATAAGCAGTATGCCTCTGCAAAGGCAATATTTGAATTGTTTGTAAAAAATATAATGTCACATGTGCATTCTTGGCTTGACGAACATCCCGAAGCGACCACAACGGTTCAAAACGGCTCGTTAGAAGAAGAGAAATTCACAGAAAATTTGAAGCTTAAAACAGTAAAGGATTATGCTACTCCTCAGATGTACGGATTCAAAAATGACGGAACAGCAGAGGACGCAGACAGGTTGCAGGACTGTATAGATAATAATAATACAATCTTTTTCCCACCATTAGAAGAGGGGCAATATTGTATAAAAAAAACAATAACTGTTGGTGCAGGAAAAACAATTTTCGGAGACAACAAATTTAAAACTGTTTTAAGGTTTGAAAACTGTGACGGATTCAAAATTAAAAAGAATACAGGGAGAACTGTTTTTAAAGGTTTAAGTGTTTACGGTCAATACAGCAAAGAATTTTATGATACAGCAAAAGAAAGTGGTTTTATTGACGGTAGATTTAAGGCGTTCACCTTTTGTGGTGAAAGAAATATCACTAATGATTTTGTAATTTTTGATGATATATGGGTACGGTATTTTGGCGGACAATTTTTTTATGCAAATGGTTCCGGACACATTAACAACATCATCATACAAGATAGCGTGTTTGAATATGGCGGTGTTAATTGCATTGAATTTATTCATCATGGATATGCTCAGGTTAACAACATAACTGTTAGAAGTTGTAATATTAGCGGTTTTGATGAAGGAATTTGTATAACTGGTAATAATATCACTATAACGGGGTGTACTATTCAGGCTTGTGGTAATGGAATTAGGATTGATGGAACCCTGGGTAATATGAATACAAATAGCCACATTCAAGGATTAAATATAATTTCAAATTACTTTGAAGGAATAACTAAAAGTTATATCTATATTAATACCTATAATAACAAAGATACCGGTAACAGCTCTTTTGTAAGAGGATTAACAATAATCGGTAACTATGGAATATATCATACTAACAGTTCTTTGATTGAGCTTGATGAAAATGATAATTATTATCCAGCGGTTAGAATCAATTCAACTGAAAAAGCTAATTATAATTATCCTTCACCTTTAAGTGGTTCAATGGTAGCGAGTGTGTTTTATGTTGGTAACGCTTTTAATGTTAACAACGGAAAAGTGTTAATAGATGGTGGTGGTTTATTAAATAGCGATAGTGTGTTTTATGCAGATGGTTGGCTCGGTAACATTAACGCTAATAATAAACCGTATTCGGTTGAAAATATGAACAATGCTAAAGTTATTTCAAGATTTATTACAAAACTTGATACCCTGAAATTATATGAAGCTTGTATTGATGGTGATTCGATTATAAACAATACTCAGGTAACATTAAAACCTGGTAGTAAATTGTATTATAATTTGAAAAAGAAAAACGCCGTATCGTTAAGTGTAGGCGTTTTAGCGAGTGGTGATAATTCAACATCAAATTCAACACTTTCTTTAATTGCATACCTTAATGATGGAACAACAAGAACGCTTAAGGCTTTTTCGGTTGTTCCGTCTGAAGAGGAACAAACAATAAATTGGGACCACTTACAACTTACACGAGATACAACAATCACAAGTGAAAATATAGAAAGCTATGATTTGATTATCAATGCAGGAAACAATACGTTGAAAATTACAAATCCAATATATAAATACATTGATTAAGGCAGGTGATACCGATGGCTGATAAAATTATTTTGATAGCATCCGTTCTTACTGCTCTTGGGGTAATAATCGCCACTGCAGTAAAGGTCTATAAGTTCATTCGCAAATGGGAAAAGTGGGTTGAAGAGCAGAGCGAACATTCTCTCGACAACTACTTATCTATCAAAAGGCTTACAATTATGTCACACGAAATGCCACTTTCCGAGCGTATTGCCGCAGGAGAAAAGTACATAAAATACGGCGGAAACGGTGAAGTGAAACATAAGTATGAAGAATTATTAAATTTTTTACCAAAGGAGGATTTTCCAGATGAAAATCAACATTAAAGAAAGGCTTAAAAACAAAGTATTCCTTTTAGCTGCAATTGCATTGATTATTTCTTTAGTCTATCAGCTCTTGGGAATGTTCGGTGTGGTACCCCGTATTTCAGAGGATGAAATTGTAGGTCTCGTCACCATGGCGGTTAACATTCTCGCGTTCTTAGGTGTGCTTGTTGACCCTACAACAAAAGGAATGAGCGATAGTGAACGTGCTCTTACATACGGGACAAGCGTTGATGTACGCGTTTTAGAATCAAATACTCCGAAAATTGATTCTTGTACCAAACAACCGGAAAAGTACCCGGTAGAAGCTCACCCTGTGTCTGGGAATGAAAATTATAAAGTGACAACATCGGCGGAAAGGAAATGAAAAAATGAAAAAACTTGTAAGAGATTTATTAACAAATAAATATACTATTGTTTTGTGTGATGATGAAAAAGAGCAGACATACAATGCTCCTCATAATTTTGTTGTTAAGAGAGCAAATCATGTTTATTCTTGTGGGAATAAAGAATGTGTTTATCAGTTCTGTCCACATAAACGTTCTGAACAACCGAAGTGTTCAGAATACATTCCCAGCTCAGAAGAAACCGAAGAAGTTCTCTGCAGAATTCACTTCCAGGAAGGACCGATTAATGAGTGTGGTGTTAACGGTGTTTGCAACGAAGATTTAATCAATATGGTAATTGAACGTTTGGAGTGTTTTCAAAACAGCGAATTTAAGTGTCGTGAAAATGCTCTTGCTATCCAACACCTTGAAGAAGCTTTGCTTTGGTTGAGAAAAAGAACTATGGGCAGAGAGCAGCGCGGTGTTGAAGGTACACATACTGTATAAATTAAGAGGAGCGATGAATAATGAAAATCATAAAGCATAACCTTTCCTTTGGTTCAATGAACATCAGAAGCAGAACTGAAAAGCTTGTTTTACATCACGCAGCTGCTTTTAAGTGTTCTGTTGAAGATATCCACCGTTGGCATAAGGAAAAAGGATGGGCTGGAATGGGTTATCAGTTCCTCGTAAGAAAAAACGGTGAAATTCACACAGGTAGACCCATTAATACAGTCGGTGCACACGCAGAAGGTTACAATTCTGATTCTATCGGGATTTGTTTTGAAGGCAACTTCGAAAAAGAAAAAATGCCTAAAGCACAGAAAGAAGCAGGTAAGTGGCTTGTTGCTTATGTCAGACAGTTGTACCCCTCAATTACAGAGGTTGTAGGTCACAGAGACTTAATGGCTACTGCTTGCCCCGGTAAAAAGTTCCCATTTGATGAAATCGCAAAGGGTAAAAAGATTACATATCAGGGTGATTTCCCGTCTGTTAAGGTTACTTATTATGTAACCAATAGTAAGGGTAAGAAGGTCAAAAAGACTCGTTACTACCTGAAGCAGGGCGATACCGGAACCCAGGTTAAACTCCTTCAGGAATTCCTTAATTGGTTTGGTGATTATAACCTTGACGTTGACGGTGACTACGGTCCCAAGACTGCAAAAGCAGTTGCCGACTTCAGGAAGAAAACCAAACTCACAAAAACCAAACTCGCAAGCCGCGACACCTTCGGCAAAGGGTGTCTCGCAAAAGCTAAAACAGTTAAAAAGTAATTTAACTTGCCTGTAACTTGCAGAGCTGAAAATATTATAGATAAGACATCCCCATCAAGACTTTTTTCTTGGTGGGGATTTTCTTGTTTTATGAAAAAAATTCTGACTTGCATTTTGACTTGCATTTTTTAGAAATTGTAGGTTTTTTAAAGGTATTTTACCGACATAAAGAATAAAAATAAAAAACGCCGAGACCCTTGAAACACAAGGATTTTCAACGCTTTTTACCACATAAATAAATGTGCTCAATTTGGCAGGGATGGCGAGATTCGAACTCACGCGTGACGGAGTCAAAGTCCGTTGCCTTACCGCTTGGCTACATCCCTAAATATATATTTATATATAAAAATGGGGTGGATGATCGGAATCGAACCGACGACCTCCAGGGCCACAACCTGGCACTCTAACCAACTGAGCTACATCCACCATAAAAAATATTGGCACGGTTGGAGGGATTCGAACCCCCGACCTACTGCTTAGAAGGCAGTTGCTCTATCCAACTGAGCTACAACCGCGCATTGTGGAGCGGGTGATGGGAATCGAACCCACACGACCAGCTTGGAAGGCTGGGATTCTACCATTGAACTACACCCGCGTGCTGTCACAACAACCGATATTTTATCACAACACTATATACTTGTCAAGATTATTTTATGAAAATATCGGTAAAATTTATATAAATTTTCCGATACAATAATCTCTTTCAGCTTCAATTATTTCAACATTTAAAAATTTTCCCTTGTAAGCTCCCGTTGTGTTAACTCTTACAGGTGTATAGTTTTTTGTATAACCCTCACAATAACAATCTTTTTCAGTTTCAAAAAGTACTTCTACTGTTTTGCCGATTTGCTCTTTTAAAAATTCTTCACGGATTTTATCTGTTACAGCAGAAAGGCGGGAAGCTCTGTCTTCCTTAACTGCTTTTGTCAGTTGTTCCATTTTTGCAGCCCTTGTACCTTCTCTGACAGAGTAGGGAAATACATGAGCTTTTTCAAATTTAACTCTTTTAACAAATTCAACCGTTGTTTTAAAATTCTCTTCAGTTTCTGTTGGAAAGCCAACAAGCACATCGGTTGTAATTGTGGCTTCGGGGAATGTTTCTCTCAATTTGTTTGCAAGATGCTCATATTCTTCTGCTGTGTAATGTCTGTTCATTGCCTTTAACACGCTATCACAGCCACTTTGAACAGAAATATGAAACTGAGGGCAGAGTTTTGTAATTGTTTTTAACTGCTCAATCATATTATCTGTAATGTGGTCGGGTTCAAGTGAACCAAGCCGAACTCTTTTAATTCCATCATATTTTTCCGCAAGGCGTAAGGCATCGGGGAGAAAATAAGGCGTGTTTTTGCCGTAATCGGAAAGATTAATACCAACAAAAACAATTTCTGAGTAACCATTATCAGAAAGTGATTTTAATTCTTTATCAATATCTTCAAGTGATTTGGAACGGGAACGACCTCTTGCGGTCGGAATGAGGCAATAAGAACAGAATCTATCACAACCATCCTGAATTTTTAAAAAAGCCCTTGTGTGACCATCAAAACGAGATATGCCGGTGCCACAGAATTCATCACCGCTTATATGTTCAATTCGTTTTGAAAGTTTTTGCTTGTTGCATAAGAATTCGCTTAAAGCTTCTGCAATTTGTGAATTGCTTCTGTTACCCATGAAAATATCAACTTCGGGTAAATCATTAATAATATGAGGTTCTGCCTGAGAGGCACAGCCTGTAAGAATTATTATGTTATCCGGGTTTTGTTTCTTGAGTTTTCTTATAATCTGTCTTGTTTTTCTTACACTTTCGGCAGTAACAGTACATGAGTTAACAACTGCAACATCTGCCTGTGTTGCATTATATATAATAGTATAGCCATTTTTTTCCAGAAGTTCACTCATTTCCTGGGTTTCATATTGGTTAACCTTGCAGCCTAAAGTGTAAAAATAAACGTTCATTTCTTGTCTCATTTCATAAAAAATCACTCCCGAATTTCTTCGGGAGTGAAATTATATCATAGAAATGAAATATGTGCAAGTGTGTACTTAGCCGGGGAAAGGACCTGTCTGAGAAATATCGGAGAAGCCGTTTCCACCAAATACTTTGAATATTGTATCATCAACAAATTTAGCAATAGCACCAAGAACATTCATCATTGTTTCGTCTTCAGCTTCGCCTTCTTTACCAACTCTGCGAAGAGCATTAAGAAGTCTGTCGGAAACTGCTTCTGCTTCTGAGGCATCGCAGATTGTATTATCAAGAAGTACTTTTGCCTCATCGTAAGCAGCCTGAAGTTCTACGAGGTCTTCAGCAGAGTACATTGACTTGTCTTCTGCGTTGAGAACTTCTTCAGCTTCTTCAAGATACCAACGAGTGATATTCTTTGTGTTACGGTTGCCGTTGAACTGAGGATATACATCAGACATATCGTTTACAGATTTAATTTCACCTGTGATAAGTTTACCGATAAGTTTGATAACAACGTCGTTTCTACCAACCTCATGGTGCTGACCTTCAAAGAGCCATACGTTCTGAGGGAAGAGACAAGAAGAAACGTCAACACTTCCATCAGGGGAGATAATAGCGCCATCAGCAAAAAGAATTTCATCCGCAAGGATTTCGCCTGCGGGAGCATATGTAGCACCCAATGATGTTGAGTCAATGTCGATAATAGCATCACTGTTTGTTGTAAGTGAAGATTTCATAGCTGCAAAGAAGCAGTAATCCTGTGCGCTGTAATCAAGACCATAACCAACTACATTGTGAACAAGTCTGCCGTCAGCGTTAAGAGCGAGTAAGTTGTCATCAAGGTTTTCTGCTGCTGTGTGGAAAGCAGAAATCTTAGCAGCGAGTTCTGAATACTCGGAATCTTCCCAAATGAAGCTATATTTAGCTTTGGCATCTTCAAAACGGTCTTCGGGAATCATTGCCCAGAACTGAGGACAGTTAAGCATCAATGAATCAAGGATACCATCAACTGCTGCAGTGAGAATAGAATAAATAACTTGTTTGGGGAATATCTTGAGGGCGATATTAATAAGGTAACCAAGAGCAGCATTACCTGATGTTTCTTCCATAATCATAGGAACATATTCGTGGAAGAAGAATTCGTCTTCAAGGTTCCAGTTTCTAAGGTAGAAGTCACCCATAACATCAGTGCCCTGGAGACAGGAAACAACGTTAACAACACGGTTAACATCGGGGTAACCTGAACCTTTAAGGTTTTCAAGGTAAGCAGTAAGAATTGTACCACCAAGAGAAATTGTAACGATATTAACTTTGTCCACACCTTTGGCAGACTTAACACCCTGAATGTACTCATCAAGACCTTCAGCGGATTTCATGGGGTCACCGATAAGGGGGAAAGCATAAAGATAAAGGTTATCTTCGCCAACTTCGTCCTTGATGGATGTCATGGGAATCATTCTGTAGAAATAATCTCTGTCATCCTGAGTCATTTCTGCAACTGATGCGGGAGTCACACCATCTTCTTTTACATAAGAAATTGTTTTAAGATTATTGATGGGGTTACCGTTCTTATCACTGGACTGAATAGCAAAAAGCTGCATAACTGTGTTATAAACACCTTCTGCAAGTTCACCATTTGCATCAGTTTGTGTAATGAGAGAAGTTGCAAGGGGCGCAGCAAGATTGTTGATAACTGCGGGAAGAATTTGTGTGGAGTCAAGAATAAGAAGACCACCTGAAAGTTCTTCACCGTTTGAGTTAACAGCGGGCTGACCGTTTTCATCAGCAAGATAAGAAATTGACTGGCTGATACCGGGGATAATAACTGTGGGGTAAATCACAGCATCCTTCTGAGTTGTAGCTGTAGCTTCATATGAAGGTGCTGTATCTTCAACATAGAACATATCGGGGTTGGACTCCATATATTCGATTGCCTCCTCAACGCTGTTTGCGTTGACAACAGTTGAACCATCGGAACCGATAGTAACTGAATTTGCTAATGCCATAAAGGTAATAGCAACTGCGCCGACGCTTATCACTGAAAATACCATAACGAGTGATAAAACAACGGCAAGTACACGTTTGCATGTCTTTTTCATAGAAAAAGTTCCTCCTTAGGTTTTATACAAAATATAATATAACATATCCTAATAAAAAAAACAATAATATGTTGCTATTAAAATTGAACAAATTACAAAAAGAATATTTGTTGACTTTAACTTTAAAAGCATATATAATCAAAACATAAACGACAGACGCTTCATAATTCGTCGGAAAGGAAATGTATGATACACTTTCTTACAGCTTACATAGCTACAATAATTTTTGTTTTTGGTACGGTAATAGGCAGTTTTCTTAACGTATTGATTTACAGGTTACCTATAGGTATGGATTTTAAAAAAGGCAATTCTATTTGTACTTCATGCAAACATCAGCTTAACTGGAAAGACCTTTTTCCGCTTTTTAGCTGGATTTTTCTCAGAGGTAAATGCAGATATTGCAAAGCACCGATTTCTCCGAGATATCCAATAGTGGAGGCTCTCAACGGAACAGCTTATGTACTTGTGTATCTGTTCCTTTGCGGTGGATATGCTATTGAAGGGTTAAGTCTCAAACTTGTGGGATATATGATAATGATGTCTGCTCTTATCGTTGTTTCTTGGGTTGATTTTGAACATCAGATTATTCCTGACTCAATGTGGATTGCTATTTTTGTAGGCGGACTTTTTATTGTTGGAGATGCTTTGATAACAGAAACATTTACAAAAGATTGGATTGTTTCAAAAATAATCGGTCTTTTTGCGGTTTCAGGTTTGTTTTTTCTTGTTGCTTTGGTTACAGGTGGCAGAGCAATGGGGGGCGGTGACATAAAACTTATGGCGGCTGTCGGTTTTGTTCTTGGCTGGAAAGCTGTACTTATAGCTTTGTTTATGAGCGCTTTGTTAGGTGTCCTTTTCTCAATCGGCAGAAAAATAATAAGCAAAGAAGAAATGAAAGGTGTTATTCCTTTCGGTCCTTTTTTGGCAATTGCATCAGCGATTTGTGCTTTTGTCGGTGAACAGATTTTTGATGCTTATTTATCACTTTTCTAAATTTGATTTAATATTTTCTACATCATACTCCCTTATCGCGCATATATTTATGTTGTGATAAAGGAGTTGTGTTTATGTTTGTGTTTTCTGTTTCAAAAAAAAGAATTAAAAAATCTGTTTTGATGGCGGTTGTTGTAATTGTTTTCAGCGTATTATTTGCTTTTGCCATAAAATGCATTGGAGATATTCAAAATAATCAGACAAGCACAGGTGTTTCTCTTTCTGCAAAAAATGAAGATGAAATTTTAAAGTTTGTCTCATATTATGGTTGGGAAGTTGATAAAGAACCTATTGAGGTGCGCGATGTTATCATACCTGAAACTTTTGATGAAGTGTATGATAACTATAATGCCATTCAATATGAACAGGGTTTTGATTTGAAAAAATATGCCGGTCAAAGAGTAAAAAGATGGACGTATGTTGTAAGAAATTATCCGGATACATCACCGGAAGATGATTATATAAGAATTAACCTTCTTGTCAGTGACGGTAGTGTTATCGGTGGAGATGTGTGTTCTGTAAAACTTGATGGTTTTATGCATGGATTCAGTAAAGAATAGGTGAAAAAAGTGAAAAGAGAAAGACTTGATAAATTAATAGCATCCCAAGGTGTTTTGTCACGTAATGATGTTAAAGGCATGATTAGAAAGGGCGAAGTATCTGTAAATGATGTTATAATAAAAGATAGTTCTGTCAAAGTTTCATATGAGGACGATATAAAAATTAAGGGTGTAAGTCTTTTGCAAACCAAATATGTTTATATAATGCTAAATAAGCCTAAAGGTGTTGTAAGTGCTTCGGAAGATAAGCGCGATAAAACCGTTGTTGATATTTTACCGGACGAGCTGAAAAGAAAAAATCTTTTTCCTGCAGGCAGACTTGATAAGGATACAACAGGTTTTTCGCTTATAACTGATGATGGTGACTTTGCACATAGAATTTTATCTCCTGCAAGGCATGTTGACAAAACTTATATAGCAACTGTTTCAGATGTAATTGATTACGAGAATGCCAAGAAAGCATTTGCTGATGGTGTGGTTTTAGGTGATGGAACAGTTCTTCTTTCTGCTCAACTTGAATTAATCAAAAATACTGGAAATCAGGTTTTTAAGGTAGTAATAAAAGAGGGAAAATATCACCAGATAAAAAGAATGTTTGCTTCTTTAGGGACAAGTGTTATAGAACTTAAAAGAATTGCAATTGGCGGACTTTCTTTAGACGGCGATTTAAAAGAAGGTGAAGCACGTATTATTACCGAAGATGAATTGAAACTGATCGAAAAAATCTGAAAAGTCTATTTTTAGGTTTTTTAGTGTAGTTTTGTGTTTTTTGCAATTAAAACAAGTTTTTTATCAAAAATATAACAATTTGCATAAAAGAATTTGAAAAATATCAAAAAAACACTTGCAAAATTGTGCAAAGTTGTGTATTATGTATAATTGCAAAAAGGCAATTTTGTTAAAAAATATTGGAGGTCATTTAAATGTCCAATAGATTATTTCAAGGTGTTATTCACCAAATGCGTGATGTTGTTGACAGAACAATCGGTATAGTTGATGAAACCGGTGCGGTTATTTCTTGCAGCGACCTTGGCAGAATTGGTGAGATTCGCAATGTTAATACTCCTGCGGTCTTTTCTTCTGCGACCCCAGTTGCTTGTGATGGTTCTCTTTATCAGGCATTCGGTACACATATGCGTCCTGAATATGCTGTTTTTGTTGAAGGTGAAGATTCTGTTGCACAGAATTACATAGGTGTTCTTGCAGTATCTCTTTCAAGCATCAAACAGTTTTATGATGAAAAATATGACAGAAGTAATTTTATCAAGAATATAATTCTTGACAACATTCTTCCCGGCGATATTTATCTTAAAGCAAGAGAGCTTCATTTCAATAACGAAGCATCAAGAGTTGTTCTTCTTATCAGACTTCTTGATAAAAGCGATGTTTCGGTTTACGATGTTGTTCAGAATCTTTTCCCTGACAAAACAAAAGACTTTGTTATTAACATCAGTGAGAACGATATTGCTCTTGTTAAAGAGGTTAAAAGTGATATTGATGGTAAGGATTTGGAAAAATTGGCACGTTCAATTTCCGATGCACTTTCTTCCGAGTTCTTCACACATTCTCTCGTAGGTATCGGAACTCCTGTTGTTGGTGTTAAAGATTTAGCACGTTCTTTCAAGGAAGCTCAGGTAGCACTCGAAGTTGGCAAGGTTTTCGATACAGAACGTAACATTGTGAGCTATGACCATCTTGGTATTGCCCGACTTATTTATCAGCTTCCCACAACTCTTTGTGAAATGTTCCTTAAAGAAATTTTCAAAGTAGGTTCCATTGATACTCTTGACCAGGAAACTCTTTTCACAATTCAGAGATTTTTTGAAAACAACCTTAATGTTTCAGAAACGTCAAGAAAACTTTTCGTTCATCGTAACACTCTTGTTTACAGACTTGAAAAGATTAAAAAGCTTACAGGTCTTGATTTGAGAGAGTTTGATGATGCTATTGTTTTCAAAGTTGCCTTAATGGTTAAAAAATATCTGGATGCAAATCCGGTTAAATATTAATAAATAATTAATTTAGCACATTTTTATTACAAAAGGGTTACATTTTGTAATAAGATGTGCTATAATTATTCTGTTATTAAAACTTAAAGATTGGGTGTTGAAATTGATAGAATTTAAAGGCGTCTCAAAGGTTTACGAAGACACCAAAACAAAAGCACTTAACAATCTTGATATAAAGATTGAAAACGGTGAATTTGTTTTTATTGTTGGTTCTTCAGGTGCCGGTAAAAGTACTTTATTAAAACTTATGATGCGTGAAGAGGTTCCTTCTTCCGGTTCAATAAATATTAACGGATATGACCTTAACAATATGAAAAAGAAAGACATTCCTTATTTCAGAAGGTCTCTCGGAATTGTTTTCCAGGATTTCCGTTTGATTCAGACAATGAATGTTTACGATAATGTTGCTTATGCAATGCGTGTTATCGGTGCAAGAGAGGGTGCAATCAGAAAAAGAGTGCCTTATCTTTTAGGACTTGTTGGTCTTAATTCCAAAGCCCGTTCCAAGCCAAACCAGCTTTCCGGTGGTGAACAGCAACGTGTTGCTCTTGCAAGAGCGTTAGCAAATAATGCTAATATGATTATTGCGGACGAGCCTACAGGTAACATTGATCCTAAGATGAGTTATGAAATTGTTGACCTTCTCAATCATATCAACTCGGATGGTACAACCGTTATTATGGTTACTCACGATTTACATCTTGTAAAAACCTTTAATCATCGTGTTATTACAATAAAAAATGGTGTTATTGAGTCCGATTATCCTGATGCTTCTCATATTGATGTTGAACCTTACACCTTTGACTCTCCTGAAGATGAAATTGGTTCATACTTCCTTAACGAAGATACTTCTGATTTTGACTATCTTATGGAAACTTATGGTATTGATCCCAATAAAGACACAATTGAAACAGAACCTTCTGTTTCTTCAGAAGAGGAGGTTGATGCTCAATGAAAGGCGCAAGCTTAGGTTATTTAACCCGTGAGGGTTTCAGAAATATCTGGGTCAATCGTTTGCTTTCTTTAGCAACAATTGTAGTTCTTATTTCTTGCCTTATAATTGTTGGTAGCGGTTCACTTATTTTCCTTAACATCAATGCTGTTCTTGATTTGATTGAAGGTCAGAACGTTATTATGGTCTATGTAAATGACGATGCTAATGACTATATGACTCAAACTTTAGGTGTTCAACTTGAAGCCCACACCAATGTTTTAAAGGTTGAATTTGTTCCCAGAGAAGAGGCTTTCCAAAGACAGATTGAAGCTTATGGCGACAAAGCAAATCTTCTTGAAGGACTTTCTCCGGAAATTCTTCCTGATGCTTATAAAGTAACTGTTAAAGACCTTGAACAGTTTGATGCAACAGTAGCGGAAATTAAGGAATATGAAAATGTTTTACAAATTCGTGAAAACAGTGATTTGGCAGGTAAACTTGCAAGTATAAGAAATGCGGTTACATATATCAGTATTGGTATTGTTGCAATTCTTTTCTTTGTTTCCTTGTTTATCGTTTCAAATACAATTCGCATCACCATTTATAACCGCCGACTTGAAATCAGTATTATGAAAGCTGTTGGTGCAACAAATGCATTTATACGTTGGCCGTTTATGGTCGAAGGTATACTTTTGGGTCTTTTCTCTGCTATACTCGCATTGGGTATCCAATATGGTGTTTATAGTGTAGCTTCAATATGGCTTTCTAATGTTCTTTCAATGCTTGGTGGGGAAGCGGTTAATTTCCTTGATTATGTATGGGTGATCTTCGGGATTTTTGCTTTCATCGGTGTTGTAATCGGTGCATTTGGTAGTATTATATCTCTTAACAAATATTTAAAGGAGCACAGTAATGTTGTTGAAAACGACTGATAAATCCAAAAAGATTTTAAGTTTTGTTCTTTCGTTAATTATTGTTTTAGGTGTGATGTCTGTTTCTGCATTTGCTCTTACAGATGCCGAAAAACAAGAATATAAAAATAAAATTAATGAAATAAAAGAACAAATCAAAGAAAACGAAAAGAAAATTGCAGAGCTTGAAGCAGAAGCAGCAACTTATGACGATGAAATCAGTGCTTTGCAGGAAAAAATTGATGTTCTTTCAGACCAGATTGATTTGTATAACGATGAAATCGCACTTATTGATGCAGATATTCAGGTTATTGATAATCAGATTACAGGTATTGAAAATGAAATTGAAGATTTAAATAAACAAATCAAAAAGCTTGATGAACAGGTAATTGATATTCAGCAACAGATTGCCGATACTTATACACTTTTGGGTGAAAGAATTCGTGCATCTTATATGACCGGTGCAAACAGCACCCTTGAATATCTTCTTACATCTGACAACTTCAAATTTCAGGAATATCTTGAAAGAACAGAGCTTATTGACAGAATTGCAGAACATGACGACAAGCTTATAAAGGACCTGGAAGATGATATTGAATCACTTAAAGCAAAGGTTCTTGAGATTGAAGATATGAAAACTCGTCTTAATGCTAAAGTAAAGGAACTTGACGAGGCTAAAAAAGAACATGAAGCAAAGAAAAAAGAGCAGGTTGATGCCCGAAAGATTATTGAGGATAAAGAAGCTTTAATTCAAAAAGACCTTGATAAAGTTATGAGTATTGTAAATGGCCTTAATTCCAAGAGTAAAGAATATGAAGCTGCTATGGAAAAAGGTGAGGCTACTATTCTTGATTATGAGCAGAAACTTTCTCAACAGAATACATCTTTTGGTTCCGGTCAGGTCAAGGGTGATATGATATGGCCCTTACCTTATAGTGATAGTTATGTTTCATCTTCTTTCAAAATGAGAACTCTTAATGGTGTTACAAGACAGCATAACGGTATTGATATCTGTCGATGGGGTGGTACTCATGGTGCACAGATTGTTGCAGTTAAAGAAGGTACTATTGAGGTTGCCAATAGCAGTGGTTATGGTGGCGGTTACGGTCTGTATGTTGTTGTTAATCATGGCGAAGGCGTTAAAACATATTATGCACACCTTTCTTCTGTTCATGTAAGCGTAGGTGATTATGTAACCCAAGGTACAGTTGTTGGTCTTGCAGGTAACACAGGCTATTCCTTTGGTGCACATCTCCATTTTGGTCTTATGATTAATGGCGGATGGGTTAACCCGATGAATTATCTTTCTAAGCCTGCAGGTCTTCAGATTCTTGCATAAATAAACTTTATTAATAATTACGTCCCTTTTTCATAGAATGAAAAGGGGCGTTTTTATGTTAATAATGAAATTTATAGATGATAATGGCAATAAAGAAAAAATAAAGAAGAGATTTTACAAGAAAAGAAAAAATATAAAAAATAACGTGATGAACAGATATTCAATAAACGTAAATGGAAAAACTGTAATAGTGTTAGAGTTAAGTGAAAAAGATTTACAAAGTGAAGATGTATTAACCTTTTTGAAAATATATAAGGGTCGAGTGTTGGTACCCAAAAAATACGCAAATCAAGAAATAATAAAAGAATATCTGTATAATCCAAAATATTATTACCAGAGAACCTTGCTTTCTTCTTTTATTAATCAAATAAAAGCAGTTAATAAAGAGTGGAGAAATATTTGCATAAAAACAGAGGTTTTTACACCATTTAAAGAGCTTTTTGAAATTGTTAAAATAACAAAATCAGTTATAATAATAACCCAAACAAATGCAATTGTCCAAAAATTTTTAGATGACTGTTATTATGAATTTGGTGCTGTTGTTTATGTAAGAAATGATGAATATATATTTGAAAAAGATGTTTATTTGGATTTGGATGCAATCAACACCGAGGGTAAACTGTTCATAAATGTAAAAGGGAGAGATTTACTTATGTATCCCGATACAAGCTTTTTTGAAAATTGTTCAGAGTATCAAAAGCTTCTGCCATATAATATTGAGCATAATATAATTTGTGCTGCGTTTTCCGATAAATAATTTAACTTGACTTTTTCGGTTAACTTATATATAATACTGTTTATTGAATTTGCGCAAGTTTTTGCGCAAATAATTTTTGAGAGGATGTAATTCATAATGGCACAGGATATTGTTTTAACCAAAGAAGGCTACGAGGAGCTTTCCGCAAAACTTAAAGTACTCAAATCCGAGGGCCGTTCCGAAATAGCAGAAAAACTCAAGGTTGCTCGTTCTTTCGGCGACCTTTCCGAAAACAGTGAGTATGACGAGGCTAAGTCCGAACAGGCAAAACTTGAAGCAGAAATCAATGACATTGAAACAATGCTTTCAAGAGCTACTATCATCGACGACGAAGAAAATTCAAATACAGAGGTCGTTCACCTCGGTTCAGTTGTAACAATTAAAGAAACAACAAGAGGTGCTGCTGAAAGAACTTATACAATTACAGGTTTTGCTCAGGCAAATCCCGCTGAAGGCAAAATTTCTGATGAGTCTCCTGTTGGTAAAGCACTTATGGGACATAAAGTAGGCGATAAGGTTGTTGTTGAAGCACCTCGAGGAGTTATCAATTTTAAAATTGTTAAAATTGATGTTGAGCAGAAATAAGATATTAAGAAAACCGATTTATGCAGAAGTGCACAAATCGGTTTTTTGCTAATATAGGTGTGTGAAATGAGAAGAATAATTTGTTTTGTTCTGTGTTTTACCTTTGTTGTCGGTCTTTCTTCTTGTGGTGTAGAAGAATTGTTACCAACGGAAAAAATAATTGCAGTTAAATACGGTTCTGTTAATGACCTTGCATGTGAAGATTATATTACAGCCGGTTACACTAAAGTTACATATAACTCATCATCAGATGTTGTTCTTGCAGTAGAAAATAATAAAACGGATTTTGGTATTCTTGATGAATTTGAATTAAATTCATATATTCAAGCAGGTCGCCATATACAACAAAAAGAAAATTGTAGATATAGCATTGATTATTGTGCTTGTTTTAATAGCGATAATGAATTTCTTCGAAATTCATTCAATAAAGCAATTAAAGAATTAAAAGATAATGGCACGTTCAATAAAATCAAAACTGCCCATTTGAAAGGTGAAAGTTATTTTAATAGTAAAACCAATAATAAAAACGGAACATTAACAATGGTATGCGATCCGCATTTTGAAAATCGTGTGTATAGCGATGATAATGGAAATATAGTTGGTTTAGATGTTGATGTAGCTTATGAAGTATGCAATTATCTTGGTTATGATTTAGAAATTGTTACAGCCGATTTTGATGAATTGTTCATTAAATTGCAAGATGGGGAAGGGGATTTCATAATCTCCGCTTGTGAGGTTAACAAAGAAAGAGAAGCATATTTTTTATTAAGTGATACATATTTTACCCTTAACTTTTATTTGATTGAAAGAACATAAAAAATAAGCCTCCTGAGTGGTTTTTGAACCATTCAGGAGGCTTTTGTGATTTACTTAAGCAAGTTCTGCAAAGTATTTGATTGTTCTAACCATCTGGCTTGTGTAGCTGTTTTCGTTGTCATACCAAGAAACAACCTGAACTTCGTAAAGATCATCAGCAACTTTAGAAACCATTGTCTGAGTTGCATCAAAGAGTGAACCGTATCTCATACCGATAACGTCGGAAGAAACGATAGGATCTTCGTTGTAGCCATAAGATTCAGAAGCAGCAGCTTGCATAGCAGCGTTGATGCCTTCTTTAGTAACATCTGTGCCTTTAACAACAGCTGTAAGGATTGTTGTTGAACCTGTGGGAACAGGAACACGCTGTGCAGAACCGATGAGTTTGCCGTTAAGTTCGGGAATAACAAGACCGATAGCTTTAGCAGCACCTGTTGAGTTGGGAACGATGTTTGCAGCACCTGCACGAGCTCTTCTCATATCACCTTTTCTGTGAGGACCGTCAAGAATCATCTGGTCACCTGTGTAAGCATGGATTGTGCTCATGATACCGCTCTGGATGGGAGCATAGTCGTTAAGAGCTTTTGCCATGGGAGCGAGGCAGTTTGTTGTACAAGAAGCAGCAGAGATGATCTGGTCATCAGCTGTAAGAGTATCTTCGTTTACAGAGAAAACGATTGTTTTGAGATCGTTACCTGCGGGAGCAGAAATAACAACTTTCTTTGCACCTGCGTTGATGTGAGCCATGCTCTTTTCTTTTGAGCAATAGAAACCTGTGCACTCGAGAACAACGTCAACACCGATTTCGCCCCAGGGGAGTTCAGCAGCGTTTGCCATTGCATAGATTTTAAGAGTTTTGCCGTCAACTGTGATTGTACCTGCTTCGTCGTCTGCTTCAACAGTGTGAAGACCTTCGCCGATTTTGCCGCAGTAACCGCCCTGAGCAGTATCGTACTTGAGAAGGTTAGCGAGCATTGAGGGTTTTGTAAGGTCGTTGATAGCTACTACATCGTAACCTTCAGCGCCAAACATCTGACGGAATGCGAGACGGCCGATACGACCGAAACCGTTAATTGCAACTTTAACTGACATTTGAATTACCTCCAAATATTTTTTTGTTAGTTTATTTTTAACCTTGTCTATTTTACCATAAAAATGAATAAATGCAAGGACTTTGACATAATTTTAACTTGTATTTTTAAGTTTTGTCATAATGCAAAAAAATATAACAATAAAATTGAAAAAAATGGTTCAATTTCCAATATAATTTATCAGTTGACCACATTGGTCGGATTTCCGTTGAGAAATGCTTTTACATTTCCTTCAAGAATACCCATGAGGCGAAGACGTGTTTCATATGCTGCCCAAGCAATATGAGGTGTGATAAAGCAATTAGGAGCAGTAAGAAGGGGATTGTCTTTTTTTGGTGGCTCTGTTGATAAAACATCTGCACAATAGCAGGAAAGTTTACCTGATTTTAAAGCGTTTGCAATATCTTCTTCGTTTGCAACTCCGCCACGAGCAGTGTTGATAACACAAGCACCGTCCTTGAGTTTATTGATAAAATCGTTGTTAATAAGTCCCGCTGTTTTTTCTGTAAGAGGACAATGTACTGTTATAAAATCAGCATTTTTGAGAACTGTATTTATATCAGTGAATACAACATCGGGAGCATCGTCTTTTTTGCCGGAGGGAGTGTAAACTAAAACATTCATACCGAATGCTTTTGCAATTTCTGAAACTCTTCTGCCGATTTTACCAAAACCAATAATGCCCAGGGTTTTGCCATCAAGCTCAAATAATGGTTTGTTCCAATAGCAGAAATCTTTGCAGTTTTCCCAATCACCGTTTTTAACGGAAGTGGTATATTCATTTACTCTGTTAACAGACTCGAGAATGTAAGCAAATACCATTTGTGCAACTGCATTTGTTGAATAAGATGGAATGTTTGAAAGGGGAATATTCCTTTTCCTTAAAGCAACACCATCAATCTGATTGTAACCTGTTGCAAGAGTGCCGACAAATTTAAGGTAGGGTAATCGAGAGATTATTTCTTCGGTAAGTTTAACTTTGTTTACAATAAGAATTTCTGCGTCTTTTGCTCTTTCAACGACAAGTTCTTCAGGGGTTCTGTCGTAAACAGTAAGGTCAGTTAAATTACCGATGCAATCCCATGATAAATCACCGGGGTTTTCAGTGTAACCGTCAAGAATTACGGCTTTAAGTTTGTTATTCATAAAATCACCAAATATAGTATACACTTTAATTACTTTTCTTTCAATGTTTATTTCATATTCTCTTGACCTAAAAGGAATATTGTTATAAAATAACAAATATATGTTCGGAAACGGAGTGAGGATTTGGGGTTCAAAAAACTAACACAGGATGAAAAACGAAGCAGAAATCTTCGCCGTTTAAGCTTAGGTTGTTTTCTGGGTGCGGTTTTAGCTGTTTTTGTTATGTTGCTTATTCCGTTGCCTCAATTTCAAAAGCAACTTGCAGATATAAACGCTTGGTTTACAAATATCGAACTTTTTATTGCCCGATTTGATAAACTTGCTGCCGTCGCAGTTATTTTATTTTTCTTTTTTATAAAAACGCTTGTTGGTTTTATTCCTTTTTCTGTTTTGTTTATCGGAACAGGTCTTGTGTTTTCTCCACCGATTGCAGTTGCAGTAAATGTAATTGGCTTCAGTATGTTGATTGGTATCAAATTTTTGTGGGGCAGAAAATTCGGCGGTGGCGGATTTCATAAATTACTTTTAAAATCTCAGTCACTTTCTGATTTTATGGATTTTCACGGCAAAGGAAACAAATGGATGCTTGTTGTTCTTAGGTTTGTTCCTGTAGCTCCTGTAGGAACTGTCAGCAGGGCGTATGGTGCAACAGATATGAAAATTATTCCGTTTGTTGTTTTATCTGTTATCGGCTTTTTACCTCGTCTTATTTCATGGAGTATTATTGGCTGTAATGTTTTTGACCCATTTACTCCGGCATTTCTTACACCAATTGCGATTTTGTTGGTAATAAGTGGTATTTCTCTGCTGCTTCTTGATATTCTCTTTAAATTAATCCGAAAGGACGATAAAAATGAAAAAGAATGAAATTTTAACAAAAGCTTTTTTAGAAAGACTTTCTGAGGTTTATGGTAATGCTGAAGCAACATTTCAGCAGGTAAGATATTCGAAACTCGCAGAAAGATTTGAAAATGATTTTTCAGAAAATGCAGATTTAAGATTTTTTTCTGCTCCCGGCAGAACTGAAGTTGGCGGTAACCATACCGACCACAACAACGGTAAGGTTCTCGCAGCAGCAATTAACCTTGATGCTGTTGCAGCAGTTTCCAAGCGTGATGATAGCATTATATGTGTTAACTCCGAGGGGTATCCTTCAATTTCTGTTGATACAAGTGATTTGAAAATCAAAAACGATGAAGCTGGAAAATCAACAGCTCTTATCAGAGGTATTTGTGCTCGTTTTAAACAATTGGGCTATAAATACGGTGGTTTTAACGCTTCTGTTACTTCCCGCGTTCTTTCGGGTTCAGGTCTTTCTTCTTCTGCTGCTTACGAAGTACTTATCGGAACAATTCTCAACTACTTATATAATGACGGAAAAATCAGCGCGGTTGAAATAGCACAGATTTCTCAATATGCAGAAAATGTATTCTTTAGAAAGCCTTGCGGACTTATGGACCAGACCGCTTGTTCAGTTGGTGGTTTTGTTCAGATTGACTTTGAAGATACTGATAATCCCGTGATTAACAAGGTTGATTTTGATATTGCAAAGCACGGATACAATCTTTGCATTGTTGATACGGGCGGAAATCACGCAGACCTTACAGCTGACTATGCTGCAATTCGTCTTGAAATGAATTCCGTTGCAGAATATTTCAGTAAGCGTGTACTTCGTGAGGTTCCCGAAAAAGATGTTTTTGATAATATGGGTGAAATCCGTAAGAAAACAGGGGACAGAGCAATTGAAAGAGCAATACATTTCTACAACGAAAATAAACGTGTAGAAAGACTTGCAGATGCACTTTCAAAGGGTGATTTTGAAGCATTTAAAGAAACAATTATTGAAAGCGGTAAATCTTCGTATATGTATAACCAAAACTGCTTTACTCTTTCAAAACCCGATTCTCAGCCTGTAGCTCTTGCACTTTGCCTTACAGAAGAACTTCTCAAAGGTAAGGGTGCGTATCGTGTTCATGGTGGCGGTTTTGCAGGTACAATTCAGGCGTTTGTTCCCGTTGAGGAAACAGAAAAGTATGTTACTGCAATGAAAAAAGTCTTCGGTGAAAATTCTTGCTATATTCTTAAAGTAAGAAGTCACGGTGGCTGTGAAATATGATTGAAAAAATCACAGACTTCGGGTCATTAAGCGGCGTTTTATCGCCGCTTTTACCATTGATATTTACAGATGGTCGTTTTTCTCAACAGGACATTGATGGTGCATTTTTACAAAAAACGGAAGATGGTGAAATTCAAGCAGTTTTTTCACTTAAAAACACGTGTGTTACTTTAGTTTTAGTAAGTGATAAAGGCACAGAGGAGCTTGAAAATTTCTTTAGCTTTTGCGGTGTTACAGAGATACTTTCTGATAAACCTGTAACAAAATTTTGCAAAAATCAAAAAGACCTTAGTTTACTTGAATTTTGCGGTGCTTTTGAAGAAGAATGCAACGGTGCAGGCTTAACCGCAAAATCTACAATAAACGAGTATAACAAAGTTTATAATGTGGTTTTTGAAGAGGGAAATAATTTTGAAAATTGGTTTCCTGAGTTTTCAAAAAAGATAAATTCTGACAACGCTTTTGCTATATATTCAGAGATTGACGATAGAGTTGTGAGTGTTGCAATTTCACCTGCAATTTATGAAAATATTGCGGTTATTGCCGGAGTTTATACATTAAAAGAATACCGTAAAAAAGGTTATGCAAGTGAGTGTGTAAAAGGTTTATTGTGTAAGTTGAAAAACAGAAACATCACAAAGGTATATCTTTGGTGTGAAGATAATAATATTGATTTTTATAGAAAATTGAGTTTTATAAATAGAGGAAAAATATTTATCGGAGAGTGTAAATAATATGTCATTCTTTAATTTTAGTGACCAATTAAAAGAAATTTCAGAAAAAGCACTTTTTAAGTGTAGTGAGAAATTTCAAGATATTGATAAAATTACAGAGTTTAATCAACAAAGGGTGCTAAAGGCTTTTATTGATAACGGCGTCAGTGAATCTCATTTTGCAGGTTCAACAGGCTATGGCTATGGTGACAGAGGTCGTGAAGTTCTTGATGAAGTAACAGCACAGATTTTCGGTGCAGAGGATGCCCTTATACGCCATAGTTTCGCTAGCGGTACTCATACATTGAGTGTAATGCTTTTTGGTGTGCTTCGTCCGGGTGATACTGTTCTTTGTGCTACCGGTACACCTTATGATACTATCCATTCCGTTATCGGATTATCAGGTGAGGGTATGGGTTCGTTGAAGGATTTTGGCATAAGCTTCGAAATCCTTGAACTCAACGAAGACGGCAGGGTTAACCTTGATGAATTGAAGAAAAAACTTAATGAAAAAGATTATAAAGTAGTTTATATTCAGCGTTCAAGAGGGTATTCTTTAAGACCAACTTTAACTTCAAAGGAAATTAAGGAGATTACTGATATTGTTAAAATCAACAGTAAAGCAATTACAATGCTTGATAACTGCTATGGTGAATTTACGGAATATGAAACTCCGGCAGAGGTTGGAGTAGATATTTTTGCAGGTTCACTTATTAAAAATCCCGGTGGCGGTATTGCAAAATGCGGTGGTTACATAGCAGGTAAAAAAGAACTTGTTGAGCTTTGCTCTTATCGTCTTACAACTCCCGGTATCGGCAAAGAGGTTGGTGCAACTCTCGGTAATACTAGAGATATTTTTATGGGGCTTTTCCACGCTCCTCATGTTACAGGTGAAGCACTGAAAACAGCGGTGTTTACCGCCTCTGTTTTTGAAGAAATGGGTTATTGGGTTTCACCTACAAGCACAGAAATTCGCGCAGATATTATCCAATGTATAAAACTTGGAGACAGCGAAAAACTTATTGCATTCTGCCAGGGCCTTCAGAGTGGCTCTGTTGTTGATAGCTATGTGGTGCCTGAACCTTGGGCAATGCCCGGTTACGACAATGATGTTATTATGGCTGCAGGGGCTTTCACAAACGGTTCTTCAATTGAGCTTTCCGCAGATGCACCTTTAAGAGAACCCTTTGCTGTTTGGCTTCAGGGCGGTCTTAATTTCCATAGTGCAAAAATCGGGGTTCTTTTAGGTGCTCAAAGAGTGTTAGATATCAATAATTAATATCATTTATATAAATATTTTCACTGATTTCCTTGAAAACGGGTGCTCCGTCTGTTCCGCCGGAGCTTCCGTTTTCTTTTAATATACAAATAACATATCGCGGTTTTTCTATTGGGAAAAAACCTGCAAACCAACAGTATTTTATCTCAATGCCATTTTTATCATATTGACCGCTTTGGGCGGTGGCGGTTTTAGTGCAGGAATCAAACAGTGAAGTGAATGCAGTTTTACCTGTACCCTCTGTTGTAGTTTTTGCCATAGCTTTTTTTATTGTTTCGCAAGTGTTTTTTGACAAAACTCTTTTTCCGTTGTTTTGTATTATGGGGATTAAATTTCCGTTACTGTTAACTGAACCCTTATAAACATAAGGTTCATTATATATGCCACCATTTGCAATTGTGGCAAAGCAATTTGCAATCTGAAGAGGTGAAGCGGTGAGTTTACCTTGACCAAAGCCTAAATTACCTATTGCTGCAGAGCTGTTCAGGTCTTTTATATCTGGTAAAACTCCGGATGAAGTCAGTAATCCGTTTCCTAAATCAATACTTTTTCCAAATCCTAATTCTTTTGCCGTTTTTAAAAGTTTTTCAGCGCCAACTTGCGTGCTTAGATCAATGAAATAAGGATTGCAGGACATGGCAGTTGCAGTGTTGAAATCAATCTTTCCGTGACCTTCTAATTTATTACAATTAAATTTATTTCCGCTTTTTTCAATGTAACCTTTGCAGTTGAATTCAGTAAGTTTTATGCCGTTCTCTAATGCCGCAACAGCAGTAACCGGCTTGAAAACCGAACCAACAGGGAAACACTCAAAGGCTCTGTTAAGAAAAGGTGAATCAGCAGAATTTAAATCTTTTTCTAAGTTGTTTCTTTCGTAAACAGGTGTTGAAGCACATGCTAAAATTGAAGAATTATTTACATCAAGTACAACTGCCGCACCTTTGTCGATGTTTCCGTTTTTTAAAGCCTTTTCAACAATAATCTGTATTTCTCTGTCTATTGTTAACATGATTCCGCCTTGGGAATAATAATTATTGTTTCTGATTTCAATCTTTTCACCTGTAAGCATTCTTCCTAATGCATCTGCCGAATAAGCGACTGAAAGAGTGCCCTTGTGTTTTTCAATTTCATTTTCATAATGCTTTTCAATACCTGTAACACCATTACCGTCAATATCTGTGTATCCAATCAGATGCAAAGCTACAGTGTCTGAAAATCTTTCAAAAATCTCGAATTTTTTTATATCTTTATTTTCGTTAATCATACTGATTTTTTCTGTATCGAAGCTTGTGAAATAACCTTTTAAAATTGTATTTTTCACAAATTTTTTGCCTTTTAATTTGCTGATTGTAACTGCATTTTCTGCAGTGGGTTTGGCACAGATGGTTGTTTTAGTCTTTCTGTTAGTTAACGGTTTGCCGTTCCTGTCATAAATTGTACCTTTTTTAGTTCCTAATTCCCGTACTCTTATGTGAGGTTGAGCAGAAACAAATTTACTGTCGGAAGAAATGTAGAATAATCTCCCGGAAAGAGTGAGAAATGAAATAATAATGATAAGTAAAACTGAAATAACTCTTTTTTTCAAAATATACACCGCCGAAAAGCAATTCTTAACTTTAATTGTTGACAATTTTTTCAACTATATTATATAATTGCTATATATTATTTTAAGGAGTAGCAAATGGACGAAAGATTTTCCCGTTCAAGCCGGATTTTAGGCGAACAAAAAATGGAAAAACTTAATAATAGTTCGGTTATCATTTTTGGTATTGGTGGCGTAGGCGGTGCAGTTCTTGAAGCACTTGTAAGAGGTGGAATCGGAACCGTTGCTGTTGTTGATAAAGATGTTGTTGACATCACAAATATCAATCGTCAGATTATTGCCACCAACGAAAATATCGGTAAAAAAAAGGTTGATGCGGCAGAAAAAAGGGTACTAAGTATTAATCCGAATATTAATTTTCAAAAATATGATTTGTTTTATCTTCCCGAAACTGCAGAAGAAATTGACCTTTCCCAATATGATTTTATAGTTGATGCGATTGATAATGTAACTGCAAAGCTTGAACTTATTGAAAGAGCAAATAAACTTAATATACCGGTTGTTTCTTCAATGGGAACTGGGAATAAACTTCATCCGGAACTTTTTGAAATAACAGATATCAATAAAACAAGTGTTTGCCCATTGGCAAGGGTTATGAGGCGTGAGTTGAAAAACAGAGGAGTAAAAAAATTAACTGTTGTTTATTCAAAAGAAGAACCAATTAAAACCGAAAACGCTGTTCCGGGATCGGTTTCTTTTACTCCGCCTGTTGCAGGGTACTTGATGGCTTCATATGTAATCAATAAACTTTTAGAAGAGGTATAAATATGAATTTTACAGAATGTGAAAGAGCAGGTTTTGTCGAAGGCTTTGCCCTTGTTAAAGCCTGTGATAAGAAAAGTGCAAAAAACGGCACATTTTATCTTGATGTCAAATTGGGCGATAAAGATAGCGAAATGGTTGCAAAAATGTGGGATTTCAGAGAAGAAACACATTCTCTTCCTGAAGTAAACACAGTTATAAAAATCCGTGGAACAATTCAGCAGTATAACGGAAATGACCAGTTTATTATTCAAAAAATGCGTCCTGCAACCGATGATGAGTTTGATATGGCGGACTTTGTTAAGACCGCTGATTACAGCGGTAACGATATGCTCGATTCTATCATAAGGCTTGTAAATGGTTTTGAAGATGATGAACTTAAAAAGGTTGTTCTTTCAATGCTCAGGGATAATCAGGAAAGAATTTTAACTTTTCCTGCCGCAGAAAAACTTCATCATGCTATGACCGGTGGGTTATTGTATCATACACTTTCAATTGTTCGTCTTGCAGAGTGTGTTTGCAGTATTTATCCATGTATTGACAGAGAACTTCTTCTTTCGGGTGCAATTCTTCATGATATCGCAAAAATGCGCGAGTACACAGTAAATGGTGCAGGTATTGTTGATGGTCACACTCTCGAAGGTGTGCTTTTAGGCCATCTTGTTATGGGTGCGGAGGATGTTGGCAGAAAATGTGATGAATTGGAAATCACTCCCGAAAAGAAATATCTTCTTCAGCATATGCTTATTTCCCACCACGGAAAACTTGAATTTGGTGCGGCAGTAAGACCTTCATTTATTGAAGCAGAAGTGCTTTCTCAGCTCGACCTTTTTGATGCTAATATTTATGAAATGGCAGAAGCAGTAGGTGGTGTTAAAGCAGGTGAGTTTACAGGCAGACTGTGGATGCTTGATAACAGAAGGTTTTACAACCACGGAAGACTTGACGTTGAGCCTCAGGCAAACATTTTGGGAGAAGAATAATGGAATATACTGAAGTTAAAATATATGTAAAAACCGAAGATACAGAAAGAGCCTCAAATGTTGCAGTAATGGCTGTGCCTTATGGTATATATATTGAGGATTACAGCGATCTTGAAGAAGCCGCTTGGGAAATTGCTCATATTGATTTGATTGATGAAGATTTGCTCCGAAAAGACAGAGCAGAAAGTATTGTTCACATCTACATAGAAGAAGGCGATAACCCTGCGGAAGCAGTTTCCTTTATTTCCGACAGGTTAACTGCGGAAAAAATAGCTTTCAGAATTGAAACTGATGGTTGCTCTGAAGAGGATTGGGCAGATAAATGGAAAGCGTTTTTTAAACCTACATCCATTGGTGAAAAGCTTTTTGTCCGCCCTGTGTGGATTGATGACTACGATGCAGGTGACAGAGTTGTTCTTAATATTGAACCGGGTGCAGCATTTGGTACAGGCACACATGATACAACCCAACTTTGCCTTGAAACCCTTGATAAAATAATCAAGAAAGGCGATACAGTTCTTGACATTGGTTGTGGTAGCGGTATTCTTGCAATTTCTTCAATGCTTTTGGGTGCAACTGAGGCTTTCGGTGTCGATATTGATGAACTTGCAGTTAAAACTGCCAAAGAAAACGGAAAAATGAATGGTTTTGATGAACCTGAACTGAAATTCGTCTGCGGTGATCTGGCAGATAAAGTTACAAAACAGTATGATGTTGTTGTGGCTAATATCGTAGCAGATATAATTATTCTTTTCAGTACACAAGTAAGAGCCTTTATGAAACAAGGTGCAAAGTTTATTGCATCAGGTATCATTGATACAAGAGCGGATGAGGTTGTTACCGCACTTCAAAGCGCAGGACTTAAATTAGTTGAGCGTATTGAACAGGGCGGATGGGTATGCCTTGTGTGTGAGTAAAGTTGAAGTTGCAAATTGCAAGTGGCAAGTTTCGGAATCTGCGATCGGCATTATAAGTTGTCGGTCGCTGGTTAGCGGTCTTGGTGAATTATAACCGTTAGGTACAGGCTTGCCTGTACCACATAATAAAGTTCTATTTTATAAACTCTTTCATAAAATCATTTAGAGGAGTGGTTTTATGAAAAGAGTTTTTGTTTTTTTATTAACATTAACAATGATGTGCAGTTTTACATTAACAGTTTTCGCAAACGATAAAACAATAACAAAAGAAAATGAAAATGTTGCGGTTGCAAAAACAATTGTAACAGAAGATGAACAGAAAAAACTTGATAACTTACCCGTTGAAATCAAAGCTAAAGCCGCGGTTTTAATGGAGGTTACGAGCGGTAAGGTTCTGATGGAATATAACCCGGATACCAAGCTTTTTCCTGCATCAGTTACAAAGATTATGACAATGCTTTTGGTGGCAGAATCTATAAACAGTAAGAAAATTACCCTTGCAGATAAAGTTACTTGTTCCACTAACGCTGCAACAAAAGGTGGGTCGCAGATTTGGCTTGAAGAAGGGGAGAGTATGACTGTTGACGAGCTTCTTCGTGCAACGGCAATCGGTAGCGCCAATGATGCAGCAACACTTTTAGGTGAATATGTTGCAGGTAGCGAAACTGCCTTTATTGATATGATGAATAATCGCGCCAAAGAGTTAAAAATGAAAAATACGCATTTTGAGAATGCAACGGGACTTGACGATACAACTGATACTCATCTGACAACTGCGAGAGATATCGGAATCATGTCTTGTGAATTGTTAAAATATGACTTTATAAGAGATTATACAACTGTTTGGATGGACTCCTTAAGAGATGGTAAAACCGAGCTTGTCAATACCAATAAGCTTGTTCGTTTTTATAGCGGAACAACCGGTCTTAAAACCGGAACAACAGCAAAAGCAGGGTGCTGTGTCAGTGCTTCTGCAGAACGCGACGGATTGCATTTAGTAGCGGTTGTAATGGGTAGTGACAACAGTAACGACCGCTTTAACACAGCCAAATCTATGCTTAATTGGGGTTTTTCAAACTATTCATGCATTGTTCCTGAAATCAGTAAAAAATATCTCAAAAAGATAGATGTTGTCGGTGGTAAAGATGATTTTATTAATCCTGAAATGCCCTCTATTTCACCTGTAATAGTAAAAAAAGGTGAGGAGGATAAAGTTCAGGTAAAAGTTGAATTAGAAGAGTGTCTTGAAGCGCCTGTTGTTGAAAAACAGACAATCGGAAAAATTAAAATTGTTATAGATGATAAAAAGGTGGCAGAGTATAAAATTATCGCCAAAAATTCTGTTGAACGATTAGGCTTCTGGGGGTATATGAAAAAACTTGCAAATTTTGTTGCGAATGGTGAAAAAGAATATCCGAAACAGTCTTAAAAACCTTGATAACACTTGACAATTTTACATCCCTTTGTTAAAATCAATTGATAATAAATAAAATGGGTTAATATGTAATTTGATTTTATTAAGGGATGTGTTTTTATGCTATATACATCAACAAGAGATAACAACGTTAGGGTAACTGCTTCAAAAGCAATTACCGATGGGATTTCTCCCGATGGTGGACTTTATATTCCTGTTGAAATTCCGTCTTTGTCAGTTGAAGAACTTAAAGCACTTTGTTCTGCAGATTATAAAGAACGTGCTAAAAAAGTTCTCGGACTTTATCTTTCCGATTTTACAAAGGATGAACTTGACTATTGCGTTGAAGGTGCTTATGCGGACGGCAAATTCTCTTCAAAGGATGTTGCTCCTGTTGTAAAACTTCACGATAATGTTAATATTCTTGAGCTTTTCAAAGGTCCTACTTGTGCTTTTAAGGATATGGCACTTCAGATTCTTCCTTATCTTCTTACTGTTTCTTCAAAGAAAAACCTTAAAGATAAGGAAATTGTCATTCTCGTTGCCACATCAGGTGACACAGGAAAAGCTGCTCTTGAAGGCTTCAAAGATGTTGAGGGTACAAAAATTCTTGTTTTCTATCCTAATGATGGTGTTAGTCCCATGCAGAAGCTCCAGATGACAACTCAAGAGGGTAATAATGTGGGCGTTTGTGCTATCTATGGTAACTTTGACGATGCTCAGACAGGTGTTAAATCAATTTTCACCAATAAAGAAATCCTTAGAAGATTTGAAGAAAATAATCTTGTTTTCTCTTCTGCAAACTCAATTAACTGGGGTAGACTCGCTCCCCAGATTGTTTACTATGTTTCCGCTTATTGTGACATGGTAAACAGCGGTGCAGTTAAATTCGGTGACAAAATCAACGTTGTTGTTCCAACAGGTAACTTCGGTAACATTCTTGCGGCTTATTTTGCAAAAGAAATGGGATTACCTGTTAACAAACTTATCTGTGCGTCTAATGCAAACAATGTTCTCACTGATTTTATTGAAAATGGTGTTTATGACAGAAATCGTGATTTCTACACAACAGTTTCTCCTTCAATGGATATTCTTATTTCAAGTAACCTTGAAAGACTTCTTTATATCCTTTGTGGCAGAAATTCCGATACAATCAACGATTGGTTCGGTGCGCTTAAAGATTGCGGTAAATATACAGTAAGCGAAGATGTAAAAGCAAAAATCAACGAGCTTTTTGCTGCAGGTTGTTGCAATGATGAAATGACAAAAGCTACAATCAATGAAACTTATTCTGCATATAATTATCTTGCTGATACTCACACTGCAGTTGCAATCAATGTTCTAAATTCTTATGAAGGAAAAACAGGGGACAAAACTCCTGTTGTTATTGCTTCAACCGCATCACCCTTTAAATTCTCAAAAGCAGTTCTTTCTGCAGTTGATAAAGAGAATAAAGAATATGATGATGAATTCGCAACTGTTGCTGCTCTTGAAAATGTTTCTTCACTCAAAGCACCCGAACAGCTTGCTGCTCTTAAAGGCAAAGAAGTTCGCTTTAATAAAGTAACTTCAAAAGAGGATATGGCTCAGGTTGTTTTCGATATGCTTGGCATTTGAGGTGACGGACTTTGTCTTTGTTCGTAATTGGTGACACGCATTTGTCACTTTCCGTTGATAAGCCGATGGATATATTCAGAGGTTGGACAGATTATATAGACAGATTGAAAAACAATTGGAATAAAGTTGTTTCTCCCGATGACAGCGTTGTAATCCCCGGTGATATTTCCTGGGCAATGAATTTTAATGAGGCAGTTAAGGATTTTTCTTTTCTTAATTCTCTTAATGGCACAAAGTACATTCTCAAGGGCAATCATGATTATTGGTGGAATACAATGTCCAAGATGAACAAGTTCCTCAATGAGAATGGTTTTGATACAATCAAGATAATCCATAACAATGCTTTTTCAGTTGAAGGCTTTTCTGTTGGTGGTTCTCGCGGTTGGTTTTATGACGATACTGCCGAGGCAGATAAAAAAGTCATTCTTCGTGAAGCAGGCAGACTTCGTATGTCCTTGCAGGAAGCAAGTAAGTTGGATGGGGAGTTGATTGCTTTCCTTCATTATCCGCCAATAAGCTCAAATCAGGAGTGTGAGGAAATACTTTCGGTTTTGAAAGAGTTTCCTGTTAAGCGTTGCTATTTCGGGCATCTTCACGGATTTGTTGCTCCGGAAAATGCTAAAATCGAGTGGAGTGGTATTGAGTTCAATCTCATATCTGCCGATTATTTGGGTTTCGTTCCTCGTCTTATTGCTCATAGCGGGGGTTAAAAACTTTAAAAAATAATATAAAATTAATAAATTTTACATATAAATGGAAAATTATTGGAAAAATAGTGGAAATTTGCAAATTATTATGATATAATTTCGCAGTTATAATATATGTTCGCAAATGAAAGGATGTTTACAATGAGTTTAAAGTCTTGCGAAAAAGTTGAAACAAACGTATATGCTCTTGAAATTTCAATTGAAAGCGATGCTTTCAAAGCGGCAGTTACAAAAGCTTATACAAAAAACAGAGGTAAATACAACGTACCCGGTTTCCGCAAGGGTAAAGCTCCCAAGCACATTATTGAAACTTACTATGGTAAAGAAGTTTTCTGGTACGATGCAATTGACGCAGAGTATCCCGCTCTCTTCGAAGCAGCAGTAAATGAAGCAGGTATTGTTCCCGTTTCTGCTCCTTTTGAAGATGAAATCGTTTCTCTTGACGAAAACGGCTTCACAGTAAAACTTAAAGTTACTGTTAAACCCGAAGTTGAGCTTAAAGCTTACAAGGGCATCAAAGCAGAAAAAGAAAAAGTAACTGTTAAAAAAGCAGAAATCAAAGAAGAAGTTGACAGAGCTCTTGAAAAAGATGCAAAGCTTGTTGCTGTTGAAGGCAAAGCTGCAAAGAAAGGCGATATTGCAACAATTGACTTTGAAGGTTTTGTTGACGGTGTTGCTTTTGAAGGCGGTAAAGGTGAAAATTATGACCTTGAACTTGGTTCAGGTAGCTTTATTCCCGGCTTTGAAGAGCAGGTTATCGGTCACAAGGTTGATGAAGAATTTGACGTAAATGTTACATTCCCCGAAGAATATACTGAAGAACTTGCAGGAAAAGAAGCAGTGTTCAAAATCAAACTTCATAAGATTATGAAGAAAGAACTCCCCAAGTATGATGACGAATTCGTTAAAGATGTAAGCGAATTTGATACCATCGCAGATTATGAAAAGAGCCTTGAAGAAGAAATCAAAGCTCGTAAACAGGCTGCCGCAGACCGTGCTTTCGAAAGCGCAGTTATGGATACACTTTGCGACAATGTTATCGCAGAAATTCCCGCAGTTATGATTGAAAAAGAAATTGACAATCAGATTAATGAATTTGATTACAGACTTCGCGCTCAGGGTATGAGCATGGATATGTATCTTCAGTATCTCGGTATGGATGTTGCTGCTCTTCGTGACAGCTACAAGGAAGGCGCTGAAAAGCAGGTTAAACTCCGTCTTGCTCTCGAAAAAGTTGCAGAGCTTGAAAAAATCGAGATTTCTGATGAAGATATCGAAACAGAGCTTAAAACTTATGCAGATGCATACAATATGCCTCTTGATAAGATTAAAACTCTTGTTGCTGCAGAAGATGTTAAAGCAGACCTTGCTTGCAGAAAAGCTATGGACCTTGTTAAAGACACAGCTGTTGCAGGCGCAAAGAAGAAAGCTGTTGCAAAGGCTGTAGATGCAGAAGAAGCAGAAAAACCTGCAAAGAAAGCTCCTGCTAAGAAAAAAGCAGACGCTGACAAGGCTGAATAATTAATATTTTTGCCGCCTCAGTTATCTTCTGGGGCGGTTATTGTGTATTTATTGATTAAAAATTAGTTTTTACCCAATAATTCATATATTAAATTTTATCAGGAGGTTGTGTTTATGGCACTTATTCCTTATGTTGTGGAGCAAACCAATCGCGGTGAGCGTTCATACGATATTTTTTCCCGTCTTTTAAATGACAGAATCATTGTTCTTTCCGATGAGGTTAATGATGCAACAGCAAGCATTATTGTTGCTCAGCTTCTTTATCTTGAAGGTCAGGACCCTGAAAAAGACATCAGCTTCTATATAAATAGCCCCGGTGGTAGTGTAACCGCAGGTCTTGCTATTTATGATACAATGCAGTATATCAAATGCGATGTTTCAACAATCTGTATGGGTATGGCAGCATCAATGGGTGCCTTCCTTTTCTCATCAGGCACAAAGGGTAAGAGATATATCCTTCCTAATGCAGAGGTTATGATTCATCAGCCTCACGGCG
>JAZNGU010000025.1:0-10685 GCA_045576615.1 Acutalibacteraceae bacterium | reverse complement strand
AACGCAAAAAGTCGGTGATAACTCACCGACTTATCAAGCAGATATAACTTACTTAGAGAGGTTATATTTTCTATTGAATCTTTCAACACGTCCGCCTGTATCAACGAGCTTCTGCTTGCCGGTAAAGAAGGGGTGACATTTTGAGCAGATATCAACACGCATACCGTCTTTTGTGGATGCTGTTTCAAGAACTGCGCCGCATGCACACTTTACCTGTGTTGCGCCGTATTTGGGATGAAGTCCTTCTTTCATTGTATTTTCACCTCTTTGATTTATGATAACACATTAGCAGTAGAATACTACCACAAAGGAAGTGAAAAAGCAAGTGTTTTTTTCAAAAAAATGAAATTATTTTTCTTTAACAAAAAATAATACCTACTATATTAATTAATCCGCACAAAACTACACCTAAAATTGTGGGAATCAAGAATGCAAGAATTGTCCATTTGGTGCTTTTGGTTTCTTTAAAAATAGTCAAAAGTGCTGTTGCACAAGGAAAATGGACAACAGAAAATGTAATATAACATATTGCTGTTAACTGTGTCCAACCGTTATTTTTCAGAATCTCACCTATAATAGCAGTACTCTCTATACTACCCACTTCCCCTGCTCCCAAGTAAGACATCAAAGTTATGGGTAAAACGATTTCATTGGCAGGCATACCCAAGAAGAAGGCGGAAAGAGTTTCACCATCCAATCCCATAAATTTTCCGAAGGGTTCAAAAAATGTATTTATGCAAGTTAAAAAATTGGTTCCGTCAATCGTTAGATTTGCAAGCAACCATATTACTACACCCGCCGGGAATGCTACCGCAACTGCTCTGAACAATACAATAATGGTTCTGTTTAAAACAGAGTTGACTATCACTTTTGATATTTGAGGTTTCCTGTACGGCGGTAACTCGAGAATATAATGAGAGCTTTCACCCTTAAGCAAGGTTTTTGAAAGCAAATCAGAAAGCAAAAGTGTAAAAGCAAGACTCAAAACAATTATCAAAGCCAGTATAACAGCTCCGTATATACCCTTTGTAAATCCTGTACCCGACACCAAAAATATTGAAATAAGTGTTATTATTGCAGGGAATCTGCCATTACAAACAGTCAGACTATTTGTAAGAATGGCAACTAATCTTTCACGCTTTGAATCAATAATTCTGGCGCCCGAGATTCCAACGCAATTACAGCCATAGCCCATACAGGTAGTAAGCGCCTGTTTTCCGCAGGTATGTGCTTTTCTGAAGTTGTTATCCAACACATAGGAAATTCGGGGTAAAACGCCTAAATCCTCCAGAAGAGTAAAGCAAGGGAAAAATATCGCCATTGGTGGTAACATAACAGATACAACCCATCCCAAAACACGAAAACCACCTGATATTAACATACCTTTTAGAAACTCAGGTATATTCATCATATCGGCAAGATTAACAAGCTTAATTTCGCACCAATAAAAAAAAGTTGACAACCATTCAGACGGATAATTAGCACCTGCTATTGTGATATAAAGGATTACGCTTAACATAAAAAACATCACGAAATAGGCTGAACATCTCTTTGTAAATATTTTTTCACCTTTTGACAGCCCATAATCTTTACCCGTTTTTAAAGTAACGGTATTACTTATTCGGGATGCTGTTTCATACAGGGTTGCGGCAATTGTTTCAGCAAGTTCATCCAACTCATCTTTTAAGCTTAAAAAATCGCGCCCCTTCTCAGCACTTTGTAATATTTCTTTTTTCTGCAACTCGTTTAAAGCATTGTTATTTTCTATATAGTCTTTCACCATTTTGTCATTTTCTAAAAGCCGTAACGAAAGCCATCTGTGATTAATATTTTCCACATTATGCTTTCTTAACACCGGAATAATGTATTCAATTGCATTTTCTATGTTTTCGTTATACTTAATTTTTAAGTTATTGGTGTTTTTCTTTTCAGTTAATTTCTCTAAAAGCTCCTCTATACCCTCTCCGTTACGCGCAGTCATACCTATAACTGAAACGCCTAATTCATTTTCTAACAAGGCGGTATTGACCATTACACCTTTTTTTGTTGCTTCATCAAGAAGATTAACACAAACAACTGTATCTGCCCCTGTTTCAAGAATTTGCAAAGCCAAGTACAAATTCCTTTCAAGACTTGTTGCATCGCAAACAACTGCAACTCTTTGCGCATCTCCAAAACAAATAAAATCTCCGGCAACTGCTTCTTCCTTGGAACGGGGTTTCAGCGAATATGTTCCCGGGATATCAATAAAGTTATATACCTTACCATTTCTTTCAGTCTTACCTTTTGCCAAATCGACAGTTTTTCCCGTCCAGTTTCCTGTATGCTGTTTAAGTCCGGTTAAAGCATTAAACACAGTACTTTTTCCTACATTTGGATTTCCTGCAAGTGCTACGGTAATTTCAGTTTTCTCCATCATTTTCAACTCGCACCACTATTTTTTCAGCATCACAATTCCTCAAAGCAATAACTGCTCCCCGAACCAGATAAGCTCTCGGATTACCCGCAGGGCTTTGATGAACCACCTTTATTTTCGTTCCCGGTACAAGACCAATATCATATAATCTTTGTTTTAAGGAGATTTGTGTATCAACTCTCATAACGATAGCAAATTCTCCTGTTGAAATCTTATCAAGAGTAGTCATATTGCTCTACCTCCCGATATTATGATATGAAAAAAATGTTACTGTGTGAAAATGGGTATTGAAATTATTGTAATAAATGATAAAATATTAAACAATAAACACAAAAGGAGACTCACATTATGGAAAACAAAATTGTTGCAGGTATCATCGGTCTTGAATTCGGCAGAGCGCACCTTGAAGGCGCTTTGGCTTACGGTGCAGAAATTGGTCTTATTTGTGACTGTGATGAAAAATCACTTAAATTTGCAGCTGATAAATACAACATCCCCGAAGAAAAATGTACTCTTGATTACCACGATATTATTAACAATCCCGAAATCAATGCTGTTTCAATCGGTATTCCCGACCAGTTACACAAACAGGTTGCTCTTGAAATGCTTGAAGCAGGCAAACACGTTTTATGCGAAAAACCTCTCGCTCTTACAAAAGAAGATATTACCGAAATGGTAAGAGCAGCAAGAAAATCAAATTGCATATTTATGGTTGGTCAGATTTGCCGTTTCACTCCCTCTTTTGCAAAAGTTAAAGAACTTATTGACAATGGCACTCTCGGTGAACTTTACTTCGTTGAAAGCGAATACGCTCACGACTATATGAACATCGTTTCTAACAAGCAGAACTGGAGAGCAGACAATGCTCGTCATGGTGTTATCGGCGGCGGTTGCCACGCAGTTGACCTTCTCCGTTGGCTTGCAGGTGACCCTGAAGAAGTTTTCGCTTACGGAACACATAAATTATTGCCCACAGTTACATATGATGACTCAACAATCGCAATTATGAAATTCCCCAATGATGTTGCAGGTAAGGTTTATGTTTCAACAGGTTGCAAACGTGACTACACAATGAGAACAGTTATCTATGGTACAAAAGGTACTGTTATCTGCGATAACACCTCCCCCACAATGCAGTTGTTCGTTGCAGATGAAAACGGTGTTGCTCCCGAAAAGCCCGAAATTATTGAGCTTGAGGTTAACAATCACAACTTCGTTAAAGAATTTGAAGTATTCGGCGATGCTATTGTTAACGGTACAGAGGTTCCCACGCCCGTCGAAGAAGGCGCAAAAACAGTTGCAGCCTGCCTTGCAATTGTTGAATCTGCAAACACAGGAAAAATTGTAAAACCCGATTACAATTTCTAATATAATTATTGGTCAGATAAATTGGTACAATATATGTGAAAGGGTGAAAAACGTGAAAACCAAGAAGAAAATGTTTTATATAACTTGTTGTGCATATCTTCTTACAATTGTTCTTGACCTTCTGTTCACATATATTGCTACACCAAATTTACTTTTAGAGGGCAATCCTCTTTATGATTCTTTTAATTTCGGTTGGACCGGATTGATTGTTATTAACCTGATAACTTTTATCGGATATGTATTAATGTCATACTATGCATTTATAAAATACAAACCACCGTTTTCCAACGAAACAGATATGAAGCGTTATCTTGCCCATATTAATTATGGTGACCCTGACAAATATGTTCCGATGATGTGGAAACTACCTAAAAACTGGGGTCCGCAAACAGCCTGTCTTTGTTGGTCAGTTGTTTGTGTTCTCCCCTTTTGCAGAATGATAATTGTATTCGAATGGTTTCTGATGATTTTGAGAATACAAAACGAAGCGACCATTATATTTTTCACAATTGTTTCAATGTTTCCTTTGGGCAGAATTGATATCTTTCTGGCGGTTATCGGTGCCTGGGTTTTATCGTTTATCTGGATACAAAAAGAATTCAAAGCAAATCTTAAAGAAATTGAAAAGAGAAAATTGCAATAAAAAAGAACTCCTTGCGGAGTTCTTTTTATTGTTCTATACTCAAATTCATCGGTAATGTAAAAGTTGACACAACTTCTTCTGTATCTGAATAAACTACTTTTACAAAAGTTTTCTGTCCATCCTCAAGGTATAGTTGATACGCAAGAGCAGTTGCGGCAATAACAATATCGCTTGTGCCATTCGCGTTTGAATCATACAAATCTTTATCAACATTAAAGGTTAAATTACGAAAATCATCATCATATTCAATGGTGTCAATGTAGTGCTCTTCGTTCTCTTCATATTCTTTAAACTTTTTTATTGTTTCTGCATATTTATCTTTGAGCAGTTTCTCGTGTTCAGTTACAGAGAAGGTAAACCAATAACCCTCTGCGTCGCTCATATCACTCACTTCTGCCCCGTATTCTTTCATACTTTGCACAAAACTTTCCGAATCTGCCAGACTTGCTTTTTGTACACCAATTTTTACAAAGCTTTCTGTTGTCTCAACTGTTGTACTTTCAGTGGTATCGGGTGTATCAACCGGAGTTTTTGTACCACAAGCTGTAAGCAAAGAAATGACCAAAACTAAAGTAGTAATCAATAATATTTTTTTCATTCAGATCACCATAAATTTTCTGGGTATTTGCCTTCTTCAACAAGAGCTGAAATTGATGCAACAACATCAGGTTTGTCTTCTTTGTAAGTTACGCCAAACCATCTGTCAGGTGTTTCAAGCACATCAACTGTGCACTTTTCTTCCTTAAGCATATCACGAACAAGGAAAGGAAGGAAAAATTCAGATTTAAGAGGATTTTCAGGAACTTCATTTTTAAGAAATTCAATAAAATATTTTTCGATTTCATTAAGAATTTCTGCAGGGAAACACCAACAGTTCATTGATGCAACACCATCTTCAGGAAGCTCTGTCCATGTTTCGCCATCTTCGGTAAATGAAATTTTACCATCAACACGCATAATTTTAGTTCTTTCAATAACATCAATAAGCTGACCATTTTCATCAACATCGCAAACACCACGGGAAACAGTTCCGTTATCGGTAAGTGTGTTTTTAAGGTAATAACCTGCCATTGCAAATTTGAATTTATCCCCTGAAAAATCAGTTTTATCAATCCATTTTGAAATAATTGAGTAAGCTCCGCTACCATAGAAATCATCGGAGTTGATAACAACAAAAGGTTCATTCACAACACCTTTGCAACAAAGAATAGCGTGAGCAGTACCCCAAGGTTTAACTCGCTCTTCAGGACAAGAAAATCCCTCAGGCAACTTATCTAAGCTCTGGAAAACGTATTCCACTTTAACATGTTTGGCAACCTTATCTCCGATAACTTCTTTAAAAAGCTGTTCATTTTCTTTTTTAATAATGAAGACAACTTTATTAAAACCGGCTTTTATAGCATCATAAATAGAATAATCAATAATGATTGAATTATTAGGACCTACTGGGTCAATTTGCTTTAATCCGCCATAACGACTACCCATACCAGCTGCTAAAATAACAAGAGTTTTATCCATTTTTATACCAACCTTTCGGCATTTATTTTTTATTTCTAACATATAATACCACATTAATTAACTTTTGTCTACTAATTGACTTTTCATAAAATAATTATATAATTAATTTACATTATTTTACAGGTGATTGATATGACAAAGTTATTAATAAATTTATTCTTAAAAGATAAGGATGCTTCCACACCTCATGGCAGAGAAGCGTACGGAAGAGTTGCAGGAATTGTTGGTATTGTCTGCAATCTGTTATTAAGTATTATAAAATTCCTCATTGGTTCTGTTACAAACAGCGTTTCAATTACCGCAGATGCTACCAACAATATGACAGATGCAGGTTCTTCAATTGTTACTTTAATTGGCTTCAGACTTTCAGAAAAGCCTGCAGATGAAGACCATCCATACGGTCACGCAAGAATTGAATACATAACCGGTCTTATCATCTCTTTTTTGACATTAATAATCGGTTATGATATTTTAAAAACCTCTGTTTCAAAAATATTCAATCCTGAAGAAATTATTTTCAATTGGGTTTCTGTTATTGTTCTTGGCGTTTCGATTTTCTTTAAGCTCTGGCTTTCAGTTTTCAACAAAACTTTGGGTAAAAAAATAAAATCAAAGGCGTTGGAAGCAACTGCCGCAGACAGCAGAAACGATGTAATTTCTACTATCGCAGTTCTTTTAGCAACTGTAATTTCTCATTTCACAGGTTTTAATCTTGATGGTTATATGGGTTTTTGTGTTGCAGTATTCATTATCATTTCGGGTATTGGTCTTGTAAAAGAAACTGTTGGTCCACTTTTAGGTCAGGCACCATCAAAAGAAATGTTCGAAATGATTGAAAACAAAATACTTTCTTACGAAAATGTTTTAGGAGTACACGACCTTATGGTTCACTCCTACGGTCCAGGCAGTTATTTTGCGTCTGCACATATCGAAATGGATGCAAAAATGGATGTTCTTGTTTGCCACGATATTATGGACACCATTGAAAGAGATTTCGCGTCCGAAGACAATATTCACATTATTGTTCACCTTGACCCAACTGTTTTAGACTCTGAAGAAACAAACGAATTGAAAGAGGTTGTAAGAGAAATTCTTTATGATATTGACCCTATAATCACTTTTCATGATTTCAGGGTTGTTTATGGCGAAAAAGCCAAAAATGTTCTTTTTGACGTAGTCATCCCCCCAAAATACAAATACACGGACGATGAATTGGTTGCCATAATCAAAAACCGCGTAAATGAAGCCGGTAACGGCAACCTTTACGCAGTTGTGGTTGTTGACAGAAGCTATGGCGTTTTAAAAAGTGAAGGCGATTAATTATAATATAATACAAATCAAGCCACTGCAACCATCATTGATAATTCGTTCAAGGGTTTCCTGGATTTTGCCTCTTGCATCAACGGGCATATGGCAAAGTTTATTTCGAAGCCCCTCGTTCACAAGTTCATTAAGAGATTTACCGAAGATATCAGACTCCCATATTTTATGGGGGTCTTCTTCAAATCCTGTAAGCAGATATTTAAGAAGTTCTTCCGACTGACTTTCTGTTCCCACAACGGGCGCAACCTCAGTTTCAATGCAAGTTTTAAGCATATGAATTGATGGTGCGGAGGCAGAAAGACGAACCCCATACCTGCCTCCTTGTTTAACAATTTCAGGTTCTTTAAGGGTTAATTCATCAATATCGGGCATAACAATCCCGTATCCTGTCGCTTCGACCTCTTCAAGAGCATTTTTAATTTTATCGTATTTCTTTTTAATTAATGTAAGTTCCTGAAGTTTCTCTACCAATTCTTGCTCGTTTTCAATCTGAATCTCGGTTTTTTCTTCTATGATTTTATAAATAAGTTCACCTGAAAGAATTGCTTCGATTTCCGCGCAACCCTTACCCAAATCCAACTTTGAAATCTGCGCTGAGGTTATATATTCATTATCACAAATACCTTTAACAACAAGGCCTGCATCCCCGACACAGACGATATCTGTCGAACACTCCTTAACACAATTGCATATAGATTTTCTTAACCAATGCTCTCTGCCAAGCCCCATTACCCAACCGGGAAGAGAAATGCCGATTTCACGAACAGGGAAACGGAAAAGAACAGCACCAAGAATCTCACGGATTAAATCCTCATCAATTTCAAGGCAGTTCACAGGTATAACCGGAACACCATATTTTTCTGTTAATTGTGAAGAAAGATAAATTGCTTCCTGAGAATCAGGATAAGTACAGTTAAGAAGCATCACAAAAGGTTTATTTATATCTTTTAATTCTGCCACAACTCTTTCTTCTGCCTCTTCGTATTCTTCTCTGGGAATATCGCTTATACTACCATCAGTTGTTATAAGTAAGCCTATGGTTGAATGTTCGGTTATGACTTTTTGTGTTCCAAGTTCCGCAGCCATATTGAAAGGAATTTCGTGGTCATACCACGGAGTTTTCACCATTCTTGGCTTATCTTCCTCAATATACCCTAAAGAGCTTGGCACAATGTAACCAACACAGTCAATAAGCCTTACATTTAAAGAAGCGTTATCAGGTAAATCCACCTTAACTGCTTCTTCAGGGATGAATTTGGGTTCTGTTGTCATAATTGTTCTTCCTGCGGCGGATTGCGGTAATTCATCCTGGGCTCTCTCTCTTTTATATGCGCTATTCATATTAGGTAAAACAAGGGTATCCATAAAACGTTTTATAAAGGTTGATTTACCTGTCCTTACAGGTCCCACAACCCCGATATAAATATCTCCGCCTGTTCGGGTTTCAATATCCTTATAGATGCTTGTATCTGTCATAAATCTACCTCCATAGACCTTTTAAAATCTTCAATAAATGCTATGTTATGCAGAATAGTTTTATGACAAAAAGAGTTTGCAAATTAAAGCATAATTTGACATAAAATAAAATATGTATTATAATACAAAAATATATATAATTCAGGAGAAATGTTATGCTACTTAATATTACCCCAACTTATGAATTGATGGATGTTTTGGAAACATTTATCACAACATTTAAATTAGAAAGCTTTTTTCCATACCTTTTAGGACTTGTTACTGCAGTTGTTTGCGGTGCTTTGATCGGTATTGAAAGAACATTCCGTCAAAAAGAAGCAGGTATCAGAACTCATATCATCGTTGCTTTAGGCTCCGCTCTTATTATGATTGTCAGTAAATATGGCTTTTTTGATATTGTTGGTCTGGCTGACCATGTTAACCTCGATGGTTCCCGTCTTGCAGCTCAGGTTGTTACAGGTATTTCTTTCCTTGGCGCAGGTATTATTGTTTTCAAGGGAACTGTTAAAGGTCTTACCACCGCTGCAGGTGTTTGGACAACAGCGGGTATAGGTCTTGCGGCAGGTGCGGGAATGTACGGTATTGCGGTATATTCCACTCTCATTCTTCTTGTTGTTCAGGTTGTAATTCACAAAATTCTTCCTGTTGAAAACACAAGCACAACCGCTGTCAGTATGAAATTGAAGGATGACCCAGAAGCTATTGAAAGTATCACAAATCTTTTCAAAGAAAACAATTACATACTTATTTCAAGCTCTGTTGAAAAGAAAAATGATAAATACTACTGTCTTTTCACAATCAGAGCAAAATCACATATCAACCCCGATGATATAAGCAAACTCTTTACGGGAAATGAATATGTACTTTCTCTTTCAATTTAATTGTTGATACTGCCTATTAAACTGCTCTATTTTAGGGCAGTTTTTATATTGCTAAAATTTTCTTTGTATTGTATTATATTATTTGTATAAAAACTCTTAAAAAGTGAGGTTTTAGTTTTGAAAACGGGTATTACTTTTGACAAAGATAAAAAAGTTCTTCCTCTTATTACTGCAATAATAGGTCTTGGACTTGCAATTGCACTTTTAATTCTGAGAATTAATATTGTTGCAGTTGTAAACGTTGGATTTATGTGCATTATGTCCGCACTTATTTTCATTGGCATTATTGCAAAAAAGAAAGTTTATCTTTTCAATATTGTCGGTTACTGTGCAAGTGCTGTGGGCATTTTCCTTTATTTCTTAATTTGGGGTGCTGATGCAGGATTCGGTGCATTCTCAAGCGGAAAAACAGGTTGGGCAAGTGCAGATAACCCCTTATTCAGCGGTGAGGGTTCTTTCCTTACAAGATTGGGCGGTAATATTCTTTTACTTCTCCCCTGTGCTCTTGCGGTTGTAGCTCTCGTCCTTATTGCAAAGAAGAATTTTGAGAAAAAAGGTGCTCACAAATTCCTTACATCAATTTTAAGCATTGTTCTTGCAGGTACATCTGTATTTTATGTACTTACAATGAACCTTCGTGCAAAACCCAATGTTGACAGACTCTGGGAAGGTCACGACGATTACCTTGACGGCGTTGATAAAGCAAAATCAAAAAGTCCTAACGTACTTTTCGTTCTTATGGACGATATGGGTTATGGAGACACCTCTCTCAACGGTGCTATTTATGACACACCCAATATGGACAGAATCGGTGAAGAGGGACTTAACTTTGATAATTTCTACTCAAGTTACTCCGTTTGCTCCCCTGCGAGATTTGCTTTAATGACGGGCAGATATCCTTTCAGAGGCTACGCGGACAATGTTATCTATCCCACAGTTGACACGCTTTCACCCTTTGCACAGACGAGAATTTTCAACTCCATTGAAATGGGCAACAACTGTGACGGTATGTTGGGCGACGAAATCACCGTTGCCGAAGTTTTCCAGAATGCAGGTTATA
>JAZNGU010000024.1:0-75020 GCA_045576615.1 Acutalibacteraceae bacterium | reverse complement strand
CAAGGTATTCTATAAGGTTCCCGCAACAGACAAACCGGCCTACAACGAATCAAACGGCAAAGAAATCGAAAACGCAAGATTCAAGCTTGTATTTGACGACAACGCTGTTCTTACATCAATTTATGACAAGACAAACAAGCGTGAAGTTCTTTCAAAGGGCGGTAAGGGTAACGACTTCAGACTCTTCGAAGATATGCCCGGCGGATACGATGCATGGGATATCGTTGCTACATACACAGACCGTGAATTTGAAACGGAAGCAGGTAAGGTTGAATCCGTTGTTATCGGCGATGTGTTCACTTGCGTAACAATCACAAAGAACATCATGAAGTCAAATCTCAAGCAGAACATCATTATTTATAATGAGCTTGACAGAATTGACTTTGATACATTCATCAACTGGAATGAACAGGAAAAACTTCTTAAAGTTGGCTTTGATGTTGATGTTAAAGCTCAGAAGTTTACACGTGATATTGCTTATGCAACAATCGAAAGCTCCAACTATCGTCACAATCCTTATGATAAGGCTAAGTTTGAGGTTTCTGCTCATAACTTTATCGATATGAGTGAAGATAACTATGGTGTTACAATCCTTAACGATTGCAAATATGGTTACGAGGTTGACAAGCAGAGAATGATTATCACTCTTCTTAAAGCTCCCATGAACCCAGATCCCAAATCAGACCGTGGTGACCACTATTTCACATATTCAATTTATCCCCATGCAGGTAATTGGAAAAATGCTGAAACTCTCGTTAGAGGTCTTGAAATGAATAACCCTGCAGTTGCAGTTGAAATCAAAGGCGATGCAAAGGGAGAAGATGCAAAGAGCTTTATTAAGGTTGACGGTAAAAACGTTACACTTGAAGCAGTTAAGAAATGTGAAGATGAAGATGCATTTATCATCCGTTTCGTTGAAAAAGCAGGTAGCAGAACTAAAGTTTCTGCAGAGCTTTTCGCAGAAATCCAGAGTGTAGCAGAGTGCGACCTTCTTGAAAGAAATGATGTAGCAGTTGATATTGCTGACGGCAAAACTCTCAACTTCGAAATCAATCCCTTCGAAATTAAGTGCTATAAAGTTAAAATGAAATAATTTTACTGAAAGGACGGCGAAAGCCGTCCTTTTTAGTTAGGAGTGAGGAGTTAGGTGTGGTGGAGAAGCTACGCTTCAAAACATTGTATTGGGTATTAGTAACTAAAACTAATTCCATTTAATAAATTTGGCTTTAGGTTAAAAGTATTTAGAAAAATACAGTGTTTTTTGACTTTTATAATTGCTGTGCGCAGCACCCTACACTCCACACTCCTAACTCCTCACCCCACACTTTTACATCTCTTATATGCCTTTTGCCCAAAAAAACTCTCTCAATATTAGCAATTGTAATAAATTTACTTTTTATATTGAAATAATAGGAAATTAGTTGTATAATGATATTCATAAAAATGGGTGGTACTGTATGCCCATATTTAATTACGGAGGTAGTTATGAAAATGACAGCAAAGAGATCTCTCGCCGCTTTACTTGCAGTTATTATGCTTTTCAGCTGCATCGGTTTAAGCGTTTCTGCAGAAAGCACAGGTTTTGAAACACTTCGTGTTAACTGTACAATGTATGGTGACACTCAGACACAGCGTGGTTTCACTTGGTACACAGAGAAATATTGCGACACAACAATCCAGATTGTTAAAGCAAAAGATTTTGATGGTACTTTCAATAATGCAAAAACTTATACAGGTGATGTTTCTGTATTCCAGGATAACTATTGCCACAAGGTTGTTGTAACAGGTCTTGAAAAAGGCACAGCATACAGATATCGTGTTGGTAGTATGACTGAAAATACTTGGAGCACAACAGGTAAATTCGTTACTGATAATGGTGATGGCAAATTCTCCTTTATCGCTATTGCTGACGTTCAGGCAAGTAGCCTTGAAAATTTCCAGCAGGCAGCAGTTGTTATGGATAAAGCTATGGAATCTAACAAAAAAGCTGAATTTGTTGTTAACCTTGGCGACTTCGTTAACGATTGTACAAATGAAGAGTGGAACTGGTATGGTCAGGCTTTCAACACTGCTAACACAAACCTTACTCTTGTTCCCGTTGCAGGTAACCACGAAGGTAATATCACAAACAAACTTAATGTTGGTTGGTTTGCAAATATGTTCAACCTTAAAGCAGGTGAAGGTGCAGGTAATGGCGTAAACGGTGTTTATTATTCATACGATTACGGCAATGCTCACTTCTGTGTTGTTAACTCCAATGATATGTACCCCATGATTGAGGCACAGAGAAACTGGATTATCAATGACCTTAAAAATTCAGATGCTCAGTGGAAATTCCTTCTTCTTCATCGTGCAGTTTATTCTGCAGGTAAGAATATCAACAAGCCCGATACTCTTGCTATGAGAGAAACAATTATTGATATTGTTGACCAGACAAATGTTGACGTTGTTCTTTCCGGTCACGACCATATGTATTTCAGAACAAAACAGGTTAAGGCTGATGCGGTTGTTGAAGGCGTTACTTATGTAACAGAGAAATTCAATGGTCAGGAAACAACATTTGCAAAAGACCCCGACGGTGCAGTTTACATTCTTCCTTCAACAGCGGGTACAAAGAGATATGGCGTAAATGAGAATCCGGTTGACCCCATTAACGAATGTGCAGAGGTTAAACTCTCCACAAGTGATATGGGCGGTTGCTTCTCAAACATTTACATTGATGGCGGTAAGCTTGTTTATGAAGCTTATGTTGTTAATGATCAAACTCAGGAAGTAACAAAGATTGATGAATATGCAATTAAGAAAACGGTGAAAGCAGAGCCTAACGAAGAAGAATCCAAGCTTCCTACAGACTTTATCGGCACTATTGATAACACTCTTGCAAATGGTTTCTCTGAATGGTTTGGTCTTATCATCAAATATATCACAATGATTCCTCAGTTAATCGCAGGTTTATTCTAAGAAAAATGAAAGCGTATTCGGTTTTGCCGAATACGCTTTTTATAATGATAGGGTGGATAAAACTTTTGGTTTTATCCACCCTATCATTATGTTTATTAAAAAATTAATTAACCAACGAATTCATGGTAAATGGCGTTGAGAGTTTTGATGTAATCATCTTCACTGATGCCAACGATAATATTAAGCTCGCTTGAACCCTGGTCAATCATTTTGATATTTATATCGTTTTCTGCAATAGCCTTGAAAAGTCTGCCTGCTGTACCTTTGGCGCCTGCCATACCTCTGCCAACAACTGCCACAAGAGCAATACCGCCGTTAACAGTAACGGAGTCTGCCTTTGTTCTTCTCATAATGTCGTTGATAATGTTGTCTTTAACAGGAAGGAAATCGTTATCGTTAACAACAACGGACATTGTATCAATACCTGAAGGAAGATGCTCGAAGCAAAGGTTGTAGTTTTCAAGAACTTCAAGAACAGTTCTGCCAAAACCAACTTCTGCATTCATCATATCTTTTTCGATAGCAATAACAGAAAAACCTTTCTTACCTGCAACGCCTGTAATAACTGTGTCAACCTTGTTGCTTTCAACGGAAGAAACAATCATTGTACCTGCATCTTCAGGAGCGTTGGTGTTTCTGATATTAATCGGGATACCCATTTCTCGAACGGGGAAAATAGCGTCCTCGTGCATAACGGTTGCACCCATATATGAAAGTTCACGAAGTTCGCTGTAAGTGATAATTGAAATAACCTTGGGATTTTCAACGCATCTGGGGTCTGCCATAAGCATACCTGAAACATCTGTCCAGTTTTCGTAAATATCTGCTTTAATTGCTCTTGCTACGATTGAACCTGTAATATCGCTACCGCCACGGGAGAAGGTTTTAATTGTTCCGTTGGGCATTACACCATAGAAACCGGGAATAACTGCGTGTTCGTGTTTTGCAAGAATTGCAGTAAGCTCTTCGTTTGTTTTTTCTGTGTCAAGAGTGCCGTTTTCTTTGAAGAAAATACCTTCTTCAGCATCAATGAAATCATAACCGAGGTAACTTGCAAGAACCATTGAGTTAAGGTATTCGCCACGACTTGCAATATAGTCACGACCTGCATGATGAACAATAGCATTTTTGATTCTGTCAAATTCAGGCTGAAGCCAGAGTTTTATGCCTAAATCTTTGATTATGCCGTTGTAACGGTCTTCAATAAGCTTGAAAGCCTCATCAATAGGTTGGTTGGCTTTAACAAGTTTGTAGCAATCATAGAGCATATCTGTTACTTTGATATCATCAGAAAATCTTTTGCCGGGAGCAGAAGCAACAACATATCTTCTTTCGGGTTCTGCTTTGATTATAGCGGCAACTTTTTTGAATTGTTCTGCATCTGCAAGGGAGCTACCACCGAATTTAAGAACTTTTACCATAATACATTCTCCTGATTCTAAATAATGGGGAATTTCTCAATTTACTTCCAATATATATTATCACTGTAAACTGCCATTGGCAACAAAAAAATAGACCTTTGAAAAAAGTTCTATCTATCATATAAAATTTACAAAAACAAACTTGTTCTCTTGTGCAAAAACACAATGAAAATCAGTATTGTCACTGTAAAAAATTTCTTGCAATATTCCTGAATTATCTTCTAATAATAAAAATGCAAACGCAAGATTAATTGCGAAGGAGTGTTAAGAAATGGCTTCAAAAAATAACAGCATGCCCGCAGAGAATAAAACAAATGCAAAGCAGATTCTCAATCAGGTAAAGATGGAGGCTGCTCAGGAAGTTGGCGTTGACCTTAAGCAGGGTTACAACGGCGACCTTACTTCTCGTCAGGCAGGTTCTATTGGCGGTCAGATGGTTAAGAAAATGATTAAGGCTTATGAAGAAGGCAACGTTTAATTAAGTTGCTAAAGGCTTTTAAGTCGCGGAAAGGGGAAGCACTCATTGGAGTTGTTTCTCCTTTTTGATTTTTTGTTTTTATTGTAATAATTTACTACTGTTATTATTGTATTTACAAATTTGCTGTGGTAAAATTACTTTGTGAAATTATAATTATTGCAGAGGCGATTTGATGAACAAGACAATGCAGAAGAAATATGCCCGTCTTATTGCAAGAGTGGGCGCAAACATAAAAAAAGGACAACCTGTAAGAATTTATGCAGAAGCAGACCAACACGAATTTGTTACAATTCTTGTCGGAGAGTGTTATAAAGCAGGTGCATCAAGGGTTGAGGTGGATTTCTCCTTTCAGGCAATTACCAAGCTTAACTATAAGCACCGTACACTTAAATCTTTAAGTGAGGTTCCCGCCTGGCAGGAAGAAAGACTTAAACTTATGGTTGAGGAAGTGCCTTGCAGAATTTACATTGAAAGCGAAGACCCCGACGGACTTAAGGGTGTAAATCGTGAAAAAATGCAGAAATCCCAGATGGCACGCTACAAGGTAACAAAAAAATACAGTGATGCTTTGGAAAACAAAGACCAATGGTGTATTGCGGCTGTGCCTTCTTACGCTTGGGCAAAGAAAGTTTTTCCAAATGAAACCCAAAACAAGGCTTATAATATGCTTTGGGATGCAATTCTCAAAACAGTTTATGTTACAAAGGACAATGACCCTGAAGAAGCATGGAAAAATCACAATGCAGATTTAAAATCAAGAACTGCATATCTTAACGATAAAAAATTTGATTATCTTGAATATAAAAGCTCAAACGGTACAAATTTCAAAGCAAGTCTTATCTCTGAAAGTCATTGGTGCGGTGGGGGAGAAAATACACTTTCAGGTAATTTCTTCAATCCCAATTTGCCTACGGAAGAGGTCTTTATTTCACCTAAAAAGGGTTTTGCAGAGGGTAAATTAGTTTCAACAAAACCTCTTTCTTATCAAGGGCAGATCATAAACAATTTTTCAATTACCTTTAAAGATGGTAAAGCAGTTGAATGGGATGCAGAAGAGGGCAAAGATTTGCTCGATAAAATGCTCTCAATGGATGACGGTGCAAAATATCTTGGTGAACTTGCTCTTATTCCCTACAATAGCCCTATTGCAGATACAGGCATTCTTTTTTACAACACTCTTTTTGATGAAAATGCAAGCTGTCACGTGGCTCTCGGCAGAGGATTCTGTGATACTATTGACGGCTTTGAAGAGAAAAGTCTTGAAGAATGTCAGGCGATGGGTGTTAATGACAGTATGATTCACGTTGACTTTATGATAGGTGCACCTGATTTACAGATTACAGGGTATAAAGACGGAAAAGCATACAAGATATTTGAAAATGGTAATTGGGCGTTTTGATGTGGCGAAGCCACCTCTTCACTTTTCACTATTAACTATTAACTAAATTTACGGAGGGAATTTACTATGGCAATGGGTTACCCTAAAAAATGGAAAACAGACAGATTTAAAAGAGAAGAGCCTGCACCGCTTAAATTCGGTGCAGACGGCAAATTCAGAATTTTACATATTACAGACATTCACGATGTTGAGCCCATAATGGATGATGATGAGGACCGTTCAATTCCCGAGAGAAGAGATATTGAAACCCTCAATGTTATTGAAAGCCTTGTTGCGAAAACAAATCCCGATTTAGTTGTTTTCGGCGGTGACAACATCAGTGGTTATTGGGAAGAATTTACCTATGACCTTGTTCAAAGCACAATTCAGAAAATAACAAAACCCATAAGAGAAAGAAATATTCCTCTTTGTGTTGTTTTCGGTAATCACGATGGTGAGGTTGGTTTCCATACTGAATTCCAGATGCTTATGTATATGGAATATCCTAACTGCCGTTCAAACCTTAATGATGCAGATGTATATGGAACAGGTAACTGCTGTGTAACAATCAAAAGCAGTAAAAGTGATAAGGATGCTTTTGCAATCTGGCTTATAGATTCCAATGATTATGACGAAAAGCCCGATGGTGAGAATGGTTATGACCATGTTCACGATGATCAGATTCAGTGGTATGAAAAACGCTCTGCAGAATTAAAGGAAGCAAACGGCGGCGAACCTCTTCCTGCAATTCTTTTCCAGCATATTCCCGTTCAGCAGGAATTAGATGGATTTAAGCAGGTAACAGAAACGGATGAATACACATTCTCAAGAGACGGAAATTATTACGTTTTAGGTCACGAAATCCTTGAAGGCAGAGTAAGAGAAACTCCTTGTCCTCCAAATATGAATAAGGACTATACTCAGCAGTTAGAGAGTTGGAAGAAAATGGGTGATGTTTTTGCCGCTTTCTTTGGTCACGACCATGTTAACGACTTTAAAATGACTGTTGACGGAATTGACCTTTATCAGACTCTTGGTGCAGGATTTTTTACCTATGGTATGGAACACGGGGGAAGACTTATTGTTCTTGATGAAAATAATCCCAGAGAGCTTTATACAGAATCAATTGAAATTCCTCAGATTACGGATTTAGGAAAATATTAATATATTTAAGAAAGAGTGATAACACTTGGGCGAAAGGTTTAAAAAGGCGATAGGTGTTGAGGGCAGATTTGTTGACACCGTCTGGCCTATGATACAGTATTGCTTTGCCAATATTTATATTGGTGGCGGTGGTTACATAATCAGTATGTACTTCACTGTTTTTCTTACAAATGTTGTGGGAATGGATTTGCAACACGCCACTTTTATTATAATGATTGCAACGGTATGGGACGGTATCAATGACCCGTTAATGGGTATTATCACTGACCGCACCCGTTCCAAATACGGCAGACACAGAAGATATCTTTTGTGGAGTATTCCGCCTCTTGTAATAGCATATTCAATGCTCTGGAACTCTTTTGGTCTTGATGCAAAAGAGCATCCTACTGTTTGTGTAATGTATTATGCATTTGCATATATTCTTTATAAAACAGCATATACAATGGTGGATGTTCCTCATACAGCAATGCTTCCCACTTTGGCACCGGAATATAATAAGAGAACCCAATATACATCTGTGAGTTATATTTTCAACTCCGTTGGTATGATACCTTCTTACATAATTCTTCTTATATTCCTTTCGGCATTCGGTTCTTCAGGTGCTCTTTCAAAAGAATCAAAAATGCCCTTTATGCTTACGGGTGTTGTGCTTTCCATAGTTTATGCTTGCGCAATTTTTGCCACCTTTAAAACTGTTAAAGAGCCCAGCTCTCTTGATGAAGTGCCACCGAAATTGGATTTGAGATTTGCGATTGATGAATATATTCAGGTGTTCAGAAGCAAGGCTTTCAGAGATTATTTTTCGATGTCTTTCTTCTGGCAAATGGCACGAAGCTTCTATTCAACATCAAGCATTTATTTCATAACTTATCTTGCAAATCTTTATAAATACTACCCAATTTATAATACCTTTGCGGGTGTGTTTGAATCTCTCGCATTCCCGTTGAACTATGCGCTGACAATGAAAAAGGGGAAAAGTAAATGCGGTGCGGTTGTAACACCATTTATGATTATAGGTTTAGGTCTTCTTCTCTTTGTTAAAACAGGCAGCCCTGAAGGTGATTCCGCAATAATGCCCCTTGTTCTTATGATTTTGGGTGGTGCAGTGCTTTATCCCTTTGGTATGAGTGGTCTTGGTTTCGTTGGTAACAATGTTCTTCCCGATTTAACTGATGTGGATGAACTTATAACAGGCAGACGACGTGAAGGTGTTATCAGCACCTGTAACACAATGGTAAAACAGATTGTTGGCGGTGTGATGACTTTCCTTGTTGGTACTGTTTTAAAATATTTCGGACTTGTAACAGGTAACGAGGGGGAGTATATTCAGCAGAATGATATGGCTATTTTAGGTATTCGTATCTGTGTTTCAATTCTTCCCATGGTCAGTGCAATTGTTGCTTATCTTTTACTTAAACGCTTTAAAATGACAAAAGATGACCATACAATGATTCGAGCCGCAATTGCTACAAAGCATAAATACGGCACTGTTAATCTAACAGATTACGAGAGACAGCGTTGTGAAATGCTTACAGGTTATAAATTAGAGAATACCTGGCTTGGAAAGGATAATGATGGAACTGAAATTCATTCTCTTGAAACCAATGAAAATGGTGAATATATCATTCTAATTGAGTTGAATGAGCTTAAGAAAAAACAATTGGCGGAGGCTGAATGATATGGAAAAAATTGATATTACCAAAACTGAACCTACTCCCCAAGAGAAAAATTTAAAAAATACTGTTAAAGATATACTTTTTTATGTTGTTCAATGGACTTGGGGACTTCCGGTTAATATTGTTGGCGGAATTGCATATCTTATCTGCACAAAATTGCTCAAAAAAAAGCACTCTAAATTTGGTTATGCAAATATAGTTTATCTTCCTTGGAATGCAGGGGGGCTTTCAATGGGTCTTTTCATTTTTATGAAAGATAATCATAAAAACGAAGAGTGGACCTATAACACCCGCATTCACGAATATGGTCACACTTGGCAGTGCCTTCTTTTAGGTCCTCTTTATTATGTAGTTATTGCAATTCCATCAATGATTTGGTGCAATTGCTTTGCAAAATACAGAGAGAAAAACAATGTTTCATACTATAAGCTATATTGCGAGTCCTGGGCTAATGTATGGGGTGAAAAGGGAAGCGGAATGAAGCGAGTTCCCACAGAAAAATAATATAAAAATCTTCCGAATTTTTCTTCGGGAGATTTTTATATTATTTGAAACTTTTTTGATTTTTAAACCGTTATATTATATGAAAGGAGTGTGAGATTTGAAGGAAAAGGAACTTATTTACAGAGCCAAATGCGGAGATAAAGACGCTCTAGGAGAGATAATAGAAAAATATTATCCCGATATATACAGTTTTTTGTGTCGCCGTATTGGTGATAAAAGCTACGCAGAGGATCTCACACAGGATGTTTTTTTAAAATTTTCCGTAAGCCTTCCTCAGTATAAAGAGCAGAATAAACTGAAAAGCTATCTTTTTGCCATTGCAGTTAATAGCTCGAATGATTATTTCAGAAAGAATAAAGAAAAGCCTATTGAAAACAATTTTGAGAATGTATCATATAAAATTCAATTTGAAAAAGAATTGGAAAAAGCACAGATGGTAAAAAATGCAGTTATGAGTCTCTCACCCAAGCAAAGAGATGTGGTGCTTTTGAGATATTACCACGATATGAAAGTTAAAGAAATTGCAGAGATTTTAAGTATACCTCAGTCCACTGTTAAAACACAGCTTTACAGAGGTGAAAAGAATATTAAAAATTTATTGAAAGGAGAGTTTGAGGATTGATTGATAAAAAATTAAAAGAAAAATTGCTTTTATATCAGGTTCAACCCACCCATAGTGAGCAAATAGAAAAAGCAAAGCAATTGGTTTTTAAAAATGAGCGACCCGTAAAAGTGCCGTATGTTTCCGCAAAAAGAGTAGTTTTAAGCCAAATTCAAACCGTGAATAATTGGTTTTGGTTATTTTCATTGATGTTTATTTTTGTGGTCGTTTATTTAAGCTTTAAAATAAATAATCAACTGACAACTCTCTTTCTTTGCGGAGCGACTCCCTTGCTCAGTATCGCTTCTGTGCCGGTGGTACTCAGTAATATTGATGCAGGCAGAATGGAGCTTGAAAGCACCTGCTTAATAAAGCCGCAGACTGCATTTTCTGCAAAAATGCTTATATGCGGTTGCTTTGATTTGCTTGTAATAATTATTACTTTGTTGTTTTCTTCCAGATTAAGCGAAATAGATATTGTGAGAAGTGCTGTTTTAGGGTTGATAAGCTTTACGGCATCCTCATTCCTTTCTCTCGGTGCAACTCTTATATTTAAAACACAGGTGGCAATTTCTTTAGTATCGGCAGTATATACAACGGTGGTGGCTTGCTTTATTTCAATGGATTTTCTTTCCGAAAAGCTTTTAGAAATAAAAATGCCGTTTTTAGTATTGGCACTTGTTATAAATTTAGCTTTGGTTTATGAAATGTACTCCATAGCAAATAAAAATTACAGTTTCGAAAAGGTGGCGAAAAGATTTGGAAATAAAATATTCTGAAATCACTAAAAAATATGGTGATAAAAAAGCTGTTGACGGAGTAAATCTTACTTTAAATAACGGAGTTTGCGCTCTTTTAGGTGCAAACGGAAGTGGTAAAACCACTTTGATGAGAATTACTGCAGGAATACTTGATGCTACCGAGGGAAGCGTTTCTCTTGATGGCAGAAATATTAAAACCCTTGACTCCTCATACAGAAATATTCTTGGTTATCTGCCTCAGAATTTTGGATGCTATAAAGATTTTAAAGCTAAGGATTTTTTAATGTATATGTGCGCCCTTAAGGGTATTGACGGGGATTTTGCTAAAAAAAGATGCAAAGAAATGTTGGAAGAGGTAGGTCTTGCAGAGGTTCAAAATAAAAAAATAGGCTCTTTTTCAGGTGGTATGAGGCAACGCTTGGGTATTGCTCAGGCTCTTCTCAACGAGCCGTCGGTGCTTATCCTTGATGAGCCTACCGCAGGGCTTGATCCAAAGGAAAGAATACGCTTTCGTAATATGCTTTGTGCCCTTTCCAAAGAGCGAATTATTATTTATGCAACACATATTGTTTCAGATATCACGTTCCTTGCAGACAGAGTTCTTATTATGAAGGATGGTAAAATTGTTGCAGATGGCTCTCCCGACGAGCTTATAGAAATTGCTGTGGGCAAGGTGTGGTCTGTTAACGTGAAAAGAAGTGAGCTTTCAAGGGTACAAGCGCAATACAGTGTGGGCACAATTATAGATGGGGAAAACGGAACTGTAAACGTGCGTATAGTCAGTGAAAGTAAGCCGTTTGATGAAGCGGTAAATGTTAAGCCTGAGCTTGACGATGTTTATTTGTACTTTTTCGGGGAGGTGTCGGAGGATGCCAAAGCTGATTAAATATGAGTTTATAAAAATCTGGGGAAGTCGAATAAGCTCTGTGGTGATTGTTTTAGTTCTTATAATATCCTGTTGCTTTTCGGGTTATCAGATATATAAATGTAAAACCGGCGAAGTGGTTTCAAGTATAAACAGAAGCGAATATCCCTGCGGAATTGTTTCCAATGAAAATATAGAAGACTTCAGAGAAAAGCTCCGGGAATTTGAAGGCAGGGAAGAAATATATGAAAAAGATTCTGCTGTTCAAAACTCTTATGCAGGATATGTTCTTAAAGGTAAATACGATGTAAAAGAAGATGATTTATTAAAAAAATCCTTTAAGGGTGAAATTACAGATGAGGAATATCACAAAATTCTCTCCGAATATAACTCTGCACCTTGCATAAAGGAAGAATATCTTGCGCAATATTTTGCACTTTATTATCCAATAAGCGTTTATGAAGCTGCTCAAAGGGATATTAATGTATATTTTGAAAATTCCGAAAGAACCGATTATGAACTTAACAAAAGAATTGATTATAGTATGAAAGCCTACAATATAGCAGAAAATCTGGAAAAAGGTATTTATTACGGCTATGACTACGGATGGAATGAAGCCGAAGGTGTTTTTACGGGTGTGGGAATTCTTTTGATATTTGTGATAATTTTTGGTTTGTGCGGTGTGTTTTCGGAAGAATATAATCTGGGAACTGATTCATTACTGATGGCTACCCCGAAAGGTAAAAAGAAATTAGCTGTGTCAAAGATTCTTACAGGAATAATTTATAGCTTAATTTGTACTTTTTTGGCTGCATTGGTAAGCTATTTACCCTCCTTAATTGTTTTGGGCTTTGATGGTGGAAATGTCGGTTATTCTCTTACACATTTTCAAAGCCTTGCTGCTAACGTTGTTTCATTGTTTTTAGCTTGCTGCGTTATTTCTATGATAACCCTTTGCTTTTCTGCCTTTTTCAGAAAGGTCACAAGTATTATTTTCTGTTCTGTTTTGGTGAGTGTTGCGCCTATAGGGCTTACAATGTTTTTAGAGCCAACGCATAATATTCCCTTTGATGTAAGCGTGCTTTTAAATACTTTGCCCGTAAATATGATTATTAACAGTCATCAGATTTTTCGGCAGTATGCAACTATATTCCAAGGCTTATTTACCATAAGAACATTATATATATCTTTGTTGGTGGCGATGGTTCTTATAATTCTGTTAAGCTTTTTGGTTAAATTGTTTTATCTTAAGCACAGAATCAGAAATTGAGGTGAGATTTGATGGGAGCTCTTGTAAACTATGAGCTGAAGAAGATTTTTAAAAATAAACTTTGCTTTGGTGTAATTATTCTTGTTTTTATAGGTAGCCTTGCTCTTTGCGGTTATCAGATTTCTCAGTATAAAGCCGGAATCAGAGGCGAATATACTTTAAGTGATATGAGTGGCAGAAAAATGCCTGAGGTTGCGGTTTCCCGAGAAAATATTCAGGAATTGGAGAAAGAGCTTGAAGCTTTTGAAAGCAGAGATGATATTTACACAACAATGGATGAAATAGAAGAATCCCTGCAATATGTAAACGGTGTGGCTCGTATGCCTATGGAAAGAACATATCACGGTAAATACGAAATTGATATGACAGAGTTGCACCACAAGCTTGAAAGAGGTGAAATAACCGAAAAAGAGTTTGAGGCTATAATGAACGTTTCCTATGATAAGCCCATAATAAAGCCCGAATATTATTCTGAATATTTTGTGGTTTATGCGCCTGTGAATAGCTTCCGTGAGCAAATCAGAGACATTAAACAGCTTAAATATATGGCTTCAAAATTTGAGGGAACGGCGGATTCTTTCGTGTATTTGAAAAAAGCGGAAGCCATAGAAAACGCTTTGAATGAGGGCTATGTTTATGGCTACGATTACGGTTGGGAATCTGCATTTGATGCATTTTCCTCGGGTACGTTATCTCTGTTGCTGGTTGCAGTTGTTTTATTAGGAACCTGCACGGTCTTTTCTTCCGAATATTCTCAGGGAACAGATGCAATCATTCTTCATACAAAACGTGGCAGAAGAATGACAGTCTCTGCAAAAATAATAGCTTCGTGTATATATTCGGTTATTTGTGCAGTTGTCTTTACAACGATTGTGTTTGGGGTGAACTTCGCTTTTCTCGGTGCTGGAGGAGCTGATGTAGGTGTGGAAATAAGTAATATTGATAGGCTTTTTGCAGTATTTCCCTTTATTATTTTAGGTAGTATATCGCTTTCTCTTATATCCTTGACAGCTTCTGTTATTTTCAAAAAGTCCACGGTTGCTTCCTTTGTTTCGCTTTTATTGGGATTTCTGCCGGTTATTTTATATTTTTATATTTTAGCGGAAGAGCCATTGGAAACTATGCTGAAGCTTACACCTGCATTAATGATTTGCGGAAGTTATATAAGCTATTCAGAATTTATTGTTGTTAACCAAAGTGTTTTAGACATAACCACCTTTTTCTTGCCGGTTGCTGTTTTCATAGGAGCAATCACTGTACCTGTTATATATGGAGTTTTCTGCAAGCATCAGGTGAAAAACTAATAAAATGTTAAGCATCAGTTAAAAACGGTAGCAGATTATTTCTGTTGCCGTTTTTCTATTGCCATAAGCTGAAATAAAGGTTATAATTTAGAAAAATACCGAAGGGTGTGTGGTAATATGGGTGAAAAATATATTTTCAGAGGTTCTTGGATTGGCACTTCAATGACTATTGAAGACCGCCGTGCGCCTATATTCAAAAAGAGTTTTACTGTAAAAAACGGAATAAAAAAGGCAGAAATGCTTATTTGCGGTCTTGGGCTTTTTGAACTTAAAATAAATGGCAATTTGCCGGATGATACTGTTCTTAATCCTGCTCATACTCAATATAACCGTACTGTTTTATACAGAGCTTTTGATGTTTCGGAATTGCTCACATCAGGTGAAAATGAAATAACGGTTGAATTGGGGCATAGTTTTTTCAACGAAACAACTAATGTCTGGAATTGGGATAAAGCATCCTGGCGTTCTTCACCAAAGCTTATAGCAGATTTGAATATCGATTATGAAAATGGTGAAAGTGAAGGTATTTTTACCGATGAAAATTGGGAATATACTTTAGACGGACAGATAACAAAAAACAGTATATATTACGGTGAAACTCATGATTTGAGAAAAAATGATTTTAAATGGGAAAAGGCTGTTTCGGTTGATGCACCTGAGGGTGAATTAAAGCCTCAGAATATGCCACCAATAAGAAGAATTGGTGAATATAAACCTGAAAAAATTGAAAATTTGTGCGAGGGTACATACCTTGTAACCGCACCTGAAATGATAACGGGTTGGGCGAAACTTGACTTATGCTTGCCCAAAGATACCGAAATAAAAGTGGTATATAGCGAAAATCTTAATAAAGACGGTTATATACAGAAAATCGGGAAATATGAGGGGCACGACGGACCCTGGTGGCCTGATGAATATATACAGCAGGATACATTTATCGGTAATGGAGAATTCTGTGAGTTGGAGCCGAAATACAGCTATAAAGGCTTTAAATATATTCAGATTGAAAATTGTCCTGTAGAAATTACAGAATATAATATAACCATTTATCGAGTTGCTAATGATATGGAAATAATTTCCGAATTTCAATGTTCAAATGAAAGCGTTAATAAGCTTCACGAAATAATGCAAAGAACACTTTTCAATAATTTTCAGGGTAAGCCCACCGATACACCCGTCTGGGAGAAAAACGGATGGTTAGGTGATTTCAGTTGCGGTTTAATATCAATAATGTTCAATTTTCAAATGGCAGAGTATCTCAAAAATTTTGTTGGTGTAATGAACGATTGCTTTGAGGCTTACGGTAACGTTCCCGTTATGGTTCCTGCAGCAGAGTGGGGGCTTGGGAATTCTCCCGTATGGAATACGGTTTATGTATTCTCTTGTGAGGCACTTTTAGATTATTGCAACGAAAAAGAATATGTAAAATCACTTTACCCGAATCTCAAAAAATTCGCTTTGAATGATATTGAATCACTTTCTAATCAAGGCTGGGTATGGAGTCACAAGGGTCTTTCAGACTGGCTTTCCCCAATGGGCGAAGAAAATGGAGAAATTGACCCGAACTCTTCAGAGGGTTGCGAAATCTGCGGTACTGCATTTATATATAAAATGCTCTTGAGTATTACAAGAATTGCAGAAAATCTGGGTGCAACAGAAGATATCAGCATATATAAAAATGCTTGTGAAAATATTTATAAAGCCTTTAATGAGAAATTTTATAATACAGAAAAGCAGATTTATGAAACAACCTTCTGGGAGCAGAAAGGTCTTCGTACAAAATACAGACAGACTTCAAACCTTTTGCCTTTGGCATTTTGTATGGTGCCTGAAGAAAACAAAAAAGCTGTTTTAGAAAACCTTGTGAATGATATTATAAATAAAGATTATCATTTTGACACAGGTTGTACGGGTGTTAAATTCGTGCTTCCTGTTTTATATGATAACGGCTATTCTGATATTGCATACAAGGTACTGACTCAAAAGAGTTATCCGAGCTGGTGCTTCTGGCTTGAAAATGGTGCAACATCTGCCTGGGAAAGCTGGGAAAAAACTACACGCTCACAGGACCATTATTTTCTGGGTTCATATGATGAGGTTTTCTTTACCCATTTTGCAGGTATAAAAGATGTAAAAAACGGGTATAGAAGCTTTACAGTTTCACCTCAATTTGATTGCGGTCTTAAATATGTAAAAGCAAGTGTAAACACAGTTTTTGGTAAAATAATTTGTGATTGGAAACTTAATGAGGATGACACAATAACAGTTGAAATCACAATACCCCAAGACACAAATGCAAAAGTTATATTATCTGCTAAAGAGAAAATTGAAGAAAACCTCAGCGGCGGAAAATATGTTTGGAAAATTGAAAAATAAAATCAACAAGGAGTTGCAAAAAGGCTTGTTTTTGCAACTCCTTGAGCTTTCAGCAGACTTTATCTGTTCTGGTCGTTTCTCTGATTCTGTCTGTTGTTCTGATTCTGCTGATTCTGATTGTTATTGTTGTTTTTATTGTTCTGATTGTTTTTGTTGTTCTGATTCTGCTGGTTGTTCTGTTTGTTATCCATTATACTCACCTCCGCAAGTATAGTTTGTCACATCTGCGGAAAACTATTCATACATTAAAGGTGTAATTGAGAGGTAAAATTATGTTATTGGTTAAAAACGGAACCTTATATACAATGGAAAGTGAAGAGCCTGTTAAGGCGGATTTGCTTGTAAAAAACGGAAAAATTGCAAAAATCGCTAAAAACATCAAAATCGATGATGATATAAAAAGCATTGATGCCACGGGAATGAATGTATTTCCCGGTTTCATTGATGCTCATAGTCATTTAGGTATTTGCGAGGAAAAGGCAAGCGCTCAGGTGGATGAAAGCAATGAAAACACAAATCCGATAATGCCTGCAGTCAGGGGTATTGATGGGGTGAATCCAATGGACAGTGCATTTCATAACGCATTAGCCTCAGGAATTACAGGAGTAATGGTAGGTCCGGGTAGTGCAAATCCAATTGGAGGACAGTTTGCTTTTATAAAAACATACGGACGATGCGTGGATGATATGGTAGTTCTTGCGCCTGCCGCTATAAAAATCGCCTTTGGTGAAAATCCGATGACAAATTACGGTCTTAACGGAAATACGCCATCATGCAGAATGGGAACTGCATCTTTGATAAGAGAAGAACTTTTTAGAGCAAAAGAATATTTTGAAAATGAAAATAGTGAGAAAAACTTCGTGTTGGAAAGTTACAGAGCTTTATTTGAGGGCAAAATTCCTCTCAAGGCTCATGTTCACAGAGCTGATGATATATTGACTGCTATAAGAATTGCTAAAGAATTCGGACTGGCGCTTACTCTAGACCATTGCACAGAAGGACACTTAGTTGCAGAAAAAATAGCAGAAAGCGGATTTCCTGCAATTGTCGGACCGTCTTTAGCATCAAGAAATAAAAAAGAGGTAAGTCAATCGGATTTTAAAACCGCAGGAATACTGAAGAAAACAGGTGTGAAAGTTGCAATAACCACCGACCACCCGGTTTCAAGAATACAATATCTTCCTTTGTGTGCTGCTTTGGCTGCAAAAGAAGGCCTGAGCGAATTTGATGCGCTGAAAGCCATTACAATAGATGCAGCGAAAATTTGCAGAGTTGATAATAGATTGGGGAGTCTTAAAGAGGGGAAAGACGCAGATTTTGTTATTTTTGAAGGAAGTCCCTTTGATATATTTTCCCGCGTGTTTGTAACAATTATTGATGGGAAAATTGTGTGGCAATAATCAGTAAAATGTGTTGAATGGCTTTGCTTGTTGTGGTAAAATGGTTTTATATTTATATGGGCAAATAGGTGGATTACAATGAACAATGCTTTATATGTTGACACAATGATAGGTACCGTTGGTGATGGTCAGATAGAAAAATCTCATGGTGGCGGAAAAACCTACCCGGGTGCTTGTGTTCCCGGGGGAATGGTTCAGCTTTCTCCGGACACAGTCAGTGGTGGTGATAATGGCAGCGGTTACAACTATTGCCATAATACTATCGAAGGGTTCAGCTTTAACCATATGAGCGGTATAGGTTGGTATGGGGATTTAGGCAATATTCAGGTTATGCCGGTAACAGAGGATACTGAGCTTAGAAGCGGAAGCAATAGGGAAATGCCATTTAACAAAGGTAAAATTGGTTGGAAATCTGAGTTTTCTCACGAAAACGAGAAAACTCGCGCAGGCTATTATTCAGTTCTTTTAGATAGATATAATGTGTTGGCAGAAGCTACCGTTTCCGAACACACAGGAATTTTAAGATTTACTTACCCGGAAAATGCACAAAAGAAAATGATAATTAACTTTTCCAGAAGAATCGGTGGGAAAGCGGATTTTCAGGAAATTGATATTGTTAATGAAAGAAAAATTGAAGGACATATTAAGTGCACTCCAAAGGGTGGTGGCTTTGGTCACGGTCACGGCGGAATTTTCTATGATTTATATTTTGTTATGGAATTTTCTGAGCCTGTTATTGAAAAAAGATTTTTTTCAAAGGAAGAGTTTACAGAACAGAATGTAGGCGAAGATGTTGGACTATTTCTTGATTTCTCAAAGGATATTAAAGAGCCTTTAATTGTAAAATGTGCCATTTCCTATGTTGATATTGAAGGGGCTAGAAAGAATTTCACCGCAGAGTGTGAAAATGTTAATTTTGATGCCATGGCTGAAAATGCTCTTCAAAAATGGGAAAACGCATTTTCATGTATCAAGGTTTCAGGCAAGGATGAAATAGATTTAAAACTTTTCTATACCTGCCTTTACCATGTGCTTTTAGACCCTCGTACAATGGCAGATGTTGATGGAAGATATACTATTAACTATCAAGTATTTAAAGATTCCGACTATAAACAAAGAACTGTATTCAGCGGTTGGGATGTTTATAGAAGCGAATTTCCTCTTTTAAGTATTATTAACCCTGATATGGTTCGTGATCAGGTTAATTCTCTTTTGAAAATTGCTGAGCTTAATAATTCCTCATTTCCACGATGGGAACTTTTGGGTATAAACGCAGGTTGTATGGTTGGTGACCCGGGGCTTATTGTTGTGGCGGATGCTTTTATAAAAGGTATAAAACCGTATAACACAGAAAAGGCATATAAAATATCAAAAGCATCAAGTGTTTGTGCGAATGAACTTGATGGAAAAGAGTTTGAATCCATAAGACCTGACTGTGAACAATATCTCCAAGAATGTTATGTTCCTGAAAAACTCAGTGATACTCTTGAATATTTATTGGCAGATTTTACTATGGCAAGATTTGCCGAGGCTTTGGGCAAAACAGAGGATGCTAAATTTTTTATGGATAGGGCTAATCGTTATAACGAAAATTATAATGAAGCTTTACAGTTTATGGCACCGAGAAAAGCAGATGGTGAATTTGTCTTTGAAGAGGACAGATACGATGATGACGGCACTGTTGAAAGCAATATTTTCCAACAGTCCTGGTTTGTACCTTATGATGTGGTTGGCTTGAGTAAGCTTTTCGGTGAAGAACGAACTATAGAGCTTCTTGAAGAGTTTTTTGAAAAAGCGGATTTAAAAAGTCTTTGGAACGATGATTATAATCATTCAAATGAACCTTGCCACAATATAACTCACTATTTCAGTATTCTTGGCTTGCCTGAAAGAACGCAGTATTGGACAAGACGTGTTCAGAAAGAAGCCTACCGCACGGGTGCTTACGGATTTTGTGGGAATGAGGATGTTGGTCAGCTTTCTGCATGGTATGTGCTTTCCGCAATAGGCTTTGCACAACTTTGCCCTGCCGACCCCAAATATTATTTCAATACCCCGCTTTTTAAAAATATTGAGTTGAAATTAGATAAGAATTTTCATTCTTGTGAAATTTCGGAAGTGTTAAAAATAAAATGTGATAAAAATCCATTGGATTTTCCCTATATCAAATCCGTTAAATTAAACGGAAAAGAAGTGAAGGAAAGTTTTTTAACTTACGAGGAAATCACCAATGGTGGAGAAATTGTTTTTGAACTTCAGGTAAAATAGCAGAATCTGAACAGAAAAATCAGTAATATTGTTGAATAATTCTGAAGTTTTACCATAAATTATTTATAGTGATACTGTTGACAAAAAGTGATTTTTTGATATAATGATGGTAGTTTGGAGAAATATGAAAAGTATTCTCTCAAACTTCACGAAGACTCAGCTTTTGTGGAAAGTCTGTCAGGGAGAACGCGTCAGCGACTGAAAGCGCGTTTGAGATGAGTAGTAAGTTCGGGAACACTTCGTTGATATTTAAAACAGAATACTAAAAGAGGATGCGTTTTTGCGTGTCAATGCGGGTGGCACCGCGGGTAATAGTTTACTCGTCCCGGGAATATTTTTATATTCCCCGGGACTTTTTTATTTTGTAATTTAATTTGGAGGTATACCAATATGTATAGAACGTTATTTTGTAACGATATCTGTGAAGTGCATATAGGTCAGACTGTTCAACTTGCAGGTTGGGTTGATGTTGTGCGTGACCACGGTGGCGTTATCTTTGTTGACCTTCGTGACTACACAGGCGTTACACAGGTAGTTATTCACAATGAAGAACTCCTTAAAAACGTCAACCGTGAAACAGTTATTTCTGTCAGCGGTGTTGTTGAAAAGCGTGACCCCGAAACAGTAAATACTAAAATTGATACAGGCTATGTTGAATTGGTAGCAGATAGCTTACAGGTTTTAGGTAAGAGCAAAAATATGCTTCCCTTTGAGGTCAGAGCATCAAGAACAAGTAAGGATGAATTGCGCCTTAAATATCGCTATCTTGACCTTCGTAACCCTAAAAACCACGATAACCTTGTTATGCGTTCAAAAATCATCCGCCATTTGAGAAATAAAATGGAGGAAAAGGATTTCCTTGATATGCAGACCCCTATTCTTACTGCATCATCTCCCGAGGGCGCTCGTGACTTCCTTGTTCCGAGCCGTAAGCACCCGGGTAAATTCTATGCATTGCCTCAGGCACCTCAGCAGTTCAAGCAGTTGCTTATGGTTTCAGGCTTTGACAGATATTTCCAGGTTGCACCCTGCTTCCGTGATGAAGACGCCCGTGCAGACCGTTCACCCGGTGAATTCTATCAGTTAGACTTTGAAATGGCTTTTGCAACTCAGGAAGAGGTTCTTGATGTTTGTGAAGATGTTATTTATGATACCTTTACAACTTTCTCTGATAAAAAGGTAACTCCCAAGCCTTTCCGCCGTATTACTTATGCAGATGCTATGATGTACTACGGTTCAGATAAACCCGATTTAAGAAACCCCTTGATTATCTGTGATTTAACAGATTTCTTTATGGGTGTTAATTTCCCTGCATTCAAGGGCAGACCCGTTCGCGGTATTGTTGCTGATTGTAGCGGCAAATCTAATAAATTCTTTGAAAACTCCCTTAAATTTGCAACATCCGATGCAGTTGGGTTAGGCGGTTTGGGTTATATTACCCTTAAGGACAATGTTTTCTTAGGTCCTATCGCTAAATTCCTAAGTGAAGAACAGAAGGAAGAAATAAAAGCTCTTACAAATGTTAAGGAGGGCGAAACACTCTTCTTTATCTGTGACGACAAGAAAAATGATGCTGAGAAAAAAGCAGGTATGATTCGCGAATGGTTGGCAAAGAAAGAACAGTTGGATTTAATCTGCGATGATGCTTTTGAATTCTGTTTCGTTGTCGACTTCCCCATGTATGAGGTTGACGAAGAAACAGGTGAAATGATTTTTACTCACAACCCCTTCTCAATGCCACAGGGCGGTATGGATTCTCTTTTAAATAAAGAACCCACAGAGGTTCTCGCTTATCAGTATGACCTTGTTTGTAATGGTATTGAGTTGGCTTCAGGTGCTGTTCGTAACCACGATATTGACATTATGAAGAAAGCCTTTGAAATTGCAGGCTATGATGAAGAAGAATTAAAGAAACGCTTTAACGCTTTGTATACTGCGTTCCAGTATGGTGCGCCACCTCATGCAGGTATGGCACCCGGTATTGACCGTATGGTAATGCTTCTTACTGATGAAGAAAAAATCCTTGATGTTATTGCGTTCCCCTTGAATGGTAATGCACAAGACTTATTGTTAGGCGCTCCCGGTGATGTTACAAATCAACAGCTTGAAGATGTTCACCTTTTAGGTAATGGCAGTGCACTTGCTCAGCGCTCTGCCTCCGCAGGAAATTCCGGTAAACAGTCACAGGGTAAACGCTCAACATTCTCAAATGCTCAGCAGTTGAACCAACTTTCTCTTTCAGATGAGGAAGAAACAATTATGCAAGGTATTTTCAGTGCCATGCTCGAAAAGGAACAGAAGCTTAAAGATTGTGATACCGAAAATGTTGAAGAAATGGTACATGTTATGCCAATGACAAATGTTTTGCGTGAGGATGTTCGCAAACAGCCTTTTTCAAGAGAAAGTTTGCTTGAGGGCGCTCCTGAACGCAGTGACGACAGTTGGCAAGTTCCGAGATTGGTAAAGTGAGGTGTGTAGAATGAAATATTATGCAACTAAAATTTGCGATAAAGGAACAATTGCAGTAGATGATACTCTTCTTGTTAAAGACTCTCTTGCAACTGCAGGTTCACGTATTCTTGAAGGCTTTAAGCCTCTTTTCAGCGCAGAAGCAGTTGTTCGCCTTGAAGAAAAGGGCTTTGCAGTTTCAGGCAAAACTCACACAGGCGAGTTTGGTTTAGACCTTGTTGGTGAATTTTCATATTACGCTCCGCAGGAAGACAAACTTGAGGGCGCCGCTGCAACATTGGTAAAAAATGGTGATGTTAAAGCTGCACTTGGCGTTGATATGAACGGCTCAACAAGACGTTCCGCTGCACTTGCAGGAATAGATTTTCTTAAACCTACCTATGGCACAGTTTCCCGTTATGGTGTTATTTCTTGTGCAGCTTCAGGTGAGCAGGTTGGGGTATATGCACCGGATGCAGAGGGCGTAAAAGAGATTATGAGCGTTATTGCAGGTCATGATGATAAAGACGGCACAAGCTTACCTGCAAAAGAATATGAATATAATTCTGATATTGCCGTAGCAGGTAAAAAGGTTTGCATAGTTAAAGAATTACTTGAAAAAGCAGATGATGAAACCAAAGCTAATGTAGTGAAATATGCAGCTGCACTCAAAGCAAATGGCGTAGAAGTTGAAGAAATTTCATGGGATTTCTTTGATTTGGCAAATACTGCATGGCAGATTCTTATGTGTGCAGAAACCTGCAACAATGTTTCCCGTTATGACGGTGTTAAATACGGTCATCGTGCAGAACAATACAGAAATATTGACGAATTGTATGTAAACTCCAGAACAGAAGGCTTCAACTTCCTTACAAAAGCAGTTATTCTTTATGGTTCTGATGTATTATCGAAAAATCGTTACAAGGATTGTTATGATAAATCCTTGAGAGTTCGCAGAGTTATTGCAGATGCAACTAAAGAACTTTTCGAAAAATACGATGCAATTCTTGCTCCTGTTTGCAGTAAAACCGAATTCACTTCATACGATATTAAAGATGCTTTCACAAAAGTTTTTGAAGAAAGTGTGTTTACCGCTCTTGCTAACCTTATTGGTTCACCTGCTCTTGTTAGTGGAGGGGTTCAGCTTATGGGTAAGCATTTTGATGAAAGTGCACTTCTCAGTCTTGCACACAGCGTTGAAAGGAAAGGTGAATGAATATGAATTATGAAATTGTCATCGGCCTTGAAACTCACGTGGAATTAAGCACCGAATCAAAAATATTCTGTTCTTGTGGCGGACATTCTGCTGCAAATGAACCTAACGATTGTGTTTGTCCCGCTTGTTGCGGTATGCCCGGTATGTTGCCCGTAATGAACAAAAAGGTTATTGAATTGGCAGTTACTGCAGGTCTTATGCTCAACTGTAACACCAGCCGTTACACAACCTTTGATAAGAAATACTATTATTACCCCGATTTCCCCTGTGCATATCAGATTACACAGTTAAATCATCCCATTTGCACTGATGGTTGCGTTACAATTAAAACTTCTGCAGGTGCTCGTGACATTCGCATTAAGCAGATTCACATGGAAGAAGATGCAGGTAAGCTTGTTCACGGCGGTAACTCTTCTTATGTTGACTTTAACCGTACCAGTGTTCCCCTTATTGAAATTGTTACTCAGCCGGATTTCCGTAGCGCAGAAGAGGTTGTTGTTTACCTTAACAAACTTAAATCCATGTTCCGTTCAGGCGGTATTTCTGAATGTGAAGAGGGTGCAATGCGTTGTGATGTAAACATTTCTGTTCGTCCCGAGGGAAGTGAAAAATTCGGTGTTCGTACAGAAATTAAGAATATGAGCTCCTTTGAAGCAATTGAAAGAGCAATCCGTTACGAAGCACAGCGACATATGGACGCTCTTGAGTTTGAAACAGAAGAGCTTGTTCAGGAAACAAGACGTTTTGACGATGTAAGCGGAAAAACTCTTGCAATGCGTAATAAGGAAACTGAAGCGGATTATCGCTATTTCCCCGATGCAAACCTTATGCCCATTATCATTGATGATGAATGGCTTGAACAAATCAAAGCAAATAAACCTGCTGCAGTTGATGAAAAAGCAGAGGAATACAGAGATGCAGGTATCTCCGATAAGGAAATTGCAATGCTTCTTTCTAACCACAAGCTTATGAATCTTCTTGATGATACAGTTGCTCTTGGTTGCAACCCCAAAGATACTGCAAGCTGGATTCTTACAGATTGTGCAGGTATTCTCCGTAAAGACGGTAAAACTCTTAATGAGCTTGAGGTTACAGCAGAAACACTTTCAACAATCATCAAAATGGTTGACAGCGGTAAAATCAATCGTAACGCAGGTAAGAAAATTCTTATTGCAGTTGTTGAAGAAAATGTTGACCCCGTTGCTTACTGCAAAGAAAAGGGTCTTGATAAGCAGTTCGATTCTTCTGCAATTGAAAGCGTAATTGATAAGGTTATCAGCGAAAATCCCAAAGCCGTTGAAGATTATAACAATGGTAAAGTTAAAGCAATTCAGGCACTCTTCGGTGCTTGTATGAAAGAACTTCGTGGCGCAGGTGATCCCGCAGTTATCAAAGAGCTTTTAGAGAAAAAGTTGATGAAATAAAAAGAACAGACCGTAAAGTTTTTTCGAAAAACTTTACGGTCTGTGTTTATTTATCGAAAAATTCAAAATTAATTTGAGTTTTGATAAAACTATTAATAGCGTTTTTTTCTTTGAAAATCGAATATGCTAAAAGAAGTTTTGCATAGGCAGTTTCATTTGTGCAACCATAAAGGAAAGTGATTTTCTTTTTGTTAGCTTCGTGATTGCCGATAACTCTAACAGTGTCATAAATCTCACCTGAGTTTTTTGATGGAGAAAGATAAATATCTATATCCGTTTTTTCCTTCTCAGAAATATCTATTAATTTTAAAATGGAATTTTCGTAAGGCTCTGCACAAGCGGTTCCCGAATGGTATGTTCCATGAAGAATTGCAGAAAATTTACTGTAATTAAATGAATCGTAATCAAGTCCCACATAAGGAGTTATCATTAAAACACAGTTTTTTAAATGCCAATCTCCATTTATATTTATAAGTGGTGACTTTTCTTTTTGTGGATATTTCTGTTTGATTTTTTTCAAAGTTTCATTAGATATATCTGTTATATCAATTGCGTCTTGACTGGAAAAATCTTCGGAATAGTTTCGGCATTGCTCCAGTTTTGACCCGAGATGAAGATACATTCTGCCATCGGAAATGTTTTTGTATGTTGCATATACATTGGGTTCAATTCCTTTACAGATAAGTTCAACAGCGTATCTGAAATTATCGTTGCCGTTTGCTCTCTCGGAATCAAGTCGGGCATTACTTGAAACGAAAAATATGGGAACATCTGTGCCTGAAAGAATTAATGAGAAAAGAGATGTGGAGTAGGCGAGAGTGTCTGTCCCATGAGCGAAAATAACTCCGTCAAACTTCCGGGTGTTGATATATTTTCTGTAAGTGTCAAGAATAATATTCCAATTAGAAATTGACATATTCTCGCTTAAAATAAACAGATTTTCGGTTGGTATTATTTCAACATCATCTTTGAAAGGAGAGTCAGAGTTTTTAAAATTCTGAGTGAGCTTTACTCCTGCACCCTCTGAAATTGATAAAGTACCATATTCATTAAGAGTGGTGCAAATTGTTCCTCCAACAAGTATTAAAAGGATTTTTTTCATGTTTTCATCGCTTTCAATGGTTGTATGTATTCTTTCTTCCTGTTACCAAATGGCAGAAGACTCTGCCTGTTTTAGTGTAAAATCTTTGGGGTATGCCTTTAATTGTAACGCTTTTAGCAGTTTTATAATCAAAATCAGCTCCCTCTTTTTTGATTTCCTTCAAATCTTTAAAAGAGTACATATTGTACCAACGCTCAACTCGGCTGGTGTATTTTGATGTATCGTATTCATCAATCTCAAGAATGCGGTAGCCGTATTGAGAGGAAAATCTGTCGTCGTTATAACGAGTGCTTAAAGAGTTGCCGATGTCAATTCCGTCCAACTTAACTGCAAAAGCATTAGTGTGATCATGCCCGCTGAAAATACCGAGAACATCACCTTTTTCAACCATTGCTTCAAACTGACCGTAGTTGTGGAAGCCACTGCAAGGCGTTTCGTTAAGAGTACCAAAATTCTTGAAATTTGGGTCGAACATATAGAAATCATTTTTGTTGTACATATGAGCAAAGGAATAAAGTTTTCTTCTGTTAACCTTTTTAAGAGCTCTGTAAACATCTTCAACAATCATGTGCTGGAAGGCGAGAGAATAAACCTTTTCGCCGTTGTTTCCTTCTGTGATTTCATCAGCTTTGTTTTTGTACCATTCAATCTGAGGAGCAAGAACACAACCGTAATGACCCTCGTCATCATAATCATTTGAATCGAAAACCCAAAGATTAAATTTGATTTTTGAACCATCCGAAGAAAGAACGGGAACATTATATGTTGCGCAGTCAGGCAAATCTTTATACTCTCGGCTTACGGAGCAGGAAAAGGAATTATAATATTCCATAAGTTCTTCACGAGTCATTGCACCTCTTTCGGAGTCGTGGTTGCCGAAAGTGATTGCAACGGGAATGTTTTTCTCTTCAAAAACATTCATAAGCTTGTCGATGTGACCTTTGGTTTTGTTGGGATCATCCTCATTATCAACATTATCACCTGTAATTATAGCAATATCAGGCCATTCTTTTTTACAAGCTTCATTAATCAGCCATACGGACATATCAATGTTATTATCCTCAAGGTGCGTGTCCGTAATGTGCATTATTTTAAGTTTTCCGTTTTTGAATTTTATTTGTTCCATTTTCACATCTGCTCCAATATATATTGCTTAATATCTTCAAGCTTACTTTTTTGCCATTCTCCACTTTCGGCTTTTTCTGCTAATGGGCAAAGAATAAAGAAATCAAGAGTTTCACCGGGTACACGACCTGTTCTGAGTTCTTCCGAAAAATGTTCTTTCCATTTTTCTTCTGTTGCACCCTTGAATTCTTCGGGTTTAAGGTAGGTCATTTGTCGCTTTGTGGCCTCAATGTGCATTTTTGCGGAAAGGGGAGAAAGCAAATTATATTCTTCTTCTTGCACATCAACAAAAATTCTCGGTAATTGGTTTTTAACGACCTTTTCTTCACCGCGAACAATTTTTAATCCCATAGGCTCGTAAGAAAATTCATTTTCGGTAAAGTTGAGTTTTATAATAAGTCCAAGCTCAGTATTGAACTGTGAACGCTGATAATCTGTGTCAAAAATGAAATTGCCCAAAGAATAGAAAATAATTTTATCACCAACAGTTTCATAGTTCATGGGCACATGGGGATGATGCCCAACAACAATATCTGCACCCATTTCGAGATATTTGTGATAACGCTCTCTTGTATAGGGTGATGGGAGGGGAGTGAATTCTTCACCTGCGTGGGCAACAACAATACACCAACGGCATTTTGCTTTTATTTCGTTTATAGTGTTCTGAATAGCATCAAGGTCACTCCAACTGTAGCAACCTGGCTTGTCGATATCTGCTTTTCTGCAAGCACGCTGATAACCCACACCGAAAAGACCGATTCCGCCTGCCTCGTTAATGATAACAGGCTTTCTTGCCTCTTCAATATTCATTCCCGCACCAATGGTTTGTGCATCGAATTTTTCTGCCTCTTTGAGAGTGCTCTCAATACCGTAAGGACCTGCATCCATAATGTGATTGTTGCAGATGTTCCATATATCCGCACCCATTTTTTTCAAAACCTTTGTGGCCTTAGGGTCTATTGTGTGAAGTAACTGCCCCACACCGCTTTGGGTAGTGTTTTGTTCTGCGTTTGCTATAGGGCCTTCAATATTGGGGATAACGTGGTCTGCACTATTAAGAAAATTAAGAATTTCTTCTGAAAGCAAATCTTCATCATCCCATTTGCCATAGAAATAGCGGTCGAAGCCTATATCACCTGTAAAGACTAATGAGGTTTTTTCTTTCATAAATTAATCACCAATAAGTAATTTGTATAATGTTGGCTGAACATTGAATTCTTCCATTGCATTCTTTACCTCAACCAATGCTTTCTCTTTAACTGCTTTGGGATTGGCGTTTTTAAGAACCGCACGAATCAGAATATTTTTTGGTGTATGGTCAAAATCAATGAACTCTAAAAGTTGAGTTTTATAACCGCAGTATTCAAGAAGATTTCCTCTTATACTGTCTGTAAGTAAAGCGGAAAAACGCTCCTGAATTATGCCGTAGCGAGTTAAAACTGAAAGGTTATCTGTTTTTATCTGTTTGTTTAATTCGTGCTGACAGCAGGGTACGGAGAAAATCATTTTTGCGCCCCAGTTAATTGCATTGTAAAGAGCAAAATCCGTTGCAGTATCGCAAGCATGGAGAGTGATTACCATATCTACATCAAATGGGCATTTATAGCCGTTGATATCACCAAGCTCAAAACGAAGATTTTTATAACCATATTTTTCGGCGGCTTTGTTGCATTTTTCAATAACATCCTTTTTCAAATCCAAGCCGATTATATTGGTCTCAATCTTCTTGATTTCGGTTAAATAATAGTACACAATAAAAGTTAAATAGGATTTACCGCATCCGAAATCAATGATGTTGAGTTTCATCAAATCCTGATGACGCACTCCGTCATCAATTATTTCAATAAGGCGGTTAATTTGCTTGTATTTATCATACATAGAATTAACAACCTTGCCCTCTTTTGTGAAAATACCCATATCAACGAGAGGCTCAATAACCTGACCCTCGGGGAGAAGATACTGCTTTTGGCGGTTGTGCTGAACGGGGGCAACAGGAGTTTCATTACCTGTATTTCTTGCTTTATAAAAAAGCTTTTTGTTTTTCGATGTTATATAAAATTCTTTATCACTATCCCATGCATTGAATTGCAAGAAATCATTTTCCATAAGCTGAAAAGCACGTTCTGCAACTTTATCAAATTGTACATTTTCGTGAAAAACCTGCTTTTCGGTGTGCTTTGCAATCTGGTAGAAATTAGGCATTCTGCTTATGGTGATTTTTTTGAATTCACCTTGCTTTGAAACGGGTTTACTGATAACAGCTTTTTTTATTTCATTTTCAAAAATTTTATTTATCAATTCTTTGAGTTCTGACATAATTGTCCTCCGAACATCAATTTGTTAGGATTAATATTTCTCCTGCAGAAATTTCTGCTTTTAAGCAGTTGCCCTCAATAATGAAAGATTTGTCTGCTTTAAGATTTTTGGTTTTATCGTTCAATTTAATTCTTAATGTTGTATTATCTGAAGCGGTAACACTTGCATTTTTGAGAACTGAATTTTCCCAAGTTAAGTCAAAGGTGAGATTGCCTCTTGCTTTTAAACCTTTGATTGAACCGCTTTCCCATTCATCAGGTAAAGCAGGTAAAAGTTCTGCGGTTCTTTCATCGGGCGATCCAATATGACTTTGCAGAAGCATTTCAGTAATACCTGCAACGCCACCAAAGTTTCCGTCAATCTGGAATGGTGGATGAATGTCAAAAAGATTGTATGCGGTGCATTTTTTAAGAAGATATTTAAGGTGGTTGTAAGCATTGTTACCATCTTTTAGACGGGTGTAGAAGCAAATTGTCCAAGCTCTTGACCAACCTGTTGAACCTCCACCATTTTCGATTCTTCGTGCAATTGTTCTTTTTGCCGCCTCATAAATTTCGGGGTCGCTTTCGTTAATCTGGTCTGCAGGGTAAAGACCGAAAAGGTGAGATATATGACGATGTCCCGGCTCGGTTTCCTCATAATCCTTAATCCATTCGCGGATTGTTCCGTAACGTTCGCTTATTTCCATTGGCGGAAGCTTTTCGAGAACTGCAAAAAGAGTTTTTGTAAATTCTTCATCAATTCCCAAAACCTTACAAGCGTGAGCAGTACGGGTGAAAAGGGCATAGATAATCTGATAATCTATTGTTGCACCCTCGGTGAACATACTCTCTTTCTTTTCTCCATTGGCGTCTATGTAATAAAATTCATTTTCGGGAGAGTTTGAGGGGGATGTAATAAGTTGACCTTTTTCATTTTCTGTTAAATAATCCTGAACAAATTCACAGGAGCCTTTTAAAATTGGGTAAATCTCTTCAAGGTATTCTTTACTGTTAGTGTATTCATAATGCTCCCAAAGATTAAGGCAAAGCCAAGGTCCTGCCATCGGGAAAAATCCGCAGTCAACACTGTCGTGAACACCTGTTCTGCCGAAAGCATCGGTGGTGTGGTTAATAACCCAGCCCCTTGCACCGAAAAGCTCTTTTGCAGTTTCAGCACCGTAGGTACTTACCATTTTCATAAAATGAATAAAAGGTGCAGTGGTTTTTGAAAGGTTGGCATTTTCTGCAGGCCAATAGTTCATCTGAAGATTAATATTGGTGTGAAAATCACTGCCCCAAGGGGGATTGAAATCGTGGCACCAGATTCCCTGTAAATTGGCAGGCAGACGGGCGTTTTTGCCCGAGCTTTCAATTAAAAGGTATCTGCCGAAATTATAGTAAAGAGCGAATAAATCGGGGTCGTATTCGTCCCATCTGAGTTCTTTGAGTCTTTGATTTGTGGGAAGAGAGCTGAATTTACTTTCAGGGAGAGTGAATTCAACATTAGAGAACCATTCTTTGTGAGAAGAAATGTGCTTTTCTTTTATTTCTTCATAATCTGCATTATAAAGGTTATCAATAGTGGCATTTAATTTGCTCTTGAAATCAATGTTTTCATCAATATCAAATTTCTGAACATTATAGTTTGTTTCAAAGGCGGAATAAATAAAAAGATATGTTGCATCTGTAATGGTTATTGTGCTGTGGTTGGTTGAAAGCTCACCATCGGTTTTTATTTTAAGCTTTGCACCGAATGACATACCTTCACCACCCTTACCGTAATAGTGGTGGGTAGCGTATGTAACTCTGCCGTTCATAATTATAGTATCATTTTCAATGCAGGAACTGTAAGCGTCCTGCTTCCTTTTTATGCTCACATTACAGGAAAAGGGCTTGCCATCAGTTTCAACCTTGTAAACAAAACCGTCATAATCTTCACTTATAAAGCATTCGCTTTTATAATTAACCTTGCTTTTTGTCCAGAAAACTCGGCAAACAGCTTCACTTAATTCTAATTCCTTGCGGTAGTTTGAATAAGGAGATTTATCAAGAAAGTCAACAAATATTTCTCCGAAGCTTTCATAAGAACGAACAACGGGCGGGTCAGATAAAAATGTTTCTCGAGCAAGCTGAGCCGCTTCTTTCAACTTTTCTTCGTGGAGTAAACGGCGAATTTCAGAAAGTGATTCGGGAGAAGCGTGATATTTCTCCTGGATTTGTCTACCACTCCAGAGAGACTCTTCGTTTATTTCAATCTGTTCGCAGTCGGGGTTACCATATTGCATAGCACCCACTCTGCCGTTGCCAAGAGGCAATGCCCACATCCAGTCATTTACAAATTCATCATACCAAAGCTTTGTTGACATATTTTCACAACCTATTCAGAAAATAATTACAATATATTCATAATGATTATTATAGCATACAACTTTAATATATTTCAATATATAAAACGGAGTGGTTTTATTGACAGTTTACTTTTAGTAACATATAATTGGGGTAGTAAAAGCACTCTAGACTCTTGAGGGGGTAATAAAATGGAAACTAAAAGAAATAATGCCATTATTTCAAAAGTCAAAGGTCTGATTTCTTCAGTAAAGGAATATTGGCACGAACCGGCCAAAGGGAATTATATACCCTATAAGGAAGTTGCAAGTCTCAGCGGTGCAGGTTTTGGCGTTTATTGGACAACCTTACTTGCCGCAACAATAGGACTTGATGCATCAAACTTCCTTGTTGGTGCAAGTATCGGCTTAAAGCCTATGGATTTGTCTGTTATGCTTATTGTTGCAAATCTTGTAGGTATTCCTATCGGTATTTTTCGTAGTTGGTATTATGATAACCATAAATTAGAGGGCGGTAAATTTCTTCCGTTTATCAAGAAAACAGGATTTCCCATTGTTCTTATAACAACGGCTTTTGTGTGGATACCTTATGAAAATATGCAGTACATTACCAAAGCTATAGTCGTTTGGTTTATGTATATGCTTCTTAATATATTCCTTTGCTTTTACAACGAAAGCTATACATATTTTCAGCAGATTATAACCCCCAATGCTCAGGAAAGAGCTAATGTAATGAGCATTTCTCAGGTTGTTTATTCACTTGCACCAACAATAACAGGCTTTGCTGTTCCGACTATTGCAGGTCTTACCTGGGGGCTTAATAATATCTGGACTTACAGAATAATTTATCCTTTCTTCACGGTTACAGGTTTAATAATCGGTACAATTTTCTTCCGTAAGGTTAAGGAAAGGCTAATTCTTCCGAAAAAGAAGCCTGAGCCCGTGAGAATGCTTGATGCAATCCGTGAGGTTGCCAAGAATAAATATTATTGGATTATTCAAGCGGCAGCTTGGATTGTTTTCCTTGAATCAGGCTACGGTGTTATTCTCGGTTGGTCATTTGTTTATGGCTCAGGGGGAGAGCATCAGGCAATGCTTGGTACAGCCAATACTATTATTGGTAATGCGGCGTTGTGGTCAATGCTTCTTTGCCCTCTTGCTATTAAGAAAATGGGTAAAAGAAATCTTTTGATTACCGCAAACTCTATTAATATAGTTATTCTCATTATTCTTTACTTTACGTATAAGAACTTGATTATGATTTGTGTTCTTTGGTATATAAACACATTCATAAACACATTCTGGAACATTGTTCAGCACAATATCAGCGCAGATATGAGGGACTATCACCAATGGAAAACCGGTGTTCGTGTTGACGGGCTTTTCGGTCCTTTGGGAATGATCGGTACAGTTATCAGTTTCTTTACGGGTCTGGTATATCCTGCAATTTACGAAAAAATGGGATTGCTTGATGACTATAATGTTCTCTATGACGACAATATGAGAAACAACCTTTTTGAAGTATTGATTATATGCTCTGCAGTTGGCGCTCTTCTGAACCTTATTCCATATTGTTTCTATGATTTGACAGAAAATAAACATAAGGCTTATGTGGGAGTTCTTAAAATCAGAGCAATGTTTGAAAATCACTCTTTAGGTTTGCTTGAGGATGGAGAACTTCAGGATGCTATGGAAATAATTGTAGAAGCAAAAGAACTTTCGGGTCAGGAGAAAACTGCAGTAAATAAAGCCTTTAGCAAAACTACTAAAAAGGAAATAAAAGAAAGAAATGCCGCTATTGAAAGAGCCGCAATAATAATGCAGGACCTTAATAAATTTTCAACGGCTGCAGGTAAAGCAAGAATTAAACAAGCACAAATTGATGTTACAAAGGGTGCTGTTTTTTTCTATGAAAATGCCCTTGAAGAATTGAAAAAAGCAAAAGCATTACCGAAAAAATCAGCTGATGAAAAAGAGATTCGTTCCGACGCTATTAAAAATGCAAGAAATAAAAAACGAGCTTCAGCTCTCATAAATAAATATGGCGCGGAAAATATAAAAGCTCCCGATGAAGCTGTTAAAAAAGAAATTATGAACAGAGAAGCCAATAATTTCTTTGATAGTATAAAAATCAGAAAAGATCTTAAAGCCTATCTTAAGGCGGCTTCTGTTTATACTGCAGCAACAAAACCTTATACAGATGCAAAAAATATTATAGAACAAGCCGAAAACTATACTCATTATGATGAGCTTGTAGAAAGATATTTTCAGTTAGTAAAATAAGAAAAAGTCGTTCAGGAAAATTAAATCCTGAACGACTACTTTTATATAACATTATTTTTAGCCAAAATTGAATTTTTTCGGTCAAACGAAAGAGGCTTGCCATCAAGAGTTGTAACAACACCGCCGGCTTCTTCAACAATTAATTTGCCTGCGGCAAAATCCCAGGGGGAAGTCTGTAATTCAAAATAAAGATCTGCTCTGCCACAGGCTACTGAGCATAAATCCAATGCGGCGGAACCACTTCTTCTTATATCCAGAGCTTTGTAGAAATATTCAGTGAGTATTTCAAGAGTTTCTTTAAAAAGATGTTTATCATAAGGTGATGAGCCAAAAAGAACAAGAGCATTGCTCAGAGGCTGTGAAGAAACACTTATTTTCTTGCCGTTGCAAAAAGCACCTTGCCCCTTTATTGCAGAAAAAATTTCATCAAGATAAGGGTTATATACAACACCTGCAACAACTTCTTTTCCTTCTAATAATGCAACAGATATAGCACTATGATGATAATCTTTAATAAAATTTGTTGTGCCGTCAATGGGGTCAACTACAAAGGCGTAGCCGTCTTCAGATAACTCATCCTTTGAACCCTCTTCACCGATGAATTTTGCTTCGGGCAAAATCTTTTTCAAGCCAATTTCGAGCTGTTCTTGAATATTTTTATCATATTCAGTGACTAAATCAGCAACACCTGATTTTATATCAATAGCCATTTTTTCTCTGTCTGCATCAAGAATAAACTTACCGCAATCTTTTGCAAGAAAACAAATTTTGTTTATTAAATTTGTCAAATAAATCACCAACATTTTCTTTTTTAGATTTATATTATAACAGTTAATGTGTTGATTTGCAATGAAATTTGGTTGTTAATTAAACCAATCGCAAAATTCCCTTGCTTTTTGCTGTTCCTTGTGCTACAATTCAAAAGGTTCAAACAAAATTTTAACTATTAATACACACTTCTTAACTTAATAATATGCGGGCGTGGCGGAATTGGCAGACGCGCTAGATTTAGGTTCTAGTGGCACCCCCGTGCAGGTTCAAGTCCTGTCGCCCGCACCAAATAAAAGAAATTCGATTTGTTCGAGTTTCTTTTGTTTTTGTGGATGGAATAAATGGACTTGAACCTGCCCTCGCCGAAGGCGAACACAAACGGGCGTTCGCGTAGCGAATGATGGGCAGAGCCCATCAAGTCCTGTCGCCCGCACCAAATAGCAGAAATCCGATTTATCGGGTTTCTGTTATTTTTGTGTATAGGGAAATAGGACTCGGCGAAGCGAATAAAGTTTTGCGAAACACAATAAAACTGCGATGCAAAACAAATAGCTAACAGGCGAATAAAACTGGCGTTGTGTCCTTATGAACACAACGCCTTAAAACGAGGTTTTTAGGAATATTTATTAATAGCATTTACTGAAAAATAATGTTTATGTTTAATATTGTGCTTTGCCACATAACAAACCGAGTTAATGCTTAAAAAATGAGGTCTAAAATGAAGCTTATTATTTTCAATATAAACTCTATAATTCCCAGTCGTTCGTTAATGTGGTAACTATTTTCGGTATTAACGATTTTTTCTTCAATTGCTGTTATATCGTCCGCAATTTCTGCGGCAGATTCAGGATTTGATGCTTTGATTTTGTCAAGGTCAGCCTTCATTTCAGCAATAAGTTCCGCATATTCTTCACCGGGATGTGTGTTTTCAAATTCTGTAATTTTTGCTTCAATATCCGTGTAATCGGGTTTTATAAATGTACCGTTTGCAATTCCTTCTTCAAGAGCATCGCACATGTCATTGAAATCTTTTTCAAGGCCGTCGAGAATATGCTGTTCATTTTCGGAATAGTTGTTTCTCAGCCACTTTCCGTCAAGATGTTCATCTAGCATTTCAAGTTGCTTTTCTCTTGCGTATTCAATGGCAGCGTCATTCAGATTGTCGTTTTCCATTATTTTTTGGAATCGCTCATAGGCTTCATCATATCCACTGTAATCGGCTTTTTTTGCACCACAGGTACATTTATCGCTATCGGAAAATGAATGGTTGTGTGAATCTACAATCTTTATTCTGCCGTCACCGTCAGGGTTACCATATTGTTCTGCGGTTATTTTGCCGTCAAGAATTTCGGTGAAATATTTTATAAGCATTTCAGAATCACAAGGCAAATCACCGTGCTGAACAAGCTTTGCGTCTTCAAGCATTGTAAGTCCGTCACCACCTTGCAGGAGTACATAAGCACTTCCTGCCAAAGTGTATTTCTTATCTGACTCCACAGGCTTACCGCCAATAAGTACATTCTGCACACGGCGTTCCTTTGTTTCGTCAATTTCGATAAAATTATCAAGATTGTCATTGATAACGGGTGTTTCCAAATAAGTGTGAATTTCAAATGTTAAGCCTGAAACCTGGAAGAAACTACCAAGAGATTCGGGACATTTACGAGCGCCGTGCTCAAGCACATCAATAAGCTGCTGACCTGTAACCTCAAGAACACACATATCATTATTGAAGGCATTAACATCCATAAGCATTTTTCTCGTTACATTGCCGACTTCAATTTCTGCACGGATACCGCCACCGTTGGCGATTGCAACATCCGCACCTGTTACAGAACGATAAGCATCGGCAACAAAATCACCTGTGTTTGTTTCTCTCTTGCGCACTGCCCAGGTTTTGTCGGAATCATAAGTCACAAGATGTGCTTCTGAAGTTCCGATTTCATCATAAAGATATGCTATATCTTCGTTGTATCCGTTAACCTTATCTTTAACAGAATTATATGCAAATTTTGCATCAACAGACAATGCTTTAATATCAACATTGTCAGGGTTAACAAGTTCAAAATCAGCACCGTTTCCGCTTATTGTCAATACACCGAAATTTGCAAATTTCGTGCCGGTTGAAGTAAGAATTACATCTTCGTTATTTTCATTTTTATAAACAGCACTTTCTATTGTTTCATGAGAATGAGCGTCAATATAATAGTCAATACCGTTTGTGTTGGCGATAATATCGGTTGATTTCCAACCATCCGTTGTTTCAGTAATACCTGTGTGTCCTGCGGCAACAACAATATCTGCACCCTCAAGGATAGCATTATCAATGCTTTCCTGAACATTCTCATAAAGGTCTTCATTCGTCATTCCACCGGGGAATACAGGAAAACCGTAAATAAAGTTACCATTTTCATCCTTGAAAAATTCGGGTGTTGACTTAGTAATTGTTTCGGGAGTTGAAATGCCCACAAAAGCAACCTGATAATCACCGAAGTCTACTATTTCATATGGTGCAAATACCGGTGAAAGATCAGAAAGATTATAAAAGTTTGAACTGATGTAATCATAATTCGCTTTGTTATTCGCAAGCTCAAGGAATTGTTCCATACCATAATCAAATTCGTGGTTGCCGGGTACAGCATAGTCATAACCCACGGTATTCATAATATCAACAATTGCCTCGCCTTGAGTTAAAGCGCCTATTACCTCACCCTGTATGGCATCACCCGCATCAACAGTTACAACATTTTTGCCTTGGGATAAAAGCTCTGCTCTGTATGCGGCAAGAACAGGGTAATCGTCGATTGCACAATGAATATCGTTTGTATAGAGAATGACTGTTTCTTGGGCTTCGGCAAATACTGTTAAAATTACAATAGATAAAATCATAGCCGTAACAAGTAAAATACTGATAAATTTTTTCATTGAATACAACTCCTTTAGAACTATAAGATTAATAAAATCTGATTGTTTCTGAACTTTTCCTTGTTCATCTTTTATGTTTTTAGTAGGCATACTAAAACGTTTTGGTTTATTTTAGCATACATACAAAATTATTACAATACATTCCAAAGAAAAAAATGGTAAAAATTTAACAATGCTTATTTTTGTAAGTCACAATCATAATAAGTAAAATACTCAGAAAAATTACACTCCGAAAAAAATAATTGACAAATTTTTACAAAAAACTTTTGATTTGGTATTCATTTTTTCTTGACTATTGGGGTATTATTTATTATAATATACGAGATGATGTGTTATTTTAATGAATAATGCACTATCCGTATGATATGATAATCGTTTTGTTATTTATATTTTTATATATTTTTCTTAATAGATATCCTGAAAACTACATAGATTTTTGTTTTTTTGTGTATTATTTTTTCGCATATTTATTATCTTTTTATATTTTTTAATATAGATATGTCCCGCACGAATGTGAATTCCTGCGACAAAACTTTTATTATAGGCGATAATTGGGCTTTATTTTCTTTTATCGCAATTTCGGTGACGGAAAGTGCTTTTGCATTTTCGTCGCTTTTTATTTTAATTTATTTATGAAAGGAGCACCGATAAAATGAATCTCGGATTAGCAATTGGTCTTATCATTGCAGCTGCCGTAGTGTTCGGAGTTGTGGGATTTGTTGTCGGCGGCGCTCACCGTAAAAAAGTTGCGGAAGCTGCCATTGGCTCTGCTACAGAAGAAGCCGCTCGAATTGTAAATAATGCAATGACAGAGGCAGAGCAGAAAAAGAAAGAAACAATTCTTGAAGCCAAAGATGAAATTCACAAACTAAGGTCTGAAACTGAACAAGATTTGCGTGAAAGAAGAGCAGAAGTTCAGCGTCAGGAAAGAAGACTTATTCAGAAAGAAGAAAGTCTTGACAAAAAAATTGAAAATCAGGAAAAGAAAGAAGAAACTTTAGCTCAGAAAGTTAAAGATTTAGAAGCTAAAGAACTTGAGGTTGAATCCCTTAAAAAGAGTCAGCTTGAAATTCTTGAAAGAATTTCCGGTTACACAAAAGAGCAGGCTAAAGAGGTTATTCTCAAAACTCTCGAAGAACAGCTTACTCATGAAAAAGCCGCTAAAATCTTCGATTATGAGCAGCAACTTAAAGACGATATGGATACTCTCGCAGGGGAAATTATCTCCGGTGCAATTCAGCGCTGTGCTGCTGACCATGCCGCAGAAGCAACAGTTTCTGTTGTTACAATTCCCAATGACGAAATGAAAGGTCGTATTATCGGCCGTGAGGGAAGAAATATCCGAACAATTGAAACAATTACAGGCGTTGACCTTATTATTGACGATACTCCCGAAGCAATTACCGTTTCTTGCTTCGAGCCTGTAAGGCGTGAAATTGCAAGACTCACTCTTGAAAAACTTGTTTCCGACGGCAGAATTCATCCTGCTCGTGTTGAGGAAATGTATGAAAAATCAAAGCGTGAGGTTGAACAGACTATTAAACAGACCGGTGAAAAGGCAGTTATAGATGCAGGCGTTAACGGTCTTCACGGTGAACTTGTTAAACTTCTCGGTAAACTTAAGTATCGTACAAGTTATGGTCAGAATGTTCTTAATCACTCCCTTGAGGTTTCTTACCTTGCAGGTCTTATGGCAGCAGAGCTTGGTGCAGATGTTAAACTTGCAAAGCGCGCAGGTCTTCTTCATGATATAGGTAAAGCCCTCGACCATGAAAAAGAAGGTACTCACATCGAACTCGGTGTTGAGGTTGCTAAAAAGAACAGAGAAAACGAACAGGTTATTCATGCAATTCAGGCTCACCACGGCGATGTTGAAGCAAAAACTGTTATCGCTTGTCTTGTTCAGGCGGCAGATGCTATTTCAGCTGCTCGTCCCGGTGCAAGACGTGAAAACATTGAATCTTATATTCAACGTTTGCAGAAGCTTGAAGAGATTACAAACTCCTTCCCCGGTGTTGATAATTCATTCGCTATTCAGGCAGGTCGTGAGGTTCGTATTATGGTTAAGCCCGATGCAGTTACTGATGACCAGATGGTTCTTCTTGCAAGAGATATTGTTAAGAAAATTGAAAGCGACCTTGAATATCCCGGACAGATTAAGGTTAACGTAATCAGAGAAAGCAGAGCAATTGAATTTGCAAAATAATTGAATTTTTTTGCGGAACCTTCCTGCTACGGTAGGTTCCGCTTTTTCTAAATCTGTATATAGAAATGATGGTAAAGCTATGCGCTTGCTTTTTTTAGGCGATGTTGTTGGTCAGGGCGGTTGTGAATTTTTAATGAAAAAACTTCCCGACTACAAAAGAAAAAATAACATTGATGTGTGTATTGCCAATGGTGAAAATTCTGCACAGGGTAACGGAGTGACCCCAAAATCCTGCGATATGGTGTTTTCAAGTGGAGTTGATTTTATAACTTTAGGCAATCATACTTTTAAAAGATCCGAAATAATGGAATACCTTGATAAAAGTGTGCCTGTTATCAGACCATATAATTTTCCCAAAGGCGTGCCCGGTAAGGGTGTGGGAATAATTGATAAGGGCAGATTTCGTGTTGCGGTAATCAATATGCAGGGAACAGTTTATTCCGACCCCTTGGGAAATCCTTTTTGGGAAATAGATAAAGCGTTGGAAGAAACAGATGGTTGCAAAACTATAATTGTTGATTTTCATGCGGAAGCAACCGCAGAAAAAAGAGCAATGGGTTTTTACCTTGATGGCAAAGTTACTGCACTTGTGGGAACTCATACCCATGTGCAAACTGCAGATGAACAGATTTTACCAAATGGTACGGCATACATTACTGACTTGGGAATGTGCGGTCCTGTTCAATCTGTTCTTGGTATTGATCCTGAACTTACAATAAGAAAATTCAAAAGCAATCTGCCCGTGCGGTTTGAAAATGCAAAAGGGGAATACTCCATAGAGGGGTGTCTTTTAGATATTGACGAGAAAACAGGTAAAGCAAATTCAATAGAAAGGGTGAATATAAGATGAGAAAATTTATATCAATGTTTCTTATTCTTGCTCTTTTGATTGCTTTTTGCTCTTGTGATGGTAACAATTCAGGTGATGAAACTACCACCGATGAAAACTATGTTTTGCCGACGCCTATAATTAAATCTAACATTGCTTTGCCATATACAAGTGCCGCGGATTTTAATCCATATAAGACAGAAAGTTCTCTTAACAGAGACTTGTTACCTGTAATGTATGAAAGCCTTTTTATAGCCACAGATAACGGCAAGGGTAAATCTCAACTTGCCACCAGTGGTGAAATTGACGGTAAAACCATTACAGTAAAGCTTTTGCAGGGAATAAAGTTTAGCGATGGGGGAGAGTTTATTTCCTCACACGTCAAGTCTTCTTATGAAAAAGCCAAGGAGAGTGATTTTTATAAAGCACAACTTTCAAACATCAGTGCAATTACTCTTGTGGATAATTTTACAATAAAATTTACTTTGCAAAGTGCAGACCCTATGGCACTGAACGTGTTGGATTTTCCTATTGTGAAAACCAATAAAAACGCTTTTATCGGAACAGGAAAATATACCATAGAGAAAGCAAATGGTGTTACGTATCTGCAGGTTAATAAAAATCATCGGGATTATAAAAACACATGGAATGAAAAGATTGGCCTTTATGATATGGCGGGTGTTTCAAGCCCTATTTACCCATTTAAAGCAAATAAAATCAGCGTTTATAAGAATAACTTAAGTACGGAAGAATATATTAACCTTTCTTCAAAAACGGTTTCTGTTGGTCTGAACAATTTGGTTTATGTGGGCGTTAACTCTCAATGGGCAGGAACAGTTACGTCAATTGACTGGGTTCGTCAGGCGGTTAATATCGGCATTGACAGAAACATAATCGCATCCGCCTCTTTTTTGGGGCAAGGTGTAGCTACCGTAACACCATTTAAAAGAGGTTTCTATGAATTAGAGGGAATGGAACTTATCGGTGAAAGCGGAAATCTTGAAAAAGCTATTGATATTCTCGAACGCCATGGTTATGATAAAATAAATTCTGAGGGTGTACGTTCAAATGGTTCAACATCTTTAAGAGTCGATATTCTGGTTTGTACGGAAAATCCATATAAACTTACTGTAGCCCAAAGTTTTAAAGCACAGCTCGAAAAATTAGGTTTCGGCGTGAGTCTGAGAGAATATGAAAAAAGTGAAGACTTTATTATTGCCTTGGAAGAAGGTCATTACAGTTTTTATATCGGAGAAGCCATATTAACCAATAATTGCGAACTTTCAGAATTTTTCTCGGAGGACGGAAAGCTTAATTACGGAATAAACGAAGAAATGTTTGAGATTTATTCAATGCTAAAAAACGGCGAAAGCAATACAAGGGTTTTTGTCGAGAATTTCAGTGCAAATGTACCTTTCCTTCCTCTTTTTTATAGGAAAGCGGTTGTATCAGTTAATCCCAACATTACGGGCTCAGATGATGGGAATAATCTTTATTCTTCAGTTTCCCACTGGAAAATGCCTGAAGAACAGTAATATATTAACTATTTTGTACTTGTATTTATTCGTATAATAGTATATAATTATATTTCAATATTTTATAAATAATTCTTTAAGGAGTTGTCGTAATGGATCCTATTAAAGTGGATTTCTCCGGTAAAGGCAGACCTAAAGAGGTTGTCATTCCTCCGGATAAAAAGGTTCTCAAAATCATAATCAGCCTTATTGTAACAATCATTGGCGGTGCAGTTGCTTATTATATGATGCTCCCTGCATTGAACTTCAAGTCCCTTGATTTTTACTACTTCATTGCAGTTGTTATTGCAATTTACATTGGTATGATTTTCCTTACCTCAAAAGCATTCATCAAGCCCGAATACATTACTTATGTTAAAAGACAGTCTATCGTTCCTTTAGCAATTGGTCTTGTGTTTGCTCTTGTTCTCGGTATTGGTTATCTTACTTCTGCGGCGCTTTTCCGTGCTAAAGATTACAGTGAGATTATTGAAGTTAAAACCGAGGATTTCGGTGAAAGTGAAGATAGTATCACAACAATAACAAGTCTTAAGGATTTCAGCAGTGTTCCTATGGTTGATAAGGATGTTGCTCTCAACCTTGCAAATAAAAAGCTTGGTGACCTTTCCGAGTGGGTTTCACAGTTTGTTATTGACGAGGCTTATTCAACTCAAATTAACTATAAAGGCAATCCTTACAGAATTTTCCCTCTTAAATACGGCGATGTTTTCAAATGGTTGAAGAATACCCGTGACGGTCTTCCTGCTTACCTTGCTGTTAATATGTACACTCAGGAAGCAAATGCAGTTGTTCTTGAAGACATGAGTCTTCCTAACATCAAGGTTTCAACCAGCGAATATTTCAATGAGAAACTTGTTCGTGTGCTCCGTTTTGCATTCCCCACATATATGTTCGGCACACCATCTCTTGAAATTGATGAAAACGGACATCCTTGGTGGGTTTGCGAAAGAGTAGATAAAACTGTCGGTCTTATCGGTGGTACAGATGTTATCGGTGTTGTTCTTGTTGATGCTTGCGACAAAAACAATATCAAATACTATGACCTTGAAGAGATTAAAACAAATGAAGAAATTCAGTGGATTGACCAGATTTACTCTGATGACCTTCTTGTTCAGCAGTACAACTACTATGGTAAATATTCAGGCGGTTTCATTAACGGCTATATCGGTCAGAGCGGTGTTGTTTCAACAACAATGGGCTCAAGCTATATTGCAAGTGGTGACGACGTTTGGCTTTATACAGGTGTTACCTCTGTTACAAACGACGACTCAATCGTAGGTTTTGCGATTATCAACCAGCGTACAAAAGAAGCTGTTTTCCAGAGAATTTCAGGTACAACCGAAAAAGGTGCTCAGACATCTGCTGAGGGTATTGTTTCCGATAAAGGTTGGAAAGCAACATTCCCCGTTCTTCTTAACCTTGATGGTGAAGCAACTTACTTTATGGCACTTAAAGACAACGATGTTGTTAAGAGCTATGCAATGGTAAGCGTTGAGCGTGTTCAGGATGCTGTAAGAAGTGAAGATGACGCTAACCCTGACCTTGAAGCATGTCTTAAATCTTATGTAGCAAAGGTTAAAGCAAGCACCAAGAAGGTTCTTGAAATTACCTATGATGCAGTTCTTCCCGATGCATTAACAGGCGGTGAAACAAGCGGTGAAACAGAAAATAAAGAGCCTGCAAAGCTTGAAAGCGTAAGCGGTGTTATTACTGACATCCGTTCCGCAGTTGTTAACGGCAACAGCATTTACTATATCGCTCTTGACGGTAACAAAACTTACTATTCAATTTCCGCTTCTGATGATGATTCAGTTGTAATCCTCAACACAGGCGACAAAGTTAAAATTTCTTACAAATCTGCAGATGGTAATATTATTACCGCAAAGGCGATTGAAAGATAATTAGGGGCTGTTAAAAAGCGCAGACCGCATAAAACTACAAAAGATAAGGGCTTCGACAGGTGAACCAACCTGTTAAAGCCCTTAAAAATATTCCAAAAGCATAAATATCATAAAAAGTAGCGTTTTATGCTACAAACAAACCTCGCCACTCGACGTACCTTTGTACGCCTTCGGGCAAGTCCCGATAAGCCTGAAGCCTTATCGGGACTCGGTTTGTTCGTTCTGCATCTTTTTTTCAAGCCCCTAATAAAAAGGACTGTAAAAAACTAATCGTTTTTTACAGTCCTATACCTTTTATGTTTCTAATTGTTTCTGGTTTTGAATGGGGATTGGTCTGTGCTTTGCGGTGTATTCTGAAACATCAATTTTTATAACTGCAACGGCGCTTACCATTCTTTCGTTAAACTGGAAATCACGACCTGTTTGTGATTTCATGAAAAGTGAAAGTCCTGTCATTTTATCTTCAGGGTTTTCGAGTATTTCTGCAATACCCTTACCCATAATTGAAGAATATGATGTGCCGTATTGACAAGCAATATCTCCTCCTGAAAAAGCGGTTATGCCACTTTCAATTGAAAAGAAAACCTTTGGGTTAGCTCTCATTAAATCAAGTTTTTTGCCTTCGGTTGCACCGTGCATATATATGGTGAGCTTGCCCTCGTTCATTGTAAAGCCATAGTTCATAGGCACAACATAAGGCTCGTCACCATCAACAAGACCGATATGTATTATGGTTTCTTTTTCAAGAATTTTAATAATCTCTTCTATATCTGTAATTTCACGCTCGCGACGTGTAAGACCTTGTACCATATTCATTTTCCTTTCTTGTGGAGTAATATATAATCTCTTATTTTTGAAGCAAATATTTGACTGCCGGTCCTTGTTCCTGTTCTGTTTCAATGATTGCAAAGTTGTCAAAAATAGCAATTGATGGCATTCCGCAACCTAACATAAGGTCAAGTATCTCATTCTTATTGAACTCTTTACCATCTAACTCTTCGGAATAAGAAATGACATAACACTTGTGATTATCCGTTGTGGCAACAACGTGTCGTAAATCTTCTGAAATGTATTGGCCTTTTAATTTAATTTTCGCTTCGATGAGAAGATTGTCTGAATGGTGGGAGAATCTGTCAATGGCATTACTGCGTTTTTTGCCACACAATTCAAAGAGTATTCGGTCACGCTTATTTTTTATAATATAACTATTTACGAAGTTTTCTTCAATTGCTTTATTCATAAATACACCATTTTTAAACTTATTATTTTGAATTCTTTTTTGCAGTTGTAATTGAGGCGGTTAAAAGTTTGCGAAGTTTGCTACATTTTGAAAACAATTCATTGTACTCTGCTTCTGTGATTATGTGTGAATCTCTAAAAATAGAAAGCCAATAATCAGTTTCATAGCATTCTTTTAATGCTATTTGGAATTTATTTATAAAATCTGCTCTACCTGAAGCGTAGTTGCCTTCGTGGATATTTGCACCAATGCTGGTTCCACTTCGTAATAATTGATTGATGAGAATGTTGCCTCTTTTTGTATCTTTAACATTACTGCAAAGATTAATTATATCAACTGCAAAATTTTTAGATAGTTGTATCAAAGTATTTTCTTTCATAATACACCTACAAATTAATGATTTGACACGATGTGTCGTGATTTGGCTTCGCCATGATTTTTCGCCTTGCTCAGTAATTTGAATTGCAACTATTTAATGCGCAACGCGCAATTCATGCTCTTAGCAAATAATGAGATTTATCTCAAATCGTGCAATTTTAAGGTTGCAATTCATTGTGGAGCAATGCAACACTTTCCACATGGTGTGTTCTTGGAAACATATCAACGGGAGTAACCTCTTGCACCACATAACCTAAATCTAAAAGTCTTGCGCAATCACGGGCGAGAGTTGCAGGGTCGCAGGAAACATAAACTATTTTCCGGGGATTGATTTCTGCAACAGTTTTTAAAAGCTCTTGGGCACAGCCTTTTCTTGGTGGGTCAAGAATAACTGTGTCGGGTTTAATACCCTCGTTTTTAAGCTCTTCTGCCGCAACGCTTGCGTCACCGCAAATGAAACGGGCATTTTTTATTTCGTTAAGCTTTGCATTAACTTTCGCATCTTCAATTGCTTCGGGAATAATTTCAACACCAACCAATTCTTTAACAGAGTTTGCCATTGAAAGACCTATTGTACCCGTACCGCAGTAAAGGTCGAGTATTGTCTGGTCGGGTGCGGGGGCAACATATTCGGCAGTTTTTTTGTAAAGCAATTCTGCACCATTTCTGTTAACCTGATAAAATGAAAGGGGAGATAGTTTGATTTTCACACCGCAGAGAATATCGGTAATATATCCGTCACCGTAAAGGTTAAGACATTTTTCACCAAGTACCACATTGGTTTTTTCTGGGTTTATATTTATAACTAAAGTTTTAAATCCATTAACTGCTTTAAGCTTTTCTAAAAGCTCTTCGCTATTGGGTAGAGTTACGCCGTTTATTACGGCACAGACCATAATTTCACCTGTTGCGAAAGCTTTTCTTAAATAAATGTGGCGAAGAAGACCGATGCCGATTTCCTCGTTATAAACAGTAATATTATTTTTGTTAATCCATAATTTGAAAATTTCAATAATCTTTGTGAAATCCTCGGGTTGCAAAAGACAATCACCACCGTCAATAACACGGTGGCTTTTTTTAGCATAAAAGCCTATGTTAAGAATACCATTTTCTCGTCTTACGGGGTATTGAGCTTTGTTGCGGTAGCGAGTAGTTTCAGGTGAAGAAACAATAGGCTTGAATTGAGGGGAGAGTCCACCGATTCTCTTGAAAGCATCCGCTACCTTTTGCGCTTTATATTTAAGTTCTTCCTCATATTTAATATGTCCGAATGAGCAACCGCCACAACTTCTGAAAGCATCGCAGGAGGGTTCAATTCTGCTTTTTGAGGGCTTGATTATCTTAACAACTTTACCAATGGCATAGGTTTTCTTTGCCTTAATAATATGGCAGAGAATTTCGTCACCTACGGCAGTATTTTCAACGAAAATCGCTTGTCCGTCGAATTTGCCCACACCGCCACCCTCGGAGGTGTAGCCTGTTATATTTAGTTTGAATTCATCATTTTTGTTAACCATTAGTTATTTCCTCAACAGCGGTTTTGTATTCTTCAAAAGTTAAAAATGTATTCAAAATCTGCACAAGTGCATTTGATGTAAGCCTTTCAGGTAAGTCAAGGTTCTTAAGAAGTTTTTTTCTTAATGTATCACTATCGGGTTTTCCTGAAAGTCCGTCTTCATATAAATCAAGTTTTGTAATTTCTCTGCGTTCTGTTTTCTCGCTTTCTTCGCAGAGAACCCCCGCTTTTTCCAAAGCATCAATTATAACCTGAACTTTTACTCCCTCAACACCTAATTTCCCCTCTTTGGATGGTTCGGTTTTTCGTTTTTCTTTTCCGAAGATGTCGGGAATATATGCGTGTTTTATTTGCTCTGCAGGAACGATTCCTCGAATAAAAGAACGGATTTTAAATCCTGCGGAGTCGCTATCGGTAAGAATTAAAAGACCTTTAGTTTCCGCAAGCTTTCTTATTAGCTTCTGTTTTTCTTTATTATTAAAAATCCCGAAACCATCGGTTTCTATAATAACTGCGTCAAGAATAGAGGAAAGTTTTATTTTATCGTAGCGTCCCTCTACTATTACAACTCTGTCAATTTTTATCATTAAACTCTCAACAACCTTAAAATAAGCTCTTCAAGTACGATTTTGCCGTCTTCATTTGTGGATTTTAAACGTCGGTCTGTGTCCGAAAGAACAGAAAGTGCATTTTTTAATTGTGTTACTGAGTAGTTCGAACCATCACGTGCGGCATTGTCGAGAATAAAGTTTCTGCCTTTATAGGTTGAGGGAAATGCATCTGCAAGAGCAGTGTAGGAAACGCCTTTTTCCTTGGCGGCTTTAACCCTATACATATCAACAAATGCTTTTGAAAGAACACCTAAAATCATAACAGGCTCTTCACGAAGTTTGAAAAGATTTCCGAGAGTTTCAAATGCCTGATCGGCTTCACCCTTGGCAATCATTCTTGAAAGATTAAAGATTTTTGCTTCAACGCTGACAATAACCGTTTCATCAATATGCTTTCTTGTGATTTCACCTGAGCCTGCAAAGGAACAGACTTTATTAAGCTCGTTTTGAAGAGTGCTCATATCCTCGCCAACAAGGTTAATCATATAGCCTGCTGTATCCCGAGAAAGTGTACAATCCTTTTTTGAAGCGGAGGTTACAAGAAGTTTTTCAAGAGCAGAACGGGTGCGTTTATCAATTTTAGCGCAAGCACCAATTTCATCAAAGGTTTTAACAATTTTTGCCCATTTGCTGATTTTTTCATCTACCTCAATAGTGTCCATCCAGAAAACAAGGATTGAGGTTTCGGGAATATCTGCAAGAATTGTATGAAGCTCTTCATCCATTTTGCCTCGATCGCCTACATAGGTGTTTAAGGGAAAATCCTTAACAAGTGTGCAGGTATAGTTATCCATCATTGGAAAAGAGGTGGTACAATCGTAAATTTCGTTAAGATTTGTATATTTACCATCTAACTTTTTCAGGTTGAAGTCTGCAAAATCCTTGCTGACAGATTTATCGCAAATCTGATTTGCGTAAAAATGTTTTAAATAACCCTCGTTACCGTAAAGGAGATAAAGGTTACTGAATTCACCGCTTTTTATTTGTTTTTTTAAGGTTTCTTCATTTAAAAGCATACTGTTTCTCCTTTACAATAGTATTTTTATATCACCGTTTTCAGCGGTGATATAAAAGTTTTTGCATTGCTTTTTAAGGGTATCAAGATTTTTATTTAAAATAACATCACTATCGCTGCTGATTATTATTGTTTGAATATCTTCAGTCAGATTTTTTGGTAAGTTTTCTGAGATTACAAGAATATCAGGTTTGCCGTAGTTTTCAAAAATCGATGCCAAAGCATTGTTTTTACCATAAGAAACTAAAACTGTCTTTTCATTGCTATTCATTATAACACAAGGGGCAGGGTATGTGTCAACAACCTGAATGGTAATTTCCTTGTTAAAATTGTAAGTATATGAATTGGCGATAATTGTATTGTTTGGTAAATCAATTTCACTCTCGTTTAAATCGCCTTTTGTAAAGTTTGTGATTACTGTGGTTTCAGGGTTGTAGCGAATTAAATCCTTGGTTAATTCATTTGTAACTTCATCGGCTTTGCATACATAAAGAAAGTCTAAAGTTTCACATTTTGCTTTAGGAAGAGAATTAATATAAACGTCATCAATAGAAGTACCGCAGTTGAAATGAGCGTATTTAAGCCCTTGACGAAGTGTTACATTGATACCTTTCTCAACATTGGTAACATAAAGCGTTGCAGGCATAATCTGTGTGCAGGGCAGAAGAACAGATAAAGAGAAAATTATCATACATATGGGAATAACAAAAGCCTTTTTTATTTTGTTTTTATTTGCTTTTGAGATGAGAAATGTTAAGGTTAAAATGATAGCAATTAAAATAATACTCAAAAGGAAATATTCTTTGTGGATCGGTAAAGTGCAAAACTTGAATTTTTCTAAAGCGTTTGCAACACCGGTTACAAAGTTTGCAAATGTTATTGATATTTTGAATATGAAAATTGCAATCAGTTGGGTAATGTTTTGCGGTACAAAAGAAATTGAAGTTGCAATTACTCCCGAAACTAAACTCCAGAAAGCAGGTTTAACACACAGTATATTAGTTATGGCAGAAACGGTACTGAAAACGCCAAAAAAATATGTGATAAAAGGGAGTGTAAAAAGACCCGTCAAAGCTGCAGTTATAAAATTATTTAATAAATACTCAGTGGTTTTTCTGGTTATTTTATTTTTTATTTTTAATAATTTGTTTTGTGTTTTTTGATAGATTGAAAGGGAAATAAGAACTCCTAAAGTTGCAGAAACCGAAAGCAAAAAACTTACAGATGTAATAATGTATGGATTGTGCAAGGTGAGAACAGCGACTGAAACGCCTAAGGAATTAAAGGTGTCGTGTTCTTCTTTGAAAAATGGCGCAAAAAGAACAACCGCCATCATAATTGCTGCTCTCATAACCGAAGGGATGAAAGCAGAAACAATACATAACAAAACAAGAAATAAAAGGCAGAAAATATTTCGCGTTTTTTCTTTTGTTTTGAATAATTTTAAAAACAGAATTATGTAAGCACACCAAGTACTTGTGTGAAGACCTGATACTGCGAGCAAATGGGCAATTCCCGTTGCACGAAAATCATTGGTAATGTCGGGGTCTATCTCTGTTTTATCACCAAAAAGCATACCTAAAAGAAAACCGGCATTATATTGGGGAAGATATGCTTTGATTTGTTCCGTTATGATTTCTTTGAATCTTAAGCAGTGATAATATGGCGTTTTTTCGCTTTCCCAAAGGTAATTGCAGTATTTTGTTTGAGTTTCAAGAATTATATTATCGCTTATTGATGTGGCATCGGGTTTGTTGTATTCGTTACGAACAATTTTTAATTTTGTTTCGGGAAGTGTTATATAATCATATAGTTTTAATCCTATGTCGTATTCACTGTTAAGGTAAACTTGTATTTTGGCAGAATTATTATTGTTATCAATTATATCGGTCTTTAAGACAAATTTAAGTCCGTACGGAGTTTCTTGAGGTGTAGTAATAATTTTGCCTGAAATATCAGTGATTGTGTTGTCAAGTTTTGTTGCAGGGGCAATTTTTGAAAAATGATATATCCCAAAGAAAATGCAACTTAAAAAGACGGAAATACAAATAGTCGGAATGATGATTTTGTCTTTTAAGTTTAGTGGTTTTATAAAATAAAGAATAAAGACCGATACTGCACCCAGCAGCAGAAAGGGGAGAGCACCTATTCCAAAAAGAACAAGGAAAGCGGTGCCCAAGCCAATTGCTGTACCTGAAACAAGCATCGGTCTTTTCATTTTTATAAATTCCTTTCGATGAGTTTGTTGTGGAAAATTACAATATTTGGAAGCATAGCCTCTTCAAACCTCTTAACTCTTCACTTTTCACTCTTCACTGATAAAATCACAAGTGATTTTATCAGCCTGCCGGCCAAGTGAATTTTCTTCCTGACATAACGTGGAAATGAATGTGTTTAACAGTCTGACCTGCCCAATCACCGCAGTTGTTAACAACGCGGAAACCATTTGTCATATCAAGGTCCTTTGAAAGCTTTGCGATAACCTCAAAAATATGTGAAATTACTGCACTGTTTTCTTCATTTATGTCTGCTGCGGAAGAAATGTGTGCTTTGGGGATTACAAGAATATGTGTTGGTGCCTGAGGCTCAAGGTCGTTGAAAGCAACAACAGTGTCGTCCTCATAAACCTTTGTTGCGGGAATTTCGCCGTTAGCGATTTTACAAAAAATACAATCCATAAAATATTCTCCTTATTTTACAAATGCTTTTACAATTTCTTCTGCTGCTTTAAGTGCATCGGGGATTTTTGCGATTTCCTTACCGCCTGCCATAGCAGAGTCGGGCTTACCGCCACCTGCACCGCCTGCAACCTTTGCAACTTCTCTTACAATGTTACCTGCGTGAGCACCTTTTGATATCGCGCCTTTTCCGCAGTAGCAACCAAATGAGCAAGTGCCTTTTTCGTTCTGCTCTGCCGCAAGAATAACAATGATATCTTCACCCTTGTCTTTTGAAGAGTCAAGCATTGAACGAAGTTCTTTTGAATCTGCTTCACCTAAAGGTGCGGTAATAAGCTTAACACCGTTGATTTCGGTGAAGTTATCGAAAAGCTCACCTGCTTTAGCTTTTGAAATTTCTGCTTTAAGGTCTGTTAATGCTTTTTCTTTTTCTTTAAGCTCGTTTGCAACTGCAGTTGCTTTGTTAGCAAGGTCATTAACATTTGCAAGCTTGAGCGCGTTTGCTGTATCGTGAATGAGCTTCTCCTGTTTGTCAAGGTGAGCGAGAACGCCAAGACCTGTTACGCCTTCAATTCTTCTTACACCTGCCGCAACAGATGATTCGGAAATAATGCGGAAAAGACCGATGTTGCCTGTGTTAGAAACGTGAGTACCACCGCAAAGCTCTGTGGAGAAATCTCCTGCAGAAACAACACGAACTGTGTCACCGTATTTTTCACCGAAAAGTGCCATTGCACCTTTTTTCTTAGCATCGTCAATGCTCATTTTTTCAGTAATAACGGGAAGAGCAGAAAGAATAATTTCGTTAACTCTGTTTTCAATTTTAACAATCTCTTCTGCAGTAAGAGCAGAAAAATGAGAGAAGTCAAAACGGACTGCATTGTCATTAACAAGCTGACCTGCCTGCTCAACATGAGTGCCGAGAGCCTCTCGGAGTGCTGCTTGAAGAAGGTGAGCAGCGGTGTGGTTTCTCATAATAGCCTGACGGCGAGTTTTATTTACCTGACCGTTGACTGTGTCACCAAGGTTAATTGCATCACCCTCGGTAAGAGTACCATGGTGAAGAATTACACCTTCTGCGGTTTTTGTTGTGTTTGTAACTGTGAAAACGGAGCCGTTAAAAGTAAGTGTACCTGTGTCACCAACCTGACCACCGCTTTCTGCGTAGAATGCGGATTTATCGAGAACGATAACTGCATCAGTATCAATTCCGATAAAGTCAACTTTATCACCGTTTGCCGCAATTGCAAGAACCTTGCCGTTTTCTTCTGTTACAGAGTAGCCTGTAAACTCAGTTGCATCACATTCCTTAAAGGAAATGTCGGAGCTCTTCCAACCTTCAGTACCTGCAACCTTACGGGAGGATTTTGCCAGGGCTTTAGCATCTGCAAGATATTTTTCAAATTCTTCGTTATTAACAGTCATTCCGTTCTCTTCAGCGATTTCACGGGTCAAGTCGATGGGGAAACCGTAGGTGTCCTGAAGTTTGAAAGCATCTGCACCTGAAAGAACTGTTCCCTCAGTTTTCTTAATCATATCGTTGAGGAGCTCAAGACCGCTGTCAATGGTTTTATAGAAGCTGTTTTCTTCCATTGAGATAACTTTAATAATGTAGTCCTGCTTTTCACGAAGAACAGGGTAGGCATTTTCATTTTCTTTAATAACAGTTTCGCAAACTTCAGCGAGGAAGGGTCTGTCGATACCTAAAAGTCTGCCGTGACGAGCAGCTCTTCTGAGAAGTCTGCGGAGAACATAACCTCTGCCTACATTAGATGGGATAACGCCGTCACCAATCATAAAGGTTGTTGAACGGATGTGATCAGTGATAACACGAAGAGAAATATCACTCTTTTCATTTTCGTGGTATTTAACACCTGCGATTTCCATTATGTGTTTCATAATGTTCTGAACTGTGTCAACCTCGAAGATGTTGTTAACATCCTGAGCGATACAAGCAAGCCTTTCAAGCCCCATACCTGTGTCGATATTAGGATTTGCAAGAGGGGTGTAGTTATTCTTGCCGTCGTTTTCAAACTGTGTGAAAACAAGGTTCCAGAATTCAACATAGCGGTCGCATTCGCAACCAACCTTACAGTCGGGACTGCCGCAACCGTATTTTTCGCCACGGTCATAGTAAAGCTCGGAACAAGGACCGCAGGGACCTTGACCGTGCTCCCAGAAGTTATCTTCTTTGCCGAAGCGAACCATATGGTCAGGTTTTACGCCAACATCTTTTGTCCAGATGTCATAAGCCTCGTCATCTTCAAGATAAACACTGCAATAAATTTTATCTGGGTCCATTTCCATAACTTTGGTACAGAATTCCCATGCCCACGGAATAACTTCTTTTTTGAAATAGTCACCAAAAGAGAAGTTACCAAGCATCTCAAAATATGTTCCGTGACGAGCGGTGATACCAACTCTCTCAATATCGGGTGTACGAATACATTTCTGGCAGGTTGTAACTCTCTTTTTAGGGGGAGTTTCTTCACCTGTGAAGTATTTTTTCATTGGTGTCATACCTGCATTAATAAGAAGAATGCTCTTATCTCCCTGAGGTACAAGGGGGAAGCTGGGAAGTCTTAAATGGTCTTTTGATTCAAAGAATTTAAGATATTTTTCTCTTAATTCGTTAAGTCCTGTCCATTGCATTGATTTATTCACTCCAAACAAAAATATATATTGTGTTATTTAGTGCGGTTTTTATCATCCCTGTTTGCTTTAGCAAATAGGGAGGGGGACCATCGCTTGCGATGGTGGTGGGTTGCCCCGTAAAGATTACACTTTGTAAAAGTAGCATTAAAAAAGCGCGCTTTTTTACAACACGGGACGGAATAACCGCGGTACCACCCGAATTGTGCAAAACGCACCACTCAATTTGACGGTTAACGCCCGTCAACGTACTGTTTTCAGTAAGACTCCGCAAGTAGCAAATTTAAAGGCGGTAAGAAACTTTCAGCAACCGTTTCCTCTCTGAATACCACTTCAGTAAATCATCTTGCATCGCAGTCGATTTATAATATATACAATAGATATTATAGTGAAATTGAGTGGATTGTCAAGTGGGAAAATTAAGTTAGGAGTGAGGAGTGTGGAGTGAGGAACGTTGGGGAAGCATTGCTTCCAATCATTTTTTAATCTTCGCTAAATAACACTTATTCCTCACCATTACTTTATTTCTTGATATAAATATTCAGAATGATACAGTTGTGGTATGTTTTATTAATATAATTGCGTCGCAGACCCGACACTCCTCATTCCTAACTCCACACTTTAAAAATTCTTCTTGACTTATTGTGTAAAAGGTGTTATAATCCGTAACTGTTGCGGTATGTCCGTTGAGATGTATACGCATAAATTTCCTTGCTCTCAAATAGGTTAATGGGAGCCGGAGTCCATAAGGAGGTGCAAACGATGTCAAACAGTTATGAGACAATTATCGTCTATTCACTCGCTAAAGGCGAAGAAGCTGCAAAAGAGCTTCATGCAAAATTCGAGGCGATGATGGCAGAGAACGGTACAGTTGACAGCGTTGACGAATGGGGTAAGCGTAAGCTTGCATACCTTATCAACGATGAAGACAATGGTTACTATGTTCTTTACAACCACACTTGTGATGCTGAATTCCCCGCTGAGCTCAGCCGTGTTCTCAAAATCACAGATGGTGTTCTTCGTTCTTTGGTTATTAAAAAGTAAGAGGTGTGAAAGATGCTTAATTGTGCAGTTATAATGGGTCGCCTTACAGCTGACCCCGAACTTCGCCAGACTCCCTCAGGTGTTTCTGTTACAAGATTTACTGTTGCAGTTGACAGAGGTTATGTTAAAGCGGGCGAAGAAAGAAAAGCAGACTTTATTAATGTTGTTGCCTGGAGACAAACAGCAGAATTCGTTTCAAGATATTTCCAGAAGGGCTCAATGATTGCCGTTCAGGGTTCTATTCAGACAGGTTCCTATGAAAAGGATGGCGTTAAACGCTATACTGTAGAAATCAGCGCTGATAATGTTAGCTTCTGCGGTTCAAAAAGTGAGACCGGAACAAACGGTGCACCCTCAACAACAGCTTCTACAGCTGCACCGTCTTTCTCAAATGGTGGTTTAGATGATTTCGCAGCAATGGCTGACGATGACGACTTACCATTCTGATTCTAATAGGAGGTAAATTTACAATGGCATACGATAAAAACGATCGCCGTCCCAACAAAAGAGGCCGCAAAAAAGTTTGCGCTTTCTGTGTTGAGAAGGTTGAAGCAATTGATTACAAAGATACAGCTAAGCTCAGCAGATATACATCTGACAGAGCTAAAATCCTTCCCCGCCGTGTAACCGGTACTTGCGCTTATCATCAGAGAGAGCTTACTACCGCTATCAAGAGAGCAAGACAGATTGCCCTCCTTCCCTACACAGCAGATTAATCTTTTTGTGTATTGCACTTTGCCTTTCCGTTTTATTCACCCAAACTCGCGTACCTTTGTACGCTTCGAGGTTCATAAAACAAAAATTCAAAGCACACTACAACAAAAATATTCACTCAGAGACTCTTAGTAAAGGGTCTCTGTTTTTTTAGCAAAACTCGCGTACCTTTGTACGCTTCGGGGCTCATAAAACAAAAAATCAAAGCACACTACAATAAAAATATTCACTTAGAGACTCTGTTTTAGGTTCTCTGTTTTTTATTTGTTAAATAAAAGTTACATTTTGTCGAAAGGGTTGAAAGAGGGGTCTTATTGTGGTATCATTTAATTGCATAAAGATGCAGTTAATTTTAGATTAAGTCAGGTTTTTATATATGAAAAAAATAAGGCACTCTTTTTTTGTTGTGTTGTTTTTGTGTGTGGTTCACGCTCTTTTGTGTGTTGCATATAATTACACATACTTTTCAACCGAATTTAACTTTGAAGAAAAATTTCAAGGTGTTTTATACTGGGTAATGCTTATGGTGGCATTTCTTGCAGGTCCCTTTCTTTATTATGTCACAGGGCGACTTTGTAAGAAAAAAGGCAGTAAAAAGCTCATTCTTGTTTCGTTGCTTGTAATGAATGTAGCAGTAAGTATTTTGGGTATTGTTTCGTTTTTCTCACCCTCACTTCTTGAAACATATCGTTTAATAAATGCTCCTTCATACCTTTATTATTCACTATTTGCAGATACGGTTATGTATATTGCGGTACCTACAATGATAATTTCATCTTTGTTCCCTGTTTTCTTCTTTAAAATCGGTTATGTTAACAAGCCGAGAACTAACAATGAAATTAAGATGGAAGATATAGAAATAAAAGAAGAAAAAGAACTATAAAAATTACCGACAGTATTTTTCAGATACTGTCGGTTTTTTATATTGTTCCGTCAAAAAATGCTTTCTTGAACCATACATCCTTAACCTCAAATTCTTTTTGGTCAAGATAGTTTAAAATTCCTGCATCGCTTTGAAAATCAAATTTCAATTTATAGGAGTATAAAAACTGTTTTTTATAACTGCCGAAATTTTTATTTTGAGCATTTGTTCCGTATTTGCCGTCACCCAATAGCGGATGACCGAGATAAGAAAAATGTGCTCTTATCTGATGAGTTCGACCTGTTAAAAGCTCAACCTCTAAAAGTGAAAGTCCGTCCTTATAGCCTAAAACCTTGTATTTTGTGGAAATGTGCTTTGTTTTGTCGTTACCTTTTTCGCTGACATAAACTTTGTTTTGCTTTTCGTTCTTTTCAAGATAACCCTCTATAAGACCGCTATCTTTTTTTAGTTTACCTATTACAACACACAAGTATAATTTATGCATTTCGCGGTTTTTGAGCTTTTCGTTTAGAATACGAAGACTTTCTGCATTTTTCGCACCAATTATAATCCCGCTTGTGTTGCGGTCAATTCTGTTAACAAGTGCAGGAGCGAAGGAGCTTTCTTCATCAGGCTTGTAATCGCCTTTTTCATAAAGATAGCGTTTAACTCTTGTTATGGCAGTGTCGGTATAATTGTCTTCATCCGGGTGGGAGAGAAGTCCGGTTGGTTTGTCTATGAGAATAATATTTTCATCCTCATAAACAATATTAAGGCTTTTACCTGCATTTAAAAAATCGTATTTTGGTTTTTTAACCTCGAAGAATTCGTCGTTAATATACATTGAAACAAGGTCGTTTTCCTTTAGTCTGTAAGAAATTTCCGACCTTTTGTTATTAACCTTGATTCTTTTGCTTCTTATGTACTTATACATAAGGGATTGGGGGAGCAGGGGGACTGATTTTGTAATATACTTGTCCAGCCTTTGCCCTGCATCATTTTTGTTTATATAAAATTCTTTCACTTTGTTTTCAACTCCGCGGCAATTTTTTCAAGCTTTTTGAAACGTCTGCTTACGGCAGAGCGGGAAAGTTCGGGATTCATCATTTTACCAAGCTCGTCTAAGGAAATATCAGGGTTTTCCAGCCTTAATGAGCAGAGATCGGCTAAATCCTTTGTCATATCAGAAAGTTTTATTTTTGAAAGCACCTCTTCAATGAGTGTAACCTGCTTCAAGCCGGCTTCAATTGAACGGCTCATATTTGCCGATTCAAAATTTGAACGGCGGTTAATCTGATTTTTTATATCTTTCATGGCACGGGTCTGCATAACCTCTAAAAAGGCATTGTTTGCACCCATTGTGCCGATATAATCTTCAATGGATTCCGCCTCTTTTGCATAAACAACATAACTGTTATTTCTTACGATTTTTTTACAGCGAAGACCTAAGTCACCAATAATCTGCATTAAATCGTCACAAAGCTTTGCTTTTGAAACACTGAATTCAATGTGATAATCTTTTTCAGGATCGGTAACGCTTCCGCAAACAAGGAATGCACCACGGAGAAATGCTTTTGAACAACAGTCTTCGTTAGATTGTTCAAGGTTTGAAAGATTGATTCGTAGAGTTATTTCTTTTCCTGTATAGCCGAAGAACTGCAAAATTTTAAGTCTTTCTGCTTTTGTTGGAATATTTATTTTGTAGTTACCTGCTTTTGAACAAGTAAGTTCAGGGGTAACGCCTGTAAGGTCACGAATGCTTGTGCAGTAATGCTCAGCTACCGCTTGAATTTCCGTCATAAGAGAAATTTCGGAGATTCCGAAAGCTCTGCCGAAAATGAGCATACCGAAAGCCTCCGCCTTTGTGCAACAGGCGGAGGGTATAAGTCCGGTTAATTCTGTTTTAACGTCCGAAGAGAATGACATAATTACCTCAGTATAATAACTTCCGGTTCCAATGTAACACCGGTTTCTTTTTTTACGGTTTCCTGTGTGAGCGCTATAAGGTCGAGAATCTCTTTAGCGGTTGCATTGTTTTTATTTATAAGAAAACCTGCGTGCTTTTCGCTTATTTGCGCTCCACCTAAAGTTTTGCCCTTGAATCCACATTGTTCAATAAGAGCTCCTGCAAAATAACCCTCAGGGCGCTTGAAGGTACTGCCTGCGCTTGGGTATTCAAGAGGTTGCTTATCTTTACGGCGAGAAAGAAAATCATTCATAGACGCCTTGATTTCCTCTTTTGGAGCTTTTTTCATTTTGAATTTTGCAGAAACCACAATACAATTGTTTTCTTTAAAGACGGAATGACGGTAGGAAAGTTTTGCTTCTTCCACCGGCATTGTTTTTAATTCTAAATCGGGAGTAAGATATGTTATTTCACTAATAACATCCTTGACTTCTCCGCCATAAGCTCCTGCATTCATAAACACCGCACCACCGCAAGTGCCGGGGATACCGTAAGCAAATTCGAGTCCTGAAAGAGAGTTTTCCAAAGCGAATTTACAAAGGGTGACAACTTTGGTGCCTGCTGAGCAACAAATAACATCTTTTCCCTCAAGGGAGAGCGAAGTCATTTCGTCACCTATTTTAACAACAACCTTTTCGAGCCCTTCATCAAGAACCAGAACATTGGTACCGTTGCCGAGAATGGTGTAAGGTGTTTCAGTTTCTTTTATTAATTTAACAATTTCTGTTAATTGCTTTTCGTTTTTTGGCTCAATTAAGAGGGGACAGGGACCGCCAACCTTAAAGGAAATATGGTTGCAAAGTTTTTCATTTTTATATGCCTTGCAACCAATTTCGATTGCTGAATTAAAAAGCAAGTTTATTGTTTCAGTGTTTATTTTAATCACCCAAATTAAGTTGGCGAAAATAATCCGAAACAGTTTTTTGAATGCGGATTTTCGCCAATCTATTGTTAAAATACTCGTGAATCCGTCAAGGATTCACTGCGTTTTGTGCCTCAGCTTGACAAAAATCTGCAATTCAAAAAATCTTCGACCTGAAAGTGAAGATTTTTTATTGGATTTTTGGATGCTGAGAACGAAGAAAGGCGAGCGCCTTTCAAGGGCGAAGCGCCGAAAAGCCTTGAAAAAGAACACTTTCAGGCTATTTCGGATTATTCTCGCCAACTTACTCATCAAGTAATGCGGCACCGATAATACCTGCATCGTTACCGAGAGCAGCGGGAATTATAGCCGCTTGTTTATCTGCATAAACGCTGTAACGCTCTGCTTTTACAATGTCACGGATAGGTTTGAGAATTTTTTCTCCCTGACCGCTGATACCGCCACCGATACAAACTGCTTCGGGCTGAAGAGCGTTGATAACATTTGCAAGACCAATGGAAACATAATAGAGATATCTGTCAACAACAGATTTTGCAATTTCGTCACCCATATCAAGAGCATCGAAAATGGATTTACCATCAACTTTATTAAGGTCTCCTTCACAGGTTTTCCAAAGAAGGCTGTCTTTATTACCTTCCATAGCTTCAACCGCCTGAGAAACAAGTGCAGTTGCGGAAGCATATTTTTCCCAACAACCCTTTCTTCCGCAGTTGCAAGGGATACCATCTACATTAATAACCATATGACCCATTTCACCGCCACAGAAGTTGCTGCCACGATAAATTTTTCCGTCAATGATAATACCGCTGCCAACACCTGTTCCGAGAGTTACTGCAACAAAGTTTTTAACTCCGTTACCGCAACCTGCAACTGCTTCTCCGAGAGCAGCTGCGTTTGCATCGTTTTCAAGGTAAACAGGTTTATTGAATCTTTCCTCAAGCATCTGCTTTGCAGGAACATTATGGAATTTAAGGTTGTTTGAAAATTCGATTGCACCTGTATCCTTGTTTACGGAGCCGGGAGTACCGATACCGACAGAAATAATTTCGTCATAAGAAACACCTGCATCTGCCATAGCCAAGTCTGCAGCTTCTTTAATAGAGTCGAAAATTTCTTCTGCAGGACGGGGAGCATTGGTTTTTACTTTACCTCTGCCGATTATTTTATAATTTTCGTCAATAATACCTACTGCAATATTTGTACCGCCAAGGTCAACACCGATTCTGTACATAATTATATCTCCTTTTATGAAAAATATTTAAAGTTAAGGGTTAGAAATGTCAGGTCTGCGACGCGATTATAAATGCTAACGCAGTTCCGGAACGAAACTATTCACTTTTAACTATTAACTGTGAGCGTGGCGAACTTAGTTCCACGAATCTACTTCTTTGGACGGAGCGTCAAAATCTTCCATACCAAGCTGTTGCATAAGCTCTCTTGCAGCATTGTAGCCAAGCTTTTTCTGGCGGTTGTTCATAGCTGCAATTTCAATAATAATTGCAAGGTTTCGTCCGGGTTTTACGGGAACAGTTGTTGATGGAACTTTAATTCCAAGTATTGATATGTATTCGTCCTCAAGACCTAAACGGTCATAAGCCTTCTGACTGTCCCACTGTTCAAGCTGGATAACCATATCAATTTTTTCTGTAAGCTTAACTGCACCAACACCGAAAATGTTACGGGCGTGTACGATACCGATACCGCGAAGCTCCATAAAGTGACGAATGTTATCAGGCGCAGAGCCAACGAGAGTTTTTGAAGAAACTCTTTTTATTTCTACTGCATCATCTGCAATAAGACGGTGACCTCGTTTTATAAGTTCAACTGCGGTTTCACTTTTACCAACACCGCTGTCGCCTAAAATGAGAATACCTTCACCGTAAACCTCAACCATAACACCGTGACGTGTTATGCGCTCTGCAAGCTCTGTTCCCAAATATGAAATAAGAGTTGCAGTAATCTGGGATGTGATTTCTGCAGTTCTTAAAAGAGGAACTTCATATTTCTTTGCAAGTTCCAACATAACCTGGGGGTAATCAATATTACGGGTAATTATTGCAGCAGGGGGCTTGAGAGAGAAGAAAAGCTCAAGGCGTTCTTTTTGTGTTTCTTCGTCAAGCTCTTCAAGATAACTCATTTCTGCAAGACCGATAAACTCAACTCGTTCAGGGTCGAAATATTTTTCGTACCCTGCAAAAAGTAGACCGGGTCTGTTAACGTCCTGAGAACGAATAACAAGCTCTGAATCGGGTTTATCGGGCATATATATTGTTTCAAAAGAATGGGTTTTAATAACCTTTCTGAGAGGGACGGAATACTTACCGCTCAAAACAACTCCTCCTTATTTAAATACAATTATAAACATTATAAAACAAAAATACGGATATGCCAATAGAAATTGTAATATTTTTTTATTTTTAATCATCCGGCAACTTGACACTAAAAAACACTTGCAATATTTGTAAATGTATGATACTATACTTTCTGTATGAAAAGGCATTGACGGAGACAGTAGCTCTTTTGCTGAAATAAGCGAGTCGGGGATGGTGTGAGCCCGATTGGATGCAGAGATGTCGAATATCACTCCCGAGCCGAGAACTGAAAATTTCAGTAGGTTTCTCCGGTAGTTCACCGTTACAGAGCGACGTATGATGGTACGATTAATATAGGTGGTTGCAAAGTATGTCTTTGTCCTGTATTACTACAGGGCAAAGACTTTTTTAAGTTCAAAAACATTTATTTTTATATATTGGAGGTAAAGTCAATGTACGATCCTATTTCCCCCAACGTGAATTTCGTTGAGCAGGAAAAGAAGATTGAAGAGTTCTGGAGAGAACACAAAATCTTCGAAAAGAGCATTGAGGACAGAAAAGACGGAACACCTTATGTGTTCTATGATGGTCCCCCTACTGCTAACGGAAAACCCCATATCGGTCACGTTCTTACCCGTGTTATTAAAGATATGATTCCCCGTTACCGCACAATGAAAGGCTGTATGGTTCCCAGAAAGGCAGGATGGGATACTCACGGTCTTCCCGTTGAACTTGAGGTTGAAAAAATGCTCGGCCTTGATGGTAAAGAGCAGATTGAAGAATACGGTCTTGAACCATTTATTGGTCACTGTAAAGAAAGTGTTTGGAAATACAAAGGTATGTGGGAGGATTTTTCACGTACAGTTGGGTTCTGGGCAGATATGGATGACCCTTATGTAACGTACCACAACGAATTTATTGAATCAGAGTGGTGGGCGCTTAAAAAGATTTATGAGAAAAATCTTCTTTACAAAGGCTTCAAAATTGTTCCTTATTGTCCTCGTTGCGGAACACCTCTTTCTTCTCACGAAGTGGCACAGGGTTATAAAACCGTTAAAGAGCGTTCAGCAGTTGTTCGTTTTAAAGTTACAGGTGAAGATGCATATTTCCTCGCTTGGACAACAACTCCCTGGACTCTTCCGTCGAACGTTGCTCTTTGCGTAAACCCCAATGATATTTATGTTAAAGTTAAAGCTGCTGACGGCTACACATATTACATGGCAGAAGCTCTTCTTGATAAGGTTCTCGGTAAACTTGCAACAGAAGACCAGAGTGCATATGAAATCCTTGAAAGCTACAAGGGTATTGACCTTGAACACAAGGAATATGAGCCTCTATTTGACTATGTTAAACCCATCTGCGACAAGCAGAATAAAAAAGGTTTCTTCATTACCGCAGATAACTACGTAACAATGACTGACGGTACAGGTATTGTTCATATTGCTCCCGCATTCGGTGAAGATGACGCTAAGGTTGGCAGAAGATACGACCTTCCCTTTGTTCAGCTTGTTGACGGCAAGGGTGAAATGGCAGAACCCACACCTTACGCAGGTACATTCGTTAAAGATGCAGATAAATTAGTTCTTATTGACCTTGAAAAAGCAGGACTTCTTTTCGATGCTCCCAAATTTGAGCACGAATATCCTCATTGCTGGAGATGTAACACACCTCTCATTTACTATGCAAGAGAGTCATGGTTCATTAAAATGACAGAGGTTAAGGACGACCTTATCAGAAACAACAACACAATCAACTGGATTCCTGAAAGCATAGGTAAAGGTCGTTTCGGTGATTGGCTCCAGAATGTTCAGGACTGGGGTATTTCCCGTAACAGATATTGGGGTACACCTCTTAACATCTGGGAATGTGAATGCGGTTGCCGTCATTCTGTAGGTTCAATTGAAGAACTTAAATCAATGAGTGATAACTGCCCGGAAGATGTTGAACTTCACAGACCTTTCATTGACGCAGTTACTATTAAATGTCCCGATTGCGGTAAGGAAATGCATCGTGTTCCTGAGGTTATTGATTGTTGGTTTGACTCAGGTGCAATGCCCTTTGCACAGCATCACTATCCATTTGAGAACAAAGAACTTTTCGAAGCACAGTTCCCTGCAGATTTCATTTCTGAGGCGGTTGACCAGACTCGTGGTTGGTTCTATTCTCTTCTTGCAATTTCAACACTCATTTTCAACAAAGCACCCTACAAGAATGTTATCGTTCTCGGTCACGTTCAGGATGAAAACGGTCAGAAGATGAGTAAATCCAAGGGTAATGCAGTTGACCCATTTGATGCACTTGAAAGCTACGGTGCAGACGCTATCCGTTGGTATTTCTATACTAACTCTGCTCCATGGCTTCCTAACCGTTTCCATGGTAAAGCAGTTGTTGAGGGTCAGCGTAAATTTATGAGCACTCTCTGGAATACTTATTCCTTCTATGTGCTTTATGCAAACATTGATAAATTTGATCCCACAAAATATAATATCGAAGATTGCAAACTTTCCGTAATGGATAAATGGCTTCTTTCAAAACTCAATTCAATGGTTAAGGTAGTTGACAATAATCTTGCTAACTACCGCATTCCCGAAGCTGCAAAGGCTCTTCAGGAATTTACCGATGAAATGAGTAACTGGTATGTTCGCCGTGGCAGAGAACGTTATTGGGTACAGGGTATTACAGAAGATAAAACTGCTGCTTATATGACGCTTTACACAGCTCTTGTTACAACTGCAAAAACTGCTGCTCCCATGATTCCCTTTATGGCAGAAGCAATTTACAGAAACCTTGTTTGCAATGTTGATAAAACTGCTCCCGAAAGCGTACATCTTTGTGAATTCCCTGAAGTTCAGGAGAATCTTATTGATGCAGAGCTTGAAAAGAATATGGATGAGGTTGTCAGCATTGTTGTTCTCGGCAGAGCTGCAAGAAATGGTTCAAACATCAAAAACCGTCAGCCTCTTAACACAATGTATGTTCAGAGTGATAAAAAGGTAGAGGGTTACTTTACCGATATCATTCGTGAAGAGCTTAATGTTAAGAATGTTGATTTTGTTGATGATGCTTCAGGCTTTGTTTCCTATATCTTCAAGCCTCAGCTTAAGACTCTCGGTCCGAAATACGGCAAACAGTTGGGCGAAATCAGAGTGGCTCTTTCTGAACTTGATTCTTCTGCAAAAGCCATACTTGATGCAGACGGAAAACTTGTTCTCAATCTCGCAAGCGGCGACGTTGAACTCACCCCGGAAGATATTCTTCTTGAAACGAAGCAGAAAGAGGGCGTGTTCACAGTTTCCGACAGAGGTGTTACTGTTGCTCTTGATACAGAGCTTACTGCAGAACTTATTGAGGAAGGTTTTGTTAAAGAGCTTATCAGTAAGATTCAGACAATGAGAAAAGATTCTGACTTTAATGTTATGGACAGAATTAATGTTACTCTCACAGGTAATGATAAACTTCTCTCAATTGCTAAAAACAACGAATCAACCATTTCCACAGTCGTTCTTTCCGATTCCATCACAGAGGGCGATGGCGCAAACGGAAAAGAATGGGATATTAATGGTGAGAAAGTTACAATTACTGTTGTTCGTGTATAATTAATTCATTAAAGGCATCGCTTTGGCGGTGCCTTTTTTAGTGTGGAGTTAGGAGTGAGGAGTTAGGAATGTCGGGTCTGCGACGCAATTATAAAATTGCAGAAAAACAAATTTATAGTTCTAATTTTCTTTATTGAAAGATAAGTTAATTAAATGAAATTAGTTTTGGTTACGAATACCTAATATAATGTTTGGAAGCGAAGCTTCCCCAATATTCCTCACTCCTCATTGCTCACTCCTAACTTTTTTGCATATTTCTCCCATTTTTCAGCAAAATAAAGATATAGAATTTTATTTTTAGGGAGATAAAAAACATGTGCGGAATTATTGGTAAGGTTGGGGTTGGAAATGTTTTTCCCGAACTTTTAAATGGTCTTGAAAATCTGGAATATCGTGGGTATGATTCCGTAGGTGTGGCAGGGATTATTAATAATAAAATCATTCGTTACAGGCAAGAAGGGCGCATATCAAATTTAGAGGCGGAAATACAAAAAGAAAAGCCTGAAAGTTATATTGGAATAGGACATACCAGATGGGCAACTCACGGCAGTCCCACAAAAGAAAATGCACATCCGCATATAAGTGCAAATGGTAAATTTGCACTTGTTCACAACGGAATTATTGAGAATGCAGAAGAATTGAAAAAAAGTTTTTTAAAGGCAAAAGTTAGCCTTTCTTCTCAAACAGATACGGAAATTGTTGTTCAATTAATGGGGCTTTTATATAATGGTGATGTTATATCCGCCATAAGTGAAACCTGTAAAGCATTAACGGGTAGTTTTGCTTTGGGTGTTCTTTGTGAAGATACTCCGAATACACTTTATGCCGTAGGTCAAAGCAGTCCGCTTCTTGTTGTGAAAGGTAAAACTGGTTGCTTTATCGCTTCCGATTTCTGTGCAGTAGGGGAAGAGGCTGAAGAGGTTTACAGACTTACAGATGGTGAAATATGTGCATTGACGGAAAGTGATATTAAATTTTTCAATCCGTCGGGTAAACCTATTGAAAAATATCCCGAAAAAGCGGAGTTCTCCTGTTCATCTTTTGATAAGGGAGAATATGAACATTTTATGCTCAAAGAAATTTTTGAACAACCAAGAGCGGTAAAAGACACAATAAATACTGTTATGAAAAATAATGAAATTGTTTTTCCGAATGTTAAATTATATGATAATTTTATTAAAGAAAAATTAGAGAAAATCATGATTGTTGCTTGTGGTTCAGCCTATCATGCAGGGCTTGTAGGTAAGGGTGTAATTGAGAGACTTTGTAAAATTCCTTGCTCAGTTGAAATTGCTTCGGAATTCAGGTATGGTGAAACGTTTATAAATGAAAATACTCTCGGGATTTTCATAAGTCAGAGTGGTGAAACTGCAGATACTCTGGCGGCATTACGCCTTGCAAAAAAGAAAGGCGCAAAAATTCTTTCAATTGTGAATGTGAAGGGTAGCGCAATCAGTGAAGAAAGTGAAAATGTTATATACACTAAGGCTGGTCGTGAGATAGCAGTTGCCACAACCAAGGCGTACAGTGCACAGATTGTATCACTTTATGCCATTGCACTTTATATGAGTAAAATCAAGGGGAGCATAGAAGAGGAGCATTATAAAAAACTTATTAAAGAATTTTATGCTTTACCTGAAAAAATTGAGAAAACAATTGATGTTATTGCCCCTCAGATGAAAGAGCTTTCAAATGAAATCTATAAGAAAAAAGACATTTTCTTTATAGGTCGCCTGAATGATTTTGCTACCGCTGCCGAGGGTTCTCTCAAAATGAAAGAAATAAGTTATTTGAATTCTCAAAGTTACCCTGCAGGAGAATTGAAACACGGTACAATTTCATTAATTGAAGAGGGTACGGTTGTTGTTGCGGTAGCGGGAAAAAGCAAGGTGTTTTCAAAAACAGTAAGCAATATTTCCGAGGTTCAGGCAAGGGGGGCACAAGTGATTTTAATAACCGATGAAAGTGAAAAAGATTGCAAGGTTACTGCAGAAATAACTGTTACAGTGCCCGAAACACTCAAAGAATTTCAAAATTCGCTTTTAGTTTTGCCATTACAACTTTTAAGCTATTATACCGCTAAAAATTTGGGGTGTGATATAGACAGACCCAAAAATCTTGCAAAAAGTGTGACGGTTGAGTAACCTTACAAAATCTTAATTTGATTTATTCACTGCCCTGTGGTATCATTGTTTCGGTGATAAATATGGCAGTGAGAATTCTTGTAACTGAAGATGATGTTTTTCTTCGTGACGGGCTTTGTGAGATGCTCAAGAAGGAAGGCTATGACGTTGTTGCTGCAGGGACAATTGAGGATGCAAAGGCAAGTTTCTTAAAAGAAAACTTTAACCTTATAATCCTTGATGTTATGCTTCCTGACGGTAACGGCTTTGATATGTGTGGCTTTATTCGTTCTAAGAATGAAGATGTTCCGATATTATTCTTAACTGCCTGCGATGATGAGGTTCAGGTGGTTCGTGGTCTTGATGCAGGTGCAGATGATTATGTTACCAAACCCTTCAAGCTTCTTGAGTTGCTTTCAAGAATTCGTGCTCTTTTAAGAAGAAACAAATCAACGGTTTACAGTTGCGAGAATATTGTTATTGATATAAACACAATGACTGTTAAAAAGGATGGCGAAAATGTTTTTGTTACTCCAACGGAGTTTCAAATTCTTTCTGCTCTCATAAGAAACAGCGGCGTAATCGTTACAAGAGCAATTTTATTAGAAAATATCTGGGATGAGGGTGGCTCATTTATTGATGACAACACTCTTTCCGTTCACATCAGCCGACTTCGTGAGAAAATCGGTCCTGAGCATATAGTTACTGTCAGAGGTATTGGTTACAGATGGGAGGACGGCAAATGAGTCCTTTTGAAATCTGTCTTATTATTTCTGTTTGCTTATTGCTTTTTGTTGTTTTGGTTTTGAGTATTTTGCTTACTAAAAATAAAAGAAAAGTGAAAAAACTTACTAAAAGCATCAATAAATATCTTGAAAAAGGTGAACTGACAAAATTCAGTACAAAAGATGATAGCTTTGCTCCTCTTCAGAATGCGGTTTGTGATTTGGAAAATGCTCTTGAAGTACAAAAGCAAAACACCGAGTCCGAAACTAAAAAGAATACGGATTTTATTGCAGATGTTTCTCACCAGTTGAAAACCCCTCTTGCAGGACTTCGCCTTTATCTTGAAATGGATAATGCTCAGAATCCTACAGAGCATACAGAAAAAGAGCTTCAGCTTGTGGAGAAAACTGAAGAGCTTGTTGCAAAGCTTTTACGCCTTGAAAAGATAAAAAGTGATACATATGTTATGGATTTTCAGTTTTATGAAATCAGTGAAATCCTTAAAAGTATTATTCTTGATATGAAGCATATTTTTCCTGAAAAGCATTTCTGCATTGCTGGAAAAAGCAAGATGAGATGCGATAAGGAATGGTTAACAGAAGCCTTGGGAAATGTTATTAAAAATGCTTGTGAGCATACTGATAACAATGGCGAAATCAATATAACTATTGAAGAAAATGAACGCTCTACAATTATTACTGTTTCCGATAACGGTGGTGGGGTTGATAAAGACGATGTCGGTAAGCTATTCAAGAGATTCCACAGAGCTAAAAATGCCAAACCTCAAAGTGCAGGAATCGGTCTTGCAATTACCAAAGCCATTGTTGAAAAGCACCACGGAACAATTAGTGCCGTAAATACTGCAACGGGACTTGATATTATAATGTGCTTTCCGCATATTGATGGTTACCAAACTATTTAAAACTGTCCGAAAGGGCAGTTTTTTCTTTTCTTACGAAATCTTAAGATAAAAGTCACTTAAAATTAAGATTGGTGTTCTACAATGTAATCAACATAGAGGATTAGTGTTCTCAAAATCAAATTCAAAGGAGAGTTTTCTATGAATATTATCGAATGCAAAAATCTCACAAAGGAATATTTAAGTGGTGAAAATACAGTTGTGGCACTTAACGATGTGTCATTGGAATTTGAAAAAGGGGAGTTCTGTGCAATAACAGGTCCTTCAGGTTCAGGTAAATCAACATTTTTGCATGTTCTGAGCAGTCTTGAAAATGCAACCTCAGGCGAGGTCATTTATAATAACGAAAGCCTTAAGAACTATAACGATAATCAGCTTTCAATTCTCAGAAGAAGACGCTTCGGTTTTGTTTTTCAGGCATATAACCTTGTGGAAGAACTGACAGGCTATGAAAACATTTTACTTCCCATTATGCTTGATAAAAAGAAACCCGATGAAGAGTATCTGAAGAAAATTATTGACATTCTCGGCATTGAAGACAGACTTTCACATCTTCCGTCTGCTCTTTCAGGCGGCCAGCAACAGAGAATTGCTATTGCAAGGGCACTTGCAAATAAACCATCAATCCTTTTTGCCGATGAACCTACAGGTAACCTTGACGGTAAAAGCGGTAGAGAGGTGCTTTCGCTTCTTAAATATGTAAGTAAAGAGTTGGGCGTAACCCTTATTCTTGTTACTCATGATTTGCATGTTGCTGAGCAGGCAGACAGAGTTATCAGAATTGAAGACGGTGCTGTTGTTGAAGACAGTAAATATAATCAATAAACCTTATTTGTAAGGAACCGGCTTGCCTGTTCCGCTTGTTGCTCTAAGTAAGTTTGTCATGTGGTATGGGCAAGCCCATACCTTACGGGAACTTCACTAATCAACAAACCGTAAGGTACAGGCTTGCCTGTACCATAGAAAGATGGTGAAACTATGAAAAAGAAAAAATTGACCTTTAATGCTCTTGCTTTAGGAAACCTGAAGCACAGGAAAAAGCAATATACCTTGCTTGTTATCGGCATCATTCTTTCAATGGTGTTTTCTTCAGGCTTTGTATTTTTCGTTTCAAGCGCGGTTACTTCTGCAATCGAAACACATAATTACAAATACGGAAAGCAGTCCGAAATTGTAACCAATGTTGTTACTAACGATTCTCTGGAAGCTGTATTAAATGAAACTTATGAAGACCACGGTTATATGCACATTTTAGGTGCGATTACTACAGTTGACAGTGAAATTGATTTAGGCACTGCTGTTGGTTGGCTCGATGAAGGTGGTAAAGAGCTTTATTATCAAAGCCTTTCGGAAGGCAAAATGCCACAAAAGAAAAATGAAATTGCCATAGAAAAAAGCGCACTTATAAGACTTGGCGGAACTTATAAAATCGGGGATAAAATAACCTTTGATTTATATGTTCAGGATGGTGCGAAAAGATCAGAAAAACCAATAAAAAAAGAATATGTTATTTCAGGTATTCTTAACGATAAAAGGTCGAATATAGGAATACAACACGGGGGGCAGGCATTTGAAATACCTGCAGCATTTGTTGCAGATAACTCCCAAGTTGAATTAGGTGGCAAGGAAAGCTTACATTGTCTTATTTTGTCTGAAAATGAAGAAGGTAGCCTTGGTACATATATCACTGAATTAAGAAAAACAATGGATTCCGGTAATGGTGGCAGAACAGGGATTTACACTACAGGCGGATATGAGCTCAGCTACACAATTGCAGACATGTTCGGAGTTGACGCACCATTTTTATTGATGCTTGTTTTTGTTGCAGTATTGGCACTTGTTTCAAATATTGGTATCATAAATGCTTTTTCAACCAATTTAAAGGAAAGAAAAAAGCAAATAGGACTTTTAAGAAGCGTTGGCGCAACAAGAAGACAGATTATAAAAATCTATGGCAGAGAAAGCTTTATTATCTGCTTGCTCTGCGTTCCTTTAAGCCTTTTGATATCTGTTTTTGCAGTAAAAATGAGTGTTAGCATTATGGGAACAAACTTTGTTTTCAAGCCAAGCTGGTGGGTGCTTCCTCTGAGTGCTATGTTAAGTGTCTGCCTGGTGCTTCTTTCTTCTCTTATTCCTCTTTTCTCTGCATCAAGAATTTCTCCTATGCAGGCAATAAGGAATATTCAGATAAACCGCAAAATGAAGAAGAAAAAAATCAAAACTCAAAAGGATTTTACTCCTTCAAAGCTTCTTGCATCAAGAAATATCAGGCTTTATAAAAACAAACAGGTTTTAACAAGTATCATTCTTGCTGTAGCAATTTTTGGTTCGCTTTTTGGTTATTCAATTATTGGTGGAGTTAAAAAGAATAACCGAATTATTGATTATGATTATGGCATTAATGCAGAGTATTATGAGTATCAATATAGGCGTTTGGCATATTATGAAAATCAGGTTAAAGGCTTTTCGGATAATGATGTTTATGAAGTTCTTTCTAATTCAAATGTTGAAAGAGTCGTTACTGGTAAAGCTACAGAAGGGTTTATTATAGTTGATGAATTAACAGATTATCTGCGCCTTTGTGGTTATAAAAATGGTGTTCACCAACAGAATTTTTCAAAAAAAGGTGAAATTACACCTGAAAACTATCAGAAATTTACTGAGGTTAATTTAGAAAATCAGGCAGTTAAGGAAAAAGCCAATATTGAAGGTGCGGTTTTCCCTTTAGATTTTTATGGTGTTGAGGAAGAATATATCGAATCCTTAAAAGATGGGGTTACATTAGGCAGAATTGATAAAGAGAAGCTTGACTCAGGCGAAGAGGTTATTCTTATTGTACCCGAATACATTGAACTTTCAGTTTGGGCTTATGATGATGAGTATGAACCTGCTCAAAAAATGAGAGCGAGCATTATTCCCACAGAAACAGTTGCAGATAATCAGGTTGTTATTGATTCTGAAAGGCTTGGTAACGAGTTTAAAGTAGGTCAAAGCATCAAGTTGGGTTGGATTGGTACAAAAGAGAATGAACCTATTGAATATGAACATGAAGGTGGAGAAGGAACGGTTAAAAAAGGTGAATTCAAGCACACAAAAGTTGAAAAGGATGTAAAAATAGGAGCCATAGTTTACCTGCCTGCCAATATTTCGTCTCTTTTTTTTGATTATAACTTCTTTAAGAGCAGTGAACCTTGCGTTATTACAACTGTTGATGGTATTGATACTTTTACAAAACAACTGCCCCATCTTTCGATGAATGTGTATCTCAATGAGAAATGCAATGACGAAATTGAAAAGGAAATGATGACTCTTTTTGACAGGCTGACTGCAGGACGTGGTATGCAGGATATATATTCTACTTACAGTTATGAGAAATCTCGTGAAGCAACAGCTAAAACATTATTGCTTATTATAACTGCTGTTGTGGCACTTCTTTTCACTCTGAGCGGCAGTCTTATTAACAATGCTCTTACTGCACGAATAAGAGAAAGTAAAAAGGAAATCGGTACTTTAAGAGCAGTTGGTGCATCTGTTAAAGATATTTCAAGCTCATATATAAGGCAGTTGCTGTCGGTTCTCGGTTTCGGAACAATTTTAGGTTTTGTAGCGTTCGCACTATTCTATGGTATATATTGCCTTATATTCATAAGTATGGGCGACACTACCGATGACTTTATTCTGACATTCCGTGAAACAATTGTTGCTGTTATAGCACTCTTTGGTTGCTGTATTGCGAATGTTCATTTCAAGGTTAAAAAAGAAATGAAAAACAGTATTGTTGAGAATATAAGAGAGTTATAAATCTACAAACCTTATTTGTAAGGAACTGGCTTGCCTGTTCCGCTTGTTGCTCTAAGTAAGTTTGTCGTTGGGTATGGGCAAGCCCATACCTTACGGTAACGGCACTAATCAACAAACCGTAAGGTACAGGCTTGCCTGTACCATAGAAAGATGGTGAAACAATGAAAAAGAAAAAATTGACATTTAACGCTCTTGCTTTGGGAAATCTGAAGCACAGGAAGAAAAGATACACCTTGATGATTTTAGGTATAATTCTTTCAATGGTGTTTTCTTCAAGTATTATTTACTTCGGGTTTAGTATTTACACCACATCTCAGGAACAACGCAAAGCAGAGTTAGGTTTGTATGACAAGTTCTACGGTGTTTTCAATGAAAAAATGTATGAAGCCGGAAAAAACAGAGGTGCTTTTGAAGAAACAGGCTTCGGTGAAACATTGGGTTTGATTTTTACTGATAAAGAAGAAAAAATTAACGGAACACCAATTGCCAAGCTTGATGAAGCTGCAAAGAAGCTTGTTAACCCGATTTTGATAGAGGGGAGTTTCCCTGAAAAACAAGGCGAAATTGCTATTGAACAAACAACTCTTTTGCAGTTAGGCATTACCGCAAAGCCCGGTGATAAAATCAAATTAAAGATGCAGGTCCAGAATGGCGAGGATTTATTACCGAAAATTAAAGAAAAAACCTTTGTTTTGTCTGGCATTTTAAAGGATAAAAGATCTAATATTCTTTACAGTGTTGATGATAAGGATGTTCTACCGTCAGCTTTTGTCAGCGAGTATGAAAAGGTTGATTTAGGCGGAAAAGCAAATAAGATTGTTTATTATAATCTTACTGATGACGGTTGGAACATAATTTATGATGTTATGGCTGAATATGATGGCTTCACTAAACAAATTGATGTTTATAGTGATATGCGTGAATTTATGTCTGACCAAATTTCATCATTACTGTTCATCGGCACTATTGTTGTAATTTTGCTTCTTGCATCTTCTGTTGGTATTGTTAATGCTTTTACAAGCAATTTAAAAGAACGGAAAAAGCAAATCGGTATGTATCGTGCTGTCGGTGCAACCAAAAGGCAGATAAGAAAGCTTTTCGGCAGAGAAGCAGTTTTGTTAAGCGTGATTTGTACACCCATAAGTCTTTT